>NZ_CP136684.1:292500-892500 GCF_032921865.1 Thalassospira lucentensis
AAATTAAAGGCATCGCTGAAATAGCGGCAATTCAGGGCATCAACCAGTGTCAAACCCATGCCGAGATTTACAAACGACATGGCGTGAACCGTCGTATGCACCTCGATGATACGATTGAACGCGATCCCGGCATCGTCATAAGCCCTGCGCAATTCCCGCGTGGTCGCATTTTCTGAATCAAGCGTGATCCAGGGGGATGTTCCGGCATCTGCCAATGTCACTTCATCAAGCTGTGCCGCAGGGTGATCAAGTGGGACAGCACAGAAGCAGGGCAAATCCATCGAAACCGATTCATGGCTAAGCGAGCTTTCGGATTTATCCACCAGCCCGATCTGATATTGCCCGGATGCCACTCCCTGCCGGATTACCGAACAGCCGGCATGATGGAGGCTGACCTGAACACCGGGATTCTTTTTCATGTAATCGGCAATCAGTTCAGGCAGAAAGCGATAGGCAGGGCCAAAGATGGAACAGATCCGCAAACGCCCCCCCTTATTATTGCGCGCCGCTTTCAGACTGTCTTCAAGATGACTAAGCCCCTGCAGGATTGAATAAACTTCATCATGCAGAAAGTGCGCTTCATCGGTCGGCAGGAGTTTACCGTTATGCCGCACAAACAGCTTGTAGCCGATTTCCGCCTCGAAATTCGCCAGCATCTTGCTGGCGGCGGGCTGGCTGACGAAGCTTCGCTCGGCGGCGCGGGTGATGCTGCCGGTGACAAAAACCTCGTGAAATATCCGTAAGCGCTTGATATTCATCAATCATAACTCAAAGTTATCAAACCATCAGAAACATTCAATACCATTATTTCTGTTCTTATCCTAGGATCACGACGATTTTTGCGCGGGGCCGGAAATCGCGTCTGATGCAGCAGCATGAAAGACCACGATACGGAAAACCGATTTGCAGAGACGGCATCAACGAGAACCTTAATCAGGGAAGCATAATGAATAAATTTGCCTTGGCTCTGGCTGTGAGCGCAGCCATGATTTTCGTCCAGACGTCGGCCAGTCAGGCCGAAGAAGGCACATCGACACTTCAGACCGTCAAGGATCGCGGCAGTGTTAGCTGTGTGATCGGGAATTCCTTCCCGGGCTTTTACAGCCTGAACAAGGAAGGTGAATGGCAGGGCATGGACATCGATATGTGCCGTGGCGTTGCCGCAGCCGTTTTCGGAGATGCAGGCAAGGTCAACTTCCTGCCGGTTCAGTGGGCACAAAGCTTTACCACGATCAAAAGCGGCAAGGGCGACATCCTTTCCAAAGGCATGACCTGGACGCTGTCACGTGATGTGAGCCAGGGCCTCGACTTCCTTGATACCTATTTCTATGACGGTCAGGGTTTCATGGTCCGCAAGGACCTTGGTGTCACGTCCGTTAAAGAACTTCAAGGTGCGACGGTCTGCGTGCTGACCGGCACATCAAGCGAACTGAACCTTGCCGATTACAGCCGGACACATGCTCTGGACCTGAAAACGGTTGTTTTCGATGATTCCGCCGTGCGCAACACTGCGTTCTTTAACGATAACTGCGATGCGCTGACCAATGACAAGTCCGGCCTTGCAGCACAGCGTTCCGCCGCACCGAACCCGGCAGATTATGTTGTTCTGCCCGAAACCATTTCCAAGGAAGCCCTGTCATTTGCCGTCAAACAGAATGACAGCGAATGGGCCAATGTCGTGAAATGGACCTTCCAGGCGATGGTTGCCGCCGAGGAATACGGCATCACCTCGGAAAATGTTGATGACATGCGCGCCAATTCGGAAAGCCCGATCATCCGTCGTATTCTGGGGGTCGAAGGCGATCTGCATGTCGGCCTCGGATTGCCGCAGGACTGGGCCTATCAGGTCATCAAGAATGTCGGCAATTACGGCGAAATCTATGAACGCAATGTCGGCCCCGACAGCATTCTCGGTCTGGACCGCGAAGGTACGCTCAATGCCCTTTGGCAGGATGGCGGCCTGATGTATGCAAAGTCATTCCGTTAATTCCGTACGTTCAGGCAGGCTGGTGATCCAGCCTGCCTGAATGCCCCACATTCCAACGGTTATCCGGTATGAACTTTGTTTCGCCATCGCATCCAAAACCCGGCATTGCGCACAGTATTTTTTCCTGCCTGAACAAGGATTCAACACGTGGTGTGGTCATTCAGGCCGCAACGCTTGGCCTTGTGCTGGCAACTCTTTTGTATCTGTTTTCAAATTCTGCGCAGAACCTTGACAGGCTCGGTCTGAGTTTCGGGTTTGACTTTCTGCAAACGACCGCTGGCTTTGACATTAGCTGGAGCCTGATCGCCTATGACCCGAGCATGAGCTATTGGCGGGTCTTTCTGGTCGGGATCGTCAACACCCTGTTCCTGTCATTCTGTGTCATTGTCTTTGGCACCATTCTCGGCACCATTGTTGGCATTTTGCGTCTATCCCCTAACCCGCTGGTATCGCAACTGGCGCGCTGTTATGTCGAGGTGGTCCGCAATGTCCCGCTGCTGATCCAGATTATTTTCTGGTTCACCACCGTCTTTTCCGCCCTACCCCCACCGCGCAGCGGTTACGGATTTGCCGGACTGGTCTTTTTGAACAATCGCGGCTTTTACATGCCATCCGCCGTCACCGATATGTCCGGTTGGCTGATAGCAGCCGGAAGCCTGATATTGCTTGGCCCCCTCTGGTTCTTGTTGCGTGGCATACGTCGCCAGCAACGCCAGAACGGATCGGTCAGCCGTTCGTATCGGATTGCCTTTGCCCTCTGGGGACTTGTGTTATGTGGCATGGCCCTGATCGTTGGCAGTTCATTGCGCTGGTCTGTACCCGCGTTGCAGGGCTTCAATATCGAGGGTGGCATGTTTTTGCCCTCGGCATTTGGCGCGGCCTTTATCGCAATGACGGTTTACCGGTCCGCCGCCATTGCCGAGACCGTGCGTGCGGGCATGGAGTCCATCAGCAAAGGCCAACATGAAGCCGCCGCGACCATCGGCTTTTCACGGTTTCAGACGCTTCGCCTGATCCTGATTCCACAGGCCATTCGCGCCATTATTCCGCCTCTTGCCAATTCCTGGCTGGTCGCGACCAAGGATTCGTCGCTTGCCGTCGCCATCGGCTTTCCCGAATTGGTGTCGGTCTTTATGCAGACATCGGTCAACCAGACGGGGCGCGCGATTGAGATCATTGCAATGGTGATGGGCTTTTACATCGTGGTCAGTCTGATCATTTCGTATCTGCTCAACAAATATAACGCCCATATGCAGTTCAAGGCGAGGTAAGCAATGTCTGAACAGGATCTCAAACATTTCGTTCCCACCCCGCCCCGCCTTCCGGCCACGAACGAGCAAAACCTGCTGCGTCGCATTCAAAAGCAATGCTTTAACAGCATCGGCAACAGCCTGCTGACCATTTCGGTTCTCGTGCTGATCTATTATGTCGCGAAATCGTTTCTGGACTGGGCTGTCTTCAACGCGGTGTGGAATGCGGCCACCCGGCGCGAATGCATGGATATAAGCCCGGATGGCGCCTGCTGGGCCGGTGTGATCGACTGGTTTAACGGCCTGATTTACGGGCGTTATCCGGATGAAGAACAATGGCGCGTCAATGGCGGTGTCATCATGGGGCTTTTGTGGTTATTGCCCCTGATGACCCGGCGTATTGCCTATCGCAATTCCATCCTGATCAGCTGGATCACGCTGTATCCGTTTCTTGGGGCCTATATGTTCCTTGGCGGCACCTTCGGGCAAGATGTCGGGATCATTCATATGGTCTTTACGTCGCTGGCGGCGGGCTACTTCATCCTGCTTTATCTGAACTGGATGCTGTGTGCGGCCGGGCAATCTTCGCTGCCGGAAATGGTGACACCGCTGACGTCAAGGCTGATACGTCGCGGGCAATATATGAACGGCTTCCTGCTGGTCTGGGCCGTTCTGTCAATCCTTTGCGGCCTCGTACTGGCGCAGGTGCATCTGGAACCGGTTCCGGTGGATCATTGGGGCGGATTGTTCCTCACACTGATCATCGCGTCCTTTGCGATTACCATGTCCATTCCGGTTGGCATTCTGCTGGCACTCGGGCGACGCTCGAAACTACCGGTCATTCACTGGCTATCGATGATGCTGATCGAACTGGTACGAGCGGTGCCGCTGATTACCGTTCTGTTCATGGCTGTCACCCTTTTGCCGATCTTTTTGCCAAGTGGTGCCGAGCCCAACAAACTCTCGCAAGTCCTGTTTGCGGTTTGCCTGTTTGCCGGGGCCTATATGGCCGAAAACATCCGCGGCGGCCTGCAAGCCATTCCCGACGGCCAATATGAAGCCGCCCAGACACTGGGGCTTGGATATTGGCTGACCATGGGTCTGATCATTCTGCCACAGGCGATGCGGCTGATGATCCCGAACATCATGACATCCTTTATCAGCATGCTCAAAGACACGACCCTGGTGTCGATCATCGGCCTGTTCGACATCATGTTGATGGCGCGCAATATCTCCAACGACAAAAACTGGATCGGTCTTCATACAGAGCCGCTTGCCCTTATTTCGATCCTGTTCTTCGTGATGTGCTACGGCATGTCGCAATACAGCCTGAACCTTGAAAAACGACTGAAAGCGCATCGCTCATGACTCTGTCCGCCCCTCAGGCACCGGCAGGTAAACTGTCCCGTCCGGCCATTGAAATCGATAACCTGAACAAATGGTTTGGATCCTATCATGCATTGCGTGACGTCTCCCTGACCGTTGGCGAGCAGGAGATCATGGTTGTCTGCGGCCCCTCTGGCTCCGGCAAGTCCACTTTGATCCGCTGCCTCAATCATCTTGAGGAATATCAGGAGGGCCGGATCTGCGTCTTTGGGCAGGAACTTGCCCGCGATCAGAAAAGCGACCGTTTCATTCATCAAACCATGGGCATGGTATTTCAGAACTTTAATCTGTTTCCCCATCTCACGGTTCTACAGAATTGCACGCTTGGCCTGACATGGTTGCGCAAGAAAACCGAAAGCGAAGCCCGTGATATCGCCATGGGATTGCTTGAACGTGTTGGTATCGAGCATCTTGCGGATCGCTTCCCCGGGCAGCTTTCCGGCGGCCAGCAGCAGCGCGTTGCGATTTCGCGGTCACTTGCGATGGATCCGAAAATCATGCTGTTTGATGAACCGACATCTGCCCTGGACCCGGAAATGGTCAAGGAGGTGCTTGATGTGATGGTTAAACTGGCGGAAACCGGTATGACCATGGTGTGTGTCACCCACGAAATGCAGTTCGCCCGTCAGGTTGCGGACCGCGTGGTCTTCATGCAGGACGGCGAAATTGTTGAAGTCGGCCCACCTGAGCAGGTCCTCTTGCATCCGCAATGGGATCGCACGCGGGAGTTCCTTGATCACATTCTTTAGGTCCTAGTCTCCTAATCCCCGATACACGCCCTGAAACGGAACACATCGAGATGTTGGCAAAACATTCATCGAACTATATCCATGCGCCTTATTGGCAGGCGGCCATCGTGCCGGAAAAAACAGAAGCATTGATCAACCGTCGCGATCTTCCCGACCGTGCCGATACCGTAATTATCGGCGGGGGATATACCGGCATTTCCGCGGCCATCACCCTTGCCCGCGCAGGGCAGAAGGTCGTTGTTTTCGAAGCCGACGCGTTCGGCAACGGTGCCAGCAGCCGCAATGGCGGGATGCTTGGTCCGAGCTTTAGCAAACTCGGTGAAAATGGCCTTGAACGCCAATATGGCCGCGAACAGGTTCACGCCACGATCCGCGAAAGTCTGTCTGCCTTTAACTGGCTGGTGAATTTCATTCGCGACGAACAGATCGACTGCGACCTTCAGATATGCGGCCGTTTTCGCGGCGCCAGTCACCCCGCTCACTATGCCGGTCTGATCGAACAGGCCAGCGAAATCGCCAAGATCGTCGACTTCCCCGCAATTGAAATCAGCCGCGCCCAACAGGGTGAGGAAGTCGGGTCAGATGCCTATTATGGCGGCGTGGTTTATCCGACCGATGGTGCGGTTCATCCGGCCAAGCTTTTTCAGGGCCTGTGTGAAATTGCAAAGCGCGACGGGGCATTGCTGTTTGATCACAGTCCGGTACGTCAGGTGATCAAAAACAACAGCCAGTTCATCGTCAGCATCGATGACAAAAAGATCACCGCCGATCATGTCATCATCGCGACCAACGGCTATACGGGCGGGCCGTTTGGTAAATTCAAACGCCGCCTGATTCCGATCCGATCCGCGATGATCGCCACCGAAGAATTGCCGGAATCCGTCATCCGGTCGGTATCCCCCAAACTGCGCTGTCACGGCAGCACCGAACGTCTCTCGGTCTATTACCGCCCCTCCCCCGATGGCAAACGCATCCTGTTTGGCGGGCGGTCGCTTGGTTATGGTGATTGCCCGCAGATATATCATAAATACCTGCAAAACTTCATGACGCGCCTGTTCCCACAGCTCTCAAACGCAAAGCTTGATTACGTCTGGTCGGGCAAAATCGCCTACACGTTCGATCATGTCCCCCATATCGGGGTAATGGATGGCATGCATTATGCCATGGGCTATTGCGGATCGGGCGTGGGACGGGCGAATTACTTCGGACGCAAGATTGCGCAAAAGGTGCTTGATCAGGCCGAAGGCTACACAATCTTTGAAGAATTCCCCTTCAAGACCCGCCCGTTCTATACCGGTCATCCATGGTTCCTGCCCGCGATCATGAAATGGCACAGTCTGGCGGATCGACTTGGGTTTTAGGGGGCGGCTTTAATCCCCTTGGAAATGTGACAAGGGCGGCCTCATGGGACCGCCCTTTGTTTTTAATCCATACCCGGTTGTTCCGCCTAGGCCGCATCCCGTTCAAACTGCAATTTGGCAAGTCGGCTATATAGCGGGCTGGATTCCAGAAGCTCCTGATGGGTCCCCACCGCAATCAGCTTGCCATCATCAATCACCGCGATCCGGTCGGCATGCAGCACAGTCGCCAGGCGGTGCGCGATCACAAGCGTGGTACGGGTTTTCATGATGGTTTCAAGCGCCTTCTGAACCACCTGTTCGCTTTCGGCATCCAGCGCACTGGTGGCTTCATCCAGCAACAGGACCGACGGATTGCGCAGGATCGCACGTGCAATCGCGATGCGCTGCCGCTGCCCGCCCGAAAGACGCACACCCTTTTCACCAAGGAAGCTGTCAAAACCGTCCGGCAGGCGATCAAGGAATTCTGTCGCATGGGCGGCATCGGCGGCGGCCCGGACATCTTCATCGGACGCATCCGGGCGGCCATAGCGGATGTTTTCCCACGCATTGGCGGCAAAGATCACCGGGTCTTGCGCCACAAGACCGATCCGTTCGCGGACCGATACCGGATCGGCGGTGCGGATATCGACATCATCAACCTTGATAACCCCGCTTGCCGGATCATAGAATCGCAGCAAAAGCTGGAACACCGTCGTTTTACCGGCACCGGACGGGCCGACAAGCGCCACGGTTTCCCCCGGTTTGACCTGCAGCGAAAAACCGGTCAGAGCCGAACGATCCGGGCGCGCCGGGTAATGGAAAGTGACGTTTTCAAAACTGACATGGCCAAGATGCTTTTCGGGCATCTGCACCGGGTTTGCCGGTGCGGCAATGGCCGGTTTGGTTTCAAGCAGCCCCATCAGGCGTTCAGCCGCCCCTGCGGCACGCTGCAGATCACCGATCACTTCGCTGATCGCGCCGACCGAGCCCGCAACCACGATGGCATAAAACACAAAGGCGGAAAGATCGCCGGCCGAAATCGTGCCATCAAGCACATCATGCCCGCCGATCCACAGGATCGTGCCCACCGCGCCAAAGACCATGACAATGACAACCGCGGTCAGAAGCGCCCGCGCCGAAATACGCGAAATCGCGGTTTTGAACGCCCCTTCGACGAAGCCGTCAAACTTGTCGCTTTCGATCTTTTCGTGGGTATAGGCCTGCACGGTGCGCAGCGCATTGAGCGATTCTTCGGAAAAGGCACTGACATCGGCGATGCGGTCCTGTGCCTCGCGCGACAGGCGGCGCACCCGCCGCCCATAGCCAATGATCGGCACAACCACGAGCGGCACGACGAGCAGAACAAGTGCCGTCAGCTTGGGGCTGGTCACCGCCAGCATGGTCAGGCCACCAACAAACATCAGGATATTGCGAAGCGCGATCGACACACTTGATCCGATCACGACCTGCAAAAGGGTCGTATCCGTCGTCAGGCGCGAAAGAACTTCACCGGTACGGGTGACTTCAAAGAAACCCGGATCAAGCCGGATGATATGGGCATAAACCGCCGAACGGATATCGGCAACCACGCGCTCTCCGATCCACGACACCAGAAAGAATCGCGCATAGCTTGCCCCGGCCATCAGAAGGGTGACTGCAAACAGAACAAAAAGCGCCTGATCAAGAAGGTCGGCATTGCCATCGGCAAATCCCCGATCGACAAGCATGCGCAACCCGCTGCCAAGCGCCAGAACCGTGCCAGAGGCAATCACCAGTGCGACCATTGCACCGGCCACCTGCAAGCGATAGGGCAGGACAAAGGGGATAATGGCGCGAAGAGCGGAAAAATTACGACTGGAGTCCCTGTCTGCAAGACGGGGTGAAGTACGGGGATTCAATGCCACGGCAACCTTCCAGTTTACGCTTTTCCTGCCAATTCCGGGTCCCGATCAGTCGAGATCAAGACGCCGCCCCGTCTTGACCGCAAGATCAGCCGAAAGCTGATCGGTCAGCGTCGTCGAGCCACGGGTGGACGTCCAGCTTTCATTGTCTTCATCGAAATCATAATGGCTGGCACCACTGACCGGCGAGGACATCCAGATCTGGCGGTTCGGGCCGTGTTTATTGATGATGAACTGTTCACCCGAGTCGAGTTCGATCGTCAGGATTCCCGATTGCAGATCGACATCAATATCGTCCCCCATCTCGTCATCAATATGATCCGAAAGGGTTTCAATGGTGTCATCAGCAAGCTGATGGAAGCGGGTTTCATCAAGGGCCACGATCAACACTCCGTCTGTCAAAAGGGGCTAAACGCCCCCTGGCAAGGCGACAATTCTATATGCTGGCGCACCATACTATATAAAGAGTCTCGCGCAAGTCTGCATCATGCAGATGATGCGGATTAATGCCCCGAATAGTGTGCAATATCACCATAAACCGGGATCAAAAATGCCGGTCGCCCCCCTTAATCCCGGTTTATCCAAGAATTCCCGGAGACAGGGGTTGCATAGGTCGATTTTTTACCTTATACACCGCGCTTCAAATTCCGGAGTGATAGGCGATGAAAAAAGACATCCATCCCGATTACCATGAAATCACCGTTCAGATGACGGACGGCAGCAGCTTCACCACCAAATCGACCTGGGGCAATCCGGGCGACGTTCTGAAGCTTGACATCGATCCGAAAAGCCATCCGGCTTGGACTGGTGTTCATCGTCTGCTCGACAGCGGCGGTCAGCTCGCGAAGTTCAAAAAACGCTTCGCCGGTTTCAATATCGGTAACTAAGCAAAGTTCGCCTTTCTGGCGATCTATGGGATCAGCGCCCGCTAGCGTCTTTACGATGCTGCGGGCGTTTTTCTTTTCCGGATGCAAAATCAGGATGACGTGCAACCCAGCTATACGGGGGCATTAGGCATATTTAATGGTCATCCGGACATTTTCTTGCCATAATCTTCAACCGGCGCTATACCGCGCCGGTATCGGGGAAGGGGTCCCCCTAGTGTCAGGAAGACTGGGCTAATCGAATGAACCAGGTGATCGCGCGCACCCAGGTCAGCTATGAGGTCTATGTTAAAGACCGCTCAGGGCGTTGGCAGATTCACGCCCACTTTACCGGTGCGCAGAAAAAGCAGGCCGAGGAAGAAGCGCGCTCGCTTGAGAAGATGGCGCATGTCTCCGCCGTCAAGGTCATTCGTGAAGTCTATAACCACACCAATAATGCGGCTGACGAATACGTCATCTATGAAACGCGCCAAAGCGGTGCCCTGGAAAAGGCACAGGCAGCCCCGGCGCGCCCTGCCCCCGTGCGTGCCCCCGCCCCGGCCGCGGTCGAACCCGAACCGGTTTCAAGCCCGGGCCCGAAACCGATCCGCCCAAAGGCAAAGCCTGCGGCGCGGGATGAAAACCCCAGTCTGGTTGGCGTGGTTCTGAAACTGATGATGGCCTTTTGCATTGCGATTGCCATTGGTCTGGCCGCAATGCTTGGTGCCTCGCACGGGCTTGAATACCTGCCGCGTATGGGTGTTTCTATCAGTCAGGGCTTTTATGACAAAGCCAATTTCATATCCTTCATTGTCGGCTTCCTTGCCAGCGCGACACCGATGCTGATGAGCATCACGCGCAGGTTCAAGGGCAAGGCACGCACCGCACCGGTGCAGCAACCCGTCGCCCGGCAACCGGTCAAAGCCGTGCGCAAGACGGCATCACCGGGCCGACCATCCCTCTCAGGCGGTTTTGCCGAAATGGCGGCCGAGGCTGCGCGTTCTGAAAATGAAGCAACGCCTGATACGGGCGCGGATGACGCGGATGAAACCGACGATACCAAATCCGCATCCGAACAGCGCGATGACGGCATCCCCGATCAGCCAATGGCCGTGACGCCCGCACTTCAGGCCACGCGCGAGGTCATGAAATCCTTCATCGCCGGTTCGATCGAAGCCATCAAGCGCACGGTTCCGAACATGGACGCCTATCATAAATTCGGCGTCAATCTTTACGTTGCCGGTGCCTGCGATGCCTGTAGCGAAAAGAACGCCCTCGAGGGACGGCAGGGACGCAGCGTCCTGAAGGACTGCATTTCCGCCCTGGGTGCGACCGGCAGCATGGCCGACACGTTCTGCAAGAATGTCGATAGCTACATTCTGGAGCCAAAATACAAGGATATGTATGGCGCGGGCAGAAGCTCGATGGACGCCTATATGAAGGACGAGCGCAGCATCACCACATCGGTATCCCGCGCCATTGCGGCCTGGACCGAAAAGCCGACCGGCGCACCAACTGCTGCTGGCGGCAAGAAGCTGCATGCGCTGATGTTCACCGATATCGTCAATTCCACCCAGATGACGCAGCAACTGGGCGATGTCGGCGCACAGCAGATGGTGCATATCCACAACCAGATCGTACGCACCGCGCTGATCAACAATTACGGCAAGGAAGTGAAGCATATGGGGGACGGCATCATGGCCGTGTTCCCGTCATCTGCAAGCTCCGTCGAAGCCGCCATCGAGATCCAGCGCAACATGGCCCAGCATAACGGCCGTGATGAATTGAAATTCCAGATTCGCATCGGCATCAATGCCGGCGAAGCCATTACCGAAGAAAACGACCTGTTTGGCAGCGTGGTGCAGCTTGCGGCACGTGTCTGTGCACAGGCCGGTGGTGATGAAATTCTGGTATCACAGAACGTCAAGGATACCTACGCCGGCAGCCGGGCGGCCTTCACATCAAAAGGCACACGCCAGATGAAGGGCTTTGCCGAACCGATCGAAGTCTTTGCCGCCACCTCGCGCGCCTGACTGACATTATCACACGCACGCAGGCAAACATCCCCTACCTACCCTCGTAAAGCGGCCAAACGTGGTCAGGCTGAACAGCGTGCGGCGACCTGAAGTTCCATGCGGGCGGTACGCATGTAAAGTGAATGGGCACGTTCCATAAGATCAAGAAGGGCTGGCGGGAATCCCGTTGCTTCGTCGCAATCGCCACGAACACAGATTTGCAGATCAACCATCAGATCATCAAGATCAACGGCATCTTCCCAATCAATTTCGCCCTCTTCAACCGCACGCACTGCCAGCAGCCATGCCATCGCCCGGATCAGGCGGCTGGTCATGCGCATTTCCTCGATGAACTGGTTCATCTTGACGCTGTTGTGAAGACCACGACGCGATGCCGTGCGGTTTGCTGAAAGGTAATTACGCGCCTCCACCAGAAGGGTGAAAGCCTCGTCATAGGTTCGCGAAAAAGGAACGATCGCGAAGTTGCTTTGATAGGGGTGCCCGATCTCGGTCGGGTGATCCTTATTTGCCATACCGCTTATATGGGAAACGGAGACCGGGCTTCAAGCATCCGCCAGAATTTGCCCTGAATTTGCCCCGAAATAGAAAGACCGCCCCAAAGGGCGGCCTTGCCTCAACCTGCTAAACTTGCCGGACTTTTTTGTTATTCTTGATCTTGTTTGTGGCCGAACTCTAGCCAGCGGTTGGCAAGGGGTCAAGGTAATTAATGTCGGAAATATGACAGTACGTATTAATACGTACCGAAATACGTATAAACAGTACGTAGAAGGCGAAAACATAAAAAGAACCGCCCTGAATTTGGGCGGTTCAGTTTAACAGGGAGGCATCGAAACATCACGTTCGACAAGGGGCCAAGCTCTGGCCCACTACTCATATATAAGACGGGAAGTTTAACATTCAATTAACCGGAGGTTTAAAAATATATCCTCACGTTTAATGTTTTGGCGCACCCGTCCCGTCAGTTCTTGAAAAGTGCCTCGGCCCCGGCACGCACGCCATTGCGATGCTCCATTGCCGCGTCGACGCGCACCAGTTCCTGTTCAAGGGCGGATCGATAATCGACAAGGTTTTCAATCGACATTCCGTCAAGGTTCCGCGGCAGGCCGAACATCGCGGCCAAAGGTTTTTGCAGGTCGTCTTCTTCCACAGTCATCCTCCTTTGACATTTTGCCCTTGGCGTTTTTCCCGCTATTACATAGTGACCGAATTTATCATTCGCCATGGAGTTTTGTCATGACCTTGCCAGACCTTGCCCCGGACCTTGCCAAAGACATGCAGGCAATCGAAATCCGTATCGACGGCGAGAACCGGTATCTTGCCGCTGGCAAGGTCGCGATGCCGGAAATCGCAAAGGGCGAGGTTCTGGTCCGCATTCATGCCGCCGGCGTCAACCGGCCCGATCTGATGCAGGTGGCCGGGATGTATCCGCCGCCCCCCGGCGCGTCGGAAATCCCGGGGCTGGAGCTTTCGGGCGAAATTGTCGCCACCGCCCCCGATGTCACGCAATGGAAAATCGGTGATCGCGTCTGTGCCCTGGTCACCGGCGGCGGTTATGCCCAATATGCCGCCGTCCCCGCCGCGCAATGCCTGCCGATCCCGGCCGGTCTTTCCATGACAGAAGCAGCATCCCTTCCCGAAACCTTCTTTACCGTCTGGCATAATGTGTTCGACAAGGCCGGGCTGAAACAGGGCGAAACATTCCTTGTCCATGGCGGGACATCTGGGATCGGCACAACCGCGATCCAGCTTGCCAAGGCATTTGGCGCGCGCGTGATCACAACGGCGGGCACCGATGAAAAATGCCAGGCCTGTCTTGATCTTGGCGCGGACATCGCCATCAACTACAAAACACAGGATTTCGTCGAAGAGGTAAAAACCGCAACCAGCGGCAAGGGGGCGGATGTCATCCTTGATATGGTCGCAGGCGATTATGTCAGCCGCAATTTCAAGGCGGCTGCGATGGAAGGCAGGATTCTGATCATCGCCTTCCTGAACGGACCCAAGACCGAAACCAACTTTACCCCACTTCTGTTAAAACGCCTGACCCTGATGGGATCAACCCTGCGCGCCCAGCCGGTTGCCAACAAGGGCGCAATCGCAGGCAAACTTCGCCAGCAGGTCTGGCCGCTATTTGAAAACGGCACGATCAAACCGGTCATTTACCAAACCCTGCCAATGAATGAAGCCCAGGCCGCACACGACATTTTGCGGGGTGGCGCACATGTTGGAAAAGTGGTACTGGAAGTGCCTTGATCGTTTACGGATCGGGGTTGAAGGCATATTCGGTCAGTACCGGCTTCACCCTTTCCCGGCAACTGGCCTTTGATTGCGGGACGAAAAGAAATATTCTTTTCGATAACCTGCAACAGATTGTTGCTTTTAACCGCACATTGATCGAAAAGAGCGCTGTGGCGGTTCCAGCGACGCGCGGCACCCACTTTGGGTTGCCTTTGCAGCGTTGCCGGAACACCAAAACAGATTATATTCTGGGGCAAATATTCCCGCGTTTTTGGGGTTCATCCCATCGCCGGTCTCCAGATGAGAAAGAGTAAACAGGAGGAATTATGGCTCAGCCCCTCATGCCCAAAGCAACGGCCGTATGGCTTATCGACAATACCGGCTTGTCGTTCCGGCAGATTGCAGCCTTTACCGAGCTGCATGAACTGGAAATTCAGGCCATCGCCGATGGCGATGTCAATCAGGGGATTGTCGGCCTTGATCCGGTTGCCAATGGTCAGTTGACCAAAGACGAGATCGCCCGCTGCGAAGCCGATCCGCGTGCATTGCTGAAAATGGCAAAGTCCGATCTGCCGCGTCCGCGCGCACATGGCAAAGGGGCTCGTTACACCCCGGTTTCCAAACGTCAGGATCGCCCGAATGCAATCGCGTGGCTGCTCAAGCACCATCCGGAACTCTCGGATGCGCAGATTTGCAAACTGATCGGCACCACCAAGGATACGATTGGCAAAATCCGTGATCGTACGCACTGGAACTCGGCCAACCTGACGCCGCGCAACCCGGTGACCATGGGTCTTTGCATCGAACTTGATCTTGAAAAACAGGTCGTGATCGCGCGTAGCAAGAACCCGGAAAAGGTCGTCAAGAATGTCGAGCCTGATCCGCTGCCCGAAGAATTGCAGATCAACCCGGAACCGGATTATCCCGGCAAGAAGGACGATCGCAAGAAAGAAGAACCCAAAACATCCGATTACATGGAAGCAGCAGAAAACCTGTTCCGCTCCTGATCGATGCAAAGGCCGCCCCAACCGGGCGGCCTTTTCTCTTTGGTGACCAACCTAAAAGCGAATATGTTTTGTTTCATATGAATGCCGTGAAACGGTAATATTCCTGAAATGAACACGCCATAACATTCGCTTAAACAAAAACCGCAAAACAATCGCCAAAGAAGCATCTCATGCAAAAACGTCCGACTGAACGTCAGGCCAGTATCGTTGAACTTGTCCGCGCTGACGGTTTCAAGACCATTGAACAGCTTGCCGAACGTTTTCAGGTAACCCCGCAAACCATTCGACGCGATGTAAACGCCCTTTGCGACGAAGGATTGCTGCGCCGTCGCCATGGCGGGGTTGAACCGGCACTTGAACATGAAAACATCGCCTATCGGGCGCGCAAGGTTTTGCATGTGAATGAAAAGCGCAAGATCGCGGCACTGGTCGCGCGCGCCATTCCCGATGGCGCATCGCTGTTCTTTTCAATCGGCACCACACCGGAACTAGTCGCAAGTGCGCTTTTGCAGCATCGCGGTTTGCGGATTTTTACCAACAACCTCAATGTGGCCTATGTCGCCGCCACCAATGACAGCTTTGACGTCACCCTGATTGGCGGCCGGTTGCGCAATCGCGACCGCGATGTTCTGGGGCCAGAGGTCGAGGCATTCTTTAACAGCTACAAGGTCGATTACGGCATTTTCGGTGTTGGCGGCATTGATGCCGATGGCAGCCTGCTCGACTTTGACGAACAGGAAGTCCGTGCGCGTTCCGCCATTCTGACCAATTCGCGCCAGACCTATCTGGTCGCTGATCATACCAAATTCGGGCGGAATGCCGTGGTGCGTGGCGGCTCCGTCACACAGGTAACCGCCTTCTTTACCGATTGCCCACCGCCCGATGCCATCATTCAGATGATCGAAAAACACGGGGTTGCCCTGCATATCCCCGAACCGAATGCCGAATTCCCGACCTTCTTCGTCCCCGAAGAAGACTAGCTGACACTAGGCCCCGTCCAGTCCCGCGCGGCCGCAATCAATCCGTTGCGGACTTCGCGCAACCCGCTTCCCATCACCTTGTCGCGCCGGACCACAAGCGCCAGACGGCGCGCAAGGTCCGGGGCAAGCTTGCGGGTCTTGATCGGGAACTGTGTGCGGCCCAACCGTGCGCCCATCGCGGGCAAAATCGTTGCCCCCAACCCGGCCCCCACCAGTTCCTTGATCGCCTCGACACTGCCCAGTTCCATGATGGAATGCCCGGCAACACCTGCCGCACGCAGCCAGTCATCAACAATGGTGCGTGTCTGGCCACCGCGGTCATACAGAACCAATGGAATATCTGCCAGATCAGCCGGCCGGACCAGATCGGGCACATCCATCCCCTCGGGAAAGATCGCGACAAACGGATCAGTCAGAACCGGCACGATATCCAGACTGCGCCCGCTGGCGGGTAATGTCACCAGCCCGATATCAAGGCTGTTTTCCTCAATCGATTTCAGAACGTCACTGGTATTGCCGGTGCGAACAATGATTTCCAGCTTCGGGAAACGGCGCTGCAACTGTTCCAGAACCTTTGGCAGGAAATAGATACACGCCGTCGCCCCGGTCCCGATGCGCACCTGCCCGACCGTGCCGCTGGCAAATCCCGCCACCGCATCCAGGGCGTTCTGAACGGACGCATCAATCTCCCCCACCCGATCCAGCAAGGCCTGCCCGGCCGGTGTTGGCATCGCGCGTTTGCCGACGCGTTCAATCAACCGCACGCCAAGACGGTCTTCAAGCTGGCGGATCTGCTGGCTGATCGCAGGCTGGCTTAAATTCTGCCGTGCGGCGGCGGCTGAAAAACTGCCAAGCTCGATCACATCGGCAAAGGCATGCACCTGATCAAGGTTAAGGCCACGCATATAAAACTATTCCTTATGATTTGCATAAGAATACAAATCTTATCTTATTTCAGATGACCGGCTAATGTCACGCCATACAGTTAATCTCTGATATGGAATCCCGATCAATGTCGACCGATACGCTGCCCGCCGCCGCCAAAACGTCCGATCTCGCCATACGCGATGCCGACCCTTCCGACATTGCCGCCATCACCGCGATTTACCGCCACCATGTTCTGACCGGCACCGCCTCGTTCGAAGAAATCCCGCCGTCTGAGACCGAAATCACCAATCGCTTTGATGCCATTCGTGGCTATGGCCTGCCCTATCTGGTCGCCCTGCGGGATGATGTCGTCGTCGGCTATTGCTATGCCAGTCTCTATCGCCCGCGTTCGGCCTATCGCCACACGGTGGAAAATTCGATCTATGTCGCGCCCGATTGCATCGGTAACGGGATCGGGGCGGCCCTGATGGCGGCCCTTCTCGAACGCTGCGAGGCCGGTCCGTGGCGGCAGATGGTTGCCGCCATCGGTGATAGCAAAAACCACGCATCCATTGCCCTGCACCGGAAATTCGGCTTCGACATGACCGGCACCTTCCATAATGTCGGCTACAAGTTCGGCACGTGGCTGGACTCGGTTCTGATGCAACGCCCGCTTGGTTCCGATCAGCCGCTCATCCCCGGCCCGGCCGATAAATGATCACCCGCGCGCTTGTCATAAAGCTGGGACTGGGGCAGCTCATCAGTTGGGGCACGGCCTATTATCTGATTGGCAATTTTGGAACCATGATCGCCCAGCATCACGGCTGGTCCAGCAGCGTGGTTTATGCAGGCTTTTCGCTAAGCCTTCTGACCATGGCGGTCGTCTCGCCCTTTTGCGGCAGGATGATAGACCGTCACGGCGGGCGGATCATCATGACGATGGGGTCATGCCTCAATGCCCTTGGCTGTCTGATCCTTGCATTCGCCGATCAGCAGGTGCTGCATTTCATCGGCTGGATCATCCTTGGACTTGCCATGCGGGCCACGCTTTATGATGCGGCCTTTGCAACCCTCGCCCGGATTGGCGGGCGCGATGCCAGACGGGCGATGGGGCAGATCACGCTTTTTGGCGGCCTGGCCTCAACCGTTTTCTGGCCGCTCGGCCATTTGATCCAGTCGGAATTCGGCATCACAATCGCCCTTGTCGCCTATGCCGGTTTTGCCCTTCTGACCGTCCCGATGTATGCCGCCATCCCCGATGCCCGACATGGCGCACCTTCGGGAACGGGAACTGGAACCGGCACCAACCCGACCGATGACACCGATGATACCGATGACCACGGACTGGCAACCCATCAACGCCTGTGCGGCTTTCTGTACGCCGTGATCGTCACCCTGCTCAATGTCGTGAATGCCGCGATGTCGGCCCACATGATCGCCATCCTGATCGGACTTGGCTTAACCACCGCCGCCGCGATCAATGCCGCATCGCTGCGTGGCATCGGCCAATCCGCGGCGCGTGCCGCCGAAATCCTGTTTGGCAAACGCATCGCCCCGGCAAGTCTGACATTGTTTGCAACCGCCGTTTTGCCGCTGTGCTTTGTCCTTGCCTTCTGGGGGGATCAGTTTGCGCTTGCCGCCATGACCTTCACCCTGCTTTACGGGGCTGCAAACGGCGTCCTGACAATCACACGCGGAACCCTTCCCCTGATGATCTTCGGCAATGCCCGATACGGCCACCAGGTCGGACGATTGCTGGTACCGGGCTTCATCCTCTCGGCCCTCGCCCCCAGCCTTTACGAACGCGCCATCACACATTGGGGTCCCACCGGCGCGCTTTGGCTTTCCATCGCCCTGCTGGCCTGTGCCTGTGGGGCTGCCATGTGGCTTTACCTGCTCCTACGACCGCAAAGCTCCGAACCCCGCCCGGCCCCCATCGCCTGATAGGCATCCCTCGTAAAAGCCACCCGCAAATCAAATCCGCGGGCACTCAGATTGCCCCATGCCCCAGCCAACAAACCTGACCGGGGCAACGGAACAGCCAACGGACAACCTATCCTGATTGGCACTTTCGCCCCCTGATCGCCCCCCGATCGCCCAACGTCACGGCAGGTCCGACAGCGGGCTCCATGCCGGACTTCTCCGCAAAGCGTGCTGACCATGACCAAGTTATCGCTGCCTTGCGCAAAGATGATCGATCCGCCGGGCAGTCGAATGGTCTGACAATCCGATCTGGCCTGAATGCCCCGGCGGTCTGATCCGTACCTTCGTCAATCTGCCTGTCCCGCCTTTCGATGCTGCCCTTGCCAAACTTTTCGGAGGTATCGTCTCCGGTCCGGTCTGGCCTACTCGGCTCCCACGGTCTGCCCCCCACCATACCGCTCTTGCCAGACTGGTCGGGCTTGTCGAACGTGACGCAGGATGGGCAATTGGCAAATCCCCTGCCCGGTATTCGCATGGTCTGGCTGCCTGACGATTTCGCGGCTTGGCCATCTGGCACCGACGGATCTGTCGCCCCTGGCGATCTCATCCAGTCGCAATTCGGCCCTGCTGCAACCATCACCGTCACCATCGCCGCCGAGGCCGAACTTGCCTCACTCGCCCCGCCCACACTTCCGGCACGTCCCCATGCCCGAAGGACACATTTCTCCCGTCATGATTACCAACCGTTTTTCGCAAATACCCCCCGAAACTTATCGAGGCTATCGGACGTCACCGCCCGGACGCACGTCCCCCGTAATGATTTTTCCATCCGCCATCAATGCCCCTTTGGTGACGTCTCCGTCGCCCTCTCGGCCTCTCATATCGCTGAACAATCATCGTCACTTTCCTGTCTTCCCGGCCCGAAACGCAAAAACCCGCAAAAGCGCATGACGCTTTGCGGGTTTTTGATCCGGGTGCATTTGTCCCGTTGACTTTGTCTTTATGGCACAAATAAAAGAACAAATCAAGAACATTTTTCCGAAAACTCGAAAAAACTTCCGATAAAAACTCACTCCCCAGAAAATGATTTGTTTTTCAATATGTTATGAACTCCGTCCCCAGCCCAATAAAAGCCGCCCGCAGGATAAATCCGGCGGGCGGTCAAGTTGACCCGTACTTGTCCGGGCATTGGGAGTTTTCATCCCGTCAGGATCACGCTGATTTGGCGTAACCGATATCTTTCAGGGCCTCGGCAATTTCCGGCAGAATGCCCGGATCATCAATGGTTGCCGGGGTGTTGTAGGTCTCGCCATCGGCGATGGATCGCATGGTCTTGCGCAGGATCTTGCCCGACCGGGTTTTGGGCAGGCGATCCACGATGGTGGCCTGTTTAAACGCCGCAACCGGTCCGATCTGATCACGGACCATGGCAACCACTTCCTTGATGATCGCCTCATGCGGGCGGTCCACCCCGGATTTCAGAACCACGAAACCAAGGGGCAATTGCCCCTTAAGGTCATCATGCACGCCAATCACTGCACATTCGGCAACATCGGGATGCCCCGAAAGCACTTCTTCCATTGCCCCGGTCGACAGCCGATGCCCCGCGACATTGATGATGTCATCGGTTCGCGACATGACATAGACATAGCCGTCCTCATCGATGAAACCGGCATCCCCGGTGGCGTAATAGCCCGGAAATTCTTCAAGATAGGCCGCTTTGAACCGATCATCATTCTGCCAAAGGGTCGGCAATGTTCCCGGCGGCAGGGGCAGCTTGGCCACCAGTGCGCCGATCTTGCCGCGTTCAAGCGGCTTGCCGCCTTCATCCACCACCTGCACGTCCCAGCCACAGGCCGCAACCGTCGGCGATCCATATTTGATCGGCAGCATCTCAATGCCGCGCGGATTGGCACAGATCGACCAGCCGGTTTCGGTCTGCCACCAATGGTCGATCACCGGTACGCCAAGGCTGTCTTCGGCCCAGTGCAGCGTATCGGGGTCGGATCGTTCCCCGGCAAGATAAAGCGCCTTCAGGCACGAAAGATCATAATTGGCCATCAACGCGGCCTTGGGATCATCGCGCTTGATCGCCCGGAACGCGGTCGGTGCGGTAAACAGGACCTTGACCCGATGCTGCGATATCACCCGCCAGAACGCCCCGGCATCCGGCGTTCCAACCGGTTTGCCTTCATACATCACCGTCGTGCATCCGGCCAGAAGCGGCGCATAAACGATATAGGAATGCCCGACGACCCAGCCGACATCGGATGCCGCCCAATACACATCACCGGCCTCGACATCATAGATATTCTTCATCGACCAGTTAAGCGCCACCATATGCCCGCCATTGTCGCGCACAACCCCCTTGGGCTGGCCGGTGGTGCCGGATGTATAAAGCACATAAAGCGGGTCGGTCGCTGCCACCGGCACGCAATCGGCCGGGGCGGCCTTTGCGCATTCCGCCATCCAGTCAAAATCACGCCCGTCGATCAGCGGGGCCGAACATTGCGCGCGCTGGAACATCAGGACCGTTTCGACCTTGTGCTTCGCCTGATCAATCGCCCGGTCCAGAAGCGGCTTGTATTCGATCACGCGTGATCCCTCGATACCGCAACTGGCACTCAGGATCAGCTTGGGCTTCGCATCATTGATCCGGGTTGCAAGCTCGTTGGATGCAAATCCACCAAACACGACGGAATGGATCGCACCAATGCGCGCGCATGCCAGCATCGCCATCGCCGCCTGCGGGATCATCGGCATGTAAATGATCACCCGGTCGCCCTTGGTCACCCCCTTGGCATGCAGGGCCCCGGCAAGGCGGGCAACGTCATCGCGCAGCCGGTTATAGGTGAATGTTTCGATCGTATTGGTGACCGGGCTGTCATAGATCAGGGCTGCCTGTTCGCCGCGGCCATTTTCGATATGACGATCCAGCGCGTTAAAACAGGTATTGACCATCCCGCCTTCGAACCAGCGATAAAACGGCGCGTTGCTGTCATCAAGCACACGGTCCCATTTCCTGTACCAGACCAGATTTTCCGCAGCCTCGGCCCAGAAACCTTCCCTGTCCGTGATCGAACGATCATAGATTTCCTGATAGCGACCCGTCATTTGTGAAACTTCCTCCCGCGCGTCTGGATCTTTGCCCAAATATACGCGTCTGGCTTGTGTGCTGCGTTACCGCGACATCATCATCCGCAAATGTTGTGACATCGCCTGCCCGATCTGTATCAAGGGCCGGATCAGAGGCCGGACCCTTAATTCGGCATCATAATACCGATTTAAATTTCCAACGCCCCTTAGACATTGGTAGAGGGCGGAAAACCGGGATTTTTGCGGATTGAAATCAATCCAGAAAACATCTTTCCGCGTATGCTGTCCTATACAGATCGGGACGCCAAAAGGTGCTTACAAGAATGCCGCCTCTCGTTGTGGGCGACAATCGGAGGCGGCAAAAAATGAAGGGACTGATCCTGTCGTCAGGAGATGCATTTTTCAGGAAATCGGCACAGCCTTACCATCACGCTGTGCGGATTTTGCCAGCATCCTCTTGACGGCTAATGGGTTATTCGACTTATCTCGTCCTTGATTTCGAGCTTGCGGCGTTTAATGTCTGCGACACGGGAATTGTCTGGCGCCGGGCGGCGCTGCTCGAGGTGGAGTTCCTGCTCAAGTGCAGCATGTTTGGCAGTGAGAGCTTCGACATGGGATTGAACACTCATTCGCCTACTCCTCAGTTCTGACATTGCCCACGCTTTGATGGTAGTAATTCTGTAATATGATTTCCAGTCTTTCGACGACGCAATCGTTCAAATAGTGACCCGGATAACACATAAAATGTCTCAAAAGGATCGACTTATCATTGGCATAACCGGCGCGTCCGGAGTGATTTACGGCATCCGTTTTTTACAGTTGCTGAAAAATTCGCCAATCGAAACTCACCTGATCCTTTCGAAGGCGGCAGAGCGCACAATCGCCTATGAAACCGATTTTAAAATCCGCGATATCAAAGAGATGGCAGACGTCATCCATGACAATGCGGATATCGGGGCATCGATTGCATCGGGTTCGTTCCGCGCACGCGGCATGATCATCGCACCCTGCTCGATGAAGTCCCTGGCCGAGGTGGCAAGCGGAGTCGCAGACAATCTGATCGCCCGTGCGGCCGATGTGATGCTCAAGGAACGCCGCCGTCTGGTTCTGATGGCGCGTGAAACGCCCCTGCATGCCGGCCATATCCGCAATATGGCACTGGCCACCGAAAACGGGGCGATCATCGCCCCGCCAGTGCCCGCCTTTTATGCGCGCCCGCAATCGCTTGATGAAATGGTCACGCAAAGCTGCGGCCGTATTCTCGATCTGTTTGATATCGATCTTCCGGAAACGGCACGCTGGGGCGATACGGACGCCGAAAACCACATCCCGGTCACCGGCAAACCGCGCAAGACGGATTAAGCAATAGGGGCCCCTATTGCGCTTTCGGGCTTAACAGCATGCAGGCGCGAAGCTGTTCCAGCGCGGCATCGCATTCCGGCTGGCTCAGATCAAAACGGGTGGGTGATAAATAAGCCCGTGCCGGGGCCATCGGATCACCCGCCGGGATGGTTTCGACCGCATCACACAGCAATTCCTGCTCGATACGTTCAGCCGTCAGTTCGTCATTCTTGACCTTGGCGCGAAGTTTTTGCGCACTTTCCCAATCCGCATTGCGCAAAAAGCGGCGGGTATTGCGCAACGGCACAATCACCTGTTCACGCCAGTCGCGCACGGCATTTTCAAGGGCGGATATGCTATGCGGTGCCAGCCCCTTCTGGCCAAGATAGAACATGAACAAAAGCATGTTCACATCCAGATCACATCGTTCCTGCAATTCAAGACACAACGGTGCAACGCCGTCCCGTCCATACATCTCGACCGTAAAGGTCCAGACTTCCTCAGCGTTCATATCCAACCTGTCTGTTTTTATGTAAATGCGGCCTGTTGATCAGACCGTTTTTGCCGTGCGAACTGTTTCGGGCGGATGGCCGATATAGGCACCAAGACCCTTTGCGGTCGATACCATGGTTCCATTGGTATCGACAAGCCGCGGGCCGACAATCACATCGGCCATTGCGACATCGATCACCTTGCGTTTTGACCAGGCCACAACCCGATCAAAACTTTTCTGTGCAATCAGGTCCACCGCATGGACCCCGAAGGCCGATGCAATCACCCGGTCACGCGGTGACGGTGTCCCGCCGCGCTGGACATGGCCCAGTACCGTGACACGGGTTTCCCATCCGGTCCGGGCGCCCAATTCGTCAGCCAACCAGTGCCCAATCCCGCCATAGCGTGCTTTCTGGCCATCATCACCTTGCGTCACCGCGGCCCCGTCATCGCGCTTGACCGCCTCCGCAACGATCACCAGCGCATGATTGCGTCCGCGCTTGCGAATGTTCAGGCAATGCTCGGTCAGCGCATCAAGATCGTAATCCATTTCCGGGATCAGGATCGCATCCGCCCCACCGGCAACCCCGGCAAACAGCGCGATATGCCCGGCATCGCGCCCCATGACTTCAAGGATCATGATACGGTCATGCGACGCGGCTGTCGGCTGCAACCGGTCAAGTGCCTCGACCGCAACATTGACCGCCGTGGTAAAGCCCACCGAATATTCCGTCAGTGCCAGATCGTTATCGATGGTTTTGGGAATCCCCACCAGATTGATGCCACCCATTTCGGCCAACCGGTGCAGGATTGCCATGCTGCCGTCCCCACCAACCCCGATCAGGGCATCCAGGCCAAGCTTGTGATACCCGGCGATGACTTCGGCCGAACGGTCGGCAAAACTGCCATCAGGCATCGGATAATGGAACGGGTCGCCCTTGTTAACGGTGCCAAGAATCGTACCGCCAAGGCGCAGCATTCCATCATTATTGACGTAATCGTTCAGATCAATGGCCTGCGGCGGGTCCTGCATCAATCCGTGGGTTCCCTGCCGGATACCAACCACGTCCCAGCCATAACCAAGCACTGCGCGACGCACCACTGCCAGAATAACCGCATTCAGGCCCGCACAATCGCCACCGCTGGTCAGAATTCCGATCCGCATCCGTATCCTCCGTCCTGTCCGATCCAAATCATAAAGCCGATTACAAATCATATGGGTTGCCAACCCGAATTCTGATAGTATTACAGGCTCTTCGCGTCGCTAACCAAGCTGGATCAAAAATGGACGAAATCAATCAGATCGCGGTTGAAAAAAGACTGCTGTTTCTGCGCGAGGAACATCGTGATCTCGATATCGCAATCGAACAATTGGCCCACGGGGCCCATCACGATCAATTGCGTCTGGGCCGCATGAAAAAGCGCAAACTCGCACTCAAGGACGAGATTCTTTATCTCGAGTCGCAGTTGGTCCCGGATATTATTGCCTGAAAGGCAGCGCGCCCGTTGGTAACGGGCGCGGGTTACAGACCAAATCCTTTATCCGGATCGCGACATACGCGGCACATCAAAGCCCGCTTGGAATCCGCTGCAACTGAGCCGATTTCATTTCTTTTTCGGCACGCAGGGCATAATCCACAGATACCAGTGCCTCGTAGGCGGTGTCGCCCGCTTTGACATGATAAATGCCAAACACCGGAATAATGGTGATGTATTTGCCGTTCCAGAAAAACGGATGCTTTTTCAAACGCCGGCTGATGGCATCGCCACGCTGCCAGGCATCCTGTTCATCCATATTGTAAAGCAGCGCGATAAAATCGTTGCAGCCAAGATAACCGACCTGATGGGGTGGCATGATGAATTCGGTTATCGTCCGGTACAGGAAGGTAAACACCCCTTCCTTGCAGCCATGGCCATGACGCTGCAAAACATCATCAAGATTTGCAATCTCGCACAGCATAAGTGCCCGCGTCGTCCGGTCCGATCCGACCAGTGCCATTTCGTTTTCAACAATCTGCATGAAACTGTTGCGGCTTAACGCACTGGTGAACGGGTCACGACCCTCTGCCCGGGTCAGTTCAATCTGATGACGTTGCAGTTCCGCAAGATTATCGGTCAGCCCGTTAACACGCTGCATCAACCGCGCAATCGCCTTTTCAACGGCCGGAGTTACCTGCGCGTCGGGAATGCCAAGAACATCCGCAATGTCATGAATATTGGCCGGAACCGGGGGTTCCGCGCTCAGGATATCGCGATTGACGATATCAACCTGATGCTGATCGGGATCAGGCGCACCTTTTTTACGCACCGGCCTACCATAGGTGTACGCGGCATAGGGATTGGATGGATACCGTCCATCGCCCGCCGCCATCGATGATGGCGTGGCGGAACCGGGTCTCGTGACTTTCATGTCTGCCCTCTCTTGTGCTACCTGCACAGAGATAAAAATTGATATGAATAACTATAAACCCAAAATACTTATACTTCACTTAAATTATCAACTGTAGGCAAGGATAAGATACCTACCCTTATGGCTACCTGACGACGACAGGAAAAGCCCCGCAAAATTATCCCGAAAACAGTGCCATATCAGGCGACGGGCAGGCTTGCATGATCACCCTTCCTGCCTATAATGCGGGCCTTCTGATAACGCGCGACAAACGGAGCCGCCAGCATGAGCGATCAACGCCCGGTCATCGGCATTATCATGGGCAGCCAGTCTGACTGGGAAACCATGAAAAATGCAGCAGATGTCCTCGATGCGCTGCAAGTCCCCTACGAAACCAAAATCGTATCGGCCCATCGCACCCCGGATCGCCTGTATGACTATGCCAAAACCGCAAAGTCGCGTGGCCTCAAGGTGATTATCGCCGGTGCAGGCGGTGCCGCCCACCTGCCGGGTATGGCCGCGGCCATG
Source organism: Thalassospira lucentensis (assembly GCF_032921865.1). Classification (NCBI taxonomy): domain Bacteria; kingdom Pseudomonadati; phylum Pseudomonadota; class Alphaproteobacteria; order Rhodospirillales; family Thalassospiraceae; genus Thalassospira; species Thalassospira lucentensis. The sequence continues at coordinate 318,874 of NZ_CP136684.1, forward strand.
ACGCCGCTTCCGGTTCTGGGTGTTCCGGTGCAAAGCCGTACGCTTAAAGGCCTTGATAGCCTTCTGTCGATTGTCCAGATGCCGGGCGGCGTTCCGGTCGGAACACTGGCAATTGGCTCCGCAGGGGCGAAAAATGCCGGCCTGATGGCCGCCGGGATCATGGCGCTGATGGATGATGCACTGGCCGGGCGTCTTGATGACTGGCGCGCACAGCAGACTGACGCGGTCGCCGAAGAACCGGTTGACCCCGCACCGTAATGCATCAGGCGCGCCCGAATGGGCGCGTTTTTCTTTGGCATCGTCCAAATCAGCGATGCCCGTCCCTCTTGGGGAATGAAAAGGAATTCGAGGAATAAATGACGCAGGATTTCGCGACACGCATCATCGCACCGGGCAGCACGATTGGCATCATGGGTAATGGCCAGCTTGGCCGCATGGCTGCCCTTTGTGCCGCCGAACTCGGCTATAAGGTCCATGTTTTCGGCCCCGGAACCGACAGCCCGACCGAACAGGTCTGTGCCAAGGCAACGGTGGCTGATTACACCGATCTGGATGCGCTTCGTGCCTTTGCCGCCGATGTCGATGTCGTGACGTTTGAATTTGAAAACGTGCCCCATGACAGCGTGAAACTGCTATCCGAACTGGTGCCGGTCCGTCCGGGCTGGAAATGCCTGCATCTGTCGCAGAACCGCCTGCGTGAAAAGACCTTCTGCAACGAAAACGGTATCGGCACGGCACCTTTTGCCGCCGTCCGCTCACTTGCCGATCTTGAAGCCGCCGTTGCCAAACTTGGCCGTCCTGCCGTGCTTAAAACCACCGAAATGGGTTATGACGGCAAGGGTCAGGTCAAAATCACCAATGAAACCAGCCTTGCCGACGCATGGGCTGAAATGAACGGTGCCGAGGCCATCCTCGAAGGCTTCATCTCGTTCGAACGCGAAATCTCGGTGATCGTCGCGCGCGGGATCAAGGGGGACACCGCCTGCTTCTGCCCGGTTGAAAATGTGCATACCAATCACATTCTTGATGTCACGATTGCCCCGGCAAAGATTCCCGCCGATCTTGCCAAAAAGGCAGAAGACATCGCGACCCGTCTGGTCGAGGCAATGGAATTTGTCGGGTTGCTGGCGGTCGAGATGTTTGTCACCACCGATGGCGACGTTCTGGTAAACGAAGTCGCCCCGCGCCCGCACAATTCCGGTCACTGGACGATTGATGCCTGCATCACCAGCCAGTTTGAACAGTTCATCCGTGCCGTGTGCGGCCTGCCTTTGGGTAATCCGACCCATCACTCCAATGCGCGTATGAAAAACCTTTTGGGCCATGACATTGACGACTGGCAGGCAATTTTGGCCGAGCCCGATGCCAAGCTGCACCTTTACGGCAAGGCCGAGGCCAAAGCCGGACGCAAGATGGGCCATATCACCTGGGTCCTGCCCAAAGAAGCCTGATATCAGCCCTGAACCAAATTGAATGAATGCCCCGATCCATAACGGTTTCGGGGCATTTTTCGTTACATCACAGGCACATCGCCTGGCAGGCAGTTTCTTCCTGCCAAACTGGCATCGCGCTTGCTGTTATCCCGGCAGGAAATTCTTTTCGGGTAACAGTCTGATGAAAAAACTTCTTCTCATCCTTGCAATCATGACCGGCTTTGCATCAGCCCATGGCGCAAACAATGCCGCCCATGCCGCACCGGGGGCGGCCGGTTTCCCCGATGTGTTGCAGGGCGATCAGCTCCGGTTTGGCAATATGGTTGTTGAACTGTTTGGCATTCGCGCCCCACGACCGGGCATGATCTGCCGGGCGGGCAGTGTCGAGTTTCAATGTGGTGCGGCTGCCGCACAGGCGCTTGACCGCATCATCGAAAACTATGCGGTCGCCTGCCAGCAGGTCTCAGACTCCCAGCTGTTCCCGATGCTGACCGAATGTCGCATGGGGCAGACCGACATCAACCGTTTGCTGCTGCGTGCCGGCTGGGCAATTGTCGACATGAACAGTTGCGATGGCAATCCGAACTGCCTGACCTATTTGTCCGATCAGGCCCATGCCAAGGAGAACCGCAAAGGCATGTGGATGGGCGATCTGCCACATGAACTGGTTGCACTGGCCGCCAAACCAAAAGTGATTGAGGCCGACCTTCGCGACGACAAAGCGGCCCCGGCAAATAATACTGGCGCGCCGTTCAGCATCAATCTTGCCGCCGAAATGGAACAGGCAAACAAACCCGACACAACGCTTCTGAGTTTCCTGATGCGCTAGACGCAATCACGCTGTTATCCAACGCAAAACGCCGCCCTGCATGGGGCGGCGTTTTGTATGAACAATGGGCCGAAATCTGTCCTGTTCTATGCGCTGAACTGGCGGCGAACCCGACCGGGCGTCGGCATGCATTTCACCAGCTTCGCGCCAAGCTTGAATGGTGTCGCGGCAAATTTCCCGGCCTTTTTGACCGTTCCGGTGATTTTCGGGATTTGCATGACATTGCCGATCCGGCGATCCAGAAAAGCCCAGCTGTCTGCATGGCCTTCGGATTTGTCATCCAGCCAATACGCAAGGGTCGAACCATAAACCCCCGCCAGCAGCATCCGCTTGGTGTACCAGTTGTGATCGGTCGATGTGTCACCGGCGGCAATCCACATCTTGTCGACTGTACCATGCGTCAGCTTCAGGCTAAGCGGTACGTTTTGCGGCAGGGTTAGATAGGAAAGGGCGGCGCGCACCGTATCCTTTTCATGTTCCACCAGCGACAGACGGGTTTTGACCGCGGTCGCAATCCGTTCACGGATTTTCATCGATGGCAGATCAAGCTTGTCGAGTTCCTCGACCATCTTGCGATCCGTCATCTCGACATAGGTAATGATTGCCTGACGAATACCGCCGGGGAACAGACGGTCAACCTCGCCTGTGGCAAGATCAAGGTCTTCGGCGCCGCTACGAAGGGCGGCCATCGTCCAGCCGTCAAACGGCACGTGCTCAAGTGCTGCCGTGACCAGTGCCTCGCGCTGTGTACGCAGGCGGTTCATGCTTTCGGAAACGGTCATTCAGGCCTCCTTGCTGTCGTCATCGGCATTTTCATCCGAACCTTTGCCAGATGATGCTGCCTGTCTGAAGGTCGTTTCGGGCGGATTGTCACGCAATTCATCGGCAAAGCCCAGAAGCGTCATGTCTTCCATACGTTCGGGATACATCACCCCGATCAGATGATCATATTCGTGCTGAACGACGCGCGCATGAAACCCGCCGGCAATGCTTTCGACTTCGTCACCATACTCATTTAACCCGCGATACCGGATTTTGTTCCAGCGCGGCACAACGCCCTGCAGGCCCGGAATGGAAAGACATCCTTCCCAGCCATCAACGATTTCATCGCCAATCGCCTCGATTTCCGGATTGATCAGTACGCTTAACGGTATTTCCGCATCATCGGGATCATCGCTTTTGCGAAAGGCCGGGACATAAAAAACCATGATCGCCTTGGACTGAAACACCTGTGGTGCCGCAAGGCCAACGCCTCCGGCATCCTTCATGGTGTCCTTCATATCCGCGATCAGACGCTGGATTTCGGGATCAAGCGGGTTCTCGACCCGGTCTGCGACCCTGCGCAGAACCGGGTGGCCCATCCGGGCAATTTTAAGGATCGACATGGCCCTATATCCAACCAAAACGGCATGGCTGTAAAGCCCCTACACGTGATCTGTCGCCTAATGAGCCGACAAAACCAGCGTCTGTACCGGCCAGAGCAGCGCCTGAATACGCAGCAGCAAGGCATGCACGATCCCGACCGTCTGCACCATATGCAGGAACAACCATTCGCCCGTACCGATTTCCGGGTTTTCAAGCTGCGCATGGGTATTGGTATAGGCATTGGCAACGCACTGGCTGCCCCTTGGCACATCCTTGATCTGCTCAGGATAAAGCGGGATCATTTTGGCAAGGAATGTGCCCGGCACGGCCCGTTCCGAGATATCAAGCAATCTGTCGGTCGGGCGGAACTGACCGGCGGCGATCACCGGCTGCACGCTGGTTACCAACATCGGAATTACTTCAAACGGCAGCGACGCACACGACATTTCCGCAAGAATTCCGGCTTTGACAACCTGGGCGGAAACCTGCTGGAACCCGGCCTGGAATACGACCTCCTCGGGTTCGGCTGGTATAAGGATACCGGCTGGACGCAGTAACGGGTTAACCACATCACCAATCTGCAATGCAAACTGTTGTATCTCGCCATCGACACCAGCCCGGACAACGGTTTTGCCAAGGGCAACCTCGGCCGAACGAAGCGACGCTTCCGCACTGGCAAGCTGGGCTGGCAACAGCGTTTCCATTTTGGTTTCCACGGCATTGACGTTGGCCTTTGCCGCATTGACCGCCCCCTGACGGGTGGTTAAGGCCACTTCAAGCCGTTCGACCTCCCGCCGTGAAACCGCATTGGTACCACGTGACAGAAGATCGGCCTTGACCGCCAATTCCTCGCGTACCTGTTCATAGGCACCTTGTGCTTCTTCAAGGTTACCGTTCGCCACCGCAAGATCGGCCTGCGTTACCGCCATCTGCGCACGGATTTCCTGCACCTGCTGCCGGGCGATTTCGGCCGCTTCGGTTTCGGTACGGTCATCAAGGCGGAATAACGGATCACCCGATTTTACCTGATCATCGTTATCGACATAGATTTCCACGACCCGGCCGTTCTTTTCCGGCAAAATGGTCAGGGTCCGATAAAAGGACGCGACGTTGTGACTTGACGGGTGATAATAAAAAATCAGCGTGATCAACGAAATCGTCAGGATCGCACAGCCGACAATCCCGTATCGCAGCTCGTACCAGACCGAAAACAGGGTGATTTCCTTGCCGATACGTTTCCCCTGCGCATATCGCCGGATCAGGTAATCAGGCAGGACGGTAAAAATGGAACATAACATAAGTTCAAACATCTTTACGGTCCTCCTGCTCTTTTACGCTGGGGGTACCGGTCGAGATATCGCTATCAGCAGCCTGTTCTGACTTGCCCGAGTCGCTCATTGCCCCCTTCTGCCTTGCCATTGCCTTCACGGCATCGGCAATCGCATTGATCGGCGTATAAAAATCGGGAACCTGAACTACGGCAATCACCAGGGCCGCCAGCCAGAACAGGTTGTTATGGGTAAACAGCGCCAGAAGGGTCAGGATACTGATAAGCTGTATCTGGGTGTGATTGGCGTGATGGGCCAATCTTTCGGGCAGCGCGTGTAAACTCAGATAAAGCGCGCCAAGGCCAAACACCGCCAGAACGACAGACCAGATAACAATCGTGAACAGCACATCCGACTGCCCCGGTCCCGCAATAAAGAACGGCGCATGTGCAATTGCCGCCTCCCGCAAACTGCTTTCCATTGCTCTACCCCGCCCCTGCCCTAAGGTTTTGAACTGTTCGTGTCCGATCACTATACCCGCATCGCAACCACCAAGGGTATATTTTTCAACAGGATGCCGTTACTTTTGGTATAGAATAAAACCGGGAAGACAAAACCGATCTCGAGCTTCCGGGATCACATTGTGGGCACAACCCTATCGCCCAATGAACGCCATAGGCGAATTACCCCTTCCCTCTTTCCTTTTGCGCCGCTTTACACTATATAAAGCCCACGGCCATACAGGCCGTGCAACCAACCGGAGGGCATGATGCTCATCCGGGTGTTTTTGTTTTTTTGAAAGGAGCGTGGTTTCCGTGCAGGTAATCGTTCGCGACAACAATGTCGATCAGGCTCTGAAAGCGCTTAAGAAAAAGATGCAGCGCGAGGGCATTTTCCGTGAGATGAAACTCCGTCGCCACTTTGAAAAGCCGTCGGAGAAGAAAGCTCGCGAAGGGGCGGAAGCAATCCGTCGTGCCCGCAAGCTGGAGCGTAAGCGCGTCGAGCGCGAAGGCTTCTAGTCTTTTTCACTTTCGGGGTTCCTCGAACGTGACTGTACGATCGGTTTTGGCTTGCCAAAATCGGACCCGTGCGCCAAGCCCGCCTCGGAGCAATCCGGGCGGGTTTGGTTTTTTAGGCTCCCATTTGCAAATCCCACTCCCCGGATCGCATAGCTGTCATTCCCGCTAAGTTTTTTGTCTTGGCATCGGATTGTTTTAAACAATTCCCCGGCAGGTCTTCACTCGCCATGCGCAAACACCTTTGCGCCACCACCAACCAGTCAATCGGGGAGACATGACTGTGCACACACAAACCGATACCGGCAGCGCCCCCGCCGGATCTGATTTTAATGGATATTATCGACTGACCCGCGTCTTGCCCGCCATCACCGTGATGGCCGTGATCTATGGCATTGCCGCACTGGTCGATTACCACATCAATGCTGTCTTGCTGACCATCGTTGTCATGATTGCACTGTGTCTTTTGCGCGTGCCCGTACCTATCGCATTGATTTCCGCCGCCTTGCTTGGCGCATTGCACGCAGGGATGGACACAACCACCGCCATCGGTGCGCTTAATGACAACCTTCTGGTCGGCGCACAGGTCGGCATGACCTATGTTATGATCGGTGCCTTTGCGGTTGCGATTGCACGTTCGGGCATTCTTGATCTGTTTGCCCAAAAGATCGCTGCACGTGTCGGAAGCGATGCGCAAAGTGCCTCAAAGGGCCTTAAGTGGTTCCTGTTTGCGATCTTCATTTTCTGCTCGTTGATTTCGCAGAATCTGGTGCCGGTTCACATCGCCTTTATCCCGGTGATGATCCCGCCGCTTCTGGCAGTCTTCAACCGCCTGCGGATTGACCGCAGGGCCATTGCCTGTATCCTCGCCTGTTCGATCAGCTTTTCCTATCTGCTGCTGCCGACAGGCTTTGGGGCGATTTACCTCAATGAAATCCTGATGACCAATGTCAACGAAGTTGGCGCGGCCTACGATCTTTCCATGACGGCCGATATGGCGCCCAAGGCCATGTTCCTGCCGGTTATGGGGATTGTTGCTGGGATGCTGGTTGCGGTTTTCATCACCTATCGCAAACCGCGCGATTATGTGACTGATCCGTCTTCGGAAAGCCATATCAATCCAGCGAAGCCCGTGTCGATCAATCCGCTTCAACTGCTGGCAACCGTTGCGGCCCTTGCCGTTGCACTGATCTGCCAGTTGCAGTTTGACAGCCTTCTGGTCGGCGCGATGATCGGCTTTGTCATTCTGGCGGCGGCGGGCATTTTCCGCTGGCGGGCACAGGACGATGTCTTCACCGAAGGCATGCGGATGATGGCCCAGATTGCCGTGATCATCACCATCGCGTCGGGCTTTGCCGGGGTGCTTGATGCCAGCGGCGAAATCGCCCCGCTGGTGCAGGCAAGTGCCGAACTGATCGGCGATAACAAGGCACTTGGCGCGCTGATCATGCTTCTGGTCGGCCTGTTCATCACCATCGGCTTTGGCGACAGCTTCGCCAGCGTGCCAATCCTGGCTCCGATCTATATCCCACTCGCACTGGCCCTTGGCTTCTCGCCCATGGCGACCATCGCACTTCTGGGGGCGTCTGCTGCCCTTGGCGACGCTGGCTCGCCCGCATCAACCATCACATTGGGCGCGACATCGGGCCTTAATGCCGACGGCCAGCACGACCACGTGAAGGATTCCGTGATCCCGACCTTTATCCATGCCAATTTCGGCATGGTTCTGTTTGCGTGGGTGGCGGCGATGGTACTTTGATCAAATCGGCACAATAAAGCCGGGACCAAACAACAAACCCGTCCGATATTCGTCGGACGGGTTTTATTTCGACCCGAACAGCCAGTTAAACAGACCATCGACAGCGCCGTTGCTGGTCGCATCCGACTGTGCAGCGTCTTCGCGTACCAAAAGCCCGAACTGGCTTTTATAGACCGTATAGGTATTGGCTACCTCGATATCGGTGAAAGTCGAACTGCCATATTCGGCATCAATCAGGAAATTCCAATCCGCCACCAGCTTGCCAATATCAATCCCCTTGGTCGCCCCGAGATCATAGGCCATATGCGGACGGGTGTTCTGATCTTCGATGTCCTGATATCGACCTTCCAGCCGCACCAGCTTGTAACGGGAATCCACACCAAGAATATTGGCCCATGGCTTGATTTTCACAAATTCCGCATCAATCCGCCACTGGTCACCATAAATCACGTATTTGCCGGGAATGTCGTTGCCCGGCAATGTCAGATAAGCGTTGTATTCCTGATCCCCTACTTCCTCGAACGTAATCCGCGCCACCGGCTCCTCGGCTGTCAGCCGGAAATAGGTGATGAAAATCCCCGAAACCGATGCCACCACCGCCAGCGACAACAGCATAATCGTAAAAACGGATACTTTCAGAAGTCGGAACACTCAGCCCTCGAGATATGATTTCTGATTAAAAGATCACGAAAATTCGTATTTCGTTTCACATAGAAAAAGGGCGACCAAATGGCCGCCCTTCTCATATTCCAACATCAAAGCCAAATCAGCTATCCAGATGCATCACAATCTCTTCGCACATCTTTTTGGCATCACCGAACAGCATCATCGTATTGTCCTTGAAGAACAACTCGTTCTCGATACCGGCATAACCGGCCGACATCGAACGCTTGATGAACAGAACGGTCTTGGCTTTTTCGACCTCGAGGATCGGCATGCCGAAGATCGGCGATGACGGGTCGGTTTTGGCCGCCGGGTTGGTGATGTCGTTGGCACCAATCACAAAGGCCACATCCGCCGTGCCGAAATCACGGTTGATTTCTTCCATTTCAAGCACGTCGTCATAAGGCACACTTGCCTCTGCCAGAAGGACGTTCATGTGCCCCGGCATACGCCCTGCCACCGGATGGATGGCATAACGGACATTAACGCCTTCGGCTTTAAGGATATCAGCCATTTCGCGCAACGCATGCTGGGCCTGTGCGACCGCCATGCCGTAGCCCGGCACGATGATCACATTTGATGCGTTCTTCATGATAAAGGCCGCATCATCGCTGGAGCCTGATTTGACAGCCCGATCACCGGTGTCAACGCCGCCTGCTGCGGCACCGGTTTCCGCGCCAAAACCGCCAAAAATAACGTTGAAGATCGAGCGGTTCATGCCCTTGCACATGATGTAGGACAGGATCGCACCCGAAGCACCAACCAGTGCACCGGTAATGATCAGGGCATTGTTCTGAAGCGTAAAGCCGATGCCGCATGCCGCCCACCCCGAATAGGAGTTCAGCATCGAAACAACGACCGGCATATCCGCCCCGCCAATCGGAATGATCAGCGTCACGCCAAGAACCAGAGCAAGAATAACCAGAATCCAGAACGCGGTGTGGCTTTCAGTCGCAACAAGGATGACACCAAACACCACAATGCCAATTCCGATGGCAAGGTTAAGCATATGCTGCCCGGTAAAGCGTACCGGCGTACCCGATACAATCCCCTGCAACTTGCCAAAGGCAACAAGCGAGCCAGTGAAGGTAATGGCACCAATGGCAACGCCAAGGCCCATTTCAATCAGGCTGGCAGCACCGATATTGCCTGCAGTACCAAGACCATAGGCACCCGGCGAATAAAGCGCCGCACCCGCCACAAACACAGCCGCCAGACCGACCAGCGAATGGAAGGCAGCAACAAGTTGCGGCAGTGCCGTCATCTTGATCTTGAGCGCGATGACCGTACCGATGGCCCCGCCGACCAGAATGCCGACAATGATGGTGGTATAGGACACGACTTCGGGCGATGCCAGGGTGGTCAGAATGGCAATCGCCATCCCCACCATGCCAAGGATATTCCCGTTACGTGCCGTTTCCGGTGAAGACAGACCGCGCAGCGACAGAATGAAGCAGACGGACGCCACGAGATACAGGAAAGCCGACAGGTTTTCCGACATTGTGTGTTCCCCCTACTTCTTTTTCTTGAACATGTGCAGCATGCGCTGTGCCACGATGAAACCGCCAAAGATGTTGACCGACGCCAGCACCACGGCGAGGAAGCCCATCGCCTTGGACAGGTTCATTTCGATCGGGCCTGCCGCCAGAAGCGCGCCGACAATGATCACCGATGAAATGGCATTGGTCACCGCCATCAGCGGCGAATGAAGGGCCGGGGTCACTTTCCACACGACGTAATAGCCGACAAAGCAGGCCAGAACGAACACCGTCAGGCCAAGCACCGTCGGGCTGACACCGCCTGTATGGACAACTGTGGTCGCCGAACTCGCCATGTCGCCCGCCTGATTGGCAAGACTATCGGCAAGTTTTGCGGCCTTTTCGGCCAGACCAAGGGCTGCATCGCGCAGCTCATTGGCGTTCTGGGCGGCATTTTGGGTTACGGATTGATCAGCCATTTGCGACCTCCTCACCACCAAATTTCGGATGAACAACCTTGCCATCACGGGTCAGCATGGTTTCGGCAATAATCTGGTCTTCGGCATTGAAGGCCAGCGCGCCTTTTTCCTTGTCGACCGACAGCGTGATGAAATTCAGAAGGTTCTTGGCATACATCGCCGTTGCATCGGTTGCGACGGAACTGGTGATGTTTTCCGGACCGATGATTTTCACACCGTTGGCCGTGACAACCGTTTCACCAAGTTTCGCACCCGCGACGTTGCCACCGCGTTCGGCGGCAAGATCGATGATGACCGAACCGGGTTTCATGCCCGCGACCATATCGGCAGTAACGATTTCCGGTGCCGGACGGCCCGGGATCAATGCGGTCGTGATGACGATGTCGGTCTTTGCCAGAACTTCCTTAAGCTTGGCCGCCTGTTTGGCCTTGTACTCGTCCGACATTTCCTTGGCGTAGCCGCCTGCGGTTTCGCCGTCGGCTGCGTCGTCTTCAACTTCAATAAAGGTCCCGCCAAGCGACTGAACCTGTTCCTTCACCGCCGGACGCACGTCGAATGCGGAAACCACCGCGCCTAGGCGTTTGGCAGTCGCAATCGCCTGAAGACCGGCAACACCGGCCCCGACAACAACGATACGTGCGGGCGGCAATGTCCCGGCTGCCGTCATCATCATCGGATAAATCCGCCCGAATTCATGGGCGGCATCCAGAACGGCACGATACCCGGCCAGGTTGGATTGCGACGACAGAACGTCCATTGATTGCGCACGCGAAATACGCGGCATCAGTTCCATGGCAAAGGACGAAACCCCTGCCGCAGCCATTTTTTCAATCAGGTCCTTGCGATCATAGGGATCAAGCAAGGCGATGACGGCAGCCCCTTTTTTATAGGCGGCAAGCTCGTCGGTTTTTCCATCAACAACCGGTGGGCGCACCTTCAGGATGACATCGGCATCCTTGACGGTGGTTTTCATCGTTTTGGCAATGGTCGCACCGGCGTCGGCAAAGCGATCATCCGGTATGGCGGCGTCAGTTCCGGCACCAGCCTCGATTGCAACGTCAAACCCCAGACAGATCAGTTTCTTGACGGTATCTGGCGTAACGGCAACGCGCTTTTCCCCGGGCCATATTTCCTTTGGAACGGCCAGTTTCATCGCGTTCAACCTCCTTCCCTATCATTATGAATAAGCACGGCATTTTTGTTTTTATGTGACGCGATCCGCATCTGGTGCATCTGCATCAGACGGGCCACGATTACCCTTGCCCGGCAAGAAAAAAGGCGGTTCTTCCGCTTTAACAGAAGAAACCGCCCACTTTCCCACCACGCATTCCGAGGCAAAAAGCCTTGGCGACAAGTCAGGTCCCACCCGCCATTGGTGCTCAGGACAAACAATCAATGACGCCCTGCCTTGTCTGCGTTGGATGCAAGATGCGATTTCTTCCGGTTCGCGACAACATGAAAACCCTATAAAAAAACAGTTTAACTTGATTTTGGTTCACAACTTACCAAAACCATCATGTGCGGATTATCGCACATATTATTTCCATCCTGTAACAGGTCCTTATCCCGTACAGATAGAATTAATCCGTTGATTTACAGCAGTTTCCCCTATTTTCAGCCAACGTTGTAAGTGAATATTAATTGACAAACGCAGCCACAGGTTTCCACCAAACCCGCCCCAACGCAAGCAGAGAAAGGAAAAACTTTTCTGCGTGCCCAACGATTGAAACCGGAAAATTTTGGAAAAAGCCGACAAAAGCCCTCGAGGAAAACCATTTTGACTGGGTATTTCCAGCCAACGATGCACGCGATCACGCCGATTCTTTTGCCGTTACACGGAAAATTTAAATCGCAAAATGCGAAATCGGATCAGTTTTCGGGACGGTCGAGCCCGACAGCGCCAAGGGCGGCATCCTGATTGCGCGTCAAGACACCCGCATCAAAGTCCCCGACAAGATCATTGAATATCTGATACCAGTTAAGATGGGCATCAAGGCGCAGGAACACGGCACCAAGCCCGACAGCCGCCCGATCCACCAGAACGAATTCACGGGGCGGCTTGACCCCGCCGACGCGTCGCAATTCCCGATGGACCCTGCCTGCGACCTCGGCCCCGTATGCCACCGAATTGGTTTCATCCATCCGGCGTTCGCGATCATCAAGGATCGGGCCATATACAAACCCGGCCCAGATATTCAGAACATCGATCAATTCACGTGACGGATTTTCAAAGCCCCAGCTTTGATAGGCAGCAACCGCCTTTTCCTCGTCCTTGTCGCGTAATGCTTCGTAAAGCGTGATCACCGCATTGACGAATTCGGGCTGAAAGATACGGATACAACCGAAATCAAGCAGGTTGACCGAAAGATCATCGCGCAGAGTATAGTTGCCCAGATGCGGATCGCCATGGATCGCGCCATAACGATAAAACGGTACATACCAGGCCCTGAACATATTCAGCGCCACCTGATTGCGCGAATCCTGCGACGGATCGCTATCAAGAAATTTCTGGAATTTCTGCCCGGTCTGCCACGTCATGGTCAGAAGCCGCTTGGTCGTGAGGTCCAACACGGGTTCGGGCACATGCACGCAATCCTCATCGGCCAGCATATGGCGATACAGCAGCATGTTGCGGGCTTCGCGTTCGTAATCAAGTTCCTCTCGCAGGCGCGCGGTCAGTTCCAGCTGAATGTTTTCGGCATCAATTGCACTGTCATACCGGCGATAGATCGCAAAGGCGGCGCGAAGCTGTTTAAGGTCGGCCTCGACCGTTGCCGACATATCGGGATATTGCAGCTTGCAGGCGACTGTCCGGCCATCATCAAGCGTCGCACGATGAACCTGGCCGAGCGACGCCGCAGCAACCGCTTCATGGCTGAAATCGCCAAATCTTTCCTGCCATCCAGCACCGAGTTCGGTCCGCATCCGGCGTTTGACAAACAGCCACCCCATACTGGGCGCATCGGCCTGAAGCGTTGCCAGGGCCTGGGTATATTCCTTTGGCAAGGCATCGGGAATGGTCGACAGGATTTGTGCAACCTTCATCAATGGGCCTTTTAGGCCGCCCAAGGCCGAAGTCAGTTCGGCAGCATATTTCGCATGATCGATATCGCCGCCGAACATTTTCCCCGTGGCAAGGCGTGCAGCCAGCTTCCCGGCCGACGCCCCCACCTTTGCATAACGACGAACCCGCCCGCCAAATCGATTATCCTCGTTTGGGGCGGTATAATCATCGTCGTCATTGCTCATATCAGGAAAGTTCCTCCAACTCGTCGATCATGCGTTTGATCATGTTAAGGCCACGCTGCCAGAAAGCCGGGTCGGACGCATCAAGACCGAACGGTGCCAACAATTCCTGATGGCGCTTGGTGCCACCGGCTTTCAGCATGTCGAAATATTTCTGCTGGAATCCGTCTTCGGCATTTTCATAAACGTCATACAGCGAATTCACGAGGCAATCGCCAAACGCATAGGCGTAAACATAGAACGGCGAATGGATGAAGTGCGGGATATAGGACCAGTAATATTTGTATTCGTCCTCGTAGCGGATCGCATCACCCAGACTTTCATGTTGTACGGCAAGCCAGATCTCGCAGATCTCATCAACTGTCAACTCACCTTCGCGGCGCTTGGTATGGACGCGTTTTTCAAATTCGAAGAACGCGATCTGACGCACGACGGTGTTGAGCATATCCTCGACCTTGCCGGCCAGCATGATGCGCTTCATCTTCGGGTCGGTTTCCGCACGCAGCATCGACTGGAAGGTCAGCATTTCCCCGAAAACGGACGCGGTTTCCGCAAGTGTCAGCGGAGTATCAGACAGGAAATAACCCTGCTCGCCCGCAAGAACCTGATGCACACCATGGCCAAGCTCATGCGCCAGCGTCATCACATCACGTGTTTTGCCGTGATAGTTCAGCAGCAAGTACGGATGAGCCGACGGTACGGTCGGATGGGCAAAAGCGCCTGATGATTTACCCGCACGCGGCGGAACATCAATCCAAGGGTTATCAAAGAATTTCTGACCAACCTCGGCAAGCTCGGGTGAAAATTCACCATATGCCTTAAGCACGGTTTTGCGTGCGGTATCCCAATCGATATGGCGATCATCATCATCGGGAAGCGGCGCATTGCGGTCCCAGTAATCAAGCTGATCAACACCAAACCATTTGGCTTTGAGGCGGTAATAGCGATGCGACAGATCGGCGTGGCTGCTGGCGACTGCGGAATTAAGTGCTTCAACAACATCGTCCTCGACCTGGTTGGACAGGTTGCGCGCCGACACGGGGGTTGCGAATTTACGCAGCCGGTCGTCAATTTCCTTGTCCTTGGCCAGCGTATTGGTGATATGGGCCAAAAGCTTGATATTTTTGCCCAGCACATCGCCAATCGATTTTGCCGCTGCCTTGCGCTCCGCCACCTTGGTCGAAGACAGCATATTAGCAACATCCGACATGGTCAGTTCTTCGCCATTCATCGGGAAACGCAGATCGGCCATCGTCTGATCGAACAAACGCACCCATGCACTTGAACCGGCAACGCGGCGTTCATGCAGGACCTGTTCGACCTCGTCAGATAGCTGGTGCGGGCGGAAGGCACGGTTTTCATCAAGCCACGGGCGATAACGGCGAAGGGCGGCACTTTCGTCATATTTCGCCGAAAGCACATCTTCCTCGATCCGGTTGATTTCAAGCCCGAAGAATAGCGACAGGCTGGAAATGCCGGTCATTTCTTCCTGAACGGACTGATAGAACTGCCCGATGGCGGCGTCCGAGCTATCACCTGCATAAAGCAACTGCGCAAACGATCCGATCCGGCCACAGATTTCGCTAACGGCTTCGTATTCGGCAATCGCGGCGGCAAGTTCATCACCCGAAAGACCGGCAAGTTTGCCCTGATAGGTTTTCTGGAAGGCGTCTGAGCGGGATTTGGCATCATCAAGATCGCGCCGGATGGCCGGGTCTTTGGGATCGTTATAGAGATCAGTAAGATCCCAGGTCGGCAAATTCTTGTCGATCGCGTTCATTTGTCCTCCAGACAGTCGATTATGCAATCGGGCCTTTTGCATTCCAGCCCGAAACATCCATGCCCCGATATATGATGGCCGGGCGACCTGCGCCAGTGCCGATCACGGCTTTGCATTTACAGACACACCAAACAGGGCGAATTACAGATCAACAATAGCGTTTTGATCCCGCCTTGTGAAATCGCTAACATCGATGGATATCAATGAATTTTTCCGATGATGTGAAGTCGTACTCATTTGAACCGTTCAAACATCATTTTCCGGCTGCGTAACGAAGCAATCCCTGATAACTAAAACAATGGGGTCAGGTATATCCGTGATGGAAAGTCCGGACTTTTGAGATTCGTCGCCGACATTTGCGATCACTTTGCGGTGACAGACTTGAACAGTGACGCCAAGATCACTGTATGAAGGCAAGAGAAACGACAACAAGGCAAGGAAGCGTCATGACGAATTTGCAGGATTATGCCGATTGGCAGAACTTGCCGTCGATGTTTTTCAAACAGGCTGAAAAATACGGGGATGCACCATTCTTGTGGACCAAGGATGGTGAAGCGGGTGATTTTGTCCCGACAAGTTGGAATGACGCCGCCGATCAGGTGCGCGCGCTGGCACGGTCGCTATACAAAATTGGCGTCCGCCCCGGTGACCGGGTATTGCTGGTTTCGGAAAACCGCACCGAATGGGGCATTGCCGATCTGGCGATCATGTGTGTCGGCGCCCTGACCGTTCCGGCCTATACCACCAATACCGAGCGCGACCACCTGCACGCGATCGAAGACAGTGGTGCGGGCATTGCCATTATCTCGACCAAGAAACTCGCCCAGCCCTTCCTGCACGCAGCCCTTGATAGCGGGCGTTGCCGTCATGCCATCATGATGGAAGACTGGGGCCAAAGCTTTGTCGGCGATATCACCATAACCCGATGGGAAGATGTGATTTCGCAAGGTCGCGGACTGACAGACGACGTCGATGCATGGGTGTCGGAAATTGCGCGTGATCAACTGGCCTGCCTGATTTACACATCGGGTACGGGTGGGGCACCCAAGGGGGTGATGCTCAGCCACGGGGCGATCCTGTCAAACTGCATGGGTGCGTTTGACATCATCGAAACGCTCGGAATTGACGAAGAAGTCTTTTTGTCCTTCCTCCCGCTGTCGCATTCCTATGAACACACCGCAGGTCTTTATTTCCCGATGAGCATCGGCGCGCAGATTTACTACGCCGAAAGCCTTGATAAGCTTGCCGCAAATCTGGCCGAAGTGCGTCCGACAATCATGACGGCCGTTCCGCGTCTTTATGAAATGCTCTATCAGCGTATGAGCCGCATGGTCGAAAAGGAAGGCGGCTTTAAACAGAAGCTGTTTAACCTGACACTCAGGCTTGGTCGCAAAACCTATGAAAAAGAACCGCTTAACCTGATCGAGAAATTCCAGAATTTCATCTGCGAAATCCTGCTGCGCCGTAAATTGCGCCAGCGTTTCGGCGGCCGGATCAAGGCGATGGTATCGGGTGGTGGCCCGCTGAACTATGAACTCGGCGTCCTGTTTGTTTCATGCGGCATTCGCATTCTTCAGGGATACGGCCAAACCGAATTCGCCCCGGTTGTGTCGTGCAATCGTGCCGAAAACAATAAACTGCGTTCGGTTGGCCCGCCGATGGTCGGAGCCGAGGCAAAAATCGCAGATGACGGCGAAATCCTGCTACGCGGCGAAAGCATGATGAAGGGATACTGGAACCTGCCCGAAGTCACCGCCGCCGCCATCATTGATGGCTGGCTTCATACAGGTGATATCGGCAAGTTCGACGAAGAAGGCAGCCTTGTCATCACCGACCGCAAGAAGGACATCATCGTCAATTCCGGTGGCGATAATATCTCGCCGCAGCGGATAGAGGGCCTCCTGACCCTTGAAACCGAGATTTCACAAGCAATGGTTTACGGCGATGACAAGCCCTATCTGGTTGCTGTTCTCTGGCCCGATGACGATTTTATGCGTGAATTTGCCAAGGAAAACGGGATTGAAAACAATATCGATACCCTTGGCGAGAACGAGGAATTCCGCAAAAAAATCCGTGCTGCGGTCGATCATGTCAACGGACGCCTTTCGACCATAGAAAAGGTCCGAAGCTTTACCTTCGCCGAAAGTCCGTTCTCGATTGAAAACGAGATGCTGACACCATCCATGAAGATCCGTCGCCACAAGATCAAGGCGGCCTACGGTCAGGCGCTTGATACCCTGTATCAGCGCAAACGCGGCGGCCAATAAGCCAGGCCAATGGCAAACCATTCGCAGACAAAACCGACATTAACCCTGATCCGGGGCCTTCCCGGATCAGGGAAATCGACACTTGCCACAATGATTTGCGAAAAGACCGGCGCCATCCATCTCGAAGCCGATCAGTTCATGGTGGACCGCAACGGCGATTACCGGTTTGACGGTCGAAAACTGCGTGACGTCCATGCACGCTGCGAAACTGAATGCGATGCCTATCTATCCACCGGACAAGCCGTTGTTGTTTCCAACACATTTAGCGAAATCTGGGAGATGCAGGCTTATCTCGACATGGCAGAACGTCATGACGTGCCCCTACAGATCATCGAATGCCATGGACAGTTTCGCAATATCCACGGCGTCCCTGACGATAAAATCGATGCCATGCGCAAACGCTGGCAACAGCTTCCCGATCGTTATCGCTAGCCGCTCAATTCACGGTCGAGAAGACCTTTTTGAGAACATCCGTCGTCCAGCGCGCCGGGTCGTTACGGATATCGGCTTCCTGCTTTGCGATGTAATAAAACAGGCCATCCATCGCCTTGTTGGTCGCGTGATCGGAAAGTGATGCCTTGATGTCAGGCACCATCGGCAATGTGTCGTACTGTCCCATCATTTGATCGTAAAGCTGCAGCGCGCCGGTATCTGCCAATGCTTCGCCAATCACCGGTCTTAACCTGTTTTCGATATCGCCACCCGACACGCGGCGCAGATATTTTGTCGCCGCGTCTTCCGGCCCGTCGAGAATGCCCTTGGCATCTTCCAACGTCATTCTGCTGACGGCATCGGCCAAAATATCACCGGCATCCCGCATCGTCTGTTCGGCGGCGCGGTTCATTCGCAATTCAATTTCCTCGCCATAACTGCCAAGCCCGGCGGCACTTAGCAACGATTGCGCATGTTTGACACTATCAGGCAGCGGAATATGCGCCACCGGGTCAGCATTGAAGCCATCCGTCACGCCAAGATCGGTGGTGACAACCTCAACCCCCTTATCAAGCGCCTGACGCAGGGCATCGGAAACCGTTTCGTCCGAAAGCCCCGCCATTGATGCCGAACTGCCGCCCGAACCGCTGCTGGTCGTGTTGTTCCCCGTCACGCTACCTAGTGCTTCCTTGGCCTTGTCAAAAAAGGATTGCGCCGACGCATCGACCGATATTCCGGCGATCAGAGCCAAAAAAGAGGCTGATACAATCAGGCGGGTAAAGGTGGTGGATTTCGGTGGCTGTGCTCGCATGGATGTCCCCTTGGTTTTGATATTTTCACCATCCTGCAAGCAGATCATGGCCTTGAAAAGACAAAACCCCGATCAATGACCGGGGTTTTGCAACATTTCAAATTCAGGCTGTTAGATCAGTCGACCAGTTCGACTTTCTTGCCATTCAGCAGCAACTGACCGCCTTCGGCCGAAACCGGAATGGTATCGCCATCCTTGACCGTTCCTTCAAGGATCTGCATCGCCAGCGGGTTTTGCAGATAGCGTTGAACAACACGTTTAAGCGGGCGCGCACCATAGACCGGATCATATCCCTTGTCGGCCAGCCAGCTTTTGGCGAACTCGTCGAGTTGCAGGGTGATCTTGCGATCAAACAGCAGCTTTTCAAGGCGACCAAGCTGGATATCGACAATCGTGTCCATCTGGGCACGTTTCAAACGATGGAACAGAAGGACTTCATCCAGCCGATTCAGGAATTCCGGACGGAACGATGCCCGCACGACTTCCATGACCTGACTGCGCAATTCGCTGCTATCGTGACCTTCTTCCTGATTGGCCAGAATGTCGGCCCCCAGGTTCGAGGTCAGGATAATCAGCGTATTGCGGAAGTCGACCGTACGTCCCTGCCCGTCAGTCAAACGACCTTCGTCAAGGACCTGCAACAGAACGTTGAACACATCGGGGTGGGCTTTTTCGACCTCGTCAAACAGAACCACCTGATAGGGACGCCGCCGCACCGCCTCGGTCAGCGAACCGCCTTCCTCGTACCCGACATAGCCCGGAGGCGCACCGATCAGGCGTGCCACCGCATGCTTTTCCATGAATTCCGACATATCAATGCGGACCATGGCCTGTTCATCATCAAACAGGAACTGCGCAAGCGCCTTGGTCAATTCGGTTTTACCAACACCGGTCGGACCAAGGAACAGGAACGATCCCATCGGCCGGTTCGGATCCTGCAACCCGGCACGTGCACGCCGTACCGCATTCGAGATCGACCGAACGGCTTCATCCTGACCAACGACGCGTTTGCGCAGGATGTCTTCCATCCCCAGCAGCTTTTCACGTTCGCCTTCCAGCATCTTGTCGACCGGAATACCCGTCCAGCGCGACACGACCGAAGCAATGTGCTTTTCAGTCACCGCTTCTTCTTTCATGCCGTCGGCCTGATCGTCTTCGGCCTTTTCAAGCAACCGTTCCAGTGCAGGGATTTCTTCATATTGAAGCTGTCCCGCACGGTCGAGCCGCCCGTCACGCATCGCACGTTCAAGTTCGCCGCGTGCCTGATCAAGCTGTTCCTTGATATGGGTCGATGCCGCCAGTTCCTTTTTCTGGGCTTCCCATTTCGCGGTCAGTTCCGCTGATTTTCCTTCAAGCTCGGCCAGTTCCTTGTCAAGACGACCCAGACGATCTTTCGATGCCCGGTCTTCCTCTTTCTTAAGGGCTTCGCGTTCGATCTTGAGCTGAATGATGCGGCGATCAAGTTCGTCGATTTCTTCGGGCTTGGAATCAAGTTCCATCCGAAGACGCGACGCCGACTTATCCATAAGGTCAATCGCCTTGTCAGGCAGGAAGCGGTCCGTGATGTATCGGTTCGAAAGGGTTGCCGCCGCAACCAGCGCATTATCGGCAATACGCACACCGTGATGGAGTTCGTATTTTTCCTTGATGCCGCGCAGGATCGAAACCGTGTCGGAAACGCTTGGTTCGGAGACAAACACCGGTTGGAAACGACGGGCAAGTGCCGCGTCCTTTTCAATATGCTGGCGATATTCGTCCAGGGTTGTCGCCCCAACGCAGTGAAGTTCACCGCGCGCCAGTGCCGGTTTCAAAAGGTTGGAGGCATCCATCGATCCCTCGGCCTTTCCGGCCCCGACCAGCGTGTGCAATTCATCAATGAACAGAACGATCTGCCCTGCTTCGGCCTCGATCTCGGACATCACCGCTTTCAGACGTTCCTCGAACTCGCCACGGAACTTGGCACCGGCAATCAACGCACCAAGATCAAGCGACAGAAGTTTCTTGTCCTTGAGCGTTTCGGGCACGTCACCCTTGACAATGCGCAATGCCAGACCTTCGGCAATGGCGGTTTTACCCACGCCGGGCTCGCCGATCAGAACCGGGTTGTTTTTTGTCCGGCGCGACAGAACCTGAATCGCGCGCCGAATTTCTTCGTCACGGCCGATCACAGGGTCAAGCTTGCCCTCACGTGCCGCCGCCGTCAGATCACGCGCGTATTTCTTAAGCGCATCATACTGGCTTTCCGCACCGGCACTATCAGCCGTACGGCCCTTACGGATGTCATTGATTGCCCCGTTAAGGGCCTGTGCGGTAACACCGGCATCGGCCAGCACCTTGCCCGCCACCGATTTTGGATCAAGCGCAATAGTCAAAAGCAACCGTTCGGCTGTGACATAGCTGTCACCGGCTTTCTTGGCGACTTCCTGTGCCTGATCGATCAGGCGGGCAAACTCGGATGATAGATAAATCTGGCCATTGCCGCCCGAAACCTTGGGCAGTTTTGCCAGTTCCTGAGCACAACGATCCTGTGCAGTTTTGGGCTTTCCGCCCGCTGCCTTGATAAGATTTGCCGCCAGACCTTCTTCATCGTCAAGCAGCACTTTCAGAAGATGGATCGGTACAAATTGCTG
This sequence comes from Thalassospira lucentensis, assembly GCF_032921865.1. Classification (NCBI taxonomy): domain Bacteria; kingdom Pseudomonadati; phylum Pseudomonadota; class Alphaproteobacteria; order Rhodospirillales; family Thalassospiraceae; genus Thalassospira; species Thalassospira lucentensis. Next base: position 340,330 of record NZ_CP136684.1, read on the forward strand.
ATGGTTTTCACGTAGCGCCAGTGATTGCGCCGCCTGAAGGAACCCTTTGGACCGGTCCGTAAACTTTTCGAATTCCATGCCTGTCACTCCTTGAGCCAACAGTATCGTATCATGCGGACCTTCTTGGAAGCATCCGCGACCTTAAGTGGTTTTATCCACAATAGAAATTATCAATCATTCTATTGCCGACGTCTTTGATATGTCTCAGTTCCCTGTCTTTGCAAGACGATACCCCTACAAAAGTTGCAAGAATTATTTGTGCACCGCAGCACCATTTTCTGGCACCATTCAAGATTACGGCGAAAGGCGTTGTCATTCTGGCTAAATCTGTTGTCTGCCAACTGGCGGGAAGTCTTGCCCTCGGGATAACAACGCATTAACGTCGCCATTCATATTTTTCTGGCCTACCTGTCGGCCCGCCCCGTTTGCCGACAGATAACCGCGCCCCACAGGATCAAACGCCATGACTATCGAACTCAAAGCCATAAAAAGATACCCGGTCAAAGGGCTAAGCGGCATCGAAATGCCTGCTGCCGACATCACGGCTCATCAGATGCTGAAGGATGACCGTCGCTTTATCATCGCGACCCAGTCATCAGTCGGACAGGACGGCGTGCATGAATGGGCACGAAAAAGCAATTTCCTGCAATTGGTCAACACGCCGAAACTCGCTGAACTTGGCATCGAATATGACGACGCGACAACAACGTTGTCGATCCTGCGGAACGGTCGTGCAATCTGCAAAGGCAATCTTGAAGACAAAATGGGTCGCACCGTGGTCGAGGACTTCCTGAAGGCATTCCTGAAAAATGACGCCGCCGGAACACCTAAAATCTATTCGGTCCCCGATGTCAGCTTTGGCGACATGAAGGAACCCTATATATCGGTCATCAATCTGGCATCGGTACGCGATTTCGGCGACCGTATTGTTCAGAAAGAAATCGATCCGATGCGGTTTCGTGGCAATCTGCTGATTGACGGGCTTGAGCCGTGGGCCGAACTGAAATGGGAAGAGGGCCAGATCGTTCAGATCAACGGCGTTGATTTCCGAGTCATCCATCCGATCACGCGCTGCAAGGCAACCAGCGTCAATCCCGGCACAGCCGAGTTCTGATATCAACGTTCCGCTGATGCTGCGCAAGGGGCTGAACCACCTTTACATGGGTGTTTATGTCGAACCGGTCAATTCCGGCCAGATCCGGCCCGGCGACGAAATTGCCGTTATAAAAGACTGACACGCGAGATTGTCACGCTCCGACGTCAGCTAGCTGAAAGTCGGGGCGTGAACCGCCATTCCCTGAAACATCTCGTCATGATACCAGTCAATCCGGTATGCCCGGATCGGCGGGACACCTTTGCGAAACAGTATCTGTTCTTCGGCCGGAAACCGCGCGACTTCAGTTGATCGCAGGATAGGCTGATTGTCCTGTGGTCGCAAATGCACCGGCCGGTCACCACTTGCACCGCCACCGGTATCGTCAAACTTCGACATCGCCGTCAGTCCGGAAACCCAGTCGAGGTTGAAAGCCCCATCCTGGCTGAGCACCGAAATCGCATCCGCCCGCCCGACAACATTTTCCCAGTTCAGACAAACATCCATCAGGCCACTGACGCCGGAAAAACCGGGCCAGATGATCATGCCATCGCCAAGCCCGCCGCCCAAAAGACGTTCAAACAACGGCATGCGGCCAATCGCCTCAATCCCGTCAAACAGGACCAGAAACTCCGCATCCCCGCTTTTCCAGTCGCGGCGGGTAATAAGCTGCATCATGGCGCCAATCATCACCCGGCTGAATGCGGTCTGGGTGTCGGGTGTTTCCCCGCCCATCCGCCCGACAATGAAAATCGAGACGGGCCGACCGGTCAGATCATCAATACCAAACGTGCTGTTGCCCAGAACCCGTGCAATCGCGGGATTGTCGAAATCTGCTGTTGCCATGCGACATGCTTCGATAATCGACAGACGCTGGTCTTCGGTCATATCAAGAATGGTCAGGGCAATGTCGGAAATCCTGCCATCGGCGGACTCGATTCCCATCAGTTCCTCAAGGATTTTATAAAACCGATGAGACGGCATCACCAGATTGCGCCGGACCTCGGCAAGGCTTCTGTTTTCTTTCAGGCTCTTCTGCATGGTGTAAACGATGAATCCCTGCAAAAGAGTACGTGCCGCACGGGTTTCCTGTTCGTCAAGTTCCTGAACAAAGACTGGCGCCAGCAATGTATCGGCAATTAGCCCGGCATCCGCAATCAGCCCTTCGCCCTGCTGGCGCATGAAATCGCAAGGATTGAACTGATCGGTTTCCGCCCCAGCCTGACCATGCGGATCAATCAGAATAACCCGTTGCCCCAACTTTTTGCGGCGATCCTGCACGGCACGGTAAATGCTGCCATGACGTTCATAAACAAACAGCGCACCAGTATGCAGCAAAGCGTTCGGCTCTGCCGAGGCGCGGTAATATTCTTCGGGTTTGCTGGAAAATGTGATTACCCGACGCAGTCCCGATGAACCGATCAACCTTTTCTCCGTTCCCCAGCGTCCGAGAACGATTGACGGCTTGGGATCAAGAAGCTTGCGAGCGTCAAGGTCTTCTACCTTCGCCCACTGGCCTTCGACCTTCATTCGTGCGGCCTGCATTGGCGAAACGGATTGCTTTTTATTGGACGGCGACGATTGCAGACGATTAAGGACGATAACAATCAGCGGCAGGAACATTGGGATGATAAAACAGACAGCCCCCAGTAAAGCCAGTTCATAGTCACCGTTAAACACGCCAAGAGCGACAACCATCGCACCAAGCGCCCACAACAGCACCATGACGACCCGGAACAAACCTGTTCCCATCATTCAACCCCCAAGAATGTTTACCTGTCTTTTGGCGAAGTGACCCCGTTGCATTTTCATGCCTTCCGCCCCGCCAGCAGGCTCCGTTACTATCAAGTGATATCAGTTAAAATCGCAAGTTGCACCATATTACCTATTTATGGACGGGCAGTTTCACATCAAGAAGTCCAATTGACAGTCCGGCAAACAAACCAGTCGCAACGCTGTTTTTCAAAACCAGAAAACAACAAACCCCGCGGGATTTCTCCGGCGGGGTCTGTTGTAATCGTGGCAACGCAAAGGATCAGGCAGAAACAGTTTCCGCCGATTTATCTTCGCTTGAGCCTTCTTCGCCGTCCTCACGACCGGCAGCACGGCTGCGGCCACGACGGGCTGTCGGATGACGACCGCGTGTGCGGCTTGTTCCGGCAGCGGCTTTACGCGGTTTCTTTTCTTCACTGTCCGCCGAGGTGTCGGTATCGGCATTGTCAGCTGGCCCTATATCCAAAGACGGCTGGTCGCTGTCTTCGGACGCCGCCTTTGGTGGGCGACCACGCGGTGCGGCACGGCGCGCACGCGGTGCACGCTTTACCGGTGCTGCATCGCCATCGTTGCTGTCTGCGGAAGAAGCAGCGGCAGAAGCGGCAACGTCATTGCCATCTGACGAATTGTTGCCAGTATCATTCGACGTATTATCTGCCGATGCCGCAACGTCATCCTGGCTGACAGAGTTATCGTTGCTGTCGTCACCATTCTGGTTTTCGCTACGCTCGTCACGGTTCGGGCGATTGTTACCCCGATCATTCCGGTCGTTGCGATCATTACGCTGCGGGCGCGGGTTATTATTGTCGCCACGCTCTTCGCGACGCTGGTTTTCCCAGTCAATCGCAGCCTGCAAAATACGATGATAGTGTTCCGCATGCTGGTAATAGTTTTCAGCAAGAACCGGATCGTCAGTGCAATCCTTGGCCAGCGAAACATATTTTTCGTAAACCTGCTGGGCGTTTCCACGAACGCGCCCGTCCGGACCGTTACTGTCAAAAGTCTGAAATTTCGGATTTACAGGACGTTTATTCGGCTGCTGCCGTCCGCGCGGACGCTTATTATTGTTGTTGTTGTTGTTATTTCTCATATCAACATGTCTTTGGTGTTGAAGGACAAATCCGGATTCATCTAGGAATCCCGGAACCACTCCGTCTGAAAAACATATTTCCCGCTAAACAGTACCGGTCAAACGGCACTAGGACAAACCCACCGAAGACCTTGAAGGGAACGGAGATTTATTACTGTTTACAGGGGAACACGGCGCTTTCATAGCGCGTCGGGCACCCGGCCCGTAAAAACAACCTATATGGCTTGACGCCTTATTCCAACTGTTTTTTTCAATGCCCGTATTTTTTTTGCAATGACGTGGCAGATCGGTCAGATCACACAGCGCCCGACCGAGCAACGGGTCTTTTTGGCCGCAACACAGCGCACGATCCCGCCCAGGTCTTCGCGATATTCCACACCAACAAAACCGGCCTCGACCAAAAGGCGGGCAACGTCTTCTTCCTGTCCCTGTCCGATTTCAAAAATCACAAACCCGGCCGGTTTGACGAGGGAAAACGCAACCTGTGACAGAATACGATACGCACCAAGTCCGTCGCCTTCGTCCGTCAGTGCCAGACGCGGATCATATTCGCGTACTTCGGGCGACAGTGTTTCCATATCGGCCTGCGTGATATAGGGCGGATTGGACACCACCAGATCAAATCCGGTCTGGCGTTCCCCGTCCGTAATCGCACTGTCCCAGTCAGAAACACGGAACTCAACCTGATCGGCAAGATCAAGACGCTGGGCATTTTGGCGTGCGCAGGCAACCGCGCCCTCGCTGATATCAACGCCAAGTCCGCTTGCATTTTGCAAATCGCCAATGATCGACAGCAAAAGGCACCCGGTGCCTGTTCCGAAATCAAGAACCGTCGGCGCGTCCGCATCTTCGAGCCAGTCCAGCGCCAGTTCAACAATCGTCTCGCTGTCCGGTCGCGGGTCAAGCGTTTCGGGCGAAAGCCTGAAACTATGCCGCCAGAAATCCCGCTGCCCCAGAATACGCGATACCGGCTCATGCTTCAGACGACGCGCAACCATGTCGCGGAACTTTGCAACGGCATCTGCCCCCACCACGTCTTCCGGCCACGCAGCAATCCGACTGCCATCGACACCGGCGGCATCGGACAAAAGAATACGGGCGTCCATTCGGGCATTTTCAATACCGGCATCGCGCAGAGCGCCAGCCGCTTCGGCCATCAAGGCACAAAGGGTTAGCGCATTGTCTTTCGTGCTGGCATTGTCTGCCGTCATCGGATCAATTCTCGATCTCGGCCAGTTTCTGCGCCTGATCTTCGGCAATCAGGGCATCAATCATTTCATCGACCGACGGCCCGCCGGTGATGAAATCGTCCAAACGATAAAGGGTCAGGTTGATGCGATGATCCGATACACGTCCCTGCGGGAAGTTATAGGTCCGGATACGTTCCGAACGATCACCTGAACCGACCTGTGATTTGCGATCGGCCGCACGCGCACTGTCCTTGCTTTCGCGTTCCTGATCATACAGGCGCGAAAGCAGCATCTTCATCGCCTTTTCCTTGTTCTTGTGCTGCGATTTTGCTTCCTGGCTCGCAGCGACCACGCCGGTTGGAATGTGGGTAATACGCACCGCACTGTCCGTGGTGTTAACGTGCTGGCCACCGGCCCCTTGCGAACGATAGGTATCAATCCGCAAGTCTTTCGGGTCGATATGAATATCGACTTCTTCCGCCTCGGGCAGAACAGCGACCGTTGCCGCCGAGGTATGAATACGCCCGCCGCCCTCGGTCACCGGCACACGCTGAACCCGGTGCACGCCGCTTTCGAATTTCAGGCGCGCAAACACACCTGCACCCGATACGTTGACGATAACTTCCTTGTATCCGCCAAGGTCGTTTTCATTGGCGTCCATCTGCTCGAACTTCCAGCCGCGGTTTTCCGCATAACGCTGATACATGCGATACAGGTCGGCGGCAAAAAGTGCGGCTTCCTCGCCGCCGGTACCAGCGCGAATTTCAAGGATGGCGTTCTTTTCGTCCGCGTCATCCTTGGGCAGAAGCATCAGCTTCACTTCGTGCTCGGCCTTGGGCAATTCGTCGAGGATTTCATATTTCTCGGCTTCGGCCATTTCACGCATGTCGCGATCAGACCCGGCATCGTCAAGGATTTCCTGCGCGCCCTCCAGATCGGCACGAAGCTTTTTTACCTTCTCGACCGCATCAACAATCGGGGAAAGTTCGGCATATTCGCGCGACAGTTTGGCAAACGAGTCACCATCCGTCGCCCCGCCCGACAGCAGGGATTTGAGTTCGTCGAACCGGCGTACAACGCCATCAAGTTTACCGGGGTCCAGACTCACTCTTTGTCCTCCTTCGGGGTTTCATCATTATCTTCGGCTTTGCTGGCATTCGAACCGGACTGCAACGCGAACAGACGCGTCAAAAGCTTTTGGGCTTTCATCCATTCGACCGTTCCAGCACCATCCGTGGTTGCCGCAAGGTCTTTAAGCGCTTGGGTAGGCGTATGCAACAACCGATTGATCAGAAGCCGGGTCGCCTTTTCGGCATCACCATGACTTTCGCGCAAGGCATCGTTGCGAACGGTTTCGAAATGCGCCCTTAAATCCGCCATCGCCGGGATGGCGGCACGTTCGGCCCGCACGCGAACAAAATGCTCGACCTCTTCCTCGATCAGAGCCCAAGCCTCGTCGGCCTTTTCCTCGCGTCCGCCGCGCCCCTCGGCGGCAATCTTTTCAAGATCGCCCAGCCGATAGAAAAACACCTCGGCGATCTCGTCGACCTGCGGATCGATATCGCCGGGAACCGCCGTATCGATCATCAGGATCGGGCGATAACGTCGGCGCTTGATCGCATCCAGGGCGCGTGCCTTGTCAATGATATAGCGGCGCGATCCCCCAGCGGTCAGGACCATATCGGCCTCGGCCAGCAGACGATCAAGGTCTTCAAGTTCCGACCAATGGCAATCAAGCCTGCGCGCGACAAGACGTGCCCGGGCGGCCAACCGGTCGGTGACCAACACCCGTCCCATGCCGCGTTCGGCAAGGGATGCGGCAATCAGTTCACCCATATCCCCCGCACCGGCCAGAAGCAGCGTGCAATTGGCAATATCGCCATGCAGGTCGCGCGCAACAGATTGTGCCGCCGCCGCAATAGAAACCGCACCCTGCCCGATGCCAGTCTGGCTTCGGACCTTTTTGGAAATGGCATAGGCCGTCTGATACACCAGTTCCAGCTCGCGCCCGACAAGCTTGTGGTGCCGCGCGATCCGATGGGCATCCTTGACCTGTCCGAAGACTTCCGGTTCACCGATCACCAGGCTGTCAAGAGACGCCGCAACCGCAAAAACATGGCGCAACGCGTCGCGCCCGGACCGGATGTAAAGCTCGCTTGCCAGCTTGTCGCGATCGATATCCGCCCAAAGGGCAAGAAGATCAATCAGCCGTTCCCGGCCGCGTTCCGCATCCGACGCCAGCAAATGGATTTCGGTACGGTTACAGGTCGAAACCACAATCGCCTGCCCCAAGCGGGCCTGCAAAATCGCCGACAGGAACTGCGGCAGGCGGGCTTCATCGATGAACAGACGATCACGCGTATCCTCGCTAGAGCGCCGATGATTGGTCCCGATCACCATCAGGCGATCCAGCGGCCAGTCTCCGGCTTCTTCACGCGGGAATGCGTCTGTCACCCTGCACTTACCTTTTGCCGATTACGCCCGCAAGCTGATCAAGCGCAATTTCCTGCTGTTCACCACTGTCCAGGTCGCGAAGCTGGGCGACGCCCTTTGCCAGTTCGTCATCGCCAAGGATAACCGCGAGACGGGCATTTGCCTTGTCCGCGCGCTTCATGCGTTTTTTCATGTTCCCGGCATAGCCGAGCTCGACCGCAATACCGGTTTCGCGCAATGTCTGTGCGAGTGTGCGGCATCGTGCCTCGGCCGCATCCCCCATCGGGATCAATGCAATCGGACGCAGACCGGCCGGGGCTTCGCCGACCATCAGAGCCAGGCGTTCAACACCAGCCGCCCAGCCAACACCGGCCGTCTGCGGGCCACCCATGGTCGAAATCAGGCCATCATAACGGCCACCGGCCATCACGGTTCCCTGTGCGCCAAGGGTGTTGGTCGTGAACTCGAAACAGGTGTGACAATAATAATCCAGACCACGCACCAGACGCGGATTCAGCTCATATCCGATACCAATATCGCCAAGCCCGCCAGTCAGCGACTTGAAGAATTCCTGACTGTGTTCGTTCAGATATTCGGCAAATAACGGTGCATTGGCGACCAGTTCCCGGTCTCCTTCATCCTTGGAATCAAGGATACGCAGCGGGTTCTTTTCAAGGCGTGCCCGGCTGTCTTCCGACAGCTTGTCGAAATGTCCCTTGAAATAATCAACCAGAACGTCGCGATACGCTGCCCGGCTTTCCGGATCGCCAAGGGTGTTAAGCTCCAGCGTGATGCTGTCCCACAGGCCAAGAGACTTAAGGATATGCGCACCATAGGCGATCATTTCGATATCACCTGCGACCTGCTCGACCCCCAGAAGCTCTGCTCCGATCTGGTGGAACTGGCGCTGGCGGCCTTTCTGCGGTCGTTCATAACGGAACATCGGCCCGTAATAGGAAACCTTGACCGGGGACATCTGCTGCATGCCGTTCGAGATATAGGCACGCGCAATACCAGCCGTCCCTTCGGGGCGCAGCGTGATCTGTTCGCCACCGCGATCCTCGAAGGTATACATTTCCTTGGTCACGACATCGGACGTGTCGCCAAGGGTCCGGGCAAAGACCTCGGTAAATTCGAAGATCGGCGTGGACATGCGATGGTAACCATACAACTCGCCGATGTCGCGCGCGACCTGCGCGATATGATCCTGCAGACGGTTCTGTTCAGGCAGAAGGTCATGCGTGCCACGGACGGGTTGAAGCGATGCCACTTTGGGTCTCCGATCTAACTTGAATTCCAGATATTTGCGCCAAAACGGTCAACGCAAATTCATGTGAACATGAAAATAGCTTTCCGCCCGGACGGCGGAAAGCCAAAATTCGTCAATTCTGCTAAGCTATTCCGCCGCGGCCAGCTTTGCGGCTTCTTCGGCTTCGATCTTGGCCGCGCGTTCCTCGACCAGTTCGACGATATGGTCGACCATTTTTTCGGTGCTGATATTGTGATCGGGACGGCCGGAGATATACATTTTGTGGTTGCCACCACCACCACCGGTAAGCCCGATATCGGTTTCGCGGGCCTCGCCCGGGCCATTGACGATGCAGCCAATGATCGACAGCGAAATCGGGGTTGAAATGTGGGCCAACCGTTTTTCAAGCTCGGCCACCGTATCAACCACATTAAAGCCCTGACGCGCGCAGGACGGGCAGGAAATGATCTGCACACCGCGGGTCCGAAGGCCAAGCGATTTCAGAATATCATACCCGACATGGATTTCCTCAACCGGGTCGGCTGACAGCGACACGCGCAACGTATCGCCGATACCGGCCCACAGAAGATTGCCCATGCCAATCGCCGATTTCACCGTACCGCCGCGCAGGCCACCGGCCTCGGTAATGCCCAGATGCAGCGGATAGTCGCATGCTTCGGCCAGGCCGTAATAGGCGGCAACCGCAAGGAACACATCGGATGCTTTGACCGAAATCTTGAACTCGTAGAAATCCTGATCTTCAAGGATTTTGGCATGATTCAGCGCACTTTCGACCATCGCCTCCGGGCAGGGTTCGCCGTAGCGTTCCAGCAATTCCTTTTCGAGCGACCCGGCATTAACCCCGATACGCATCGAACAGCCGTGGTCCTTGGCCGCCTTGACGACCTCGCGCACGCGTTCTGTCGATCCGATATTACCCGGGTTGATCCGCAGGCACGCCGCACCAGCTTCGGCGGCTTCGATCGCACGTTTGTAATGGAAATGGATATCGGCAACGATCGGGACATGCACCTGCTTGATGATGTCTTTAAGCGCCGCAGTCGATTCCCGATCCGGGCAGGAAACACGAACAATATCGGCACCTGCTTCTTCAAGGCGCAAAATCTGATCCACGGTTGCCGCAACATCGGTGGTCAGGGTGTTGGTCATCGACTGCACCGAGATCGGCGCGTCTCCACCAACTTCCACATTACCGACGCGGATCTTGCGGCTTTTGCGGCGTTCAATATCTCGATAAGGGCGGACGCTCATTTCCGGTTCCAAGCAAATCTGTGTCTCTGGCCGACTATATAGCTTATCAGGGGCTAATTAGAAACCGTTGCCTTACGGTTTTTCCGTCAGATTTTGCAAAGCTGTCATAAAAAAAGCGGCCATATCAGGCCGCTTTTTCGAAAATCAGGGGTGACGCCATCACAAGGATGGCAGACATCCTTACTGTGCCGTCGCCGGTGCCGTTCCTTCAAGGGCTTCAACATCAAGCGAGAAATCCGAAATCACCGCACCGTAATCACCGACCGGCAGGGCTTCCTTGCCATCGACGCTATAGGTCAGTGCGCCTGCATTGCCAACTTCGAGCATCAGGCCGTCCTTGTTCGGAACACGATACGTGTCGCCTGCGCTCAGCATCCGGGTCAGCAGGATGTTGCCATCGCCTTCGCGAATACGCACCCAGCTGGTTTCAACCGCCTCAATGGTGACACGGCTGTCAACATTGACCGCCCCGAAAACACGTCCGCCGCCGACTTCGTCAACTTCGGGCGCTGCCGGAACAGCGGCAGTTTCTGCTGCCGGTGCTGCCGGTGTCTGTGCTGCCGTTTCGGACGCAGGTGCAGGCGCCTCCGCCGCAACCTCTGGCACGGCTGCCGGTGTTTCGACCGGTGCCGCGGCTTCTGCCGGTGCTTCGGCAACTTCGGCCGGCGGCGTCTCAGCCACTTGCGGGGCTGCTGCGGTTTCGGCTGTATCGGTTGCTGCTGCGGGTTCCTGCTGTGCAATCACAGGGGTATCGGCTGCCGGTGCTTCTGCCGTCTCGGCGGTTTCCCCGGTCGGAGCAGAGGCCGAAGGTCCAACTTCTGCCGCACGGGCATCGGCCGCATTTTCCAGATTGCGTTCCGGAACGGCCTGTTCGCCGCCTGACGTATAGCTTGCCAGTCGTTCGGGCAACGGATCGACCAGATCGGCGATGGTTTTGCCCTGGCTCGACAGATAGTACCAGCCACCATAGGCGCCGATACCAAGCAATGCCGCAATCAGAAGGACCGCCCCACCGGGGACGCGGCTTTCCTGAACAGGTTTCGGGAAACTAAGTTCGGTCCGGGCTGCGGGCGCGTTGCTCTCCGCACGGAAACGCCGCACGATTTCTGCCCCGTCCAGTCCGAGATGTTCGGCATAGGCTTTGATAAAGCCCAAACCATACGGGCCACCGGGTAACACCGAATAATCGCTGTTCTCGATCGCCTCGATATAAATCTTGCGGATACGCAGCAAACGGCAAACGTCTTCGACGCTCTGACCAAGATTATTCCTGGTGTGGCGCAAAAGACGCCCTACTTCGGCCTGATCAGATGAATAGCCGTTATCTGCTTCCATTTTGATGTCATTTGACGGCCCATTTCCAGGCAACGGCCTGAAACGCAAGCGCCCCCCGGATTGCTCGTCCAAATGATCTTCCTTTCGCTTTCCGATCGCCAACTCCGCACCCCCACGTTACGATCTAGCAATAAAAATAGCAGAATCCCCACCAAAAGCGATTGTTTTTAAAGTTTTACACCGTGATCTATTGCGAAAGCCTTAAGACGCGATCGCAACGATTTACTCGAACTTCCCATAATCGACAGGACATATCCCTCAACGCTTGCCGCATTCATGCTTCGGACCATCTCCTTTACAGGACCAACCGCAGCAGGTGCCATCGACAGGCGGCGAATACCCAATCCGATCAGGGCCATCGCTTCAAGTGGTCGTCCGGCCATCTCGCCACAGATGGTCAGACGGACATTCCGTTCGTCACACAATGTGACAAGTTGCCGCATAAATGCGAACACACTTGGCGAAAGTGTGTCATACCGCCCCTCCAACCGCGGGTTCCCGCGGTCGGCAGCGAACATAAATTGCAGCAGGTCGTTGGTTCCGACCGACAGAAAGTCGACGCGATCCAATAGTGCCGGTGCCTGCCATATCAGCGCCGGAACTTCCAACATCGCCCCAACCTCGACCCGGTTCGGTACATAGCCGCGTTCTGCTTCGCGCTTTAACTGCTGATCCAGAAGCTCTTTTGCCTGATCGAATTCTGCGACTTCGGCAATCATCGGGAACATCACATACAGGTCCCGCTCGTGAGCAGCCCGGATCAACGCGCGCAACTGATGAACAAGCACTGCAGGACGATCCAGAGTAATACGGATCGAGCGCCAGCCCATCGCCGGGTTCTCTTCTGTCATATCCTCCCAATAGGGCAACAATTTGTCACCCCCGACATCAAGAGTACGAAAGACAACCGGGCGCCCTTCGGCCTGTTCGAAAATACGGGTATATAAACGGGTCTGATCGCCAATATCTGGCATGGCCGATCTGACCATGAACGGAATTTCCGTCCGATAAAGGCCGATCCCGTCCGCACCGCTTTCGATCACATGGGGCACATCAATCAGAAGTCCCGCATTCACGTTCAGCGAAATATCGATCTCGTCGCATGTCCGGGCCGGCATATCGCGCATCTGCGCATACAGCGCCTTGCGTTCCGCCCGTGCTTTCAGCGCACCGTCGATAACCGAACGGACATCCTCGCTTGGCCGGACAAACAACTGCGCATTGTCTGCATCGACAATCAGCGGATCACCGGTTTCAACCTTGTCGAGAACGCCCTTGACCCCGCCCAGGACCGGAATATCAAGCGCACGAGCAACAATCGCCACGTGCGAGGTGTGCGATCCTTCTTCAAGGGCAAGGCCACGCAAGCGCGTGTGATCGTAATCCAGAAGTTCCGCCGGGCCAATATTGCGCGCCACCAGAATGATATCGTCGGGCAACTCGCCAAAGGCCGGGGACTGATACTGCCCCGAAAGATGCTGCAACAGCCGGTTTGCCAGATCTTCAAGATCATGCAGGCGTTCGCGCAAATACGGATCGCTGACCTGAGCCATGCGGGCACGGGTATCGTCATGCACCTTCTGAACCGCGGCTTCGGCTGTCAGGCCGGTATGGACCGCCTCGGTAATGCGGTTCAGCCAGCCGGTATCCTGCGCAATCATTTTATAGGCTTCGAGGATATCACCCGGATCATCATCGCCGCCATTGCTGTCCATTCCCGCAACGGCTTCAAGCATCTTGTCGAGGTGATCCTGAAGGCCGCGCATGGCATCGCGAAGCCGGGTCAGTTCTTCGTCCGGGTCGTCCGACACCATCCGGTCGATGACGATGCGCGGTTCATGCAGAACCGCAATCCCCTTGCCAATCCCCGGTGCCAGACGCGCCCCGCCCAGACGCAAGGGCAAAAGCGCAATCCCGTCAGTCGGGATCAGTTCTTCACGGCTGACCAGCTCGCCACCAGCGACCATTTCGGCCAGAACCATGGCAACGTTTTCAAGCGCTTCCTGCTCATCCTCTGAATAAAGGCGTTCGGTCCGGTTCTGCACGGCAAGCACACCGATGATACGGCCACCGCGCAGGATCGGCACACCGATCATGGAATGATAGATTTCCTCGCCGGTTTCCGGACGATAGGCAAAATTCGGATGGCTTTGCGCATCTTTAAGGTTAAGAGGCCGGGCATGTGCCGCCACATAACCCACAATCCCCTCGCCAACCCGAAGACGGGTCATGTGGACCGCCGCCGGGGCCAGACCGCAGGTCGCGAAAAGCTCCAGAACCTCGCCTGCCCGCATCACATAGACCGAACACACCTCTGCCACCATATCGGCGGCAATGATGGTCACGATCTGCCCAAGGCGTTCTTCTGCCGTCCCCGGACCAGCCATGACGTCGCGGACGCGCTTTAAAAGGCGTCGCGGACCAGTGACTGCGGCGGACGGCATGCTCATCGGGTTTAATTGTCTCTTCGTACGAGGGACTGAACGGCCTGTTCGACCAGTTCTTCAAGAATTTCGGCTACCGGTTGTTCTTTCTTTACCATACCAACCGACTGTCCTGCCATAACCGATCCGCTTTCGACATCACCATCAATAACGGCCCGGCGAAGCGCCCCAGCCCAGAAATGTTCGATCTCAAGCTGGGCTTCGCCCTGATCGACCTCACCGGCTCGGAATTTCGCAATCACCTTGCGCTGGGTATCAAGGAATTCGTCAGTTCCCTTGTTGGCGAGCGCACGCACCGGAATGACCGGGAAACGTTCGTCAAGCTGCACCGTGGTAACCGCGTCGCGTGCGCTGGCACGGATAAAGGCCTTTTTGAAATCCGGATGGGCAATGCATTCGGTCGCACAAACAAGACGCGTCCCGACCTGAACCCCGGCAGCTCCCTGTTCAAGCAATCCGGTCATGGCTTCGCCACGACCAATACCGCCGGCGCAGAAAATCGGCACATCCTTGATTTCCGGAAGGATCTCCTGTGCCAGAACGGTCAGTGAAACCGGGCCGACATGCCCACCGGCTTCGCTGCCTTCGATCACCAGCGCATCCGCACCTGATCGCACCAGTTTCTTAGCCAGTACCAGCGCCGGTGCAAAACAGACAACCTTGGCAAATTCCTTGGCTTTCTTGATCGAAGCCGATGACGGCAGACCACCGGCCAGAACCACGTGGCCAACCTCGTGCTCGCGGCAAACCTCGATCAGGTCGTCAAGCATCGGGTGCATGGTAATAAGGTTCACGCCGAACGGCTTTTTGGTCAGCGCCTTGGTTCCGGCAATTTCGGCTGACAGCAGATCCGGGGTCATCGACCCGCAGGCAATCACACCAAAGCCACCGGCATTTGAAACCGCCGCCACAAGGTGACGTTCGGAAACCCAGGACATTGCACCCGCCAGAATGGCGTAATCCGTTCCCAGAAATTCCTTGCCCGCCGCCCACAATTTTTCAAGACGGGCGCGTGCCGCATCGAATTTCGGATCGCTCATATCATCAGTACCCCAAAGCAGAAATGCAGGGAACCGGGGTTCCCTGCCATTTCATCATAAAGGCCGAAACCGATAGTTCCAGCTAGTATGTAATAATTGACGCAATTTAACAGTGACTTAATCGCACACAACGAAGTCACATTATCAAATTACTCGGCATCAAGACCATAAGCGGTATGAAGCGCACGAACTGCCAGTTCGGTATATTCTTCGGCAATCAGAACGCTAACCTTGATTTCCGAGGTCGAAATGACCTGGATGTTGATGCCTTTTTCCGCAAGCGTTTCAAACATCTTGCGTGCAACGCCAACGTGCGAACGCATGCCGACACCGATGATCGACACTTTGGTCACATCCGATGTGCTCAGCAATTCCTTGTAGCCGATCTTGGCCGAATTGCCTTCAATGACCGACAAAGCACGTTTGAATTCGCCGCGCGGCACGGTAAAGGTCATGTCGGTGCTTTTACCGTCTTCCGAGACGTTCTGCACGATCATGTCGACATTGATATTGGCCTCGGCCAGCGGGCCGAAGATAGAAGCAGCGATTCCCGGTTTGTCTGCGACTTTCACCAAGGTGATCTTGGCTTCATCACGGCTATAGGCAATCCCGCTGACGACTTCCTGTTCCACGATTTCGTCCTCGTCTACAACAAGTGTTCCTTCTGCATCGCTAAAGGTCGAACGGACCTGCACCCGGACGCGATGGTTCATCGCCATCTCGACTGAACGGGTCTGAAGGACCTTCGCACCAAGCGATGCCAGTTCAAGCATTTCTTCGTAGGTAATCTTTTCGATCTTGCGCGCCTTGGGCACGATACGCGGGTCGGTCGTATAGACACCGTCAACATCGGTATAGATATCGCAACGATCCGCCTTCAGGGCCGCGGCAAGAGCCACCGCCGAAGTGTCCGAACCGCCACGACCCAGCGTGGTAATGCGGTTGTCTGGTGCGATCCCCTGGAAGCCGGCAACACACACAACCTCGCCGCTATTCATGCGCTTGTCGAGTTCGGTGGTATCGATTTCCTTGATACGCGCCTTGGCATGTGCCCCGTCGGTCTTGATCGGAATCTGCCAGCCAAGCCATGAACGTGCCGGCACATCCATGCTTTGCAGTGCCATCGCGATCAGGCCAACTGTAACCTGTTCGCCCGACGATACGATCACGTCATATTCGCGCGCATCATACATTGGCGAAATTTCATCAGCCCAGCCTACCAGTTCGTTGGTCTTGCCC
Organism: Thalassospira lucentensis; assembly: GCF_032921865.1. Lineage (NCBI taxonomy): Bacteria > Pseudomonadati > Pseudomonadota > Alphaproteobacteria > Rhodospirillales > Thalassospiraceae > Thalassospira > Thalassospira lucentensis. The sequence goes on from NZ_CP136684.1 coordinate 356,488, forward strand.
GACATGGCCGAAACAACAACCGCGACCTGATTTCCGGCATCGACCTCGGCTTTGACCCGACGGGCGACGTTCTTGATCTTTTCGACATCGGCGACCGATGTGCCGCCGAATTTCATGACAATACGGGCCATGAAGTATCCCCGCTAAGCTTGCCATCCATCGGCGTTCCGAAAAGATGGCATGTGATCCGGCCCTCGATCCATTGGCGCAGGCCTGCAACGCGGCGCGCCGCCTGATCCGGGCGGCGTTATCAATACTGCCTTACTCTTTCGGAAACAAGCATCAACGCAGGGGAAAATTGCATCGATTCATTTTTTATTCGGGTTTGATGCTCCTGACGCGTCTCAAAGGACGCAAATGGCTAAACATCCTGCGAATTCTTACCTGAAAACCCTGATAACACATGCGATTGGCGCAAGGCACATTCCGATTTCTCTCATGCCCGCAAAGCCGTCATCCACGCCAATGATCCGGCAAACTATTGCCTTGCCGGACGTGCCCGCGTAAACAAGGCAAAGCAAAATCAATGTCACGCCTTCGGAGCCGTCCATGTCGCACGCATCCGCCAATAACAGCCGCACCGCCAATGCCGAGGAAATTGCACGCTTTTCTGCAATGGCTGAGAAATGGTGGGATCCGAACGGTGCGATGAAGCCGTTGCACAAGTTCAATCCGATCCGCTTGCAGCTTCTGCGTGACAATATCGCCGCCCATCTCGGGCGGGACGCCAATCAGCTTGACGTTCTAAAAGATATCGAAATCATCGATATCGGTTGCGGTGCCGGTCTTCTGTCCGAACCGCTGGCGCGCATGGGTGCCAAGATGACGTCAATCGACGCGGCCGAAAACAATATCGAAGTCGCCAAAGTTCATGCCGCCCAATCGGGCCTTGCCATTGATTATCGCAACTGCACCCCGGAAATGCTGGTCGATGAAGGCAAGCAGTTCGATATCGTGCTGAATATGGAAGTCATTGAGCATGTCGATGATCCGCAATTCTTCATGCAGGCCTGTGCTGCGTTACTCAAACCCGGTGGATTGATGTTTGTCGCTACCCTGAACCGCACGATCAAATCGCTGGCACTGGCGAAATTCGGCGCTGAGTATGTCCTGCGCTGGTTGCCTGCTGGTACCCATGACTGGCGCAAATTTGTCAAACCGTCCGAAATGTCGGGCTTCCTGCGTGGCGCCGGTCTTGATCTCGTAGATATTACCGGTGTTGCCTACAACCCGATCAACGACAAATGGTCAGTTGCCCCACGCGACCTTGATATCAACTACATGGTGATCGCGCAAAAACCTTCTGGCGCGTAATTGTGTATTACCTTCAAGACGTTGGCTGATGCACCACAACGCGATTTCGCCCTGCGGCCTTTGCGGCATACATCGCCTTGTCGGCATCACGCAATAGCCGGTCGAGGCTAACCGGCTCCTCCAGAGTATGATTAACCACACCGATACTGATTGTGGTATGAATACTGCCGGTTTCGCTTTCACCAACGGCCGTTTGCTCGATTGCAACGCGAATGCGTTGCGCCAGCCCAAGCGCATCGGCCGGCGCAACGCCCGGCAGGATCAATCCGAACTCTTCACCGCCAAGACGTGCAATCAAATCATCACCGCGCAGATTGCCACGAATAATTTTCGCCACTTCCACCAGCACCCGGTCTCCTGCCGCATGACCATGGGTATCGTTGATTTGTTTGAAGTGATCGACATCAAGCCCCATGATGGTCAGGCGTCCCTTTTCCCCCGACAGACGCGATATCAATTCACTGCCACATTTCATGAAAGCCCCACGCGACAGTAACCCGGTCAGGAAATCATGGTTTGCGGCGTGATCCAGACGATCAACCAGCGCGCTGCGTGCGGTGTCAATACTGGCAACAGTCAGCGGGCCCAATGACAGCAATGCAATCCCCAGCCGGGTCGACATGATTGCATAATATGGATCGCTATCGACCGGCAAATTCGACAGAAAATCAAGCTCCAGAACCACCATCAACCAATGCGATACCAGCAATATGAAAAGTGTTGTGATCTGCAACCGATAAACCAGTGCACACCATAACAAAGCAGGCACCGGAAACACGATTGATCCCGGCCCGCCGATAACCTTTACCAGAACCAGACTGACCAGTACGGAAATGGCCGGTGCACAGCTTTTCAAGGTTTCGACATTCATGACAAAATGCCGAAAAAAGCCCGTGATCATCGCGGAAAAATCCGACCAGCGCGCCACCGTCAGGGCAAATGGCAGGATAACGACGTAATTCGCAAATTCGGTGCTGAACCAGAACAGGAACGCGGTTACCGGGTCCTGACTGAAAACCAGTATCGCGATAAGTATCCCGGCCATCGCCGCAGCCAATGCCGCCCCTGCCCCAGTCAGGCAAAGATACTGAACTGATTGCGGACGGCGAAGATTGCGATCCTCGACTGACAGCCTGCGCAACAGAAGAACCCCGACCGCAACACCGGCCAGATTGGCCCCGGTTAGCCAGATCGCGGTGTAAATATCATTTCCGGTCAGAAGGTCGGCGGCCATATAAGCGATGAACGCAGCGCACCAGCCCAAAGGCGTGTTCATCGCTCGCCCACGGACAAAGGCCGCGGTCAGAAGAGCATTGGCAGGCCACAAAACTGCAAGCATCCCGTCCGGGCGGGTCAGAATCCCGAATAACGAAGCGGCAAAAACAATCCCCGCCACGCAAACCGCGCCAACGCAACAGGGAATAAAATCCGTCGATACCCGAAAAACCGCTGCCATCCCCTAAACCCCAAGAAAGACCAAAAGCCACACCCGATACTTATCCAATGATATAACATCCGATATAGCCCTGATGTTCCATGTTTAGCTTCACTTTTCTGTCAAAATCATTTCATCGAACATTTTCGGATGCTCAAAACACCCACTTTTGAATAGGTTCTTGAGAGGTGGTAATATTGCCCCGCATTTCAACCAAGCCATGCATTAAATTTTGCATACGCACAAAAACTGTCTGCTGATGGTTCCAACGCATCTGCAGCGCACACAGCTTCGAAAAATCAGGTCGTCAGGGGAATTTGACCAGAACGGTCAGTTCTTCTTGCTCTCATCAAGCCATGGCAACGCGTGAACATCGATACCTTCATCAATCAGTTCAGCGGTTTCCTTTAACGACGCCTCGCCATAAATGCCGCGTTTTTCGGTTTCGCCATAATGGATCTTGCGAGCTTCCTCGGCAAACTTGGTGCCAACATGCTCGCAATTTGCCTCGACCTGCTTCCGGATTTCGGCCATTGCAACGCGGGTTGCTTCGGCCATGGCGACCTGGCGCGTCTTTTCAGCGGCTTCTTCTTTCTGGCGTGACGTCCGAAGACGGGGTGCCATCAATGCCTTGCCGACATTTCCGGTCCCGCAAACAGGGCATGACAATTCACCGCTGGCAGCCTGGGTGTCATATGTGGCACCGTCTTTGAACCAGCCTTCAAATTCGTGATCATGTTCGCATTTAAGCTGAAAGAGGATCATGGTGTTGTTTTGTTCAAGCCAACCGTAACAATTGCAAGGTGTTTTAATATCAAGGATATAGCGACACCTTGCCCGAAACGCCAGTTTCGGGCGGCTCTTTCAATAACCAAGATTTATGAAAATGTCATCATTAATGCCATCTGACTGGATTACCCGTTATTGCCCTCCGAGCGGCGGAACCGCACTTGATCTTGCTTGTGGCAAGGGTCGTCACAGTTTCTGGCTGGCCGATCACGGATGGCAGGTTACGGCCCTTGATAGTGACCTGTCGGATACGCAGACCGGTAACAATATCGGGATTGACTGGATCGAAGCCGATCTTGAATCCGGTCATTGGCCGCTTGGCGACCGGCAGTTTGATCTGGTGGTGGTTGTCAATTACCTTCATCGTCCGCTGTTTGAAGACCTTCGCAAGGCGATCACCCCCGGCGGCACCCTGCTTTATGAAACCTTCATGATCGGGAACGAAGCATTTGGCCGCCCACAATCGCCGGAATTCCTTCTGCGTCCAAATGAACTGCCAAACGCTTTTTTCGATTGGGAAATCAACGCATTCGAACAGGGGCCGCAATACAAATCCGGCGCAACGGTTCCCTTTGCGGTGAAGCAATTCCTGTCGGCCTGCAAACCATCGCCAAAACGGACCGAAACAATTCTGTAACACACTGGAATACCGATAAAAAATAAACACAAGTGTCACAATTCAAACGGTTTGTTTCTGGCATCTTCCTCGGCGCTAGTTTTAGCATTTGGCAGAGAGAGAAAACCATGAACGAACAATTTGAAATCGTCGAGGATCGCGATGACATTCCGTCGAACCCGACAAACAATCCGCGTGTCGCAGACCTGATCAATGCTCGCCTTTCCCGTCGCGGCTTTTTCAAGGGCCTGATGGCAACTTCGGCCGTCGCTGGCGCTGGTATCGCAACCTCGGGCATGGCCCGCGCGCAGGACGCCTCGACCCTGACCTTCAAATCGATCCCGCAGAAGATCGCAAAAACCCATGCCGTTGCCGAAGGATACGATGCCGACATCCTGATCCGTTACGGTGACAAGGTCGTCGCCGATGCCCCGGCATTCGTTCCGGGCGCCGTCGATGCCACCGCGCAGAACAAGCAGTTCGGCTATAACTGCGACTATATCGGCTATATGCCGCTTCCGGTCGGATCAGACAATTCCGAACACGGCCTTCTGTGTGTCAGCCATGAATACACCAATGCCGAACTGATGTGGCCGGGCCTCAAGGACGCCATGGGCGCATCGCAGGAACAGGCCCTGCATGAAATTGCCGCCCACGGCCATTCCATAGTCGAAGTCAAAAAGACAGACGGCAAATGGCAGGTCATTGACGGTTCAGATTATGCACGCCGTATTTCCGCCCTTGATACCGAAATGGTCATCACCGGCCCGGCAGCAGGCCATGACCGCCTGAAAACCAGCACAGACCAGACCGGCACACGCGTCATCGGCACGCTGAACAACTGTGCAGGTGGCAAAACCCCTTGGGGCACCATCCTGATCGCTGAAGAAAACTTCAACGGCTATTTCGGTGGTGACATCGCCAAAACCAGCGAAGAACGCAACTACAAGCGCCTAGGTATCGAGCCGGACAGCTGGTATTCCTGGGTCAAATATTTCGACCGCTTCAACGTTGAAAAAGAACCGAACGAGCCGAACAAATTTGGCTGGATGGTCGAAATTGATCCCTATGATCCGACCTCGACCCCGAAAAAGCGCACGGCCCTTGGCCGCTTCAAGCACGAAGGTGCCACCGTTTTCCTGAACAAGGATAACTCTGTGGTTGCCTATTCCGGCGACGATCAGCGCTTCGATTACCTTTATAAATTCGTCGCGTCGAAAAAATACAATCCGAACGACCGTGCGGCGAACATGGACATCCTTGAAGACGGCACGCTTTATGTCGCCAAATTCAACGAGGATGGCACGGTTAACTGGATGCCTCTGGTCCACGGTGATGGCCCGCTGACCGCCGAAAATGATTTCAACAGTCAGGCCGATATCCTGATTGAAACCCGTCGCGCAGCCGACCTTCTGGGTGCAACCCAGATGGACCGCCCCGAAGACGTCGAACCAAACCCGGTTAACGGCAAGGTTTACGTCATGCTGACCAACAACTCGAAGCGCAAAGAGCCGAACATCGTCAATCCGCGCGCCTCGAACATCCATGGTCATGTTCTTGAACTCACCCCTCCGGGCGGCATGGGCAAGGATGCGGACCACACCGCCGATACCTTCAAATGGGACATCTTCCTGCTTGGTGGTAACCCGGCGAATGCCGATGACCGTGCAGTTTACCATCCAGGGGCTGAAAGCTGGGTATCCTGCCCGGATAACCTTGCGATTGACCATAAAGGCCGCCTGTGGATTTCCACCGATGGTGCGCCAAGCTCGGATATTCCAGATGGCATGCATGCCGCAGATGTGGAAGGTGCCGGTCGCGCACTGACCAAATTCTTCTTCGCCTGCCCGGAAGGTGCCGAAATGTGCGGTCCGGAATTCACCCCGGATGGCACGACCCTGTTTGTCGCGGTTCAGCACCCTGCAGACGGTTCAACCTATGACGAACCAAGCACCCGCTGGCCGGACTTCCAGGACGGCGTTCCGCCGCGTCCGTCGGTGGTCGCCATCACCAAACAGGGTGGCGGCGAAATCGCAAGCTGATCCTGGTCATACCCGATCATCGTCAAACCGGCCCCGCTTGGGGCCGGTTTTCATTTTCCGGTCACGTTACCTTACCTGAACAGCTTATCTGATCGGTGCAGTGCCTGCGTACGTGCCGTTATTGTCCGCAATTGCCTTCCAGCTTTTGTCCGAAGCCCCCTTGGCCTCAAGCGAGGTCCAGTTGCCTTCGGACTTGTTGATATTGCCGCTGATATCGCTATTCCAGAAACCAACCACCGTCGGTGTGATATTCAGATAAAGCGCTCCGTCAACAATCCGCCACAGGTTCGGATTGGCCGGGACCTTGCCGCCCTGTGCGACGCCATAGGCACAATGCCCGTCATATTTCGGCGCGTATTTTTCCGGATTGGCGGTGAACATGTCACGATGCTCTTCGGATGCAAACGCCCATGTCGCCCCGTTATACTCGGCGGTGATATCAGATCGTCCCGGCACGGCCCGGGGCTGCGCGCCCCCCGGCTCCGCCTGCGTCAGATCGAAATAGGCCACCGGATCATACCCGCTGATCGCAAAGCCTGTTTCATCAACATATTGCTCCCCGGCGAAAGCCGCACCCGAAGCTGCCATGATCAGGGACGTCGCCATTAACAGACGCTTCAGCATTACCCAAATACTCCATTTGCTGTTTTGATAAGCCGATATTGAAAGAGCATGTGCGAAAGGCAAAATGACGTTGCGACACTGTTTCGTGAAACTGCGTGACCACGGGGCTCAGCATACCAATCGGTTGCGAATTTTCTTCTTGACCTGAACTTAAGTTAAGGAATTACACAGAAGATAGTTGAGGAAAAACAAAAAGGGAAATGCCATGAGCACCGCGTTTCTGGAACATGTGAATTTCACCGTCGCTGATCCGGCCAAAACGGCCACACAATTATGTGACTGGTTTGGCTGGCATGTGCGCTGGAACGGGCCGTCAAAGGATAACGGCATCACCTATCACGTCGGCAATGATACAAGCTATGTCGCCGTCTATTCCGGCGGAACGCCGATAAGTTCGGATGAAAATTCGTATCGCACTCTGGGCGGGATGAACCATGTCGCCATTGTGGTTGACGACCTTGACGCGACTGAAAAGAAAATCCTGGCCAGTGGTCTGAAAACCCACAGTCATGCCGATTATGAACCCGGCCGCCGGTTTTACTTCCATGACGAAAACGGTATCGAGTTCGAGGTGGTCAGCTATAGCTAACCACCTGCGAAATGCTGCTTAAATCAGCAAGGCTTGTATGCCCGGTCATTATGAAGCGATGGCACCATTCGCCGAATATCTTCCACCCGATCCAGATCGATCTCGGCGGTGATAAAGCCGGGATCGGTCCCTGCATCAGCAAGGATCTCTCCCCACGGATCGATAATCAGCGAATGGCCGAAGGTCTGCCGGTTGCCCGGATGATCGCCGCACTGTGCGGCCGCAATCACATAACAACCATTTTCAATCGCGCGTGACCGCAACAGATTATGCCAGTGCGCCTGCCCGGTCGTACGTGTAAACGCCGCCGGGATCGACAGGATTTTCGCCCCGGCCTTGGCATAATCACGGAAAAGCTGAGGGAACCGCACGTCATAGCAAATCGCGATGCCGATATCCCCGATATCTGTTTTGGCAAGCCGCGCCTGATCACCCGGGCGGAATGTTTTGCTTTCGCGGTAACTTTCCCCACCCGCCAGATCAACATCGAACATATGGATCTTGTCATAAGACGTGATCACCGCCCCGTCCGGGCCAATCACAAAACAACGATTGGCCACCCGGTCTTCGCCCGGTACCTTCACATGCAAAGATCCAACAATCAGGGTAGATTTCAATTCTTCCGCCAGATCACGGAAAAATGTCAGGGCTGGGTGATCCGCCTCGTCAAAGGCCGCCGTCCTGACCTTTTCCCCGCCAAACGACATCATCGAAACATTTTCCGGAAACGCAATCAGCGTCGCCCCCGCCGCATGGGCATCGCGTGCATAGGTCGCTGCCCGCGCAAGGTTGTCGCTCATATTGTCACGCGCATTTACCTGAACACAGGCAGTAACAAAACGGGCCATGACATCGTCTCCCTATCGTTGTTCTGCGATGATCATGGAACGCCATCACACCGCCGACAATACACAATTGGGCTACCGCCCGGCCAAAACAGTGTTTTAAGGCGCACGCACAACCACAGAGTCATTTTTTACCGATTTGATCTTCCAATGGTTAAAATTAGTGTATACAGTATTCCGCATGTAGAAGAAGGATCGAAGATGGAACCTCTTTCCGGTCGTAAAAGTCTGACTGACGAAGTGCATGATCGCTTGGTCGATGCCTTGTGTTCCGGTGCTCTCCCTCCCGGAATGCCTTTGCGTCAGGAAGCCTTGGCCGAGGAGCTCAATGTCTCGCGGCAACCAGTGTTGCAAGCTCTGGGGTTGCTGCGTCGTGACGGGCTGGTCGTACCGATGGGGCGGCGTGGATATCGCGTTGCCCCGGTCGATGCCAAACTGGTCGAGCACGTTTATGACTTGCGCGAAGCGTTTGACGGGCTTGCCGCCCGGCTGGCGTCAAAATCCCCGGAAGACGAACGGAAATCGGCACTGCGGGCTGCCATCAAACAGGGACACCACGCTCTGGGCAGCAATTCCACCGCAGACCTTGTTGCAGCCGACGTCGCGTTTCATCAAACGATCTATCGCCTGTCGGGCAACCCCCTGTTGCCCGAGGCATCAGCCGCAATCTGGTTGCAGGTCCGGCGTGTCATGCATGCCGATCTGCAAACCGGAACCGGTCCCGATCCCGTATGGACCGAACATCAAGCCATCGCCGACGCAATCTGCGTTGGCGATGGTGCGGCAGCCCAGCAGTTGGCAATCGCACATACGCGCAATGCCGCAAACCGCCTGATCACGCATATGAAGGATACCGCAAAGACCACATTATAAACCGCCCGGCATAAAGATCCGGCCGGGCACAGGTCGCATAACAAAAAACAAAAATATGCGACGCGGAGGTAAACGTCATGAAACTCAACGAAACGGCACTTGCCGAATTTCGCGAACAGGGCTTTGTCTTTCTGCCGGAACTTTTTTCACGTGAAGAAGCCGCCCTTCTTCTGTCCGAAGCCCGCCAGATTTATGTATCCGACCGTGAAGAAGTCTGGCGCGAAACATCCGGTGTTGCCCGGACTGCCTTTGCCGCACACACCTATAACGAAGCCCATCGCCGCCTTGGTGCCCATCCCCGCCTGATCGAACCTGTTGAACAGTTCCTAGAAGAACAGGTTTACATGCACCAGTACAAAATCAACGCCAAGGCCGCCTTTGATGGCGCCGTCTGGCAATGGCATCAGGATTACGGCACCTGGCAGCGCGACGATGAAATGCCCGAACCGCGCGCGTTCAACATCGCCCTGTTCCTTGAAGACGTCACTCCGGCCAACGGCCCACTCTTGTTCATCCCCAAAAGCCATAAGGCAGGTGTGCTCAAGGCCGGCCACGACCTTGAAACCACATCCTATCCGCTTTGGACACTTGATCGCGAAACGGTGACAAAGCTTGCCGCCGAGGGCGGCTGCGAGGCCCCGATTGGTCCCGCCGGATCGGTTGTGATGTTCCATGGCAATCTGGTTCATGCCAGCCCGCCCAATATCAGCCCGTTTGACCGCACCATTGTTTATCTTAGCCTGTGCGCGGTTTCGAACCATATCCGGGCGTTTAATCGCAAACCGTGGATCGCGCATCGCGACTTTACCCCGATCACGCCGCTTGCCGATGATTGCCTTGACGAACTGGTCGCCAAACAGCCTGCTGCCAAAAGTTCCGCGGCCTGATCGCCCGGCGACGGAGTATTTCAAATGAACCTTGATGCAAAACTGCGAAAACGTGCCGCGGACGGAAACCCCGTTCGCGTCGGTATTATCGGTGCCGGCAAGTTCGGCTCGATGTTTTTAAGCCAGGCCGGACACCATCCGGGCTATCACGTTCTGGGGGTGGCAGATCTTAGCACCACGCGCGCCAAAGAAGCCCTTGATCGTGTCGGCTGGCCGAAGGAGCGCTATCAGGCAACCGATCCGGACAATGCGCTTAAAAACGGTACGACCTGGATCACCGAGAATGCCGACGCCCTGATCGAAGCCAACGGCCTTGAAGTCATCATTGATGCCACCGGCAGCCCGTCGGCCGGTATCCGTTATGGCCTGAAGGCCATCGAACATGGCCGCCACCTTGTCATGGTCAATGTTGAGGCCGATGTTCTTGCAGGGCCCCTTCTGGCTCGCAAGGCCGAGCAGGCAGGCCTCGTCTATTCCATGGCCTATGGCGATCAGCCCGCCCTGATTTCGGAAATGGTCGATTGGGCACGTGCGGTCGGCCTTGATGTCATCTGCGCGGGCAAGGGCACCAAATATCTGCCCGCCTATCACCATGTCACGCCCGATGATGTCTGGACCCATTATGGCCTGACACCTGAACAAGCAAAGGCAGGCGGCATGAACCCCCAGATTTTCAACAGCTTCCTTGATGGCACCAAATCCGCCATCGAAATGGCCGCTGTTGCCAATGCCTGTGATCTGGTGCCACAGGATATCGGCCTTCGCTTCCCGGCCTGCGGTGTCGATGATCTGCCCCGCTTGCTCTCGCCACGGGAAACAGGTGGTTTGCTTGACCGCAAGGGTACGGTCGAAGTGGTTTCAAGCCTTGAACGCGATACACGCCCGGTCTTTCGTGATCTGCGCTGGGGTGTTTATGTCACGTTTGAAGCCCCCAGTGACTATGTCAAACGCTGCTTCTCGGAATATGGCCTTCTGACCGACCCTACCGGGCAATATTCCGCGATGTATAAACCCTATCACCTGATCGGTCTGGAACTGGGCATTTCGGTTGCGTCGGCCGCTTTACGGCACGAGGCAACCGGTTCGCCACGCGCATGGTCAGGCGACGCGGTTGCCTTTGCCAAACGCGACCTTCGCGTCGGTGAAAAGCTCGATGGGGAAGGCGGTTACACGGTCTATGGAAAACTGATGCCAGCCCGCATGTCAAAGGCCAACAATGCCCTTCCCATCGGCCTTGCCCACCACCTGACACTCAAACACAAAATTGCCACCGATCAGGTCGTTACATGGGACGACGTCGATTTCGACCTCACTGATCCCGCCATCCGCTTCCGCAAGGAAATGGAAGATACCTTTGGCTAATCTGCGATGCCTGTTTTCGGCAACGGGTGCACCATTATGTTTAAAGTGGCGGTACCCGCGTCCGGAACTTGCGAACATGCTCGATCAATGCGCGAAGCTTTGGCGTAACCGACCTGCGCCCGGGAAAGTAAAGATAAAACCCCGCAAAGGGCGCCAGCCAATCATCAAGAACAGTTACAAGCTCGCCACGCCGGATATAGGGCGCAAAAGTTTCCTCGATCCCGAATGTGATACCGCCATCCGCAAGGGCAGTGCGGATCATCAAGAGCATGTCGTTTGTCGTAACCTGCGGCTCGACCGCCACATCGAACTCCTGCCCGTCACGTTCGAATTCCCATCGATACGGGGCGGTTTCAGGTGAAGGGCGCCAACCGATACAGCGATGCCCTGCCAAGTCGCGCGGATGCTGCGGAATTCCGTGCCGCTCAAAATAGCGTGGCGTTGCCACTGCGACCTGTCGCTGCTCGCCCGTAAGCGGTACCGCGACCATATCCTGCTCAATCACCTCGCCAAGGCGCACGCCCGCATCGAACCCTGCGGCAACAATATCGAACTCCTCGTCGGTGACTGTCACATCAAGTGTAATTCCCGGATAAGCAATGGCAAATTCGGCAACAAGAGGCCCTGACAGAAACCGCTCGGCAATAGATGTGACCGCAACCCGCAAAAGCCCGTGCGGCATTCCCGATGCACTCCGTGCGGTTTCCAGCGCCGCTCCAATTTCCAGAAGCGGTGAATGGACCGTTTCCAGAAACCGTTCACCTTCTTCGGTAAGTCGCACGCTGCGCGTCGTTCGCTGAAACAGCGGTTGCCCGATGGTTTCTTCAAGCCGCCGGATCCCCTGACTGACAGCAGAACGTGTTACGCCCAGCCTGTCGGCTGCCGCACGAAAATTTCCGGTATCCGCAACCGCGGCAAACATCGTCAAAAGATTAAGGTCCATACTGATTGGTAAATCATACTAACCAGTATGTCGAGTCATTGGCGGGTTATTCTGAACAAATATAGTGAGTACCGTTAGCGAGCAAAGGACGTGGTGGCACTTGATCGCACACCACCCGCAGCACCAATCGAAAAAAGCAGGAGCTCACTATGAACCCCCGCATACTCGTTTTTTCGCTTTTATGTTCTGCCATCAGCACCACGGCCTTCGGTCAATCTGAAACGACACAATCCTGCCCGGCAGACGGGCAAAACGGCCCTGTAATGCTTCATGAAACGTGGATTTTGGATGGCTGGGAACGTGCCCCGGGTGATCCGGCTTTTGTCTTTGCCAAAAAACTCGCCCGCTATTACGACCTCGAAGGTCCCGGTGTTTTTTATGACGACCTTGCACCGGACGGCAAGACCGCCAGGCGTGCAATTGACTACGGCGCCATGTGGGAGGGGCCGTTTAACAATATGCGCTCCGCCCACCACGCAATATCGGATGGCCCGGACGCCATCATTGGCAATAGCGTTGCCTCAACGACACTTGAATTTGTTGCCCGGCTCGAAGCACAGGATGGCGCGGTTACCGCGATCCGGGATCGTTCCCAACTCGGTTGGCAATGCGATGGCAATCGCTGGGTCATTCGTCATGAGCACAACTCGGCCCGGATCGTCACCGAAGCTGAAATTGCCCCCTATTTCCAACAGACAGAGGAACAATCTGGCATGAGCGAAATACAACCTTCACCCTATATCGGCATGTGGGTTACCGCAGACAATCATGTCCGACAGGAACTCAGGCCCGACGGGCGGTACGCAGAAGCACGTGGCAATCGCGAAAACGCCTATACCGGCCGTTACGAGATCGAAGGCAACCGGATCGAATACTGGGATGATTCCGGCTTCACAGCCGACGGCGAATTTATCGATGGCATTCTACATCACGGCGGCATGATCATGCACCGACAGGAGAACAACCAATGAAACGTACATCCGTTTTGACCCGATACATACCGTCCCCGATCCGGTTTGGTACTAGCCTTTTCACTATCGTTTTACCGATACTTTTAACCAGTCCGGCATCGGCATCGCAAACCACAACACCAAACGCGGCCGCGCTTGAACAGCAGGAAAACAACCGGGATATCGTTCGCCGTGCCTTCGACGCATGGGGGGCAGGCGAAAGCGTGTTCGGGCAAATTCTTGCCGATGATGTTGTCTGGACGATCCATGGCTCTGACCCTGTTGCTGGCACTTACACCAATCGTCAGGATTTTGTGGAACAGGCTGCAACGCCACTTGTCAGTAGACTTGTAACACCGATCAAACCTGTTGTTCATGCGATCTGGGCCGACAACGATATGGTGATTATTCGCTTCGACGGTAGCGCCACCACCACCACCGGAACGTCTTATGAAAACCAGTTCGTCTGGATATTCAAAATGCAGGAAGGTCTGGTTATCGAAGCCGAAGCTTTTCTGGATCTCGCAGCCTATCGCGAGGTCGTCGACAACAATCCGGTGAAAACCGAATAAAGCCAGCCAAGTAGCCCAGGTTTCCAAATGTGAAAAGCATGCGTTGACCTGCATGCTTTTCACCATCACTCAGACACGGTTTAAGACAAAACGGCTCGTTTCAGCTCCGACGGGCCGCCTCAAATTCTCGCATTAGGGTCGTAACGAGCTCCGCTGCGGGCACTGCACGCGCCAGTGGCGCGCCTTGCCCGGCCCATTGCGCGCCAAAGCCGTCCTCATCTTTGGCTTTGGCAGCAGCGTTCAATGCTTTTCCCGCGTCATAGGCAATCGGATAGGATGGAACTGCCGCATCCAGCGTATCTTTCAGCGCCGTAAAGCGGTTTGCAATCGCGCGTGCCGGACGGCCGGAAATCAACGATGTCAGTTGCGTATGATATGCCCCCGCCCCCATCAGCGCACGGCGATATCCCTCATCGGCAGAGGACTCCGGACACGCGATAAAGGCCGTACCCAATTGGGCGCTCACAGCACCAAGATCAAGGGCGGCGGCAATTCCCGCCCCATCCATAATGCCGCCCGCGGCAATAACCGGCAGCTTGCATTCACGCACCAGCAAACGGGTCAGTGCGACAGTGCTCAAACAATCATCATGCGCATCCGGGTCAAAAATACCGCGATGACCACCGGCCTCTATGCCTTGGGCAACGATCACATCAATACCAGCAACCTCGATCTTACGGGCTTCGTCCAGACTGGTCGCAGTTGCAAACAGTATAATTCCGGCCTGCTTTAGCACCGCAATCACATCTGCCGACGGCAATCCGAAATGTAAACTGACCACAGCCGGTTTCATCTCGATCAAAAGCGCCAGCATATCCTGATCATCGATAAAACTTTTATAGATGGTGCGTAAACCTGACGGTGGCGTTGCACCGAATTCGGCAAAATGCGGCCTTAAGGCATGAAGCCATGCAGCCTCACAAACCGGGTCCGGCTTTGGTGTTTCATGGACAAAAACATTGACGTTAAAGGCGCGATCCGTCCGGGCGCGAAGTTCTTCGATCATCTTGCGCGCCGCCGTCGCGTCACTTGCGCCGACACCAATCGATCCCAGACCACCGGCATTCGAAACCGCCGCCGCAAGTGCCGGGGTGGAAACCCCGGCCATCGGGGCCTCCACAATCGGCAATGTCATACCAAGCTTGTCCAGCATTTCAGTCCTCCCGAATGCCCTGCCCGTGTAGAGGCAAACATTCTTCACAATTTCAGAATTAAGATTGACATATTTTCTTAAATAAAGAATATAAATTCAAGTAAATTCCGCATCGGAGAATTATGATGGATCTTGCGTCGCTGGCGGTTTTTCGTACCGTTGCCAAAGAACAGGGCATTACGCGCGCCGCCGAACTGCTTGGCCGGGTGCCATCCAATGTAACCACCCGCGTTCAGCAGCTTGAAACGGAAATCGGTGTCGCCCTGTTTCAACGCGATAAAAAACGCATGATCCTGACACAGGAAGGCGAAACCTTTCTGGAATATGCCGACCGCATCCTGAACCTTGCCGACGAAGCACGCCAGGTGGTCAATCCCTCGGCCCCAGCCGGAACCCTGCGTGTCGGTTCGATGGAAAGCACCGTCGCCAGCCGCCTTCCCGTTCCGCTCGCTGCCTATAACAAGGCATTCCCCGACGTCACGATTGAACTATCAACAGCCCCAACCCGACAGCTTGTCGATGGCCTTCTGGCCCGCCGCATTGATTGCGCACTGATTGCGATACCGTCGGGGGAATGGTGGCTGGAACCCGGAACACTTGATACCCGCGCCCTGTTTCGCGAAGAACTTGTATTGCTTCTCCCACCCGAACATCCCGATATTCTTAGCGCCAGCGACATCCAGCCAAAGTCACTGGCGGCCTTCGCACCGGGTTGTACCTATCGAGCGTTGGCCGAAGAATGGCTTACCGGGTTCGGATCCATCAGGGAACATTTCGCGGTTCAGGAAGTCGGATCTTATCACGCGATGTTTGCCTGCACCGCTGCCGGATCATGCATCAGCATCATGCCACGCAGTGTCGTTGATCTTATGCGTCATCTTGGCCCGGTCAGGGAACATCCCCTGATGAAGGTTGATACCGTTCTGGCCTGCCGTCCGGGTTTTGATACCCCGGCATTTTCGGAATTCCGCAAAACGCTTGAAACGGCATCCGATATCAAAAAATAAACGGGTGGCAACAATCGTTGCCACCCGTTTTGGAAATCCCGAACTTATGCCGACAGCTTGCTGTCCAGACCGCCCTTGGCGTTCAGCGCCATAAGTTCGTCGCAGCCGCCGATATGTTCGTCATTGATGAAAATCTGCGGCACGGTATGACGGCCACTCGCACGATCCATCATTTCCTTTTTGCGACGCGGTTCCATCATCACATCAATCAGTTCGTATTTGGCACCCTTTTCTTCCAGAAGCTTGCGGGCACGCTTGCAATAGGGGCACCATTCGGTGGCGTAAACTTCGACTTTTGCCATCTAATCATGTTCCTTTTCATCAGGACGCGACCCGTGCGACAGCGCATGTTTTTGCACCCCGGCACCGGGCTACGACCGGTAAATCTTGTTGGATGACCGTTCTATAGCAGATATTTCGCAGGGCGTCATCGCACCACCCGTGCAACCGTGATCAGGCGCACTTGCATGGCTCCGGCACGCTTTAGAATCCGCGCACAGGCATTGGCCGTCGCCCCGGTTGTCAGCACATCATCAATCAAAACCACACGCGCACCGGCCAGCCCGATCCGTGCAGCAATCCTGTCATCCACCCCAAAGGCACCGCCAACTTCACGCTTGCGCGACGATGCCCCCAAGCCGCCCAGACTACGTGTTTTTCTCAACCGCCGGAGTACCGTGCCATGCCACGCAATCCCTGTTTGCCGCGACAGGGATGCTGCCAGCAACCCGGACTGGTTATATCGACGCATCAAAAGCCGGGTCCGATGTAGTGGCACGGGAATTATCAGATCCGCATCACCCCAGAAATCCCGCCCCGCCAGCAACAGCCACCGACTTAAAAGCGGCGTCAGATCGGTGCGATCCCCATGCTTGAACCGCAGCAGGTAATCGCGGCTGCCACCATCGTAAACCAGTGCCGCCCGCGCAGCATCAAACGCCGGGCTTTTTCGTAAACATTCACCGCACAGGGTGCCATCACCCGCCTCGTCGTTGCCACCATCATCACCGGCAATTTCGAACGGATACCCGCAACACGCACAAAGCGGATCGGAAATAAACCGAAGCCCGGCCCAGCAATCGGCACAAACCGCATGCACCGTATCGGTAACCATACCGCATCCGCCACAACGCGGCGGCAAAACGGTACGCAAACCGATCTGCATCACATTGCCGACAATGCGACCAACCCGTGCTGGTAAAATCCCCAAACCCTGATCCCTGCCTTACATCACATCCCCGATAATACCGCGCCCGATCCTATCACGCGTGATGGTTGAAACGATGCGCTAATTGATCCGCTTATCCGAACGCAGGCGATCCACCGCTAGATCGATAAAGGCCCGGACCTTTGCCGGAGCATGACGGCCTTCGGGATGGACGATATGAATCGGCAGCGGTTCGGGTTCATAATCAGACAAAACCACCTCAAGCGAACCATTCTCGATAAAGGGTACCGCCTGATAGGACAGCATCCGAACCAATCCCCATCCGTCAATCGCCGCCTTGCGGGCCGCTTCAATCGAATTGGTTTGCAGTCTTGCATTGACCGAAAGACGGATGTTCTGATCGACACCAAACTGCCAATCCAGCGGCGCCGATGATCCAGTTGATGCAACAACCCTGTGTGTCCCGATATCCGCGGGTCCCTGCGGCCTGCCACGCCGTGCAAAATAATCGGGTGATCCGCAGACGATACGCCGTACCGTCCCGACCTTGATCGCACTCATTGATGTATCGGCCATATGCCCGATGCGAATGGCAAGATCGATGCCTTCCTCGACAATATTGACAATGCGGTCAAACAACAGCACCCGACCGCGTACTTCAGGATACAAATCGAGAAATTCGGTCATCACCGGAAATATATACATCTGCCCGAACAGAACCGGGGCCGTGATGGTCAATGTCCCGCTGGGCCGGGCATAGGCACCGCCTGCAGCAGCCTCCGCTTCTTCCAAATCAGCAAGCAATCGCTTGCAGTCATCATAATAATTTGCCCCCGGCTCGGTCAGGGTGACGGACCGTGTTGTCCGTGTCAAAAGCCGGGCACCGGTGATTTCCTCCAGGAACGCGACTGCACGTGTGACTGCGGGCGGGCTTGATCCCAACTCTCGCGCCGCCGCGGCAAAGCTTTGCGCCTCGACAACGCGCACAAAAATTCTCATCGCCTGAAATCGATCCATGGTGCTTTTCCTGCACTGTCAACACATCATTCCATTTTACGGAATAATGAATTCCCGGAAAACCATATTCTATAAATTTAAGGAAACAGTTATGGTCATTGGCATCGCATCAACCTTGTATTTGAAGAAGGACTTGGAACAATGAAGCTGCATTATTTCCCCCTCTCGGGCCATGCCCATCGTGCCCACCTGTTTCTAAGCCTTCTGGGCATTGACCACGACGTCGTGGTTGTCGATCTACCCAACCGCGCCCATAAATCTTCGGAATTCCTGAAACTGAACCCGCTGGGTCAGGTTCCCGTACTTGAAGACGGCGACGTGGTGATTGCCGACTCCATCGCCATCATGACCTATGTCGCCAAGAAATACGGTACGACCGACTGGTTGCCCGAAGATGCAGAAAGTGCCGCGAAGGTCCAGAAATGGCTTTCGATCGCGGCAGGCCAGATTGCCTATGGCGTCTGTGCTGCCCGTCTGGTCACGGTTTTTAATGCCCCGTTCAATGCAGACGAGGTCATTGCACGCGCGCATGCCATTCTATCCCATATTGAGGCCGCGCTTTCCGGCAAAGACTGGCTCGAACTGGACCGCCCGACCATCGCCGATGTCGCGCTTTACAGCTATATCGCCAATGCGCCTGAGGGCAATGTTGACCTTGCCCCCTATGGCAATGTGCGCGCCTGGCTCAAACGGGTCGAAGCCCTGCCCGGTTTCGTGCCGTTCGAACAGACTTCTGCCGGCCTGCGCAAGTCGGCCTGATGGTCCGGGCCGGTCTTTCACCCTACTTGCCCCCCTTTACCAAATCGGTGATCCCTCTCGCCGGGCCGGCCCGTCCCCTTCTTTGTGTCGTAAAGGAAACTGCCATGAGCACGCCCTTGATGTCGTCTGCCCCCCTGCAATTTACCCCTTCTGGCACGGACACCAACAGCCCGTGGCACGAAGGTGAAATTCACATGCAGAAGCTGGTCGGGGTCGATGCCCGCATGGCCGAGGTTGGCAAACGTGTTCTGCGCGACCACCTGATCGAACAGCATCGCCAGTTTTACCCGCAACTGCCCTTTGCCGTGTTTGGCGCGGTCGATGACAATGGCGACGTCTGGGCAACCCTTCGCGCCAACCATCCCGGTTTTCTGCATTCGCCCGATCCCTATCAGCTTGCGGTCAATATCCCGCGTGATCCGGCTGATCCGGCCGATGCCGGTATGGATGATGGCAAGGCAATTGGCATGATCGGGATTGAACTGCACACAAGACGCCGCAACCGTCTGAATGGCACGATCGCGCGTTCATCTGATAGCGGTTTCGCAATCCGGGTCGGGCACAGCTATGGCAACTGCCCGCAATATATTCAGTTGCGTGATTTCGAGTTCACCCGCGATCCACTTTCGCCTCAAACCGGTTCGCGGGCGGATTTGGAAAGCACGTTGAATGATAAGGCGCGCGCGATGATTGCCGCGGCCGACACCTTCTTTGTCGCAACCTATGTCGATCGTCCTGGTGAAAAGCGCGAAGTTGATGTTTCACATCGTGGTGGCAAACACGGATTTGTCCGCATCAGTGACGATGGCAGCCTGACCATTCCCGATTTTGCCGGAAACCTGTTCTTCAATACGCTGGGAAATATCCTCGCCAATCCCAAGGCAGGCCTTGTTTTTACCGATTTCGCCAATGGCGATGTCCTGCAAATCACGGGCGATGCCGACGTCATCGTTGACGGGCCGGAAATTGCTGCTTTTCAGGGTGCGGAACGTTTGTGGCGCGTTTTCCCGCGCAAGGTCGTGCTGCGTAAAGCCGCCCTTCCGATCCGCTGGCGCGATCAGACCGACGGTGCATCCCCCAACAGCCTTCTGACCGGCGACTGGGAAACGGCGGAGCGCAAGGTTGCAGCAATGCAGAACGCGATTATTTGGAAAAATTTAAAAATAACGCGGATTGTGAAGGAAAACAGAATAATCAAATCCTTCCATCTCGAACCGCTCGACGGGACTGGGACCCTGCCGCACAAAGCCGGACAGCACCTGCCGATCCGGGTCACGGTGCCCGGTCATGACAAACCGCTGATCCGCACCTATACGCTTTCAAGCGGCCCGCCCGACAATCGCTATCGCATCAGTGTGAAGCGCGAAGGCTTGGTTTCAAGCCATTTGCATGACCATCTCGCCGAGGGCGACGTGATCGAGGCCCGCGCGCCTGCAGGCGATTTTTCAATCGACGCCCATGTCAAACGCCCGGCAGTTCTGATTGCGGGCGGGATCGGTATTACGCCAATGATCTCGATGTTGCGCCATATCGTTTATGAGGGGCTCCGCACCCGCGGCTTCCGGCCGACATGGCTGTTTTACGCCGCGCGCACCCTTGAAGACCGGGCGTTTGATGACGAGCTGGTCGAACTGGTCAAAGCAGCCCAAGGCAGCATTCGCCTTGTCCGCGTCCTTGCCGATCCGACTGATGCCGAACCACGCAGGGATTACGAGGCATCCGGGCATATCGACGTGAATTTGCTGCGCTCCCTGCTGCCGTTTGACGATTTCGATTTCTATCTGTGCGGTCCGCCACCTTTCATGCAGGCGATATATGATGGTTTGCGCGGCCTTAACATTACCGATACCCGCATCCATGCCGAGGCATTTGGCCCCGCATCGCTGCAACGAAGCCACGACAGCCAACCCGATTTGCCGGAACTGGCACCGGCAAGCAGCACGGAAACTAAGGTCGATTTTTCAAGCTCGGGCCAAAGCACAATCTGGAAGCCGGGTGATGGCAAAACCCTGCTGGAACTGGCCGAAGATGCCGGATTGGCACCAGAGGCAAGCTGCCGGGGTGGGAATTGCGGCACCTGCCGGACCAAAATCCTGCAAGGAAACGTGACCTATAAAACCCGGCCATCGGCCAAGACCGCCCCGGACGAGGCTTTGATCTGCTGTGCCGTGCCTGCTGCAGCGGCGGAAGATGACAGCAATGAGCCACTTGTTCTGGCGCTTTGATCCGGTCTTGGATTGCAAGGGCGGGCGCGACGTTCTATCTAGGTCGTAACTTTTAAAACGACTTTTGACGGAGCTTCCCGCCCCATGGCCGATCCGATCACCGTTTTTGATCGCCACATCCTGAAACTGCGCCGCGACCGCGCGGCAAAACGTGCCAGCGAATTCAATTTCCTGTTTACCGAAACAGCCGAACGCCTTGCCGACCGGCTTGACGATACCACACGCAAATTCCCGCTGGCGGTTGATCTTGGTTGCCACAACGGCGAGCTCGGCCAGATTATCGGTGCGCGCGGCGGGATCGAAACCCTGCATCAATGCGACATTTCATATGGTTATGCGCAGTCAGCCAAAATGCGCAATGAGCGCACAACATTCGTTGCCGACGAAGAATTCCTGCCGTTTGGCGATGGATCGCTCGATCTGATCCTTTCGAACCTGTCGCTGCACTGGGTCAATGACCTGCCCGGTATGCTGCTTCAGGCACGGCGCGCACTTAAACCCGATGGCCTGTTTCTGGCATGCCTTCTGGGAGGCGATACGCTGCGCGACCTGCGCGAGGCACTGATGACTGCCGAAGCCGAAGAAGAAGGCGGTGTGTCGCCTCGCGTTTCACCCTTTGTCGATGTTCGCGATGCCGGGTCGCTGTTACAGCGCAGCGGCTTTGCCCTGCCGGTGGTTGATAGCGACGATATCACCATTGATTACCCTGATGCGCTGAAACTGATGCGCGATCTTTCGGGGATGGGCGAAAGCAACCTTGTCGCCATCCGGTCCAAGAAATTCACCAAACGCAGCACATTGGCCCGTGCCGCAGCAATCTATCACGAACGTCATGGTCGCCCGGATGGCCGCGTTCATGTCAAATTTCAGGTGATCTACCTTACCGCATGGGCCCCGGACGAAAGCCAGCCTAAACCGCTGCGTCGTGGTACCGGTCAGGTCAGCCTTGTCGATTTTCTGGGTGACGTGTCAGACAAGCCCGATCCAGCCAAAAGAAATTAGTCACAAATTTTGATTAACCTATCAAAAACAAACAGTTACCGGAATTTGACATGCTCCTTCCTTCTCCCCTGATTTCAGGGCAAGCTGATCAAACGTTACAAACGGTTTCTGGCCGATATCGAGCTTGAAAATGGCGACATGATCACCGCCCACTGCGCCAATCCGGGTGGGATGATCGGATTGAAGGAAGCAGGGATTGATGTCTGGCTATCGCAATCAGACAATCCGAAACGCAAACTGAAATACAGCTGGGAACTGTGCCGGGTTGGCGGTGCGATGGTTGGCATCAATACTGCCCATCCCAATACAATTGTCGAAGAAGCGATACTGGCGGGCAAGGTGCCCGAACTGGCCGGATATGAGACGCTGAAACGCGAAGTCAAATATGGCAAAAACTCCCGTATCGATATTCTGCTATCCGATCCGGTCAAAGGGCTTTGCTATGTCGAGGTCAAGAACGTCCACCTGAAACGCGATGATGCCGTGCCGGGGCTGGCCGAATTTCCCGATGCGGTGACTGCGCGTGGGGCAAAGCATCTGGACGAAATGGCGAACATGGTCGCAGACGGGCATCGTGCCGTGATGTTCTATCTGATCCAGCGTGATGATTGTAATCAGTTTGCCCTGGCATCGGATATCGATCCGCACTATGCCGCGCGCTTTGCGGCTGCCACCAGTGCTAAGGTCGAAGCGATTGCCTATGACTGCGTGATTGATGTCAAGACACCGTCGGTCACCGTAAACACCGCACTTCCAATCCGCGACATCAGCACAACGTGACGGCATCCTTGCCAATTTCGCCCTGTCCGATTATGTCATTGAACTATGTTGCGATACAGCGACCATTGAATTTACTGCCGAACCAAGGAGATTTCGGGTGGCGAACGGAAAAGTAAAACTGCACGGACCCGAAGCATTCGAGGGGATGCGCGCCGCCGGACGGCTGGCTGCGGAAGTGCTCGATTACATTACACCTTTCGTTGTCCCGGGCGAAACGACCGGCAGGCTTGACCAATTGTGCGATGAATATATTCGCGACCATAATGCGGTTTCGGCCTGCCTTGGATATCGCGGTTTTCCGAAATCGATTTGCACCTCAATCAATCATGTTGTCTGTCACGGGATCCCCGGCGACAAGAAACTGATGAATGGCGACATCATGAATATCGATGTCACCGTCATTCTTGATGGCTGGTATGGCGATACATCGCGCATGTATATCGCAGGCACGCCCAAGGTAATGGCGCAGCGCCTTGTCGATGTGACCTATGAAGCATTGTGGCGCGGCATCAATGCCGTCAAGCCGGGGGCGACCCTTGGCGATATCGGTTATGCGATCCAGAGCTATGCCGAAAGCGAACGTTTTTCGGTTGTGCGCGATTTCTGCGGTCACGGGCTGGGTCAGGTTTTCCACGATGCGCCAAATGTCCTGCATTATGGCCGCCCAGGCGAAGGACTGGTTCTGGAACCCGGCATGATTTTCACCATAGAGCCGATGATCAATCAGGGTACCTATACCTGCAAAATCCTGCCTGATGGCTGGACCGCTGTAACGCGGGACCGCAAACTGTCCGCACAGTTTGAACATTCGCTTGGCGTGACCGATGACGGGTTTGAAATCTTTACCCGTTCGCCCGCCGGGCTTGAAAAACCACCATACGATATCAGTGCAGCCGCCGAATAAGGCCGCGAACGAGGGGGAAGCGGATTTGAGCGAAACAGAAGATCGCAAAGCTGCTTCCCGTCCTGACGCGCCGATTGATGCTCAGATTGATGACGGCGCACAGGTCTTTTTCGATCAGACGCGCGATGCCGTCCCGGTCGGACAAAGCGGCCAGTTACCGGCATCCCCAACCGACGCAAAGCCCCCCAAACCTCACTATCACGGCCATCGCCAACGCCTGCGCGAACGGTTCCTTAAAGGTGGGGCAAATGCGCTTGCCGATTATGAATTGCTGGAACTTCTGCTATGCATGGCGATGCCGCGCGGTGATGTCAAACCACTGGCAAAATCGCTGATTACGCAGTTTGGCAGCTTTGCCAATGTTCTTGCCGCCCGGCCCGAGGATTTGCAAAAGGCCAAGGGGCTTGGTGATGCCGGAATTGCCGCGATCAAGGTCGCCGAAGCCAGCGCGCAGTATCTGGCACGCGAACGCGCCATGGAATTGCCGGTACTCGCCAGTTGGGAACAGCTGATTGATTATTGCCGGGTGCGGCTGGGCCACCGCAAGACCGAAGAACTGCACCTGCTGTTTCTGGATCGCAAGAACCGGTTGATTGCTGATGAATGTCATCAGACTGGCACGGTCGACCACACCCCGGTTTATCCACGCGAAGTGATCAAGCGCGCGCTGGAACTGCATGCCAGTGCGATCATTCTGGTCCATAACCATCCCAGCGGCGACGCCACGCCATCGCGCGGCGATATCGACATGACCCGCAAGATTGTCGAAGCTGCAAAGGCGATGGAAATCATCATCCACGATCACATCATCATCAGTCAGGCCGGGTATAATTCGTTTAAGACCCTTGGTCTGATCTAGGATCACAGCCATGCCCCATATCGGACTGGTCGCCCTTGTCGTGGCGGCTTACGACGACGCCATTGATTTCTATGTCAACAAGGTCGGTTTCGATCTGATCGAAGATACCGACATGGGCAACGGCAAACGCTGGGTCATTGTCAGCCCTAAGGGCGCTTGTGAAAGCCGCCTTTTACTCGCACAGGCATCGGGCGAAACACAAACCGCTGCCATCGGCAATCAGACCGGCGGGCGGGTTGGCTTTTTCCTGAATACAGATAACTTCGCCCGCGATCATGCCCGGATGAAAAAGGCCGGTGTCATGTTTCTTGAAGAACCACGATACGAGCCATATGGCACCGTTGCTGTCTTTGCCGACCTTTATGGCAACAAGTGGGATTTGCTGGAACTCAAAATCCAATCAGCAGAAAGCTAAGCAAGACAAGTCCCCCTGATGACCATAATCAAAGGGCAGCGTAGCGATAAAAACACCGTAGGCCGGCAGAAACCGCCAGAAATCCGCTACAAATGCCAATGATCAGCATGGCCACAAGCGTCATCCCCACACAGAAGCGGATAAACCACATCATGATCCTCCCGGGGTTCATTCTGGCAGATAACAAAGGGCGGGTCGGCCCACTGGACGTGACCGACCCGCCAGAAACCGGCCGCCTGAATTTGGGGGGCAGGAGACCGGTGCCTGAACCCAAAGGTCAGAAGTTGTAAACCAGGCCCAGACCGATGCTGTAAACATAGTCATCATCAATCAACGGACTGTCGGTATAGCTGTCAGGCAGCAATTCCACCCCACCGGTTCCAAGCAGAACGATACTTTCGGTAATCGGATAGGTCACAGAAACGTCAAGATGTGGGATGAAGGCAGCATCCGCATCATAGGCGGCCCGGTCACTTCTGACTTCGGAGCCGCTGACACCGACATGGTAGTTTGCCAGCTTATCGCTTTGCCAGCGTACCCCGCCACCCCAGTCGAATGTTACATTCTGCAAATCCATCGGGATGGTATAGGTGAGGTCCAGTTCATGACCGTCATGGGCGTCATTCAGATCGGTCAGGTAATAGGCTCCGACCTCCCCCCGCCACAGGCGGCTGGTGAAACCGATCCCGGCTTCATAGGCCATGTCGCGTTCATTCATACCGCGCAGATAGTCACTATCGCCACTTTCAAACGGCTCCATGCGAAGTGCGCCAAGCACGTCAAGACTGGCAAACTCGTTTTGCCATGCGGTGACAGATATCCCATCGGTCCCGATATGCAGCCGATCCGCATCATAGGCCAAAAGCGGCAAAGGATCTAAATCGACGCTGTCCGCACCGCGATAAGGATTGCTCTCAACCTGGCCATATGCCCCGAACTGCCAGACGCCGCCAAGCCACGGATCGGCTTCGTCCTGTTTGGGATTGACCTCTTCGCGCAGGATGTCCCTTGTACCTTGCTGCGCATTGGCCGAGGTGCTGATAAAAAGCAGAAGCGCGCTTGCGCATAATCCGGTCCCCAACAGGATCAAACCGTTCCCGACCAGATTCGAAACTCTATAAAAACTCATTTTGTCCGATCACCCTTGTATCAGTTTTGGTGATCCGACTATGCCGATCCGCCCTGTGCATGGCGTCCGGCTCTGTATCCTCGAACCTGATTTACACACCCCAAAGGTACGAATGCACATTCGTACGCGCTAAGTGTTTGTATTTAATATTTTGTCATCCCGGTACGCACTGGGCGTTTTGCCGGTGATTTTCTTGAAAGCCAGATTGAAAGTTGATTTCGAATTAAACCCGACACTGATTGCGATATCGAGGATCGTGCGGTCCGGCTCCTCGATCAGAAGGCGGGATGCCTCGTTTGTTCGGACTTCGTTGACGAAATCAAAGAAGCTTTTACCCAGATGCTGGTTCAGGACATAGGAAAGCTGGTTGGGTGTCACGCCAACCGCATTGGCAAGTTTCGGCATGGTCAGAAGCGGATCGAACATCAATTCACGTGCGGCGACGATACGATCCAATTTTGCCCGTATCCGGCTGACATCATTGGGATCGACCTTGCGCGCCAGAACGGATCTGCGCCTTTCTTCGTCACTTTCACGGGTGTTTTCAACCTCGTCACGTTCGGGCTGAACGAACAATGCCGGGTTCACTGCAATAACGTGACACATCCGGAAGAACACCAGAACGAAGGTCGCCTTCACGCCGAGCTGTAACCATTCACTGCGCGAAACGATGGTATCAAAAAGGTTGATCAGCGTGAAAAGGGTAAAAATCACACTTAACCCGACCAGCAGTTCCAGCACCCAACGCCGGAGTCCTTTCCGATCCACTTCAAGCTGCCGACTGGCATCCTGTAGATACCGAACCGCAACATGCCAAACCCGGAACATATAACTTGCAAACTGAAGACAGAATGTCGTTATCAGCAAAATCAGCAGCACATTAAAGATCTTACCCTGCCGAAAATCCAGATCGACATTGATTTCCTCGATGGTCACCCCAGACAAAGAAGTGTCAGGACCGAGCAAGTACACCACACCCATCATCACCACCGACACAGGAAGCATAACCGCAAAATGCCATGCGGGCCTGACAGAAGGTTTCCCCGATATTTCCAGAAAATACAGATAGATGGCCGGGATGAAGGCAAAATAGAAAGGGGTAAAGACGGGGGCCAGATACAGATTTACAAGCGGACTGACCATTGTATCGATAATGTCATCCGCAAAGCTCATTCCCACAGCCACCGCGAATATCATCAGCCAGCGATTGGCCCGAAATGCGCGCCTGCCCTCGCCCCGCAGAAGAATAACCAGGAAAATGGTCTGGGCCGCACCGAGTGCCGAAATCAGCAACAGCAACAAGTCAATCGGTTCCAACATTCATGCGTCCGTGATTTGCGGTGATACGGGAGGGATATCTGAATTCCGGCCAAGACTAGTCAGGATATCGGGCTACTGACCAGTGCTACACTGCGAAAGGGTCTCCGATCGATAAACACTTGGCGTTTTGCCGGTAGTTTTCTTGAAAGCCAGATTAAAGGTGGATTTGGAATTGAACCCGACACTGATTGCGATATCGAGGATCGTGCGATCCGGCTCCTCGATCAGAAGGCGGGATGCCTCATTTGTTCGAACCTCATTGACGAAATCAAAGAAGCTTTTACCCAGATGCTGGTTCAGGACATAGGAAAGCTGGTTGGGTGTCACGCCGACCGCATTGGCAAGTTTCGGCATGGTCAGAAGCGGATCAAGCATCATATTCCGATCTGTGACAATCCTTTCAAGCCGGGTGCGAATGCGTTCTATATTGGAAATGTCTACAATTGCACGCGACATTGGGGCGACTTGGTCATCAGGCTCTTGTGCGGGACCATGAGGCACAGATAGATCGTCAAAAACGCCGCGTTCGGTTTCCGGCTGCACAAAAAGCGCAGGGTTCTGCGCAATCACCTGGCACATCCGGAAAAAGACAAGCACAAACCCCACCTTGACACCAAGCGACAGCCACTCCGCCCGCGACACAAACAGATCGAACAGATTGGTCAGGGTAAAGACAGTAAACAACACGGTCATGCCGACAAGAAGTTCCGTCACCCACCGGCGCAGCCGTTCACTATCGGCCTGAAGCTGCCAGTCGGCCTGTTGCAGATAACGCCGCGCGCACCGCCAGATGCCCGTCATGTAAACGGCAAACAGGACACAAAACAGAATCACGATGGCCAGCAACACCATATCGGCAAGCCCCGTTGCCGAAAACTCGATCTGCAAACCGGCATCACGAATATGACCATTGTTGGCGATCATACGCGCACGTTTCAGGTAGACCATAAGCCCGATGGCCGCAGTAACCGGCAACAGCACCAGAAAATGCCGATATGGTCGTGGAGCCGGATCGCCGGAAATCTCCCGGAAATATAGATAGATCGACGGGATCAAGGCAAAAAAGAATGGCGCAAAAACCGGGACAAGATACAGGTTCGTCAGCGGGCTGATCATGGGATCGAACGTATCATCGATAAAACTCATGCCGACAGAAAATCCGAATACCATCAGCCATCGATTGGCCGTAAATGCCCGTTTCCCTTCATCCATCAGCAGGACAATCAGGAAAATCGCCTGTGCAGCTCCAAGAACCGAAACGATCAGAAAAAGAAGATCAAGTGTTTCAAACATTCATGTGTCCGTCGCTTGCGACGATAAAGGTTACAACAGCGATATCATACCCACGCTACCCCGTTGAAAGGCAGAAAGCAGCCCTATGGTGCCGTGTTACGCTGCGACGTGGTTTCTGATCGGTAAACACTGGGTGTTTTGCCGGTGATTTTCTTGAAGGCAAGATTGAAGGTCGATTTCGAATTGAAACCCACACTGGTCGCGATATCAAGGATCGTGCGATCCGGTTCATTGACCAGCAGGCGGGATGCCTCGTCAGTCCGGGCTTCGTTGATGAAGTCAAAGAAGCTTTTGCAAAGATGCTGGTTTAAGACAAATGAAAGCTGATTGGGTGTCGCCCCCACAGCGGTCGCAAGCTTTGGCAGGCTGACTAGCGGATCGAGAAGCAGATCGCTTTTAGTTTTTATATCGTCAAGTCGTTTACAAATTCTGCTGATTTCGTCGGCATCTACCAGGTTGCGAGGCGCAAACCGGGTTTGCTTCGTCCCGGTTGGAGAGAAGACACCAGTGCTGTTGTCCATTTCTATCTCTTGCGCCCCGTCCCATTCCGCTTGAACGAACAGAGCCGGGTTGGCCGCAATCAAGTGACATAGACGCAAAAACACCAGAACAAAACCAGCCTGGACGAACACAACCGACCAGTCACTTTCCGTTGTAAAGATTTCGAGTATGGTGGTCGCAGCAAAAATCACAAAGATGATGCTGATACCGATCAGAAGTTCGCGAACCCAGCGCCGCAGGGCTTTTTCATCTGCCCCCAACTGTTCCCCGGCCTGACGCAAATATCGATAGGTAACCCGCCACGTCCGCACCATGTAAATCACGACTTGCAGATACAGCGCGAAAATCACGGTTAAAAGGATCATCCCCAAGACAAAATGATCCTCAAGTTCCAGTTCGATCTCGCCCTCGCCAACAATCAAATCCTGAAAATTTTGCAAAATCAGAAAAACCGAAACAACCAACGACACGAATACCGGCAGGATGATCGCGAAATGCAACAAGGGCCGTCTTGCGGAATGCCCGGCGATTTCGCGGAAATACAAAAATATTGCGGGCATTAGGACAAAGGTCGCCGTCAGGAACACCGGGATCAGATACAGGGTTATCGACGGTTCCAGCAACACATCAGCCAGATCTTCAACGAAGCTGAGGCAGACCGCGATGATGAAAACAAATAACCAGCGATTGGCACAAAAGGCACGTTTCCCCTGTTGATACAGCAACAGCAGCAGGAACATCCCCTGTACCAAACCGACAACCGCAATCAGCAACAGACAAAGTCTGGGTGTTTCGAGCATGGTGGCATCACATCATCTGGCTTTAATGTTTCCCGCATCAGGAAAGACTGCCTGGCGGCACTACCTGATTTCGAGGCCCGAATAGAAGAAGGGCAAAGTTGCAAAATGCCTAGCCCGGCAATACCGATTTCACAACGGAAAATTGTATGGCACTGAAATGGCATATCGCCCGGAGGCGTCCGGGGCAAGATACCTGCCGGAAGCCCATG
Organism: Thalassospira lucentensis; assembly: GCF_032921865.1. Classification (NCBI taxonomy): domain Bacteria; kingdom Pseudomonadati; phylum Pseudomonadota; class Alphaproteobacteria; order Rhodospirillales; family Thalassospiraceae; genus Thalassospira; species Thalassospira lucentensis. Next base: position 386,870 of record NZ_CP136684.1, read on the forward strand.
ATTTCACCAAAACGGAAAACATCAACCACTCATTTTCGCGCCAAGATACTGATTCTCGTTAGTTTTGATGCAAAAATATGCAACCTTTCCCATCGCCCGATTCGTAACCAGTTGTTTTCACCGCCAACCCCTTGAATGTGAACTATTTCACATTTCACGCATGTAGCGTCCAGCCTGCGACACGAGGCATGACGTTACGCATGAAACGGTTTTGCAGGCTCTGGTTGAAGCCTTCTGCCACCGAACAATCATTGGCAATTCATCCAAACTTCGCAAAATTCCATCAATAAATCGCCTATATCACGCAAATAACCACCAATTGTTTCAGGTTTGTGGAATCGTGACTTGCAGATTACGCATGTCAGTCTCAGTATTTTTGCGTACGTACTTTCAGGGAGTACGTCGACAACAAAGCAAAATGGATGAGGGAGACATTACACATGTCAAAACACGCGAAGACCGCAAACGGTCTCGTGAAGGGATTGCTTAATTCCTCGCGGGCGTTTGTGCTGGGTACGGCATTGCTTGCCGGGTCCATGACCATGCTGTCGACCACACATGCGCAGGCGGAAAAAATCCTGCGTGTCGGCAATGACGGCGAACCGCAATCGATGGACCCGCATTATATCTCGACGGTTCAGACCAGCCGTATTTCGGACGATATGTTTCTTGGTCTTCTGACCTATGGCCCGAATGGCGAGCCGGTCCCGGGTGCAGCCGAAAGCTGGACCGTTTCCGACGATGGCATGACTTATACCTTTAAAATTCGCGACCATAACTGGTCGGACGGTGTTCCGGTCACGGCACAGGATTTCATCGCGGGCTGGAACCGCCTGCTTGATCCGTCGACCGGGGCGGAATATGCGTCGCTGCTTTATATCATCGAGGGTGCCGAGGCTGTTAACAGTGGCAAGGAAGGCGCGAAAATCGCCGCCACCGCACTGGATGACAAAACCCTGCAGGTTAAACTGACCGCGCCTGCCCCCTATTTCCTGGCCCAACTGACCCACCAGACCGCTTTCCCGATCCCGCAGCATGCGGTTGCCAAATTTGGCAAGGATTGGGTCAAGCCGGAAAACATTGTGGTCAACGGCCCGTACAAACTGACGGAATGGCTGCCGAACGTTCATACCAAGCTTGAAAAGAACCCGGAATTCTATGACGCGGCCAATGTGCCGATCGACGAGGTGATTTATTACACCCACGAAGATCGCACCGCGATGCAGAACCGTTTCCGTGCCGGTGAACTGGACGTTGCACGCGACATCGCATCCGAACAGATTTCCTGGCTGCGCGATAACCTTGCCGATAGCCTGCGCATCGTTCCTTATGCCGGTATCTATTATTATGCGATCCGCACCGACAAGGACATGTTCAAGGATGCGCGCGTGCGCAAGGCATTGTCGATGGCGATCAACCGCGAAGCCATCACTGATTCCGTCCTGAAGACCGGCGAACTTCCGGCTTATTCCTTTGTCCCGCCGGGAACCGGCAACTACGGCGAACCGGCCTATATTTCGTGGAAAGATCTGTCCTATAACGAAAAACTCGAAGAAGCCAAAAAGCTTCTGGCCGAAGCAGGTTACGGTCCGGATAATCCCCTTAAATTCACGCTTCGTTACAACACGTCGGAAAACCACAAACGTATCGCGATTGCGGTTCAGAACATGTGGAAGCAGATCGGTGTTCAGGCCGAACTGTTTAACACCGAAGGCAAAATCCACTATGCCGACCTGAAAGTCGGTAATTTTGAAGTGGCACGCGCCGGCTGGATTGCCGATTACAACGACGCACAGAACTTCCTGTTCCTGGGCGAAGAACGAACCGGCCCGCTGAACTATGCCGCATTCGACAATCCGCGTTTCAACGAACTGATGCTTGAAGCCGAAAAGGAAGGCGACCTTAAAAAGCGTGCCGAACTGATGAAGCAGGCCGAAGCCATCATGATGGAAGCGCAGCCCTACGTTCCCATTTACTATTATGTCTCGAAACAGCTCGTCTCGCCAAAGATCGAAGGCTGGATCGATAACGCCCCGGATCGCCACCTGACCCGCTGGCTCGACATCAAAGAGTAAACGCCGGAGACCTTTGCCGCAGGTCCGGTCAACGGGCCTGCGGCATTCCACCGGCCCCCAATGGGGATGAGAGAGAATTATGTTATCTTACGCCATCCGGCGCCTGATGATCGCGATCCCGACGCTGTTCATCGTGATCACGGTTGCCTTTTTCATGATGCGCATCGCACCGGGCGGACCGTTCGACCAGGAACGTGCACTACCGCCGGAAATCGAAAAAAACATCAAGGCCGCCTATGACCTTGATAAGCCGCTGATCGAACAATACACGATCTATATCGGTAAAATCCTGCGCGGCGATTTCGGCCCCTCAATCAAAATTCGCGATTTCTCGGTCGCCGAACTGATCATGGCCGGGGCGCCGGCTTCGATGCAGCTTGGCCTGTCGGCGATCTTCCTTGCCCTGATATTCGGGGTCGGGTTTGGCACCTATGCGGCACTCCGGCAAAACAGCGCGGTTGATTTTGTCGTGATGGGCGTTGCCATGGTTGGCATTGCCATTCCGAACTTCGTCATGGCACCGCTTCTATCGCTTGTGTTTGGTCTGTATCTGTCGATCCTGCCGACCGCGGGATGGGGCGATGGCGGCATTGAATACAAGATTTTACCGATCATTGCCCTTGCCCTGCCGCAGATTGCCTATATCGCACGTCTGACACGCGGCTCCATGGTCGAAGTCCTGCATTCCAATTACATCCGCACCGCACGGGCCAAAGGTTTGCGCGAAAAGCTTGTCGTGAACCGGCATGCGATCAAGGGCGCACTTCTGCCGGTTGTGTCCTATCTCGGCCCGGCAACCGCGGCGGTGATGACCGGCTCTGTGGTCATCGAAACCATCTTTGGCGTGCCCGGCATCGGGACCTATTTCGTCAAGGCAGCGCTTAACCGCGACTACCCGCTCGTGATGGGTGTGGTGATTGTCTATGCGGTGATGATCATCTTTCTGAATTTCCTGGTCGACACGGTTTATGGCCTGCTCGATCCCAAGCTGAAGTCACGCTAATGATGAACAAGGATCAAAAAACAGCGATGCTCCAGGCGGCAGGCGCCCCCGGAGAAATCGAGGGACGCAGCCTGTGGCGCGACGCCCGTATTCGACTGTTTCGCAACAAGGCCGCCGTCGGCTCGATGATCATTCTGGCGATCATTACCCTGATGGCGATTTTCGCCCCGCTGCTCAGCCCGTTTGCCTATGACCAGATCGACTGGGGCTATATTCAGGAAGGCCCGAACTGGGAAAACGGCCATATCCTTGGCACAGATGGTAATGGTCGCGATATTTTCATCCGCATCCTTTATGGCGCGCGCGTATCCCTTGCGGTTGGCTTGCTGGCAACGGCAGTCTCCCTTGTGATCGGGGTGACCTATGGCGCGGTTGCCGGTTATTTCGGTGGACGTATCGACAACATCATGATGCGGTTTGTCGACGTGCTTTACTCCCTGCCCTTCATGTTCTTTGTGATCATGCTGATGGTGGTGTTTGGCCGAAACATCTTCCTGATCTTTGTCGCTCTTGGTGCGGTTGAATGGCTGACCATGGCACGGATTGTGCGCGGGCAGACGCTGTCGCTTCGGCGGCGCGAATTTATCGAAGCTGCCCATGCCACGGGTGTTTCAAACTTCAAGATCATTTTCCGCCACATCATCCCCAACGTTCTGGGACCGGTCATTGTTTACATGACGCTGACCATTCCGCAGGTGATCCTAACCGAAAGCTTCCTGTCGTTCTTGGGCCTTGGTGTGCAGGAGCCACTGACAAGCTGGGGTGTACTGATTTCCGAAGGGGCGAAAGTGATCGAAGCCGCGACCTGGATGCTGATTTATCCGGCGATCTTCCTGGCACTGACGCTGTTCTGTTTCAACTTCATCGGCGACGGATTGCGCGACGCCCTTGACCCGAAGGACAGATAGGCAAATGACAAATCATATTCTGACTGTTGAAAACCTTCGCGCCCGCTTCCAGACCCCGGATGGCGAGGTCGAGGCCGTCAATGACATCAACTTCCACATCGATCCGGGCGAAACGCTTGGTGTTGTGGGCGAAGTCCGGATCGGGCAAAACCCAGATTTTCCTTGCCGTGATGGGACTTCTCGCCAAGAACGGCAAGGCCACGGGTACCGTGCGCTACAAGGATAAGGATATTCTCAATATCCCGTCGCGCCAGCTCAACAAAATCCGCGGTGTCACGATGTCGATGATCTTTCAGGATCCGATGACATCGCTTAACCCGTTCCTCAAAATCTCAAAACAAATGACCGAGGTGCTGGTGGAACATCGCGGCATGTCCGAGGTCGATGCCCTTAAACGTGCGATCAACATGCTTGATCGTGTCGGCATTCCTGGTGCAGCCCAGCGCGTTCACATGTATCCGCATGAATTTTCGGGCGGCATGCGCCAGCGCGTGATGATTGCCATGGCATTGCTGTGCGATCCCGAGGTCCTGATTGCCGATGAACCAACCACCGCCCTTGATGTGACGGTGCAGGCGCAGATCCTTGATCTGCTGCGCGACCTTAAAAAGGATTTCAATACGGCCATTGTCATGATCACCCATGATCTTGGCGTGGTCGCGGGCCTGTGTGACCGGGTGATGGTGATGTATGGCGGGCGGATTGTCGAAACAGGAACGGTGCGCGACATTTTCTATGACAGCCATCATCCCTATACCGAGGGACTTTTGAAATCGATGCCGCGCATCGACACCGCAAGCGAGGAAAACCTGTTTGCCATTCCCGGACAACCGCCCAACCTGCAAAACCTGCCACAGGGCTGCGCCTATCAGGAACGCTGCGCCTATGTGATGGACCGATGCTGTGTTTCCCGCCCCGGCCTGTTTGGCTTTGACGACGGTCGCGCCAGTGCCTGCTTCCGGGAGGACGGTCAATGAATGCGATCCGTAAAAAGAAAAACGTCCCGATCCTGTCCGTGCGTGACCTCAAGGTTCACTTTTCCCTGCCGGGCAAAGGGTTTTTCGGTCCCGAGCGTAAACTGAAAGCCGTCGACGGGATCAATTTCGACCTGTTTCCCGGCGAGACGCTTGGCATTGTTGGTGAGTCCGGTTGCGGCAAATCGACCCTTGGTCGCGCGATCCTGCAACTGATCCCGCCAACCGACGGGCAGGTCGTGTGGCTGGGCCGCGATATTGTCGGGGCACCACACCGCGAAATGCAGCCGCTTCGCCGTGACCTGCAGATCATTTTTCAGGATCCGCTGGCCAGCCTGAACCCGCGTATGACAATCGGCGAAATCATCGCCGAACCGCTGGTGACCCACAAGCCGGAACTGGGTAAGGACGAAATCAAGGCACGCGTCAAACGCATGATGGCGCGTGTCGGGCTTTTGCCGCAGATGATCAACCGCTATCCGCATGAATTTTCGGGCGGGCAGTGCCAGCGTATCGGCATTGCACGTGCGATGATCCTGGAACCGAAACTGATCATCTGCGACGAACCGGTTTCAGCCCTTGATGTCTCGATACAGGCGCAGATTGTCAATCTGTTGCAGGAATTGCAGCGCGAATTTGACCTGTCACTGATTTTCATCAGCCACGATCTTTCGATCGTACGTCATATCTGCCACCGCATATTGGTGCTGTATCTGGGCAATCTGATGGAGCTTGCCGACCGCGACAGCATCTATGCCGCCCCCAAACACCCCTATACCAAGGCACTGATTTCCGCCGTCCCTATCCCCGACCCGGAAATCGAACGCAACAAGGAACGCATCGTGCTGACCGGTGATTTGCCCAGCCCGATCAACCCGCCATCGGGTTGCGTGTTCCGTACCAGATGTCCGTTTGCCAAAGATGTCTGTGCAACCGATGTGCCGAGCGTTGACACGATCAACGATCAGCATCAGGTCGCCTGCCATTTCCACGAACGGATGTAGGAGGGCAACCTCCCTTTGCACCACCCAACTTGACCGGGCCGTCTCACGACGGCCCGATTTTTCATGTACTGCGGTCAGTAATCTTCAAGATCAACCATGCTCAGCGTATCAATGATCTTTGTACGGTCCTGACCATCACGTTTGAAATAGACAAGCGCATAGGGGGCGTTGCTTTCAAGCGCCTGCTGCATCACGGTTTCGAAATCCTCGGGCGTGACGATGTCGGTATCGTTGATCCGGGTAATGAAATCGCCCTTTGCAAACCCGGCCTGATCCCCTTGCCCCATCTTTTCCATACGATCAACGACAAGGCCCTTTGTCCCAGCGGGCAGATCCAGTTTTTCCCATGCCTTTTCATTGGCCGGAACCAGTTCGAGCCCCATGACTTTCTTACGACCGTCATCCTCGGGGGCTTTGCCAAGAATCTTGTCACGTTCAGCCTGACGGCGGCGGCTTTTGGCCTCGTCCATATCGCCTGGGATCATGGTAAAGCTTTTAAATCCGCCATCGCGCCAGACGGTAACGGTGGTTTCGCCATTTGCCTCCGCCGCCTGCATACGGAAATGCAGCCGCGATGTCACACTTTCACCGTTCACAGCAACTATCACATCCCCGGCCCGAATACCTGCCTGATAAGCCGGCTCATCATCTGGCGCACGATGGATCAGCATCCCTTCGTCACGCTCCATGCCCAAAAGCTTGCCGATACCCGGCTTGACTTCGGAATAGGCAATCCCGAACCAGCCACGTTTGATCTCACCATCTTTGACAAGCAGGTCAATGATACCCTGAGCATGTTCGGACGGAATGGAAAACGCCAATCCTTCGTTCCCGCCAGAACGGGTGTAAAGCGCCGAGTTCACCCCCACAACCTTGCCATCCATCGACAAAAGCGGACCGCCCGAATTACCCTTGTTCACCGCCGTATCGGTTTGCAGATAGGGGTTGTATTCGCCTTTGGACAACTGGCGCTGCTTGCCTGAAATCACCCCGGTCGTCAGGCTTTGATCAAAGCCATAGGGATATCCCAGCGCAAAGACCGGATCGCCAATGCGAATGGCATGTGAATTACCCCATGCTAGCGGTTTGACATCTTCAGGCATTTCAACGCGCAGAACCGCAAGATCAGTCAGAAAGTCCTTGCCGACAAGTTCGGCGCGGACACGGCGCCCGTCTTTCAGAACAACGACAAAACGCGCACCATCGCGGACTACATGTTCGTTGGTTACAATCAGGCCGTCATGATTGATGAGAAAACCGGTTCCGGTCGACGCATTGCGCCTCTTTTTCTGCCAGTCGTATTTCGGCTCTTCGCCTTTCTCGTTTTCCTTGTTCTTGTCATCGCGGTCTTCACGGTCGTTGTCTTCGTCCCGATCACCACGCTCGTTGGGTGGCAGATAGAAATCCTCTCCGTTTTCCTTTTTTTCGCGTTCCTCGGCGACGATCTCGGCATAACTCTTTTTGATGACATTGATCCGCACCACGCCGAGCGAAACAGCGTCATAAACTTCGGCCAGACTTCTATCCGACAGTTCAATGCCTGCCTGTTCCGCCATTGCATGAACAGGAACAAGGCTTGATGTGGCAAGCATCGCGGCAAACAGGGTCGCGGTCAGGGTTCTTTTCATATTATCGATCTCACAAGCAGGTTTGGCCGGGGCCAAAAGCCCCGGCAGGATTAACGCGGAATTTTCAGTAGGTGTAAGTCAGTCCGAGCCACACGGTCCGCCCCTTGCGGTACGGGGTCGATGACGACAGCGTATGGGCACCGCCACGGTTCAGAACATTTTCGATAGATGCATTCAGGGTCAGAACACCCTTCTCCCGCCGGATCACGTCGTAATCGAGCGTCATATCCAGATCGAAGCGCGCCTTTTCCTCACCATCCTCATAGACATCGTATGTCGTGCCATCGATAGTGGTGTTTGATCCGCTGTCGGTGATCGTCGTATAGTCCATCGTGTAGCGCCCGGTCAGGCCGGTTCGCAGGCGGTCATCATCGAAGCTTGAAAACAGACTGATGTTAAAGAAGATCGGTTCGTCCAGATTACCGGTCAGAACATCAAGGTCCATACTCGGAATGATCTGGCCGTTATAAACGACACTCTCGGTTTCATCGCTGGTGACGTAATAGCTGTTGTTTGATGTACGGCGTTCCGAATACTGACCATTGACGTTGAACACATGTCGACCGCCAAACGGACCTGAACCGATTTCGCGGCTCCATTCCGCGGAATAGGATGTGTAATGGCTCGAACCTTCATTCGACAGATTGTATTCGGTCGAACCGCTATCTGTACTTGACCGTGAAAACTGATCCCGCCCCTTTCGTTCCAGCCATTTCAATCGGGTCATCCCCCCCAGAAAAGGCAACGGGAATGAAATGGATGCAGTTTGTTCATCGGAAAACGGCGTACTCAGACCCGAACCGGCGAACGAACGCTCTATCCCGGATGACGAGGCTGCCCAGTCATCATAGAAAATAGATGAACCCGGAGTGGTGGTGGTATCAGCAGTCCGCGTTTCACTGATGGTCGCCGGGGTTGCATCCTGAAAGGCGTAACTCAGCATGTTTGCCGCATAGTAGCGGTTCCATCCTGCATTAAAGCTGATATCCCAGTCCGTGTAGTAGGTCGCGTTGAAGCGCGGAGCCAGATTGGTATTGCCAAGATATGTGTCGTGTTCAAGCCGTGCACCCGGCCTGAATTCCAGCTCGCCGAAAGGAACATGATCAAAAAGCAGCGTATATTCATTATAAAGGGCTGTACTTACGAAACTGACGCTTCCTTCGAACGCCTGATATTTTGTCCGACGCCGGTTCGCCTGATCACCATCATCACAGAATATGTCATCGGCACTCGCGCAAACCACGTTGGTGCCAGTAGTTCGGGTAGTTGCATAATACGCATCGGCAGAACGTTCTCGTGTTCCGCTCAGACGATGGATATCCGCACCGAGCAGAAAGTTCGTTCCAAAAATATCGCCGGTAAGGTCGGCGGTATAACCGACATCTTGCTGGGTCTGGGACAGGTCTCCGTACCAGCCGGTCACACATGTACTGGCATCACACAGATCGGCATATTGTGACCCGGCCACAGTCGTACTGATCTGTCGGCGTACATTGCTTTCGGAATCACGTGCATTTTCTGATGAATTGAAGGACAGCTTCGTATCGAGAAACAGATTGGAAACCCCGTAGCCATCATATTCAAACGGCTTTTCGAGCCCGACATAGGTGGTTAGGCCAGTGCCAATGATATCCATCCTGCTGTCATAGTTTTCCGATGCTTCCCATTCCTGGGCATAGGGCGCGTAAACGATCTGGGTCGTAATCGCGGCCCCCGTATCACTTTCGTAACGCAGTTTGCCAAGCACGTTGTCGGCTTCAGTGCTGGTCGTGACCTGTCGACCATAATAGTCATCGCCAGCAGTCTTGGTCGTCTCGGCGGTACGCCGACCGGCAGAAACCAGCATGCCCCAATTATCATTGATCGGTGTGCTGGCAGACGCTGAATAGAACCATTTTTCATAAATCGGCTCTTTGGCAGCAGCATCAGGAGTCTCTTCGGATTTCAGATGATAATCGTTCCAGTTCGAGCCGCCGCGTTTGATACTTGCCCCGAATGTCGGTTCATTTGACGGATTCTTGACCTTGTAATTGACGACCCCTCCCTGGAACCCACCGTATTTCGCTGACACATTACTGTCGATGATTTCGGCCTGCTCAAGAATATTTGAGTCCACATAGACAGTCTGTGGATGCAAGCCATGGAGGGTGTCTGCGTTGATCGTATTGTCATCATCTTCTGGCATGTTTGAGTCGTTGTAATTCGACTCAGTTCCGCCAAAGGAATTGATCCCGACCCCATCAAGCATGAAGTTGTTCTGATCGACCCCAGCCCCGGATATGCTGATATTTTGTGGACGCAAGTCCTGTTCGGCAGTTGCGGTTGCCCCTTCTTCACCGCGCTGCCCTGCGATCACATACTGGACATTCGGATTGGCGCGAAAAATCTTGTTCGGGTCACTGTCACCTTGGACCACGGCACCAATCATATCCTCGCTATAGACCGTTGATCCACTGGCGGCACCGGTTCCTAGCTGAAAGGTCGGTGTACGGTTGGCACTGACCGAAATCGGGGCCGTAACAATTTCTGCATCCAGCGACTGGTTGGACAATTTCGGGGAAATCACCAAAATCCCGTCGGCAACGGCAAAGGTAACGCCCGTACCTTCCAGCATCCGCAGCAAGGCATTTTCAATGCTGAAATCACCAATCACCGCCTGACCGTTCATCGCAAGGTTGGTACCATCCTGCACCGAGAACGGAATACCGGCCTGCTGTGATAGTTGCTCCAGCGCACGCATTAGCGGCAAGGACGGAATATCAAAACGGTATGAGGGAGAGGCTCGTAGTGGAACCGGTGTGTCATCGATAACCGGGTTCTCCTGCGCATGCAGCAAATTCGACGGCGTCACTGCCAGCAAGGCAGAAGACGCAACAGCACAGAACAACAAATCTTTCCATGCCCGGCAACGCCCGACTTCACTTGTACTGTGGGCGGTATTCTGTTGTCCGGTAGTCTTCATTCGGCACGACCTAATGCAAGTTATTGCGTATCACTCGCAGTTAAGGACGTGGCTATAAACAGAAACCGGACATTTTTTTAATGTTTTTATTCAAAGGGGATTTTAACGGGGAATTCGCCTGAAAATGTCGACCAATTGCTGTACGCGCCAGATGTGAAATGTGGCATCAGCGCGCCAGCAGATAATGATCAAACGGCAATTCAACAATTCTTGTGCCGGTGGTTCGGGAAATCAGGTCCAGCGATGCCTTGACATCGGCAACATTGAACCGACCGCGTATTTCCAGATCGGCAAGACCGGGATCAAGCCAGATTTCCGTTCCGCTCTGGCGGCTTATGGCATGGGCGACATCGGACAGTTTCGCCGATGAAAATACCCGCCATCCGTCCAGAATTTGCGTAATATTTTCACCGTCAAAGTCACGCCGTCTTACATCTCCATTCCCCGAAACGGTGACGCCATCACCCGCATGCAGGGTAACCTCGCGGGCTGGTGGGGATTGTTTTTGCACCACCCGGACCGTTCCTTCGGCAACACCAACCTCGCTGGTTTCAGCATCGCCAATCACAACAAAGCGGGTCCCGACAACCACCACACGGCTTTGGGGCGTTGTGACCACAAGCTCCCGGTCCTTGTTCGGTGCGGCAGAAATCACGACCGCCCCCTGATCAAGGACAATATGCCGTTCCTGTTTGGAAAACTCCCAGTATAGCCGGGTGCCACGCGCGAGCTGCAATTCGCTGCCATCGGGCAAAATCTGGCTGACGGGGGTGGTGTTTGCCGCGATATAACCGGGATGATCAGAATGGTCTGCCGGGCGCAGTGTCAGCACGGCAACAAGGATTGCAGCACATAGGGCAACCCCGCCCCAAAATGCCTTTCGAGCAAGTGGCATCCCCGCCGTCACTGGGCGCAGTGACCTGCGCGTGGGGGGGGATATTTTCAACACGCCTGATGCCGTATATGTCCGGGTAGTCGTTTCGGGACCAGCGTCAAATTTCCGCAAAATATCATCGAAATCACGGTCATCAAGAAAAGCCCGGACCGAGCGGGCCGCCTGCTCATGAGCCGTGCTTTGACCGCACCATTTCTGAAACGCTTCATGCGTTTCCGTCCCGGCGATGTCCACACCATCGCGGGCAAGCCACTCCATTGCCTGATCGACAAGACGATCCTGCAAATCGTCCTTTGCGGCTGTCTCCGGATTCTGGCCGGTATAATGGGTGCCGGTCATGGGCATGGCCTAGTCATAGTGTTTCATCAGATCACGACATGTCGTCATCGCACGATAAAGATGTTTCTCGATCGCGGCCTTCGATAATCCGGTTGCAGCAGAAATCTCGTCATGGGTCTTACCATGCAACTTACGCAAGATGAAGACTTCTCTGGATCGCGTTGGCAGGGATGCAATGGCCTGCTCAAACGCTTGCAGACGCTGCCGGTGATAAATCACACTGTCGGCGGGCGGGCGGTCTTCTGCCGCCCATTCCAGCGGATCATGACCTGATTTCAGCTCGACAATATGGCCGGCATTGCGCCGCCTCTGATGATCGCGGATCAAATTAAGAACCACAGTCCGAAGGAATGCCGGCGGATCGTTGATTGGTTCTTCCCGGTCCTTGATCCCGGCAATCCTTACGAAGGCATCCTGCACGATATCCTTTGCCTCGTCCGGATTTCCCAGCTTGCGAATGGCCAGGCGCAGTAAAGACGCGCGTTCCTTTTCAAAGGCGCGAACAAGATTTACCGATATCTGCCGGGACGCGAAAAAGGTCATGAAAACAAACAGGAAGGTGAATTCGTTCCCGCTGACATACACCAGTCACACACAATTGCAAATAGTTATTAATAACTTTTACTAAGCACCACACCAGCCAGAATGATACCAGCTCAAATCAGTCCGACCGGGATCAGCTATTTGGCATCATGAAAAATTATGCCAAGCGTATGCCGTGACCCGGCGCGCAGGCGGGAAACACCGTGTCGCATATTCACCCGGTACGTTCCGCGCGTGCCCGCCACAGGGCGATGGTGGACGGGGAAAATCACGGCATCGCCTTGCATCAGCGGCACGACCTCGGCGCGGGATTGCATACGCGGGCGCTGTTCGGTCAGAACAAATTCGCCGCCTTCAAAATCCGTTTCCGGGTCGCTTAGAAGGATCGCGACCTGCAAAGGAAACACGCAATCGCCGTAAACATCCTGATGCAGGCAATTATAATCCCCTGCTCCGTAACGCAGCAAAAGCGGTGTCGGGCGGGTCTGCCCCGCGTCATGGCATCGGGCAACAAACCGGGCGTGATCGCCGGGAAAGTGCCGATCCAGGCCCATCGCCCGGTTCCAGCGGTTGGCAATTTCGGCCAATGGCGGATAAAGCGATTGCCGCAAACCCGCGATCATATCGGGCAGGGGATAAGCGAAATATTTGTATTCGCCGCGCCCGAACCCGTGCCGGGCCATATGAATATGGCTGCGAAAAGTTTCCGGCTCGTCATAACGCGCGATCAATGCCCGGCATGTGTCCTGATCAATCAGGTGTTCAAGGATCGCACAGCCATGGGCATCAAGTTCGCGGGCATGCTTTTCCCAATCAAGCGATGCGATCCCGTCACGGGTCATCTTGTTCATTGCCCGGCCTCCCCGCTTTCAATATCCAGCAGGGTTTTCTTGCGCTCCACCCCCCAGCGATATCCCGAAAGATCGCCATCCTTGCGCACCACCCGGTGGCAGGGAATGGCAACCGCGATGCTGTTGGCACCACAGGCCTGCGCAACAGCACGGGTAGCACGCGGCGATCCGATCTTTTCGGCGATTTCGGCATAGCTTGCCTTTGTCCCGACCGGAATTTCCGAAAGTGCCTGCCAGACGCGTTGCTGAAAGGCCGTACCGCGAATATCTAGCGGCAGGTTATGACCAAGCTGCGGCGCTTCGACCAGCCCGACGATCTGGGCCATCCAGTCCTCGAATGCCGGGTCGCCGCCGATCAGCTCCGCCTTGGGGAAGGCATCCTGCAACTGGCGCACGAGCGCATCGGGGTCATCGCCCAGAAGGATCATGCAAATCCCCTTGAGACTTGCCGCGCCAAGGATTGCGCCAAGCGCACATTGCCCCACCGCAAACCGGATTTTCTCGCCCTTGCCCCCCGCGCGATAGCTGCTTGGCGTCATGCCCAGCATCTTGTGCGAGCGTTCATAAAACCGGCTGTTGGAATTATATCCCGCGTCATAGATCGCCTCGGTCACAGTATTGCTACTGCGCAATTCCTCGCGCACGCGTCCGGCCCGATAAGCACTGGCATAGGCCTTTGGCGTCACCCCGCTTACCGATTTAAACACCCGGTGAAAGTGAAACCGGCTCATCCCGGCTTGTGTGGCCAGATCATCAAGGCTTGGCATTTCTTCGGCATTACGGATGATTTCGCATGCCGTTTCCACGACATCCGCATTGCGTTCGCCAATCGATGCGGTGTTCGGACGGCACCGTTTGCACGGGCGGAAACCCGCCCGTTCGGCATCATCGCAACTGGCATGAAACGCGACATTTTCCCGGCGTGCCAGACGTGCACCACAGGATGGTCGGCAATAAACCCCGGTGGTTACGACCGAATAGTAAAACTGTCCGTCAGCTTTGCCATCGCGATTTGCCACGGCCTGCCACTTGTCCTCGTCACTGATCCAGAGGATCGCCTTGCTCAATTTCGTCTCCGTCAACATGGAATGGCTCCTTTATCAGAACACAAGGATGCCAGATGCATCCGTTTGACCAGCATTCTGATCGTCCATCCCGTGAGCTGCACTCCGTTCCTTGCTTTCAAATTCGCTACCTACGAAAAACCGTCAATTCCGCGAATTCAATGCCAATAACCGGAGTGCCCGTCCGCCTTGCCCGAACTAGCGTCTCCCCATCGGGCCATCATCACCACGATGGTCATCCTATCATGACACAGGAGATGGAAACATGTTCACACTGGACGGTAAAACCGCAATCATCACCGGGGCCAGTTCCGGCATCGGCCGCGCCATAGCCGAACTTTTTGCCCAGCAGGGTGCCAAGCTTGTGCTGAATGCCAGACGTACTGAATTGCTCGATGATATCATGGCCGATATCCGTGATGCCGGTGGTACGGCCATTTCAGTGCCGGGCTGTCTTACGGGCGAAGATGTATCAAGGCAACTGGTCGAGGCCACCCTTGATCATTTCGGAGAGCTTGATATCGCGGTCAATAATGCCGGGATGGTCGGGGAGTTTGTTTCGATCCCCGATATGGCAACCGACGACTGGCATGAAATGATCGAAACCAACCTGACATCGGCATTTTTCGGGGCGAAATATCAATTGCCTGCGATGCTTGCCAATGGTGCAGGTTCGCTGATCCTGACATCAAGCTTTGTCGGCTATTCGGTCGGTATGCCCGGGATGGGCGCCTATGCCGCCAGCAAGGCGGGCATGATCGGATTGATGAAATCGCTGGCAGCCGAATACGGACCACAGGGCATTCGGGTCAATGCACTGCTGCCCGGTGGGACCGATACCCCGGCCATCATCACCAACAAACCCGGCGCCGGGCCAGAGGTCGAGCAGTTCGTCAACAGTCTGCATGCATTGAAACGTATGGCAAAACCGTCCGAAATGGCGCAGGCCGCCCTGTTTCTGGCGTCCGATGCGGCAAGCTTTGTGACGGGTGTGCCGTTCCTTGCCGATGGCGGGGTTTCAATCAACCGGACCTGATGACGGGACGGGCCGGATGCATCGTGTCCGGTCCGCTTTCAGTTGCGCAAAAACTGCGTGATATCAACTTCGTCGCACTGTCCGGGTTGCAGGTATTTACGTCCGTATTCGATATAAACGCCCGACGACAGCAGCAATTCGAACAGATCATTGTCGATCTGCCCCTTGTCGCGAATGTCAGCCAGGATCGCGATGCATTCCGATAACATTTTGGGCCGTTTATAGGGACGGTCAACCGCGGTCAGAGCCTCGAATATATCGGCGATCACCATCACCTTTTCGAGGATGCCCATCTCTTCGCCCAGCATACCGTTAGGATAGCCCGAACCATCCATCTTTTCATGATGGTTGCCTGCAATTGCGGGAATACGCTGCAATTCCTTGGGATAAGGCAATTGCGCCAGCATTTCCTGCGTCACCACAACATGATCATTGATAACCTTTCGTTCCTCGGAGGTCAGGGTGCCGCGCGGAACCGAAAGGTTATAAAGCTCACCCCGGTTAAAGCCGAGATATGCGTGATCTGCACGATCATCAAGAAGCTTTTCAATACCGGGCAGGCTGAATTGCGCAAGATCGTCTTCGGTCAGGCGCTGATTTTCCGCCCATGAAAGCCCGATGGTGCGATCAAAATAGCGCACCCATTCCTGCCCACCGATGTCATGCAGGGCAAAGACCGCATCGCTATCAAGCTCGTCATCGCCAATGTTGCTGTGCGCAACCATCGAAAACTGGCTTTCAAGTTCGGCGATCCGGGCACTGAAATCATCATCGCAACGTTGGGCATCCTCGCCCGCGAGCTTGCGCTTGAGCATCTCGATTTCCGCGTCCCGCCTAAGGACTTCGAACCGGGTTCGGATTTCGTGAATGCGGTTATGGATGGTTTCAAGCTTGGTAGCCTTTTCGACCACATGATCGGGTGTTGTGATCTTGCCGCAGTCATGAAGCCACGCAGCAAGGTCAAGCTCGTACCATTCCATATCGGTCAGATAGAAATTGGAAAATGCCCCCTGCTTTTCATCGACGGCCGCCTTGGCCAACATGCGGGCAATGATTGGAACCTTTTCGCAATGATAGGCGGTATGGGGCGATTTGGCGTCAATCGCCTGCCCCAGCACGCGTACGAAACTTTCCATCAGATCGCGCTGCGCCATCAAAAGGCGGCTGTTTTCAAGTGCCACCGCCGCCTGGCTTGCCAGGGCATTGATGATTGGTTCGATCAACGGGTCAAAGGCAATTACATCGCCCGCATCGTCGCGCGCATTAATCAGCTGCAACACGCCGATCACAGTGCCGCGCGTATTTTTAAGCGGTACGGTCAGGAAGGATTTAGACCGATAACCGGTTTTGGCATCAAAGGCGCGCGTGCCGGAAAAATCGAACCCTTCGGCGAAATACGCATCCTCGATATTGATCGCTTCACCGCTTAGCGCGACATAGGTTGCAATGTTTTTGTGATTGGGATTGCCATCCGCATCATAAAGCGGCAGGGGTGGAAACGGCTTCTCGTGTTCGCGGCCCGATACGAAAAACGTATCAAGCGTATCGTTCATCAGAATGCGAAACTGAAGTTCCGTTTCATCCTTATTGACCAGATACAATGACCCGCCATCGGCATTGGTAAACTGCCGCGCTGCCATCAGGATTTTCTGATGAAGCTCCTCCCGACCCTGTTCTGCCGACAGGGCAATACCAAGATCCACCAGCTGCGCAAGATAACGCGCATCGGTGTCGACGCCTCGGGCTGTGCGGGTCGGAGGATTTTTCAAATCATCCCCGATACGGGTCATAAATACGTGCCATTATCTGTGTCCACTCGCGATCAGAACGGTTTGCCCGCGCTGGTTCTGGAATGTTCGTTTTACGAACTATATCCATCAGGAGATTGAGATAATCTTAGCAGATGGCAAGTTCCACACAGGTAAAAAGCGGTAATAAAGCTGTTATGCCCCCAAACAGGGTCTGCGATAGTAATGCGTTTGGCGCATGTTAAACCATTGATGAAAGATCAAAACTGCCAATAGGCCGGAACCCAGGCATAGCCGACATCCGTCTTGAGCATTCGGCCAAGGCCCGGGAACGGATAATGGAAGCCGAGAACAAGAAGCCGGTCAGTTGCCGCCATGTCAAAGATGCGCCGGCGAGAGACAAGAGCCGTTTCCTTGTCACGATCCGGCCCCGGCAGCCATGATCGGTCGACATTAACGATCGGATGATAAGCAAGGTCGGCTGTAAGCAGGAGCTGGTCGTTCCCTGATTGAACAAGGAAGTTCGCCATACCAGGAGTATGGCCCAATGCCGGAAGCGTGATCAGACCGGGTATAATCTCTTCTCCGGGTTCATACAATTCGATCCCGTTCGCAACCGGTTCGACGCTCCGCTTGATGGCCGCGGAGAAATTACGACGGAAATCCTCGGGCACTGGCATGTAGGAAAGATCCGGATCGTTGACGACAAAGAAATCCCAATCAGCACGAGGCGCAAAAACGGTCGCGCGTGGAAATGCCTTACGACCATCAGCTGTCCGAAGATTTCCGACATGATCCGGGTGCGTGTGGGAAACAACCACAATGTCGATATCCTCGGGCCTCAAACCGATTGCCGCCAAGTTATCAAACAGACGACCGCCCTGCGGTCCCATCGTCTGCCCGGCACCCACCTCAAGCAGTATCCGTCTGCCATTCGTTTCGATAAGAAGCGTATTGAGATTAAGTGTCAGACGATCAGTCGGTAAAAAGGCTTGCCTGAGAACTTCCTCCAATTCTGCCTCCGGCGCGTTACTGGCGTAAATCCGGGGCGGACCACCGATCAGCCCGTCGCTCAACACGGTTGCAGATATGTCATCTCCGACACGAAACCGGTAATGGCCAACATTTCCGCCCGCATTCCCGTTTTGGAGCGGGGACGACGCGCCGGAAGCAGCCTGGGCAAAGGCTATACCGCCGGTTGGCAAGATCAGTCCAGCTGCTGCCGATGCGGCTGTCAGCATGATCTTTCTGCGATTCAATGTAATTCCGCTCATACTCATCATCCTGTCCAAATTGTGATTGCAGGTGTCGTATTTGATTGCAGCGTCGTCCGGCACGGCGTCTGTAGGCGATGCCTTTTCTAGGGATGACACAGATCGAGCGCACAGATAAGCTAACAAAAATGGATCAGCTTATTAAGCAGAGCTTTGCAATGAAATCGCTACGCCTTGACAGTCTGGAGATATTTGAGGACGTCGTGCGATGTGGAGGCTTCAGAGCCGCCGCGCTTGGCAGGGGCGTATCATCCTCTGCCATCAGCCAATCAATCAGTGTGCTTGAAGAAGCGTTGGGTATCCGGTTGCTGAACCGGACGACACGCAGCGTCTCGCCAACCGAAGCAGGCGAACGACTTCTTGAGCGACTTGGACCTGCCCTTCACGACATCAGAACAGCGATCGACGATCTCAATCAGCTTCGGGAACACCCATCCGGTACTGTGCGGATCAATGCGCCGGGCCCGGCCGCCGACCATGTTCTGTGCCCTCTGGCCTTTGAATTCATGGAAATTTACCCCGACATCAATGTTGAAATCGTCAGCGAGGCAGCAATCATCGATATTGTCGAGCATGGTTTCGACGCCGGTGTGCGTTTCGGACATCAACTTGCCCAGGACATGATCGCGATGCCGCTGGGTCCCGCCTTAGAATATGCAATTGTGGCTTCCCCCGATTATCTGCGCAGGAGGGGGCGCCCCGGTTCACCGGACGATCTTCTGACGCATGACTGTATTCGCCGTCGTTTTCCCGGCGGAACCATGGTGACGTGGAAATTCGCGAACAACGGGAATGAGGTCGAAATCACGCCGAAAGGCCGGTTGACGCTGAGTTCGGCGCATCAGGAGCGTCAGGCAGCCCTTGCAGGATCGGGCATCGCGCATCTGTTTGACGATTACGTCCGCAAAGATGTCAAACAGGGCAGACTTGTCGAATTGCTTTTCGATTGGAAGAAAAAGCTGCCGAGTTGGTATCTGTATTATCCGAACCGGCGCCATACGAGTGCGGCCATGCGTGCCTTTCTTGAATACATTCGCAATCGGAAATGGCCTGCAATCGGCGAATAATGTCCGGCAGGAAAATCCGGAAACGCCGCGCAACGGCCCCAAAAACACCGGCAAAGATGCCTCTGAACGCAAACAGCCTACGATGCAGGGTTGCCAATCGCAGCGATATGGACTATCCGACGCGTTGAAAGCGTGCCGGAACCAGCATCGCACTTCGCTGATCACGCAATCTGGTCATGACCCGGCACCCAACCATCCTGCCCGGAGGCGACTGCATGATCCCCCGTTATTCCCGTCCGCAGATGACATCAATCTGGGAACCGGCGAACAAATTCCGTATCTGGTTTGAAATCGAGGCACACGCTGCCGACAAACTGGCCGAGCTGGGCGTCATTCCGGCTGCCTCTGCCAAACTGGTCTGGGAAAAAGGCAACAAGCCCTATACCCAGGATCGTATTGACCGCATCGATGCTGTCGAAGCCGAAGTCAAACACGACGTGATCGCCTTCCTGACGGAACTGGCAGAACAGGTCGGTGAAGAAGCCCGTTTCGTTCATCAGGGCATGACCAGCTCCGACGTTCTAGATACCTGCTTTAACGTTCAGCTTGTTCAGGCAACCGACATCCTGCTTGAAGACATGGACAAGCTTCTGGCCGCGCTGAAAAAACGCGCCTATGAAACCAAGGACATCGCCTGCATGGGGCGTTCGCACGGCATCCACGCAGAGCCGGTAACCTTTGGCCTGAAACTGGCAACCTTCTATGCCGAGTTTAAACGCAACCGCGACCGTCTGGTGGTCGCCCGCGAAGAGATCGCGACCTGTGCGATCTCCGGTGCAGTCGGCACATTCGCCAATATCGACCCGCACGTCGAAGAACATGTTGCCGCCAAGCTTGGCCTGAAACCCGAACCGGTTTCAACCCAGGTCATCCCGCGCGACCGTCATGCCGCCTATTTCGCAGCCCTTGGTGTTATCGCATCCTCCATCGAGCATCTGGCAACTGAAATTCGCCACCTGCAGCGCACTGAAGTCCGCGAAGTCGAGGAATTCTTCTCGAAGGGGCAGAAGGGTTCGTCGGCAATGCCGCACAAACGCAACCCGGTTCTGACCGAAAACCTGACCGGGCTTGCGCGTCTTGTCCGTTCGATGGCGATCCCGGCAATGGAAAACGTTGCCCTTTGGCATGAACGCGATATTTCGCATTCATCGGTCGAACGCAATATCGGCCCGGATGCGACCGTAACGCTCGACTTCGCCCTGATGCGTCTGACCAATGTGGTTGAAAACCTTGTCGTCTATCCGGAACGGATGGACGAAATCCTTAATCAGATGGGCGGCCTGGTCTTCTCGCAGCGCGTGCTGCTAACCCTGACGCAGCATGGCGTTTCGCGCGAAGATTCGTATCGCATCGTTCAGCGTAACGCGATGAAAGTCTGGAACCGCGAAGGCGATCTGCTGTCGCTTCTGAAAACCGACGCAGACGTTACCGCGAAGATCCCGATGGTAACGCTCGAAAGTCTGTTTGACCTTGGTTACCATACCAAGCATGTCGACACGATTTTCGCCCGTGTGTTTGCTGACTGACGGTAACACTGCACACTAAAATCAAAGCCCCGGACAATTGGCCGGGGCTTTTCTGTTTACGTATTTTGCAACAGGGAAAGTTCCTGCGCCTCGCCCAGCAGCCAGTCACGAAACAGCTTTACCTGACCGCGCAGTTCCCGGTTTTTCGGATGCACCAGATAATATCCCAATGGAACAACCTGAACCTGTTCGGGAAACAGATGGATCAGCTTGCCTTCCATCACGTCTTCCTCCGCCAGTAACGGGTTGGCCATCACAACCCCCTGCCCGTGGATCGCGGCCTCGATCGCCATAGATGTCTGATCGATTTCAATGCGCTTGATTGCGCCAATCTCGCCCGGGTTCATCCCTGCAAACTGGCCCAACCATTCTTCCCACCAGTCATGCAGAATGTCGTTTAACAAAGTCGCACGTACCAGATCGGCGGGGCGCTCAAACCCCATCCGATCGCGATAGGCGGGCGAGCAGAAGGCCGCCGCCTGCCCGCGATAGATCAGGACGGATTCAAGCTTTTCATCATTCCCGTCAAAATACCGCACGGCGATGTCGACCGGATCGCGATCAAAATCCGTGAATTGTACTGACGAACCCACGTGAAGTGACGTTGACGGATAATCGATCAAAAACCGCGCCATGCGTTTGGAAAACCATTTCGCGGCGAAGCTTGGCGGCATGACCACACGCACCATATGTTCGCGCTGCCCGCGCAAATGCTGGCTGGCATCGATAATCTGCTGCAGGGCGGGTGATATGCGCGCGGCATATTCAAGCCCGTCGGCGGTTGGTTTGACCTGCCGGACCGAACGGGCGAACAGTTCCACACCCAGCCAATCTTCAAGCTTTCTGATCTGCTGTCCGACGGCACCGGGTGTTACGTTCAGTTCTTCCGCTGCACGAGAAAAACTATTCAGTCGAATGGATGCCTCGAAAGCACGCAAGGAATTCAGGGGTGGATATGAACTCATAATACAGATTTTCTATTTCATGATCCAGATAACATGATTTGTACGCCATTCCGGCCAGACCTACAATCACGGCATTACCCCCACGAAAGTTCCGGCCATGAAGAACAACGCATACCTTGTTTTCGGCTTTCTTGCCCTGTGCTGGGGCATGACCTTTTTGTTCAACAAAACGGCAAGCAGCCTGATATCGCCGATGCAGGTGGTGACGGTACGTGTGATCATGGGCTTTCTGCCGGTTCTGGCATTTGCGATGGCGCGCAAGGTGCTGGATTGGCAGCATCTGCGTTATGTGCACCATTTCATTGTCATGTCGCTTCTCGCGGCCACCGTTTATTACCTCGCCTTTGCCAAGGGCATCGCCCTTCTGCCATCCAGCGTTGCCGGAATGCTAAGCGGTGTGATCCCGATGTTTTCCTTTATCGCCGCGGCCATTTTCCTGCGCAGCGAACCGGTCAATATCCGTTCAATCAGCGGATTGCTGTTTGGCTTTGCCGGTGTCCTGATTATCGCAAAGCCATGGGAAAGTGGCACGTCGGGCATCGATCTGATGGGTGTGGTTTACGTCGCCATTGGATCGGGCTGTGTCGGGCTTTCGTTCGTCTATGTCCGCAAATTCCTGAGCCCCCTTGGCATTTCACCAATTGCACTTTGCACCTATCAGCTTGGCCTTTCTGCTTTAACGCTTCTGCTGATTTGCGACTTTTCCGGCATGAATGGGATCTTCACCAACTGGAAAATTGCCACCGGGCTATTCATCGGCCTTGGCATGTTTGGCACCGGCATTGCCTATATGTGCTATTACTTTCTGATCGGGAAACTGGGCGCGGTCAAAACCGCCGGGGTCACCTATATCCCGCCGGTCATTGGCCTTCTGACCGGAAGCCTGATTTTGGGCGAACCGGTTTCCGCAACTGATATCGTTGCGACCGCCATGATCCTGTCGGGTGTTTTCATCATCCAGTCGGGCCGCACCCCGCCATCATCGACAAATACAACATCATCGAATGTCCGGGCACACAACCTGCCCGAACGTGCCTGAGACTCTCCGTCTCAAGGACTGCACCCCCGTGCTGATCGCGGGGGTGCTTTTTTATGGGATTATTTTGCCGATGCGGCTTTGATAAAGGCCGTGATCAGCGGATGATTTTCACCGCGCAGGGCGGACCGTTCCGGCTGAAAGGCTGTGCCGATAAAGAAACGATGATTGTGCAATTCCACAGAACGGGGATCGCCATCTGCATCCCATGCCCCAATCTGCAACGCCTGCCCTGCCAGCAGCCCCGCATAATCACGATTAAACCCATAACTGCACCGATAGGTTTCAATCAGATGATCCGATCCGCTATGAGCACGGATCAAACTTCCCGCAGCCAGCTCAATCTCGCCATCCTGATCAATCAGCGCACAGGCCAGCGGCGCAATCAGCGGCAATTCCGCATCCGGATCAATTTCGGCATTCGCAGCATTGGCAAGTCCCAGAACATTGCGTGCATATTCCAGAACCGCATGCTGATAACCGCCGCATGTGCCAAGAAACGCGATATCGTTCTCGCGCACAAACCGGATCGCGGCAAGCGCACCTTCAAGACTTTCATACGGACTTGCCGGAACACACCACATCCCGTCATAGCCAGACAGTATCGGTGCAGCCCCATCATCAAAACGCGGTGTTGCGATCCAGTCATATTCGACGGAAATGCCGATTTCGGCAGCCGCGATTTCAATGGCCTTGGGGATGGCCTGATGGGCGGTAACGGCGGGGTTGAAATCCCCGACAAGGGCGATACGGATGGTCATTTCAGTTCCTCGTTTCAGGTGACATTACGAGGGGAGCAACCCGAACCGCCAAAGAAAAACGGCCCGTGAAATCACGAGCCGGGTTTCGAGCGTCAAACAGCGCTGCCTTTGACAAGCATACTACAACGTTCCGGTACGCGCCATATCTTCCAGTGCGATTTTTACCGCCTGCGCCCGGTTGGACACATGCAGTTTGCGGTAAATGTTTTTCAGGTGATATTTCACCGTGATTTCGCGCAGATCAAGGTGACGCGCAATATCCTTGTTCGGACGCCCTTCGGCCAGAAGCGCCAGAACTTCGCGTTCGCGCGGGGTCAGGCGGCTGAAATCACCTTCATTGCCGAAACCGCCAGCCATGCGCGGTTCGCCGTCACTGCCTCCGCCAAAGCCATCACCCATATCGTTCAGGATTGAGGACGGCAGATATTTCTCGCCCGCCAGAACCAGTTGGATGGCATTGGCAAGTGCCTGCCCGCGCAATGTTTTGGGGATAAAGCCCTGTGCGCCATTTTCAATGGCATGGCGCACATCTTCGCTGCGATAGGCCCCCGAAAGCAAAACAACCGAAGTTGTTTTCGCTGCTTTTTCAAGAGTGCGTTTAAGCCCCTCAAGCCCGTTCATGCCGGGCATCCGCAAATCCAGAAGCACCAGATCGAAATCGTTCTGTGCCTCGATATGCTCCAGTGCCGGGTCAAGCGCGCCCGCCTCGACCACTTCACAACCTTCGAAATATTGCTGGAACAGCAGTGATAATGCTTCACGAACCAGATCGTGATCGTCTGCCAACAGGATACGCAAAGCCTTTGCCCTTCTCTACCTGACCCACAACCATGCCCGAACATTAACAAGCAAAACAACGCGTGGCTGCAACCAGAAATCTTTCTTGATCCGGGGACAGAATACGAAACCGGCTAATGGTTTGCAAATCCGAACTTTTTCTTATTTCTGCAAAGCAACTATTCCTCGAGCAGTTCGGCACGTGCAAGCGGGCGCAATTCTTCGAGTTTGCGGTTTACCTCGCTGACCGTCATATCGATATTATGCCGTCCGAAATCGGCCAGAAGCACGGATATGATACCGTTTTCCTGCGGATTGCTGACAACATCGCCGACGATTTTGGCCGCATAGGAACGACTTTCCGCCTCGCTCATTCCCATTTTATCGCCCGCCCAGGTCGCCAGCATTTTGTAAAGATGGGCTTCGATCCGGAAATTCTGTTCCAGATCAAAGCTGTATTTCGCCTCGAAACCGCGTTCACGATCCGTGAAATTGGACATGTTTTGGCTCCTCCATCCGGTTTGTTTTTGATCGGGACGTTTTCCCTCGTCCTTTATCTATGGACTCTATCACACCATGTCACCGGCCCGCCCCGATACTTTTGAATTTGACAAATGCCGATCCATGTCGCTTTGATCTGGGTCATGTGTACAGTTATCATTCTGCGCCGCCCCGACCATGAATGGCCGGTGATTATCGGCGCCAATCGCGACGAAATGAACAACCGCCCGTGGAAGGCCCCGGCCCGCCATTGGGAGGACCGCCCTGATGTTATCGCCGGAATGGATGAAACCGCCGGCGGCACGTGGCTTGGCATCAACGAGGATGGCGTGGTGGCCGCCGTGCTTAATCGCTATGGCACGCTGGGCCCGGCCGATGACAAACGATCGCGCGGTGAATTGCCGCTCGAGGCGCTTGATCATGCCGACGCCATTGACGCAGCCCAGGCACTGGCCGAGCTTGACGGCACGGCATATCGCCCGTTCAACATGGTGATTGCCGATAATCGGGATGCCTATTGGCTGGCCAATCGCGGCGAAGGCAAAATCGAAATCACCGACATCCCCGAGGGATTGTCGATGATCACCGCCCATGATCTGAATGACAAAGCCAACAGCGAACGCACCAAACGCAACCTTCCGCGTTTCATCAGCGCCCCGCCGCCCAACCCCGAAGCCGATGACTGGTTTGCATGGCAGGCCCTTCTGGCTGATACCGGCATGATGGAACCTGATCCGGCACATCATGACATTCGTGCCGATGCCATGCTGGTGCGCAGCAATATCGGGTTTGAGACGATCTGTTCGTCCCTGATCGGGCTTCCGGCCATTCCGACTCAGAAAAACGAACTGCCGCGCCGCCCTGTCTGGCTGTTTGCCAACGGCCAGCCCGACAGCGTCCCCTTCCTCCCGGTCGAGATTTAGGCAGTCCGCCCGTTTCACCCCCGTAACGCCCGGTTTTCAGGGGGCTTTTCCGTCGTAGCCTTCCGCAGGTTCGACGGTTGCAAAATCCTATTATCAAGTCTGCGTAAATAGACCTACACGGCAATTGAGTTTCTGCGCCAGCACTGCTATACGGGGGGCGCGTTTTTCAGGGTGCTCGGGGACACTCCCCGCAAGCAAAGATGTGAAAGATTCCGCCAATGTCCAGAAAGCAGCCCATCTACGAGGGTAAAGCCAAGGTTTTGTACGAAGGTACCGAACCCGGAACCATCATCCAGTATTTCAAGGACGATGCCACGGCGTTCAACGCACAGAAGCGCGGCACCATTGCCGGCAAGGGCGTCCTGAACAACATGATCACCGAATTCGTCATGACCCGTCTGGCGGAAATCGGCATCCCGACGCATTTCATTCGCCGCATCAATATGCGCGAACAGCTTTGCAAGAAATGCGAAATCGTTCCAATCGAGGTCGTGGTGCGCAATATCGTCGCCGGTTCGATGGCCAAACGTCTTGGCCTTGAAGAAGGCGAACGTCTGCCGCGCCCGATCGTCGAATTTTATTACAAAGACGACGCGCTTGGTGATCCGCTGGTTTCTGACGAGCATATCCTTGCCCTTGGCTGGGCAAGTGCCGAAGAGCTCGAGGAAATCGTCGGCATGACCCTTCGCGTCAACGATTACCTGTGCGGCCTGATGCGCGGCATCGGGATCAAGCTGGTCGATTTCAAACTTGAATTCGGACGCGTCTGGGAAAGCGATTTCATGCATCTGGTTCTGGCCGATGAATTCAGCCCGGACAACTGCCGCCTCTGGGATGCCGTGACCAACGAAAAGATGGACAAGGACCGTTTCCGCCGCGATCTTGGCGGGGTCGAGGAAGCCTATCAGGAAGTGGCGCGCCGTCTCGGTGTCCTGCCTGAGTCCGCGGACATAGAATCGCTGAACAAAGACAAATAATCCCAAGGCCGCGCTTGCGCGGCCTTTTCTTATCGACGCCGGAACCATCGGAACCGGTACATTATTGTTTGCAAACAAGTATCGCCGTATGGCGAGTGCGCACTCAAAGGAGCTTCTCGTGAAAGCACGTGTCCATGTCACCCTGAAGAACGGTGTTCTTGACCCGCAGGGTAAAGCCGTTCACCACGCCCTGCAGGGTCTTGGTTTTGCCGGTGTCAACGATGTCCGCCAGGGCAAGTTCATCGAACTCGAACTGGATGGCAGCGACGTCGAAAAGGCACGCGCCGAGGTCAAGGAAATGTGCGAGAAGCTTCTCGCCAATACCGTGATCGAAGATTACAGCATCGAGCTGGCCTAACTGCCCGGGCGGGGCTTTGCCGTTGCAGGGCCTTTGTCTGTCGCGATCAAGTAACGGATATTAATCGAGAGACGGTATTTCATGAAATCCGCTGTCATCCTCTTCCCCGGCATCAACCGGGAGAATGACGCCATTGCGGCCCTTGAACAGGCCACCGGCACCAAACCGACCGTGGTTTGGCATGGCGAAACCGAACTGCCAAAAACCGACATCATCATGGTTCCGGGTGGTTTTTCCTATGGCGACTATCTGCGTTGCGGCGCCATGGCTGCCAAATCCCCGATCATGCGTGCGGTTGCCGAACGCGCGAAGGCCGGCGTGACCATCCTTGGCGTCTGTAACGGTTTCCAGATTCTGACAGAAGCAGGCCTGCTGCCCGGTGCGCTGATGCGCAATGCCAGCCTGAAATTCATCTGCAAGAACACGCATCTGAAGATCGAAAACACCAATACACGCTTCACCAACCATTACAAAACCGGCGAGGTCGTCGATTATCCGGTTGCCCATCATGACGGCAACTTCTTTGCCGATAGCGAAACGCTTGACCGCCTCGAAGGCGAAGGTCGCGTTGTTCTGCGCTATTGCGATGCCAATGGTGTCGTTGATCCGGCAACCAACCTGAACGGGTCGCAGCGCAATATTGCAGGCATCATCAACGAGGCGGGCAACGTCCTTGGCATGATGCCCCACCCGGAAAATGCGATTGATCCGCTCCATGGTGGCACAGATGGCCGCAATCTGTTCAAAAGCTTGGTGGAGGCAGCATCGTGAGTGCTAACGATTTCAACACCCCGATCACGCCGGAACTGGTCAAGGAACACGGCCTGAACGAGGAAGAGTATAAACTCGTCCTCGAAATCATGGGCCGTGAACCCAACATCAACGAGCTTGGCATTTTCTCGGTCATGTGGTCGGAGCATTGCTCTTACAAATCATCGAAAAAATGGCTCAAAACCCTTCCGACCAAGGCTGACTGGGTCATTCAGGGACCGGGTGAAAACGCTGGTGTCATCGACATTGGCGATGGTCAGGCCGCCGTCTTCAAGATGGAAAGCCACAACCACCCCTCCTTTATCGAACCCTATCAGGGTGCGGCAACCGGTGTTGGCGGCATCATGCGCGATGTCTTCACCATGGGTGCCCGTCCGGTCGCAAACCTCAATGCGCTGCGCTTTGGCGAACCGGATCATCCGAAAACCCGCCACCTGCTTAGCGGTGTCGTCGAAGGCATCGGCGGTTACGGCAACTGCATGGGGGTCCCGACCATCGGTGGGGAAACCAACTTCCACGCATCCTATAACGGCAATATCCTGGTCAATGCGATGACCGTGGGTCTGGCCGACGCCGACAACATCTTCTATTCCGCAGCAGCCGGTATCGGAAACCCGGTTGTCTATGTCGGTTCGAAAACCGGCCGTGACGGTATCCATGGCGCAACCATGGCCTCGGCCGAGTTTGATGATGACAGCGATGAAAAACGTCCTACCGTTCAGGTCGGCGATCCGTTCACCGAAAAGCTTCTGCTCGAAGCCTGCCTTGAACTGATGGCAACCGACATGATCGTCGCCATTCAGGATATGGGTGCGGCCGGTCTGACCTCGTCCTCGTTCGAAATGGCGTCCAAGGGCGGCGTTGGTGTCGAACTGTGGCTTGATAAAGTCCCGATGCGCGAAGAAGGCATGACCCCCTACGAACTGATGCTTTCAGAATC
The DNA here is from genome assembly GCF_032921865.1 of Thalassospira lucentensis. Classification (NCBI taxonomy): domain Bacteria; kingdom Pseudomonadati; phylum Pseudomonadota; class Alphaproteobacteria; order Rhodospirillales; family Thalassospiraceae; genus Thalassospira; species Thalassospira lucentensis. The sequence continues at coordinate 415,776 of NZ_CP136684.1, forward strand.
GCAGGAACGCATGCTGATGGTCCTGAAACCCGGTTGCGAAGACGCCGCCAAGGCGATCTTTGACAAATGGGAACTCGACTTTGCCGTCATCGGTATCCTGACCGATACCAAACGCATGGTTCTTAAATGGCATGGCGAAGTTGCCGGTGATCTTCCGATCGATCCGCTGGCCGAAGCATCGCCGGAATACGACCGTCCGTGGGAACCGACCCCGAAGCAGGATCGTATCGATCCGGTAAGCATTTCGGGCAAGGTCAGCCATATCGATGCGCTGAAAACCCTGATTGCGTCCCCGGACCTCGCGTCGCGTCGCTGGATCTGGGAACAGTATGACCATCTGGTCATGGGCAACACGATTGTCCGTCCGGGGGGTGATGCCGGTGTCGTACGCGTTTCGGGCACGAACAAGGGCATTGCAGCCACCACCGATTGCACCCCGCGCTATGTCATGGCCGATCCGGTCGAAGGTGGCAAACAGGCCGTTGCCGAAGCATATCGCAACCTGGTTGCCACCGGTGCCAAGCCGCTTGCGATCACGGATAACATGAACTTCGGTAACCCGGAACGCCCGCGCATCATGGGTCAGTTCGTTGGTGCCTGCCAGGGCATTGCCGAGGCCTGCATTGCGCTCGACTTCCCGGTCGTTTCGGGCAACGTGTCACTTTACAACGAAACCAATGGCGTCGGCATCATGCCAACGCCCGCAATCGGTGGCGTTGGGGTGATTTCCGATCTGGGTCATCATGCCACTATCGGCATCAAACGCGATGACAGTGCGCTGATCATGATTGGTGCCGCGACCGGTGAACTTGGCCAGTCGCTGTATCTCAAAACCATCGAAGGCCGCGAAGAAGGCGCCCCGCCGCCGGTCGACCTGAATGCGGAAAAACGGGCTGGTATGCTGGTGCGTGAACTGATCGAGCTTGGTCTGGTCCGCACCTGCCACGATATCGCCGATGGCGGCCTTCTGGTCGCGGTTGCCGAGATGTGCCTTGCGGGCAATATCGGTGCCGACCTGCACCTGCCCGAATCCGGTAGCGAAGTCGCATGGCTGTTTGGCGAGGATCAGGGCCGCTACGTGATTGCCACCCGCGATCCGGACAAGGTCCTGAACGCGGCGGGCAGCGCGAATGTCGCCGCGGTCATCATCGGTCAGGCCGGGGGTGATGTGGTCACCATTGATGGTGGTGCCAAGGTATCCCTTGCCGAGCTGCGCGACCTGAACGAAGGCTGGATGCCGTCCTATATGGCAGAAGCCGTTCAGTAAGCCGTCCAAACCGCAAACCCGAAACCCCGTCAGAGAAATCTGGCGGGGTTTTGTGTTTTGACCCGGTTCAGTCCAATTTAAGGCAAGCCTGCCGCCAGTTCCCCCAAGATAGCCGCCGTTTGGGCGTCGGCTGGCAACAGAGTTTCAATGGCAAGTTCGGACAATGTGACTTCGACCGGGGTACCAAAGACCGTGGTTGTGCTGACAAAGCGGAATTCACCGGCATCACTTTGCAAAACCAGCGGCACGACAAGCCCGGTCAGTTCTCCTGCCCCGTCAGCCATATCAGTTTCCGTCACCTTCTCGGGGGCCCGGTAACGGCTGGCTTCGTCATAAAGGCCGCGGAGCTTCGCATCTGCTGTCACTGCAATCTGGCGACGCATCCGGTCCAGCAGATGATCGCGCCATTCTGTATAATTGACCACCCGGGGAGCCAACCCGTTCGGATGCAGACTAAGCCGCAAGATATTGACTGGCGGTTTGAGAAATTCCGGGCCAACCCCGCCAAGCAATAAGGGTACGATCCGGTTTGCGGCCACCATGTTCCAGTGCCGGTCCATCGCCAGCGCCGGATAAGGTTCGTGCGCGGTCAGTATTCTTTCCACCGCCATTCGGATGGCTGCCGATTGGTCCGTGCCAAAATCATGGTCGGCATAAATCGGCGCAAATCCTCCGGCAATCAGCATCGAATTGCGTTCACGCAGCGGTACATCAAGACATTCGGAAAGATGCAACACCATGTCGCGACTGGGTCTGGCACGTCCGGTTTCAAGGAAACTCAGATGCCGGGTCGATATCTCCGCCTCGCTTGCAAGGTCAAGCTGGCTCATCCGGCGCTGTTTGCGCCAGACCTTAAGCACAGTGCCAAACGGGTCGGGTTTCAGTTCGTTCATCGGATCACCGTCTTGTTGTTAACCCAATCCTAGCATCAAACGAAAACCGCAAACATTACCTGTCAGGTAATCGTATCCCTTCCCGATCTTGGGCATGGTTGGCAGACCAAAACAACCCAACCAATCGAAAGGTCGATATGATGATAGTCAAAGCGCCCCATAAAATGCTTAGAACGGTTTTGATGTTTGATGCGGCAACCTGTTTTGCTTTCGGCTTGCTACTGTGCCTTGGCGCAGGGCCCCTTACCAGCCTCTTTGGGCTGCCGACCGATCTGCTTCTGTTTGCCGGGCTTATCCTGTTTCCCTGTGCGGTTTTGATGTTTATCGTAGCAAAGCAGCCCAATCCCAGTCTGGCTCTTGTCTGGTTGATCATACTGGGCAATCTCGGCTGGGCTCTGGGCAGCATCGCGATACTGATCCTGCCGATTGGTGCCCCCACGGCCATTGGATATGGCTTTGTCATTATGCAGGCACTGGGCGTACTTGGCATCGCGGCCTTTGAATATCGCACAATCGCGCGGCATTCCTTGTCGCCTGCCGCCTGAACCCCCATGTCTTCTGGTGGGAGCGGAAGCATCATTAGGGGCCAGAATGACATTTTCGGCAAAGTTCTTCGTCACATCTCTTTTCGTCGTCGGCATGGCCGTTCTGGCCGTGATGCCCGCGACGAAAAGTCATGCCGAAACCATTTATGTCGACGAGGCAAACCCGCCCTTCATGTATCGTGCCGGGGATAAGGCAACAGGTATCTATCCTGCGATGATCCAGGCGATTTTTCTTCATGCCGGGATTGATGTCGATATTGTCGCGGTACCATGGAAACGTGCGATTGAAAATCTCGATGCCAACAAGGGCGGTGTTGCCGGAATATACAAGAATCTCGAACGCCAGAAAAAATATTACTTCTCCGACCCGATCCATGTTGAACGGCTGATGCTTTATCACCACCGCGATATTGCCCCCAAACCGGACGAAATTGAAGATCTGCGCGGCCAGACCGTTGGCGTCATTCGCGGATGGAGCTATGGGGATCAGATCGATGACGCACGCAAACGCGGCGTGTTTACCGCATCCGAAGCATCCGGAGATGAACAGAACTTTCAGATGCTGTCGCTAGGCCGGGTTGATAGCCTGATTGCCATTCAGGAGGCTGGCGATGTCTGGATCAAGCGGTTGAAGCTAGACGAAAAGATTACCCGCGGTGAGGAGCCCGTGCGTGAGAATACGACCTATATCGTATTCAACCGCGCCTCATCTGCGATTTCGATGATGACCGCAATCAATCGTTCGATCGAAGAGTTGCGCGAAAACGGCACCCTGCAACGCATCACCGAGGATGTGTTGCAGGGTGCAAGCAATTACTGATCGAAAGCGGGCGACCTAGCGGAAGCTGATTTTGGGGAACAGGCTTTTCTTCGGTGCGGTTTTCGGACCTACGCGTTCATCAATTGCCGCAGCAATCTTGTCGGCGATGGCAGCATAAGCCTTGGAATGTTCGCCGTCCGGATCGGTATGGATGATCGGTTTACCTTCGTCCGCGCCAAGGCGGATTTTAAGGTCGAGCGGAATTTCGCCAAGGAAGGGTACGCCAAGTTCGTCGGCGGCCTTGCGGGCACCACCGTGATCAAAGACATGATCGACATGGCCGCATTCCGGGCATTTATAATAGCTCATGTTCTCGATCAGGCCCATCACCGGGACATTGACCTTGCGGAACATGTTGAGCCCCTTGCGCGCGTCAAGCAGGGCAATGTCCTGCGGGGTGGAAACAATCACCGCCCCGGTGACCGGGACGCGTTGCGCCATCGAAAGCTGGATATCGCCTGTACCCGGCGGCATATCGACAACAAGAACGTCAAGCTCGCCCCAGTCGCTGTCGCGCAGCAGCTGTTCAAGTGCGCCCATCGCCATCGGTCCACGCCAGATCACCGGCTGTTCTTCATCGACAAGGAACCCGATCGACATAATGCGGATGCCAAATGCTGATGGCGGCACCATTTTGCCCTCCTTGTCGGAATGGGTTGGCTTGGCATCGCGAAGGCCCATCATGCGCGGCAGGCTCGGCCCATAAATATCGGCATCCAGCAGACCGACCTTCAGCCCCTTGGTCGCCAGCGACAGCGCCAGATTGACGGAGGTCGTCGATTTACCAACCCCACCCTTGCCCGATGCAACGGTGATGATCGACCGCACGGTTGGCAGTTCAAGCGGCTTTTGCGATGCCCCCTGCGGGCGTTGTCCGGCTTGCGGAGCGGGCCCTTGCGCCCCATGTGTATGGCCATGGGAATGGGGATGCGAATGACCACCTTGCGCCGGGGCAGAAGCCCCCTTCGGACGTTCTGCCGTAAGGGCCACACGGGCCGTTGTGACCCCGTTCACATCGGCAACGGCACGCTCGGCAGCAAGACGAAGGTCTTCAAGCGACGCCCCGCGCTGCGGGTCCACCGCAATCATGACATTGACAGTTTCGTCATGGATATCAATGCCTTGAACCATACCCTTTTCGACGATACTCTTGCCGTCAGCCGGATCGATAACCGTCGAAAGGGCTTCAGTAATGCGTTCCCGGTTGGGCGAGGTCATATTGCAGTCTCCGAAAATTGGCTTAAGTCCGTGATCGCACAGAACTTGCAGGCGCGTATCGTTGTTTTGCAGGGCAAGCTGTCATATAAGGCCTTAGGGCGTGGCCCCATTAATTACATGCAACGCCGTCCGGATAAAAGGATTCAGACGGAGCTTGGTGCGCAGATAGGTCAGATGACCACGATAAGCAAGCAATAGGCATGTCATTAATGGGCTCATGTCCCAAGATCGGTAAGCATAAATAAACACCGAACGGCAAGAAGAGGAAGACACTCGATGCCTTGGAATTCACAAGGGGGCGGCGGCCCCTGGGGTGGTGGCGGAAACAATGGCGGCGGCCGCAATCCGTGGGGACAGCGTCCCCAGGGTGGCGGTGGCGGCGGTGGTAACACGCCCCCCGATTTTGATGAAATAATTCGCAAAAGCCAGGAACGCCTCAAGCGGCTGTTCCCCGGTGGTGGCGGTTACAAAGGCTTTGTCCTGATTGGTATCGCCATAATCGGGTTGTGGCTTTTGACCGGTTTCTATCGCGTCCAGCCGGGCGAACAGGGTGTGACACTTCTGTTTGGCAAATGGGTTGGTACAACCGGTCCGGGTCTGAATTATTTCCTGCCCGCCCCGATTGGCGAAGTGATCAAGCCGAACGTCGAACGCACCAACCAGATCGAGATCGGTTATCGTGGTAACGGTACCGGCACTGGCGGCGCGCGCGATGTCCCGGAAGAAAGCCTGATGCTGACCGGCGATCAGAACATCATCGACATTGATTATGTCGTTCAGTGGCGCATCAGCGATGCCGGTGCCTATCTGTTTAATGTTCGCGACCCGGAAAACACCATCAAGCTTGCAGCCGAAAGTGCGATCCGCGAAGTCATCGGCAAAACCAATCTGGAAGAAGCCCTGACGGTCGGTCGTGTCCGTGTTGAAGAACAGACACGCACCCTGCTGCAATCGATCATGGACGGCTATGCTTCGGGTATTTTCATTGCAGAAGTGAAAATGCAGAAAGTTGACCCGCCGCGTGACGTTATCGATGCGTTCAACGATGTTCAGCGTGCCCGTCAGGACCGTGACCGTTCACAGAACGAAGCACTGGCCTATCGCAACGACATCATCCCGCGTGCAAAAGGTGAAGCAGAACGTCTGGTTCTCGAAGCTCGTGCATACAAGGATCAGGTTGTGAAGAATGCCCAGGGTGAAGCAGAACGCTTTATCTCGGTTTATAATTCCTATCTGACCGCGAAAGATGTCACCACACGTCGTCTGTATCTCGAAACCATGCAGGATGTTCTCAAGAACTCCAACAAGGTCATTCTTGATCAGAACGGTGAAGGTGCAAACGGCGTTGTTCCCTATCTGCCGTTGCCTGAAATCCAGAAACGCGCGAATGCAGGAGGCAATAACTAATGGCTAGTCCTAAACTTATTGCTGCCGGCGTCGTTGTCGTTATTGGTGCCGTCGTTGCATCCATGTGCATGTTTACCGTTCGTCAGGACCAGCAGGCGCTGGTGCTTCAGTTCGGTAATCCGGTCCATGCGGTTTCCGAACCGGGCCTGCATTTCAAGCTGCCGATTCAGAATGTGGAATATTACGAGCGCCGCATTCTTGAACTTGATCCGCCGGTTCAGCAGGTTCTTCTGTCGGACCAGAAGCGTGTCAATGTTGACAGCTTTGCCCGTTGGAGAATCGTTGATCCCCTGCAGTTCCGTCAGCGCGCAACCAACTCGGCGAACTTTGTTCAGCTTTTTGGGCAGCGTCTGAACTCGGTTATTCGTGGCGAACTTGCACAGGCTCCGCTTGTGTCGCTTCTGTCGGATAACCGGTCGCAGATCATGGAGAAAATCCAGGCAACCCTGATCGAGCCGGCAAAGGAATTCGGCGTCGAGCTGATCGATGTTCGTATCGGTCGTACAGATCTTCCGCAGGAAACGTCGCAGGCGGTGTATAACCGTATGCGTTCTTCGCGTATCGCCGAAGCCGCACAGCTTCGCGCCGAGGGTGAAGAGCTCAAGGCGAAAATTCAGGCAGAAGCGGATCGTGAACGCGTCGGCATTCTGGCCGAAGCCCGCCGTCAGGCAGAAGTTCTGCGCGGTGAAGGTGACGGTCAGCGGAACATCGTTCTTGGTGAAGCCTATGGCAAGGATGCCGGTTTCTTCGAGTTCTATCGTTCGCTGGAAGCCTATCGCGAGGCACTTTCGGATGGTTCGACGATGGTGATTTCACCGGATTCCGAATTCTTCCAGTACTTTAACAACTCGTCGCCTGGCGCAACGCGCTAGACAAACGGGTGCTGGACAAAGCACTAGGGCGACCGGCATAGTGTGCCGGTCGCCCTTTTTTGTTTGAAAATAATGTCCTGTTGATAGTTATATCGCACACAGGTTCATAGAAACGCCGGAACGTCCACGCCCATGAAGGAACTCGTTACAGCTGTTCTCCTGGCCATCGCGCTGGAGGGAATGTTTTATTCGCTGTTCCCGGGCGGCGCCAAACGTGTGATGGAACTGGTGCAGGAAATCCCCGAATCCCAATTACGGATCGGTGGCCTTGTTGCCGCGGTCGTCGCCATCGCCGCGATCTGGGCTGTGCGGGTCTGGCTTTGAAGATAAAGTTCGGGGCCATTTCGCGCATATTTGCGCCTTCTGGTGTGCAAACACAGAAAAACCCGGGCTCTTCCTTGATTTTTCTCAGGCTTGCCAAATTTCTGACAAACTCGGCGCTAACTTGGCTAGTTAAGCGGTGCATGAACTATCCAAAAGAACAGCATCGCGTGCTGCAAAAATTCAATACCGTGAACGCGGCAACGAACAGGATCAGACACATGCTAAAAGCATTATACAACCCGGCGCGAAGCAAATTTACGGCTGCGCTGGTGATTGTTCTTCTTGGCGTGACCAGCGTCTCGCAGATTGCGAACGCTCGCCCCGCTCCTGAAAGTTTCGCAGACCTGGCCGAAAAGCTTCTGCCCAGTGTGGTAAATATCTCGACCAGTCAGATGGTGGCCGAACGCCAGGGTCCGGACTTCCAGTTCCCTCCCGGCTCGCCGTTTGAAGATCTTTTCAAGGACTTCATGGATCGCAACGGACAAGGTGGTGGACAAGGCCAGGGCCAGACTCCCCAGCAGCGCCGTGCGACCGCACTGGGTTCGGGCTTTATCATCTCGGCTGACGGTTACATCGTGACCAACAACCATGTGATTGACGGTGCCGACGAAATCACGGTGCGCCTGCATGATGGCGATACGCTTCCGGCGAAACTGATCGGTCGCGACCCGAAAACGGATGTCGCACTTCTGAAAGTCGAACCGACAGAAGACCTGCCTTTCGTTAAATGGGGGGATTCAGACCATTCCCGCATTGGCGACTGGGCGATGGCGATCGGTAACCCGTTCGGCCTTGGTGGCACAGTGACCGCAGGGATCATTTCGGCACGTAACCGTGACATCAATCAGGGTCCGTATGACGATTTCATCCAGACCGATGCCTCGATCAACCGCGGGAACTCCGGCGGGCCGCTGTTCAACCTTGATGGCGACGTCATCGGGATCAACAGCGCGATCTATTCGCCGTCCGGTGGTTCGGTCGGGATCGGTTTTGCCATTCCCTCGGCAATTGCACAGTCGGTTGTCGAACAGCTCAAGGAATATGGCCGGACCCGCCGTGGCTGGCTTGGCGTTCACATCCAGACCGTGACCGACGATATCGCGGACTCGGTCGGCCTTGATGAATCAACCGGTGCAATGGTTGCCGGTGTATCCGAAGACGGCCCTGCAAAAGCCGCCGGCATCAAACAGGGTGACGTCATCCTGTCGTTCGATGGCAAGGAAGTCGAAAGCATGCGTCGCCTGCCGCGGATCGTTGCCGAAACCAAAATCGGCAAGGATGTCGATGTGGTGATCTGGCGTGACGGTGAAAAGAAAACCGTTCAGGTCGAACTCGGCGAACTTGAAGAAGAAACCGTCGCAACCGCGGCAGAACCGGGTGAAGAACAGGCACCTGCCGCCATTGCCGAAGCTGAAATCAAGGCACTTGGCCTCAAGGTCGCCAATGTCGATGATGAACTGCGTCGCCGCTATAACCTTGCCGAAGGCACCGAAGGTGTCATCGTGACCGATGTGAATGGTGACAGCTATGCTGCAGAAAAAGGTGTCCGCCCGGGCGACATCATTATCGAGGCATCGCACAGCTCGGTTTCGACCGTCGAAGAAGTAGCCGATGCGGTTAAAAAGGCACTTGATGATGATAAACGCACCATCCTGATGCTGATTGAAACCTCTGCAGGCCCGCGTTACTTCGGCCTGACCCTGAACAAGGAAGAATAAGGCCTTCGGGTTTTACTCTACGATGATCAAAAAAGGGCGGCCCTTGCGGGTCGCCCTTTTTGCTACGCGTTTTTCTGACTGCCTGGATCAGATCACAAAATCGGATTTGGCATAGCCCTGCAGATAAAGCAGTGCTGTCAGATCACTATGATTAATGCAGATGCGCGCCTGTTCCTGAACTGCGGGCTTGGCATGAAAAGCCACACCTGTCCCCGCCAGCGAGATCATCTGCAGATCATTGGCACCATCGCCAACCGCAATGGCATCCTCTACTCCAATCCCCTGCTCTGCCGTCAGTTTTTCAAGCGCATCGACCTTGGCCTGACGATCCAGAACCGGTTTTTGTACCTTGCCGGTCAGCTTACCGTCTTGGGTGATCAGAACATTGGCCTGGTCGAAATCAAAACCAAGTTCGCGGCGTACCGCGCCGGTAAAGTAATCAAAACCGCCCGATACAAGGGCGGCAAAGGCACCATTGGCCTTCATGGTCGCAACCAAGGTTTTCGCCCCGCCGGTATATTCAATTTCTTTCCAGGCTTCGGCCAGCATATCGGTCGACATGCCATCAAGCAGCCCGACGCGTTCATCAAGGGCCGCCTCGAAATCAAGTTCGCCATTCATCGCGCGTGCCGTAATCGCGGCGACATGGTCCTTGACCCCGGCAAAGGCAGCAAGTTCATCAAGGGTCTCTCCCGTCACCATGGTGCTATCCATATCGGCAATCAGCAATTTCTTGCGACGCGTTTTGGCGGTCTGGGTCACGGCATCGACACCAAGACCGGCATCACGTAACGCCGTATCGGCAATATCAAGGCTCAGCCCGGCAAAGCCGATATCGCACGCCTCGCGCGTCGCCAGCCACGAAACATCCCCGACACGCGCCCCGGCCGCGGCCAGAACGGTTTTGGCACGCGCGACAATATCGTCACCTAGCGCGTTCGAATTGGGGGCAGCGATCAGGGTCAGGACCAGATCCATGGATTGCAGGCTCCTTGGCATGGCGAAAGATTAATAATATTGCGCTCTTTATCCGTATTGCGACCGGCAAAGACAAGAGCCGTTTTATCAAAGCCGCCCCTCTACGCAGTTTTTGTCCCGCAATGATGACGCTAATATCTATGCGTTGCGGGTCGAAGCCCATAAACTGGCTGACCACGATAAATTGAATGATTGAAAGTGCCTTTCCGATGTCGGCCCAGACCACAGCCCCCTTCCAACCCGTCCTGATCGTTGCCGGGCCAACCGCCAGCGGTAAGTCCGCGTTGGCGCTTGATCTGGCGGAGGCGTTTGACGGCGTGGTGATCAATGCCGACAGCATGCAGGTCTATAGGGAACTGCGTGTGTTAAGTGCGCGCCCTGATGACAGCGAGATCGCACGCGCGCCGCATCGGCTTTATGGTGTATTGTCCGGGCGCGAGGCATGTTCGGCCGGGAAATGGCGCGACATGGCGATGGCGGAAATTGCCAAATGTCATGCAAATGGCAAGCTTCCGATCATTACCGGGGGGACGGGTATGTATCTGAATGCCCTGACCGAGGGGATCGCCCCGATTCCCGATATTCCCGCCGGGATTCGCCAACAAATCACCGCTGATCTGGAAAAAGCCGGGCATCAGGCGTTTTTCAATGATTTTGCCAAACGCGATCCCGACACAGCCGCCACCCTTGATCCGTCAAACACCCATCGCCTGATCCGTGCAGCCGAAGTTCTGGCCGGAACCGGCCGAGGTCTTGCAGCATGGCATCACGAGCCGATGGTAAAACCACCCGAAGGCATGGTTTTCAATAAGCTATGCTACATGCCGCCGCGCGACATCCTTTATGATCGCTGCAACCGGCGTTTCGATTTGATGATCGAACAGGGCGCAATCGAGGAAGTCCGCGGACTTCTGGCCGAAAATCTGCCGGAAACGGCCCCTGTGATGAAAGCCGTCGGGGTGCGCGAGATAGCAACCTACCTTGCCGGCCAGATTGATCTTGAGACAGCAAAAGAGAAATCACAGCGCGAAACCCGGCGTTATGCCAAGCGGCAGTTAACGTGGTTTCGACATCAGATGAGTGACAAGGAGATCATCGACGCGCAATATTCGGAAAGTTTGGCAGACAAATTGCGTAATGATGTTCACCAATTTCTGTTGACCACGCCAAAGTGAGGCGATAGGTTGGCCCTTCCGCCGTCGAAATGGCGGAAAACCGCCGTTTCGGCGGATTTTTCAACTCCAGTTCAAGGGTAATTGGATCATGTATCAACCACGCGGTTATCACGCGGCACGTTGTTGTCGCTAAGGAAGAGGCTCGAAAATCATGGCAGAACGTATTTTAAGCGGTTCGGAAGTAGTGTTGCAGGCTCTGGTCGATCAGGGTGTGGAAGTCGTGTTCGGCTATCCCGGCGGCGCCGTCCTACCGCTATATGACGAGATATTTAAACAAAACCGGATTCGTCATATCCTAGTACGCCATGAACAGGCTGCCGTGCATGCCGCCGAAGGTTACGCACGTTCGACCGGAAAGGTCGGCGTTGTTCTGGTAACCAGCGGTCCGGGTGCAACGAATGCTGTTACCGGCCTTACCGATGCGTTGATGGATTCGATTCCCGTCGTCTGCCTTACCGGGCAGGTTCCGACCCACCTAATTGGCAATGATGCGTTTCAGGAAGCCGACACCACCGGCATCACCCGCCCCTGCACCAAGCATAACTACCTGGTGAAGGACAGTGCGAAGCTTGCCCGAACGATGCATGAAGCATTCCACGTTGCGTCAAGCGGCCGCCCGGGTCCGGTCGTGATCGACCTGCCGAAAGATATTCTGGTCGCCAAGGCACCGTATCTTGAGCCTTCACAGGTTCAGCACCGCACTTATAACCCGGTTGTCAAAGGCGACCGCCGCCAGATCGAGGAAGCGCTCGAACTGCTGGCATCGGCGAAAAAGCCGATCCTGTATTGCGGTGGTGGCGTGATCAATTCCGGCAGTCAGGCCTGCAAGGTCCTGACGGAACTCACCCGCCTGACCGGTGTTCCGATTACGCTGACCCTGATGGGCCTTGGTGCCTATCCGGCATCAGACAAGCAGTATCTTGGCATGCTCGGCATGCACGGCACCTACGAAGCCAACATGGCGATGCATGATTGCGATGTCATGATTGCGGTTGGTGCACGTTTTGATGACCGCGTGACCGGCAACCTTGATTTCTTCTCGCCGGGCTCACAGAAAGTCCAGATCGATATTGATCAAAGCTCGATCAACAAGAACGTTCCGGTTGATATCGGGATTGTGGGCGATGTCGGTCATGTCCTTGAAGACATGATGAAAATCTGGAAAGCCAAACAGCACAAGATCGAAGCCAAGGCGCTTGATAGCTGGTGGGACGAGATTGAAGGCTGGCGTGGTAAACACTGCCTGTCCTACAAACAGCCCAAGGACATCATCAAGCCGCAGCACGTGATCCGTCGCCTGCATGCGCTGACCCGTGATCGCAAGACCTACATCACCACCGATGTCGGTCAGCACCAGATGTGGGCAGCCCAGCATTTCGGGTTTGAACATCCGCATGAATGGATGACGTCCGGTGGTCTTGGCACCATGGGGTATGGCATGCCCGCCGCCCTTGGGGTCCAGGTTGCCCATCCGGATGCAACCGTGATCTGCTTTACCGGTGATGCATCGATCATGATGAACATTCAGGAATGCGCGACGCTGACCCAGTATCGCCTGCCGGTGAAAACCGTCATCCTGAACAACCGTTACATGGGCATGGTCCGCCAGTGGCAGCAGCTTCTGCACGGGTCGCGCTATTCGGAAAGTTACAGCGAATCCCTTCCGGATTTCGTCAAACTGTCCGAGGCATTCGGCTTTACCGGTATGACCTGTAACAACGCGGCCGATCTTGATGACGCACTGACCAAGATGCTTGAAATCGATGGTCCGGTGATCCTCGACGTTGCCGTGGATGACAAGGAAAACTGCTATCCGATGATTCCGTCGGGCAAGCCGCATAATGAAATGCTGCTTGGGGCGGAAACCACCGGTGACGAAGCCATTGATTCCGACGAAGGGATGGTTCTGGTCTGATCCGCGAAACCCGTTCGCGACAAGACATCATCAAAACCAAAATCAAAGGCCGGGCCGGGCTGCACACTGAATGCGCCCGCCCGCGCCCTAGCGGAGCAAGACCCGTGAAAGAAACCGAAATTTCGAAACACACGATATCCGTTCTGGTGGATAACGAAGCAGGTGTTCTGGCCCGTGTCATCGGCCTGTTTTCTGGCCGTGGCTATAACATCGAAAGCCTGACCGTGGCCGAGGTTGACGCCAGTTCCCACCAGTCCCGCATCACCGTTGTCACCTCGGGTACACCCATGGTGATCGAACAGATCAAGGCACAGCTTTCACGTCTAGTGCCGGTTCACAAGGTCAGCGATCTGACCCTTGCCGGACCATGCGTTGAACGTGAACTTGCCTTGGTCAAGGTGATTGCATCGGGTGAAAAGCGCGTCGAGTCCCTGCGTATTGCCGATATCTTCAAGGCACGTGCAGTCGATGCGACCAACAGTTCCTTCGTCTTCGAAATCATCGGAAGCCCGGAAAAAATCGACGCCTTCATCAAATTGATGGAGCCGTTGGGGCTTTCGGAAACTTCGCGCACGGGTGTCGCAGCAATTTCGCGCGGCACGCTGACGATGTGAGTTCGCCGGGGATGCCTTGGCATTCCCGCTTTAACCAATTTGATCCATCCGCCACGCAAACAAAAATCGCGTGGTCCAACGTCCAGAGGTATCGAAAGATGCGTGTTTATTACGACCGCGATGCAGATGTTAATCTGATCAAGACCAAAAAAGTTGCCATCATCGGTTACGGTTCGCAGGGCCATGCCCATGCGCTGAACCTTCATGATTCCGGTGTTAAAGACGTTGTTGTCGGCCTTCGTGAAGGTTCTTCGTCGCGTAAAAAGGCTGAAAATGCCGGCCTGAAAACCATGACGCCGGCCGAAGCCGCGGCTTGGGCAGATGTTGTCATGATCCTGACCCCGGACGAACACCAGGCTGCGATCTATGCCAACGAACTGCGCGACAACCTGAAAGACGGTGCCGCCCTTCTGTTCGCACACGGTCTTAACGTTCATTTCGGCCTGATCGAGCCGCGCGCTGATCTTGACGTCATGATGATCGCACCGAAAGGCCCGGGCCACACGGTTCGCTCCGAATACAAACGTGGCGGCGGCGTACCCTGCCTTGTTGCCATCGAACAGAACGCGTCGGGCAATGCGCTTGAACTCGCACTTTCCTACGCATCGGCAATCGGTGGCGGACGTTCGGGCGTGATCGAAACCACCTTCCGCGAAGAATGCGAAACCGACCTGTTCGGTGAACAGGCTGTTCTTTGCGGCGGTCTGACCCAGTTGATCAAATACGGTTTTGAGACCCTGACCGAAGCTGGTTATGCTCCGGAAATGGCATATTTCGAATGCCTGCACGAAGTGAAACTGATCGTCGACCTGATGTATGAAGGCGGCATGGCCAACATGCGTTACTCGATCTCGAACACTGCGGAATACGGCGACTATGTCACCGGCCCGCGCGTGATCGACGCATCGGTCAAAGAACGCATGAAAGAAGTTCTTGCCGACATTCAGGAAGGCAAATTCGTTCGTGACTTCGTTCAGGAAATGCATTGCGGCCAGCCGATGTTCAAGGCAACCCGTCGCCTGAACGCCGAACACGAAATCGAAGAAGTCGGCACCAAACTGCGCGCAATGATGCCGTGGATTGCTGCCAACCAGCTCGTCGATAAAGAAAAGAACTAAGCTTTACGCTTTGTTTTGCAAAACGGCCGTCCCGATGGGGCGGCCGTTTTTGTTTGTCCGCACACAACAGCCATGATGTGTTTGGGGTGGATTTTACAGGCCGATCCGCGTAATCCTGACCTTTAAAACTTTAACTCAAACATGAGCATTTTGAATGTCGGACTTTATCGATATCGCCCCGGAAGTCGCCGAAGCCCTTGCTGCTGGCAAGCCGGTTGTCGCCCTTGAATCCACCATCATCTCGCACGGGATGCCCTATCCGCAGAACCTTGAAACCGCGCAGGCGGTTGAACAGGATGTGCGCGATAATGGCGCAATCCCGGCCACCATCGCGGTGATCGGCGGGCGTTGCAAAATCGGCCTGTCACCGTCGGAACTGGAATATTTCGCCAAGGGTACCGACATTCTGAAACTGTCGCGCCGCGACATCCCATACTGCATCGCCAAGAAACGCGATGGCGCCACCACCGTTTCGGCAACCATGATTCTGGCGGAAAAGGCGGGCATCAAGGTCTTTGCCACCGGCGGGATTGGCGGGGTTCACCGCGAACTGGCAGCAAGTTTCGATATCTCGGCCGATCTGACCGAACTTGGCAAGACCAGCGTTGCCGTCGTCTGCGCCGGTGCCAAGGCGATCCTTGATATTCCGATGACGCTTGAACATCTTGAAACGCTGGGTGTGCCGGTCATTTCATATGGCACGGATGAATTCCCGGCCTTCTATACCGTCAAAAGCGGCCAGAAAGCCCCGATCCGCCTTGATAGCCCGGTTGAAATTGCCGAATTCCTGAAATCGAAATGGGAATTTGGTCTTGAAGGCGGGGCTGTAATCGGCAACCCGCCGCCAGCTGATAAGGCATTGGAACTTGATGCCATCGAACATGCGATTGATAGCGCCCTGATCGAAGCCAAGGGCCTAAACATCCATGGTCGCGAAGTCACGCCCTTCCTTCTGGAACGCGTGACCCAGCATACCAAGGGCAAAAGCCTTGAAGCCAATATTGCACTGGTGCGCAACAATGCGGTCCTTGGCGCCAAAATCGCGGTTGCGCTGGCGGTCTAAGGCGCCTCGTTCCGGACACATTGCAAAAAGTGAAAAAGCCCTTGATCCTGTCAGGGGCTTTTTCCTTGGAATTTTCAAAAGCTGCGCTTAGTCGACCTTGTCGTTGCCTCTGACATCCCCGCATTCACCATTCTCTTTTTCACCCGTCGCATTTGCCGCCACAAGTGCGCGAATGATCGCCAGAACTGCAGGTGAATCCACATCCGACCCGCGGATGGACCGCTCGTAACGAGCGACATCGTTAGCAAGAAACTGCAAATTGGATAAAACAATATCGGTTGTCTGACGTGACAGATACAACCTGCCACCGTAATCGTTTGCCGCACGGCGCAATAAAGCCGTCATCGTCGAGAGCTGTTCACTCAACATCTATTCTCTACGCGATTTATGATTTTAATTATCGACCCACAACTTATTATCGCTATTTTTCGCGTATTAACAACATCAAAATACACCAAATACGCGATAAATACGCAAAATTCGCGTAGTTACAATGCAGAACACTTCACAAATTTGCCTATTCGGAGTAGCCTCCGCGGTATTCCAAACATAGCAAGCAGGGCCGAATTATGAACTCCGATGCAATGACCGGACTGGGCCAGCGGATCGGGATTTGCGAGAAGATCGCAGGATCACGCAGTGCCCTTGCTGCAAAAACAGGTATTGCCGCGCGCACGCTCGAAAACTATAGCCACGGACGCAATGACCCGAAGGCATCAGCATGTGTTGCCATCGCACAGGCCACTGGCGTGTCGATCGAATGGCTCATGACCGGTATTGGCTCCCCTGCCTTGGAGGCCCCCGAAAGCGAACGCAAAATCGTTTACAATATTGCCTATTTTCTTGCCCGCAAATCCAAGGCTGTCAAAGCGGACCCAGTGGAGTTTGCTGATTCATTTCTGTCACTTTACGATTATTGCCGGGAGAAACAGCAATCGGGATCGGAAACGTTTGATGCGCAGGCATTTGAGAATGTCGTGGAATTTGCATCGAAGCGTTTTCAGAACAATAGCGCCTGATCAATAGCTGCAACCGTTGCCGCAACCGGTTGCAATCATCACAGACATAGCCGACTTCCGGCAACCGCTGACCTTCAATTACGCGGTCGCGTTTGACCTGACTGCGCCATCCCATTTGCGCATACCAGAAGCGGATCGGATTATCACGGAAAGCCCAAAGCACCGGCGGGATCAGGCGACGTTCGGTCAAAAAATCAACCATGGTCAACATCATGATCGGCCCAGTTTCCCGGCCACGATAGTCCGGCAGAACATAAGCAGCGTGCATTTCGCCTTTTCCGTCGATGTCCGGATCCTTATTGCGACAACAGAAACAAAACCCAACGACCTTTTGACCGGCCTCGATCACGAATAATCCATCGCTATCTTCGTGGGAGTCGAACCAGTCCAGCCATTGCTGTTGACGATATTCTCGCGACCGACTGCGTAAAACGGCTTCGGGCATGAAGGCATATGTTTCACGCCAGCAGAAGGCGTGAATCTGCGAAATCATTGAAACATCGTCGATTTTTGCGGCCCTGATCGAAATCATTGATTTTCCTCCAATTGATTAATGGAGGAAAATCATTGCACATCTTTCGCGTGTTGCGTTTTCCGTATAAAACTATTTTAAAGAAACCAGTCAAAACCATTACCGTCTTAAACGATAGTGACCGGATTTAATGCATGCTTGATGTCGATCTTCAGAAACGTCTTGATCAGGCTGCTGCTGGTGTTCGTAAAGAGAAGCCAGTCTTATCAAGAACTCAGCATATCGCGATTACGATTGCGGTTTCGCTGTTCATGACCACGGTTGGCATTGCAACCTACGCACAGCTTAACAGCATCCCCTCCATGCCATCTGACGATCTGGGAAAACTTGCTGTCCTGGTCAGTGATGTGACGGAGTCGGTACCGGCTGATATCTGGGCGGCGATGGAAAACCATATCGGCAAGCCAGCCGAAAATTTCAGCGCTGATGATCAAGTTCGTGCAATTGCGTTCCTGCTTGAACTGATCGAAAAGCAGCCCAAGCCCACAATCAATATATGGTGACGACCGAACTGGTCACGACAACCGGATAATCGCGCAGTTTGCGCCACATGGTACGTGCCGGATAGGCATTGAGTCTGGTTTCCGTTATCCCCGAAAGACCATCAGCCACCATCAGACTGTCAAAGAAATCCGGGGCCAGTTCCATCTGCGCCGGGCTTGTCATGACGGTGACGCCATCGGTGGTGAAGGCGGAATAGAAACAAAGACGGCACGCGCGTTCGACCGGAAGCCAGGCATCGGGCGTCATGACCGCGACCAGAACCCCCATGACCGATCCCGAAACACCGTGCAAAAGGCGCGTCACCGGAATGAAAGGCACGCCCGATTGCTGTCCGGTTACCGGTGTGCCAATCCTGATATCGTCGCTGTCGGCGGCAATGGTCTGACTGAAATAGTCACGATCGGACAGGTCAAGATCGGCGGCGGGATGGCGGGTGGTATCGAAGCGCAAAATTCCCCTGGCATCGATGAATAACAAGGCGCGAACTGCGGAAACCTGTTCGGTAAAACGTTTCAGACTGCCTTGCAGCACGACTTCGTTCATGCTGCCGTCATTGCGCAGAAGATCGGCCGAACGACGCATCAAACCATCCGTCTGGTTCAGGATGTTTTCAACATGGGTCGCCATCAGAAGAACGTTTTCTTCGAGCGAGATGTTTGCCGTATCGGCAGCGGCCTGCCCCGGTGCCCAAAACAGGCAAAGCAGGATAACCAGCCATTTCTTCATCATGTCCCCCGCGCTGTGCGACATTACAGCTACCCAAATTCGGACATTCTGTAAATGAAACAACAGCGCGGCGGCTTCCGCAATATCTAATATTCGGCGGTTTTTAACGACGAAGGGCCGGGTCAAGGCGGCTGTCGTCAACCGGATCGCCCCAGACATTGGTGCAGGGCAAAACACCGGCCCAGACTGGCAGACCATAATCTTCCTCGTCATCGACCGGATCACCGGTGCGGACCTTGGCCGATACCTCGTTCAGATCAAAACCAAGGAACATGGTCGCCTTGAGCTCCTGCTCATTGGGATGACGGATCTGATCCCAGCGGCCTTTGGACAGCTTTTCGACAAACAGCCGGGAATGTTCCATTTTGCCTTCCGGGTCGGTTACGATTTCGCCCTTGCCGTAAATCACGACCGAACGGTAATTGGCCGAGTGATGAAAGGCCGAACGCGCCATCACCAGACCGTCCAGATGCGTAATGCACAGGCAGGCTTCCTCGCCATTGGCGATAGCGGCCAGAATGCGGTTCTTCGATGCACCATGGATATAAATCCGTTCCCCCACGCGCCAATGCGCCGTCGGGATCATTGAGGGACGGCCATTCACGATGGTGCCAACATGACAGATCAGGGCATCATCAATGATACCATGCACAAGTTTTCGGTCGTAACTGGCACGTTTGGGACCACGCACCACTTTGGTTGCGGGATGAACTTCGTATTGTGCCGGAAGTGCGGTGGTATCTGACATTTTCTTTGTTCTCTGTAGCTTCTGGTGACGCAAGGGGCTGACGTCATCATCGACAGAATTGGACTTTATCACAGGTCCGTTATAAGAATTTTGACAGAACCAATTTCAACATCATCCGTCACCGATTGGCCAAGATGCGCAGCGACTACACCTGGATTTATCCCAGCCATACCGCCAAAGCCGACAATGCGAAGGAAGACAGTGCCTATCGCCGTCTTTATCTTGGCATCCGCCAGGCCATTCTGGACGGGCGGTTACATCCGGGCGAGAAGCTGCCCGCCAGTCGTGACCTGGCCAAAAGCCTTGGCGTTTCACGCAATACGGTGGTGACCAGTTTCGATTTGCTGATATCCGAGGGCTATCTCGAAACCCGGATCGGTGCCGGAAGCTTCGTTGCCAGCAGCCTGCCCGACCGGGAAATGACGGCAACCATCCTGCCCGCATCAACAGATCAGGGCAGCAAAACAGCAAACCTTCCACGACTTAGCCAAAGTGCCACACGCATGCTGGCCTATGACCGACGGTTTCCACGGTTTCGCGTGGCGCGTCCGTTTAACCCGGCGACACCGGATCTTGATGCCTTTCCATTTGATATCTGGGCGCGGCTGTTGCGCCGAAGCTGGCGGGCACCGGCACTTGACCTGACCATTCCGGTTGATCCGCTTGGCATGCCTGCATTGCGGGACGAGGTTGCCAAATGGTTGCGCCAGTCCCGGGGGGTCAAATGCGACGCCGATCAGGTGATGATTGTTTCAGGCGCGCAGCAGGCGCTGGACCTGATTGCGCGTGCCCTTGTGGATCCGGGTGACGTGATCGCGACCGAGGACCCGGGTTACGAAGGCATTCGCGGCGTTCTGGCCGCCAGTGGTGCCACGTTGCTGCCGATCCCGGTGGACGGCGAAGGATTGCAGGTAGATCAGCTTGGCAAGGATGAACCGGCCCGGATCGTCGTCACGACACCCTCGCGCAATTATCCGCTGGGCACGACATTGTCGCTTGCCCGTCGCCTTGCCCTTTTGCAATGGGCAGACACCCATGATGCGTGGATTGTCGAAGACGATTATGACAGCGATTATCGCTATGACGGACCGCCGTTATCGTCCCTTCAGGGATTGGATCGGCAAAATCGCGTGCTTTATGTCGGCACGTTTTCGCGCGTCCTGTTTCCCGGTATCCGGCTTGGCTATCTGGTTCTGCCGCCTGCCCTGATCCCGGTATTTCGGGGTATGCGCGGCTTTGCCGACGGTGTGCCTGCCCCAACCGCACAGGCCGCATTGGCCGCCTTCTTCGCCGAAGGGCACTTTGGCGGTCATGTCCGCAAGATGCGGCTGAGTTATGGGGAACGAAGGGCACATCTGCGCGAACTGATCGAAACACGTGCCAGTGATATTTTGCAGGTCCTGCCGTCGGATGGCGGATTGCATCTTTGTACGCGCCTGACCGGTGGACAGGATGATGTTGAATTGCAGGAACGGATGGTCAAGGCGCAGCTCGATTGCCGCGCCCTTTCATCCTATTACCATGATAAATCAGAAGAAAATCGCGGCACCCTGCCGCAAGGGCTGGTGCTTGGCTTTGCCGGATGGAAAAAGAATGTCATTTCGCAAAGTTTCGATGAACTGATCGATCTCATCCGCCGTAGACCATAATGTACCCCGAGCCAGAGAGAGCGCATCGGCATCCCCTCTATGCTGTCACAGTCGATGTGCTCTCTCACCCTTTTGCCCCTCTCCCTCCCCCAAAGGTACGAGTTCCCGGATGCCCTCTGCTTCTGCCGCCCCGGTTGCCATCATGTGGTTTCGCAATGACCTGCGTCTTGCCGATAATCCGGCATTGAATGCCAGCATAAAATGGGCACAGCAAAATAACGGCATCGTACTTCCGGTCTTTATCCTTGACCCGGTGATTGATGCCCAACTGGGCGGGGCGACGCGCTGGTGGCTGGAAAAAAGTCTGGCACGACTTGATGAAAGCCTTGCCAAGGCAGCGGGGGGAAAATCCCCCTGTCTGAGGATTTTCAAATCGGACGCACGGGACGTTTTCAATCAGTTACAGTCTGATCACAAAATCGGCGCGCTTTTCTGGAACCGGCTTTATGACAAGGCATCCATCGCGCGCGATACCGATATCAAGTCAGCACTTCGCGACGACAATATCGACTGCGACAGCTTTAACGGCCAGTTGCTCTATGAGCCATGGGAAGTCAAAACCGGTGCCGGGACCGACTTCAAGGTTTTCAGCCCGTTCTGGCGGGCGTGCCTGAAACTGCCACCCCCGGCAGAACCGAAAAAAGCCCCGGAAAAGATCCCGCTTGGCAATCTGAAACTGGCCAATGAAACGGACATTGCCGGGCTTGATCTGTCGCCCAAGCCGTTTGACTGGGCCACGGGCTTTGCCGACCGATTCACGCCTGGCGAACAGGGTGCGATGGATCAGCTTTACGGTTTCATCGATGACCGGTTGATTGATTATGCGGACTTGCGCGACCGGCCCGATCATCGGGTGACATCGGAACTTTCCCCGCATCTGCGCTTTGGCGAGATCAGCCCGCGGCAGGTGTGGCACGCAGCAAACCATTATGCCGACGCCCATTCCGGCCAAGGCAAAACCGCATCAAAATTCATGGCCGAACTGGGCTGGCGGGAATTTGCCCATCATGTCCTGTTCCATGCCAAGGATCTGAAATCCGTGCCGCTTCAGGGCCAGTTCACAGAATTCCCATGGGTCGATGATCCAAAGGCGCTTGAACGCTGGCAACGCGGGCAGACCGGTTTTCCGATTGTCGATGCCGGGATGCGGGAACTTTGGCATACAGGCTATATGCATAACCGGGTGCGGATGATTGTCGGATCGGTACTGGTCAAACACCTTCTGATCCACTGGCACGAAGGACTGGCGTGGTTTGATGACACGCTTGTTGATGCCTGCCCGGCCAACAATCCGTTTTCATGGCAATGGATTGGGGGATGTGGTGCCGATGCCGCCCCCTATTTCCGGATTTTCAATCCGGTCCTGCAAGGCGAGAAATTCGATCCGGATGGAAGTTACGTCCGGCAATGGGTGCCGGAACTTGCCGACATGCCCGACCAGTATATCCACAAACCGTGGGACGCATCCCCCTTGATCCTGAAAGCCGCTGGGGTGGATTTGGGCGATACCTATCCCAAACCCCTGATCGGGATCAAGGAAGGCCGTGAACGCGCGCTGGCGGCCTATCAGGATATGAAACGCGCGGTAGCTTAGGCTGCACTTACCGCGCCTTGCGCAAATACCAGATCAGGTTATCCATCGTGTTTGGCAGCAGGGTGCCACTCGAACAGATTGCAGCTTCGACAAAACTGTCCCGATAACCTTTGCTTTTGGCATTATCAAGCTTGAGGATTGCGGTTCCGACCGCGCAACGGTTCTGCTCCTTGTCTTTGCCAAAGGCAACGAAGCCCTCTGCCCCGTTTGGATGGCCGGGTTTGCCGACGATGGTGTAATCGGAAACCAAAGGCCGCCATCGTTCTTCAAATGCGGGACGGGTATGGATGAATTTCTTCAGTCCGGATGGCATGTCGTCCGTCGCCCAATAGGCTATTCTTACCTGCCCCTTGCCGCCATCAAGTTCCCAATTGTAATGGGCGGCTGCCGTTTCGAAGAACCCGTCCCTTGGCAGATCCCGAACAGAGGTCACCGACATTCCCGACGCTTCGGCGATATTGAACTGTTCCTGATAGACAACGTCGCTTTCGGCCGGAAACTCGTTACTGGTCACGCATGTCGACAAAGCCAGGATCAGCGGCAAAAGGAGTAGATGATGCAAGACCAACATTAGTCCCAATGCAGATCCCCAATCTGTCTACTTCCAGAACAGCTTCTGCTTTTCGAATTTCTTCCATGCCTGATCAAGTCCCTGCAGGCGATGATCGGCGCGTGCGCCGAACCAGCCGGAAATCAGGCCAATGGCGACCATACCATCTTTGGAAAGTTGCGGT
The DNA here is from genome assembly GCF_032921865.1 of Thalassospira lucentensis. Lineage (NCBI taxonomy): Bacteria > Pseudomonadati > Pseudomonadota > Alphaproteobacteria > Rhodospirillales > Thalassospiraceae > Thalassospira > Thalassospira lucentensis. The sequence continues at coordinate 439,209 of NZ_CP136684.1, forward strand.
TTCAATGCCATTAGCCGCGCTTCGGCCACCGCAACGTCGTTCAGCCAGCCAAGGATTTCCTGAAGGGTTGCCAGTTCCTTGCGAAACTTCTTTGCCGGTTTCCCGTCATAAACCTCGCCAAAGAAATCACTGCCATATCGCATCTGTTTGACATCCAGACGCAGGGCATGGAGTTGCGGGACGGTCAGGCTGCCAACATCGCTGCCACGCTTGGTCAGGCGTTTATAGGCGCGGCTCAGCAAGGGTTCGGCAAGCTTGGTGACGGAGGCCGACATTGCCTTCATCTGGCTGGCATCCGCCCCCGATGCCCAGCGCGAATAGCTTGACCATGCGCCAAGCAGCAGCAGGAGTTGCTGATACTCGAAACTTTCAAGCATTTCGCGTGCGGTCACCAAGGCAGCCTCGCGCTGTTTGGCTGCCGCCTTGCGCAAATCGGTAATCCCCGGATGATCGGGAAAGCGTTCTTCGACCATTGGCAGGGTTTCATTGAGGAAAACATCCCAGTCGCGCAGGCCATCAAGCGCCTTGGTGCACTGTTTCAGCAGGCGCCGGATCAGAACGCCCTCTCCCTGCGGCAGGTTTTTCTTGAACAGGTTGAATGCCACGCGCAGGCGCCGCATGCCCACCCGCATCTGATGACAGCCTTCGATATGAAGGTCTTCACGCACGCAGACCTCGTTCCCAAGGATCATGCGAAGCCCCTGCGCCAAGACCGCCCGAAACGCGGTTTCGGCCGACATATCGGCAACAAGCCCGCCGGGGGCCGCCTTGTAAAAGCCTGGCACCTCGTTCAGATAAAGCGCCCGCCCGCGCGATGCCTTGGACCGCAGGCTCAGGAACAGGGGCACGGTGCGTTGCAGTTCAAGTGCCAGGTCAAACAGGGCGGCAGGATGGCCTTCCTTCAGCTCCAGCTCGACCTCGGACAGGGGGGATTCCTTTTCCGCGGTGCGCACCACGCCCTGATCGATTGCCAGTTCCATGATCGCGTCGCGATAGGTCAGATCAACTGCACTGCGTTTCAGGTCGGTTTCAAAAATCCGGTCGATCTTCTTCTTTTTGACATGCCTGTCGAGCAAGCCCACCACGTCTTCGTCGGTGAATTTATCCAGATCAAGAACACCGTCGGGCAGTTCGACATTCCATTCATGACGTTCGGGCAGTGCTTCGCGCATGCCGTTCGATGCCTTGACGGTCTGCTCCCACCCCTTGGTGCCCTTTTTGCGGACACGCAGCGCCAATCCCTTGCGGGCCAGCGAAAGTTTGGGCGTGTCATGATAGATGGACACAAGATGGGTGGTCAGAAGGCGACGGCCTTCCTTGACCTCGCGCAGGACGGGTGCCTGTTTCAAACGCGATACGTGCTTCGGATCGATGCGGAGTTTCAGTTCGATCTCGATCTGCTTTTCGGCCATCAGGGTCCCCCGGATGTTCTTGTTATTGCAGCGCAGAACACGCTGTCTGCCATAACGTCATAGCCCGAATTGTGTTTCAGCAGTTTGAAACCAGCCGCCGGACGTCATGGTAACGGGATGTAAAATTTCCGCAACATTCCTGACATAACCATATCTTTTCAAGCATTAAAGTTGCGGCTGATATCTTGCGCGCACGGTTGTTTTCATTTGAAACCTGAACCGCAGCGATACGTTCGTTTGATCATAAAAAGTATGAGGAATGGTCGAATCCCGTCGACGAATCGCAAATTTGTCGAGGGTGAAATGTTGCCGTTGCCTGCGATTCCCTCCCCTTTTCTGACGGCATATAAAGTTTTTCAAAAAGTTCTTGATTTGTTCTTTTGTTTGTGGCATAAAGATAAAATCAACGGGAGAAATGCACCCGGACAGAAACCCGCAAGGCCTTGTGCCTCGCGGGTTTTTGCGTTTGGGGACGGATCAAAGAGGGGGTCAGGATGCAGCAGCAAGGATTGAGGCGGGGCGGCGGGGTAGTTCGCAGGACATGGATCGGCGGATGGCGGAGCCATTACGGCGGCATTCCGCGTTAGTTCTAACACGCTTTTAATATGCTTGTTTGTCATGACGGGAGAGGTGCGTCTTGTCGGGGAAAGGACCCCGGATTTGCCGGAGAGTGGCAGCGATGGCCGCAGCGGCAGCAGTGGCAGCAACGGGTTGTGGCGCGTCGGCGGTGGACAGGTTGGGGGCAGTACGCCCGAAAACCGTCTGGTGGTGAAGATGGCAGATGCCCGAGGTGTGTCTGGACGTCGGAATGGCAAGTTGCCGCCGTGGCCGGAGCAGGCAACGAGCCGATGGGCCGCCTGCTGGCGAGGTAGGCTGAAGCTCGTGGTTTGTCTGGACGCCGGGGAGGCAGGTTTTCGCCGTGGCCAGAAGTGATCGGAGCGGGTCGGAAGCCCGAAGGCGGAACGGATGCGGTGCGATATCGGTGCGTCGTTCCTGTTACCCGTCAGCCAAACTTTCCGCCGTGATTGCAGGCGTCCTCAGTCGGCAAGTCCCTGAAACGTGAACGGTTTTTCTTCTTCGAAGGACGGGGCGGCATCCCCGGCATAGACATTGCGCTGATCCGGCCCGAGGTCGAGCTTTTTCACCGTGCCGGTTTCCGCACTGAAATCGATATTCTTGAGATCGACCCAGAAGGTGTTCGGGGTCAGGGCGGATTCAAAGAAATACAGCATTCGCTTGTGATCGGCGACCGTGCGCCAGCGGGTGGAGGAAATGTTGGGTTCGTTTGGCGTTGAAATGCCAAACGGGACCGAGACATTACGGATGACGCTGAACACGCTGGCAAGGGCAACGACCGGGTCCTCGTCCCTGGGGATTGCGTTGATATAGAACGCGGCACGGGCAAACCGGTCGGCGGAGCGGTTGGTGCCGGGCAGCATCACGGTTCCGCCGACCTGCTTCCAATAGGCATTCTGCGCAAGCTGATGTTCGAAAATCGGCGAGTTTGTCATGACCTGATAATCGCGGTCATGATGGATGACCTGTTTGCCGTCGATATATTCGATAATCGCGCTGTCGCCCGTGGCATCCGAGATCGAAAGATGCAGGGTCGCAAGCCGGTTTTCGCCCGGCATCTGGTCGGTGACGACCACAAAGGGTTCCCTGGAAAGTGCCGCAACCGCATCAGACACCGTCGCAAAATTATCGAGCACATATTGCGCCCAGGCCGCAATCGAAAGACCCGGCTTTGTCCCGTCATAGGGCGGATATTCGGACTCGACCAGCCAAAGCACATTGGCCGACAATCCGGCTTCGTTCAGACCATCGGTCGTTGCGATGTCGTAAGCGCTGGCGATGACGCTGCCATATCTGGAGACCCATTTGACGGAATTTGGCCCGACTTCCCCGCCCCGTTCCATACCCCGCGGGAAAATCCACAGATTGGTGGCAATATCGGATTTCCAGTCCATGGAGCGCGCGGTGATCACATCGTTATCCGCCCCGTGATAGACGGCCCGCGTGCAAGCCTCGGCAACGGGAAGAAGGACGGCTGTGGACATCAGTCCCGAGACAATCATCATCGTTGCAATGCGTGTCCGTCGGTCCATCGGGTTCTTCCTTTGCGCAATCCGATTTCATCCTGCCTGATCGCGATTATGTCGGGCATGGCAACCAACCGCAACCATTGCGAAAGTGTGGATGGATAAAATTCAATTTCACTGGAATTGCAGGCACAAAAAAACCCGGCCAATGGCCGGGTCATTTTGGGCTACCTAAAGATGGTGCCCGGGGGCGGATTCGAACCACCGACACGCGGATTTTCAGTCCACTGCTCTACCAACTGAGCTACCCGGGCATTCTGTAGGCGTCTCCGTTTCCGGAGCGTTCCCTGCGGAACGAGCGGGGTTATACAAACTCCTTTGGGGCTTGTCCAGCCTCAAATCGCATTTTTTTTATGCGTGAAAATCTTCTTCATCTTCAAGGTCTTCAAGATACTCCGGCGGCTCGGTCACCGGGACGGCATAGCTTTCGTTCAGCCATTTGCCAAGGTCGAGATCGGCACAGCGTTTCGAACAGAACGGCTTGTATTTTTCCACCACCGGCTTGCCGCACATGGCACAGCCCGAGCCTGCTGTTTTAACTGTGTTTTTTTCAACCATTTCAGAGTTTCTCCAGCCTGTAGTCTGCGCGCGACAGGGTTTCATCGGCGGCCAGTTCCGGCGCCATCCCCATCGCACGTTCAAGAATTTGTTGCCCAGTGCCCCCCGGCGCAAGGGTATCAATCATTTCCGGGGAGACATGAAGCCGATACCGCCCCGCCTGCCCGGCCCGCAAATCACGAGTCACGGAACGCAGAATGGCATTCAATGCCGCCGCCCGCGTTGGCACGGGATCGGGTCGCGATGCGTGCATCAGTTCGGCAAGGGCAATCCCGCCGCGCTGCCGGGTCAGTTCAAACAGGCCCAGCCGTGTGAAGCCGCCAAACTGGACGGCACCGCTCATTTCCGGGCCAAAGGCATCGCGAAGGGCGGTTTCGAACCGGTCGCGCGATGCCTTGCCCGCCATGCGAAGCGGATCAATCACCACCAGACCGCCGATATTGCGCAATTGCAATTGCCGGACGATTTCAGACGCCGCACGCAGATTGACCTGTTCGGCACGCCGTCCCTGATCATGATCGGCATCCGATCCGCCTGCATTGACATCAATCGCACAAAGTGCGGTCGTCTGTTCAACCGCGATCCAGCCACCGCCCGGAAGCGGCACACGCGGTTGCAGCGCGGCTGCGATGTCGTCTTCGATATCCTGATCATCAAACAGCAGGCGCGCACCGTCATGGCGCACCAGATGCGCATCATCGAAACCACGCGCCCGCAACAATCCGCGCAGACGGACAAATTCATCCGCCCCATCAACAATGCACTCGCCGCCCGCCATCACATGGCGTTCGATCAACTGATCGGCATCCGATAATGCCTTGAACACCAGAACCGGTTTTACCGCCGATGCCAGGGCGTTTCGGGCCTGTGTCCAGACGGCGCGAAGCTGCTTAAGCTCGCCCGTCAGGGCAGCGTCATCCCAGTCGATTGCCAGACTGCGCAGCGTGATGCTTTCCTCGCGCGCGACAAGTCCCTTGAACAGGGCCGACAATGATGCACGGCGGTCTTCGTCCTTGAGCCTGCGGGGGAGTTCTATTAATCCGCCGCCTTTTTGCTCGTTCGGACGCAGGATCATGCCGAGCCCCTCGATCGCGATGCGACCGGTCAGCTTCGGGCCCTTATCCTCGAACCCAAGGCGGGAAATCTGCACGATGACCCACTGGCCTTCGTGAAGCGGGCCATCCACACGATCAAACGGCAGCAAGCCATCGGCAACGCCGTCAAGGGCGACCATGGCAGCGGCCATTTCGGGAAGAATTTTGGAAACACGGCCCAGATGAATGTCAAAGCGCGCCGGGCCACCACGATCAATCCACAGACGCGACAGCCGATCATTGCCTATCAGGGCAATGCGCCGTTCACATGCGACGGCATCAATCAGCAGGCGGTCCGTTTCTGTTCCGCCAGCCACCATGATCACGCCCCCTGCCGGAAGCCAAGACCGCGCAGCATGCCATCAACCTCGCACAGCGAAAGGCCAACGACATTGGAATAAGACCCGGTGATGCTTTTAACGAAGGTTGCGGCATATCCCTGAATGGCATAGGCGCCGGCCTTTCCCTGCCATTCGTTATGGGACAGGTAGCGCGCAAGATCGTCTTCGCCAAGACGGCGGAAAATCACCTGTGTTTCGATCACGCGTGCGCGGGCAGTACCATCGGGCGCAATCACGCACAGACCACCATAAACACGATGACGACGGCCAGACAGCAGTGTCAGGAATTTACGCGCCTCTGCCGTATCGGATGCCTTGCCAAGTGCGCGACGGCCGCAGGCGACAACCGTATCGGCGGCAAGAACAAAGCCGCCCGCGTGGTCGGCGGCAACCGCACGCGCCTTTTCCTCGGCCAGGCGGAGTGCCAGCCGACGCGGACTTTCGTCGTCATGCGGGGTTTCGTCGATATCGGCAGGGACAACCTGATCCGGCACAATTCCGATCTGCGCCAGCAGCTCAAGACGCCGCGGCGATGCAGAGGCCAAAATCAGTTTCGACAAGTCGCGGCTCCCCACAGACATCCAAAGCCAAACCAGAAGGGTTGTAGACACAGCAAAACGCAACCATGCGCGCAAACCTAAACTGCGCGCCCGGCAACGTCAATTTTTGCGGTATTACAGGTTCCGGATTACTTGAAACGGAAGGTAATACGACCCTTGGTCAGGTCATAAGGCGTCATTTCGACGCTGACGCGGTCACCAGCAAGAACACGAATACGGTTCTTGCGCATCTTGCCCGAGGTATGAGCAAGAATTTCGTGATCATTGTCCAGCTTCACGCGAAACATCGCATTGGGCAGAAGTTCGACAACAGTGCCCTGAAACTCGATAACGTCTTCTTTAGCCATGAGAACTCCTAGCTTTCGTATTGCAATATCAATTACCGGTGGCCCGCAAACTGCTCCGAACGCGCCAAAAGGTCAAGCCCTTTCACACAAGGCACAAAGCGGCCCAGCACTGCATTTCGGGCATGCCGTGCGCATGACCACCGAACATCGCAAACCTTTGCCGGGAAATCATGTTGTTGCGCGTGGTCTATCGCCTTTATGGTTTAGGGTCAGGACCTGGAGCCGCCACATGAAGGACCGCATGACCATGACCGCCAAACACCCCTATCCCGTCGCCCCGCCCCATATCAGGATCGCCACCGCACAGGATGTTGACGATATCCATGCCATGCTGTTTGAAATTGCGCGTGCGACCGGGTGCGAGGACAAGTTCAAAAGCAAACCCGAAGACCTGGCGCGTGACGGGTTTGGCCACCGCCCCGCGTTCGAGGCGCTGATTGCACATGACGGTGACGTACCGGTTGGGCTGTGCCTTTATTTTCCGAGCTATTCGACATTTCGCGGCAAGGCCGGGATTTACATTCAGGACCTGTTTGTCGCCCCGGAATATCGTGGCGGCGGTTTTGCCCGGCACCTGATCGCAAAGGTTGCCGAACGGGCCCGTTCACAAGGCGGGCACTATATCCGCCTGTCGGTCGATGCCGGAAACATCATCGGGCAGCGTTTCTATGCCCGCATCGGGATGCGGCATGCCCATGATGAACGTATTCATGTGCTGGACGGGGATGCGTTTGACGCGCTGATCGACGGTTAGATTAGACCTTGGGTGCCGGGCCAACCGGGAACCGTTCAAGAATGCGTTTTTTGATCTGGTCGCGGACCTGACGGTAGGCTTCAAGGCGGACTTCGCGCGAACCTTCGACAATTGTGGCGTCGAAGGTGTTCCAGAATTCCACATCACAGGCCATGGTGCGGGTCATTTCGACCGCCCTGTGCTGGGCTTCGGGTGACAGGGTGATGATCAGATCGAAAAACCCGTCTTCCAGTTCGTCAAAGGTTTTGGATTTATAGGTCGAGATATCCAGCCCGATTTCTTCCATGACCGCGACGGCAAAGCCATCAAGATCACCGGCGCGCAAGCCGCAGCTTTCAACATAGACCTTTGTTCCGTGATAATGGCGCATGATTGCAGCCGCCATCACGGATCTTACAGCGTTGAAGCTACAGGCAAAAAGAACCGAACCGGGAAGTTCTTCTGCCACCGTGCCTTAACCCCGGATATGAAGGACGCAGATCAGGGTAAACAGGCGACGCGCGGTGTTTTCATCAATCGTCACCTTTTCGGACAGCAGTTCGCGAAGCTGTTCCGATCCTTCGTTATGCAGGCCGCGGCGCGCCATATCGATGGTTTCGATCTGGGACGCCGTCGCCTTTTTGATCGCGTCGTAATAGCTTTCGCAGATCATGAAGTAATCCTTCACGATCCGGCGGAACGGGGTTAACGGCACGACAATGGTGGTCAGGTTTTCGGTATCGTCATCGCCGCGCACATCCATATAGATGCGGTTGTCCTCGATGCGCATGTGAACCGAATATGGGCCTTCGAAGCCGCCTTTTGGCGCGAAATGGTTGTCTTCCAGAAGGTCATAGATGGCCACCGCCTGCTCATGCTCGACCTCGGGGCGGCGACGCACCTTGTATTTCTCGTCGAGATAGATACCGGCAATGCATTGGTTGTCTGCAATTTCTGCCATCTTAGTCTCCCTGCGATCCCTCGGCGCTGCACTGCAACAGCTTACATGCGGTTGGACCGGATCGCCACAGAAAGTCCGTGTGCCTGCAAACCTTCGCTTTCGGCCAGTGCAATCGCCGCCGGGCCGATTTTGGCCAGACTTTCAGGCGTGCATTTGATCAATGACGACCGCTTGATGAAATCAAGCACGCCCAGACCCGACGAGAAACGCGCCGAACGGGCGGTTGGCAGAACATGGTTTGGCCCGGCAACATAATCGCCAATCGCCTCGGGCGTGTAACGGCCCAGGAAAATGGCACCGGCATGATGAATGTCTTCGGCAAGTGCGTCCGGGTCATCAACAGCCAGTTCAAGATGTTCCGGTGCAATCCGGTCAACCAGGGCCGGAGCCTGCGTCAGATTTTCGACCAATACAATTGCACCAAAGTCGCGCCAGCTTGCCCCGGCGATTTCGGCACGCGGCAGTTTTTCAAGATGCGCATCAATGGCTTCCTGCACGCGATCGGCAAAATCCGCATCGTCGGTGATCAGGATCGACTGTGCGACCGGATCATGTTCGGCCTGCGACAGCAGATCAGCCGCGACCCAGCTTGGGTCATTGCTGCCATCGGCAACCACAAGGATTTCCGACGGGCCGGCAATCATGTCAATCCCGACCTGCCCGAAAACGCGGCGCTTTGCCGCGGCGACAAAGGCATTGCCCGGACCAACGATCTTGTCGACCGGCTTGATGGTTTCCGTGCCATAGGCAAGGGCGGCAATCGCCTGCGCCCCGCCGATACGGTAAATTTCATCAACACCGGCAATCCGTGCCGCGGCCAGAACCAGCGGGTTCATTTTATTGTCCGGGGTGGGTACGACCATCACCAGACGTTCGACACCGGCAACCTTGGCCGGAATGGCATTCATCAGGACGGATGACGGATAGGATGCCAGACCACCGGGCACATAAAGACCGGCCGCCGATACCGGACGCCAGCGCCAGCCGAGTTCGACCCCGGTTGCATCGGTATAACGTTCATCAGACGGCATTTGCCGATCGTGGTAGGAACGAATGCGTTCTGCGGCCAGTTCAAGCGACTTCAGGAGATCAGCATCGATTGCGGCAATCGCGGCATCGACTTCGCCCTTTGTCACAACCATGCCGGCGGCATCAATATTCAGGCGATCAAACTTGTTGGTGTAATCACATACCGCGATATCACCGCGTTTGCGGACATCGGCAATGATATTGGCAACCGCGGCATCCACATCGGCATCCGATTCCCGCTTCATGCCAAGCAGTTTGACAAAGCCGTCTTCGAAATCGGCATCGGTGATCGAAAGTTTAATCGGCATTGCGCACCTCGGAAAAACGGTCGATCCAGGGCTGAACATCGGTCGGGCGGGTTTTAAGTGCGGCCCGATTGACGATCAGACGCGAGGTGACATCGGCAATATGTTCGATTTCGCGAAGCCCGTTGGCCTTTAGCGTGTTGCCGGTCGACACAAGGTCAACGATACGACGGCACAGGCCAAGGGTTGGTGCCAGTTCCATCGCCCCGTTCAGCTTGATGCATTCGGCCTGCACACCGCGGGCGGCAAAATGATTGCGGGTGACATTCGGGTATTTGGTCGCGACACGGACATGCGACCAGCGCGACGGATCATCGCCATCGATCATTTCTTCGGGCTCGGCCACGGCAAGGCGGCAATGGCCGATATCGAGATCAAGCGGTGCATAAATCTCGGAATAATCGAATTCCATCAGGACATCATTGCCGCAGACCCCGATATGGGCCGCCCCAAAGGCAACGAAGGTGGCGACATCGAAGCTGCGCACACGGATGATATCGATATGCGGATGATTGGTGGCGAAACGCAGGGCCCGGGATTTCGGATCGTCAAATGCGGCTTCCGGTTCGATACCGGCCGCGCGCACCAGCGGCATTACCTCGTCTAGAATGCGCCCCTTTGGCAGGGCCAGCACCAGCTTTTCGTCACTCATCAATCAGTCGCCTTACGCGTTTGTCTGTCGTCCCGGCCCCAAGGCCAATGATCCCCGCAATTTAAGCAGGAACACGGACACGTTCGATCTGCGCCCCGCAGGCGCCAAGTTTTTCTTCCAGCCGTTCATAACCGCGGTCCAGATGATAGACACGGTTAATAATCGTCTCGCCCTCGGCTGCCAAGCCTGCAAGTACCATGGATACCGATGCACGCAGATCGGTCGCCATGACTTCGGCACCCGACAGTTTGGCACTGCCGCGCACAATCGCGGATCGGCCATGCACGTTGACATCAGCGCCCATGCGGCTCAGTTCCGGAACATGCATGAAACGGTTTTCAAAAATCGTTTCGGTGATCATGGATGCCCCATTGGCCACGGCCATCAGCGCCATGAATTGCGCCTGCATATCAGTCGGGAAGCCCGGATAGGGTTCGGTCATGACATCAACGCCCTTAAGGGCGGCGCGATTGCCGCGCACGATCATGCCATCCCCGGTTTCCTCGATCTCGACGCCGGCCTTGCGCATGGACACGATCAGGCTTTCGATCAGTTCGGCCCTGGTGCCGACCAGCTCGATCTCGCCACCCGTAATGGCGGCGGCAATCGCATAGGTCCCGGTTTCGATACGATCGGGCACCACGGAATATTCCGCCCCGTGCAGGCGCGGCTTGCCGGTGACTTTGAGCGTATCGGTGCCGATACCTTCAATTTCGGCCCCCATCGCGACAAGGCAATGGGCCAGATCGGTGACTTCGGGTTCGCGCGCGGCATTGGCGATTGTCACCACACCATCGGCAAGGGATGCCGCCATCAGGGCGTTTTCGGTCGCGCCAACCGATACCTGCGGGAACAGGACATGCCCGCCTTTAAGCCCTTCGGGGGCGCGGGCTTCGATATAGCCCTCGGTCAGGTGGATTTCGGCACCCATGGCTTCAAGCGCCTTCAGATGCAGGTCAACCGGACGGTTGCCAATCGCACAGCCACCAGGCAGCGACACACGCGCCACACCGCAACGTGCGACCAGCGGCCCCAGCACCAGAACCGATGCCCGCATTTTGCGGACCAGATCATAAGGTGCGGTTGTCGATGCGATTTCCTTGGCGGTCATTTCCAGAACCCGACCGGTATGGCCGCCATTGGGCGCATGGCCGTTCAGATGCAACGCGACACCATGCTGTGCCAGCAGATTGGCCATCGATGTGATATCGGCCAGATGCGGCAGGTTGGAAAGGGTCAGCGTTTCATCGGTCAGAAGGGCTGCTGCCATCAACGGAAGGGCCGCGTTCTTGGCACCGCCAATTGCAATTTTGCCCTGCAACCGGCGGCCGCCGGAAATCTTGATCTTGTCCATTCAATCCTCGTATGCCCATGCCGGTTGCGGCATGGCGGTTACTCGTGTCTTTGGCGATGCCACCTTTATGGCATTGCCTTTATCACAGGCGCGGCAGCGTGACACCTTTTTGGCCCATATATTTTCCTGCGCGATCCGCATAGGAGGTATCGCATTCGCTTTCGGCTTTCAGGAAAATGAACTGGCAGGCCCCTTCATTGGCGTAAATGCGCGCCGGAAGCGGCGTGGTATTGGAAAATTCAAGGGTCACGTGCCCTTCCCATTCCGGTTCCAGCGGCGTGACATTGACGATAATGCCGCACCGCGCATAGGTCGACTTGCCAAGGCAGATCACCAGCGTGTCGCGCGGAATGCGGAAATATTCGACCGTACGCGCCAGCGCGAAACTGTTGGGCGGGATCACGCAGACATCGGTCTGGCGATTGACGAACCCTGCATCGGAAAATTCCTTGGGATCGACAATGGCCGAGTCGACATTGGTGAAAATCTTGAATTCGTCGGCAACCCGGGCGTCATAGCCATAGGAACTGACCCCATAGGAAATGACACCATCACGTTTGAAACCGTCGACAAACGGTTCGATCATGCCTTTTTCCTGCGCCATCTGGCGTATCCAGTGATCCGGTCTTACCGACATATCGCCACCCCTGTTGTGCAAATTGGCATTCTGCCATTGGTTTTACCCGCGCGGGGCACACAAGATCAACCGGGCGATGCGGGCAACCGGGCCAAATTGGCATTTTTCTTGAAACGGGGCTGCGAAACCGGTGGGATGTGGACTAATCCTTGTTCGAACCGCTGCCCTGTTCGTCGGCATCGGTATTTTGATCAACCGTCTTGCGCGAACGCTGCTGCTGTTTTCGGCGCGCCAGATTGGCACGCAGGGCTTCGGCCTCGCGCTTTTTACGCTCTTCATTGGTCGCGGGATATTGCTTGCTTTGCTGTGCTGTCATCTTGCCAATACGTTTCTGGTTCCAAAGGTCCGGCTTTTATAGAATATTCCGAGGCAGAATGCAGCCTTGACCAACAAAATTGCACCATCCGCGCAAGATCAAAAATCTTCGCATAATTCGGGCTTGACCAATTGCCAGCCAGTGGCCTATAACCCGCCCGCACCGCAAGGGCTCGATGCTGCTGTAGCTCAGGGGTAGAGCACTCCCTTGGTAAGGGAGAGGCCGGGAGTTCAAATCTCCCCAGCAGCACCATTGCCCGACGATCAGCCTTTTCAAGGGCTGCTGTAGCTCAGGGGTAGAGCACTCCCTTGGTAAGGGAGAGGCCGGGAGTTCAAATCTCCCCAGCAGCACCATTCTCAGCCAAACATTCCTGCCGGGTTCGAGCGACGCGCACATTGACTGCGCGATGGCGCTTTTTGCCGTCCAAGATGCAATTTCTGCCTATTCCTTTGATGCGGAAGGCTATCTTTTGCATAGCAATTGATCCGATCCCCCTCTTCGAATGGCAACTTTTGCGTGTAAATCCCGGCATATTAATTGCTTGGATTGTTTCCTCAATTGCCATGGGGAATGCATCATGACCATCCTGACAAACACATATAACGCCAGCTCGGCAAACGCGGCCTATGCGTCTTCGACGCAATCTTCGAAGGGGTCACATCCGACCTTTAGCGAGGAAATGTATTCCGATCCGGAAATGCGCCCTTATCTCGAACAATATTACGAGAAAGCCTATGCCCCGATGCGCGAACGCATCGCCGCGATGCGCGAGGACGGATATACGCCCAGAACCATCCAGACCGAAGACGGTGGTGTCGCAAAGGAAATTTCGGCGGATCAATATGAAGCCATGATACCGGATTTCGACAAATGGCTTGAAGGTCAGAAAACCATCATTCCGGGGCTTCGTGACTCTGTCGACATCTTCCGCGAAAGTGCGCAAAAGCATGTTGATTATCTGGAAAAACATCATCCGGACAGTCAATCGGACGTCCGGGCCGTATTTTCCAACGGTGATCAGATTCTGGGATACCTGTATGAAAACGGGGGAATGGTAACGCACGATAGAGGCAGCCATCTGCGGACATATAGCGATCAGGCAGACAAGCTGGGTTTGAGAGGCCAGGCGCGTGTTGATTACATCGCCGATGCCGTATCGCGCGATTATTCCAGTATCGATGTTTCGCGCTATGACGACCAGAACGCACCGACACGGCGTGAATTTTCAGAACGCTGGTATCCTGATCACGATGTAGACCAGGGATACCAAGCCAACCTGCAAGAGGCACGATCACAGCTTGCGGCGGCGGAAGAACGCTATCGCCAGCAGCAAAGCAACATCACCGAGATGCATGGCTATCTTCTTGGCCTGATGGAAAAGGAACAGCAGGCCTGAGCGGACCGAGTGCGTTATCCGTAAAAGGACCTGTACCATTCGACGAAACGACCGATGCCGGTTTCAATCGAGGTTTCCGGCTTGAAGCCGACGGCATCGGTCAGAGCATCGACATCGGCATAAGTCGCCGGAACATCGCCCGCCTGCATCGGCAGCATGTTTTTCTCGGCGGTTTTGCCAAGTGCCTTTTCAAGGGTTCCGATCATATGCATCAGCTCGACCGGGCTGTTGTTGCCAATATTGAACACCCGATACGGGGCAGAACTGGTTGCCGGATCCGGCTTGGCCGGGTTCCAGTCGGGATTTGGTGCCGCGATGGTTGAAATGCAGCGATAAACACCTTCGACGATATCATCGATATAGGTAAAATCGCGGCGCATTTTACCTTCGTTGAAGACGTCAATCGGGCGGCCTTCCAGAATGGCTTTGGTAAACAGGAACAGCGCCATATCCGGACGCCCCCATGGGCCATACACGGTAAAGAAGCGAAGGCCCGTGGTAGGCAAGCGATACAGATGGCTATAGGTATGGGCCATCAGTTCATTGGCTTTTTTTGACGCCGCATACAGGCTGATCGGGTGATCGACATTGTGATGTACCGAAAACGGCATTTCGGTATTCATTCCGTAAACCGAACTGCTTGACGCATAGACAAGATGCTTCACGCCATTATGGCGGCAGCCTTCAAGGATATTGGTGAAGCCGACAAGGTTGGCATCAATATAGGCGTGCGGATTTTCAAGCGAGTAACGCACACCGGCCTGGGCCGCGAGGTTGACGACATAGGTTGGCTTCTCGGTCGCGAACAGATCTGCAATGCCGTCGCGATCTTCGAGGTTCATGCGGACAAACCTGAATCCGTTGCGCCCTTCAAGCCGTCCAAGGCGCGCTTCTTTAAGCGACACGTCATAGTAATCGTTGACGTTATCCAGACCGATCACCGTACTACCCTGATCCAGCAGTTTCTGGCAAAGATGCGATCCGATAAAACCGGCAGCCCCGGTTACCAGAACCTTTTCATTCGCGGGAATGACAAAGTCGGACATCACGATCAGTTTTCCTGTCTTGGAAGGTTGCTGCCATAGAATATCGGCGCACTAAAAGCACAGGCATTCCTGTAACAGGACAGGCTTTGCCGTGCAAGACAGCATGCTTCGGCTCAGACATCACAGGCGACCTCAGAGACACCAGACGAGACTCCCGGTAATTTTCCTGCTATCCTTAAGTATCGAGTTCGCATCACCATGGAAAACCGTTTCGATCCGATGATTACGACCGGTCAAGCCATAACCAACCCGGCCAGCGGCGGATTGGGCATCGTCCTGAATGTCAGGGAGATTGCACAAACCGCTGATGGCAGCGTTTTGGCCGAATATGACGCGATCGAAGTCAGACGGGGTCAGGAAGCCGGTCTGTCAAATGGACCTTATGGCATTGGTGGCGAAGCGGCGGGTAGCGGACTTCGCACACGCATCGTTGATCCCAGAACCCTGACCGAAGCGCAGGCCGTTGCCAATGGTGTGAGCCGAAGTGAATATCGCGAGGCCCTTGAAGCAAGTGATCAGCAGGCCGAAAGCAGCAATGCGGGATCAAAAAACCCTGCTGATCTGAATGCAGCCGAAAAAGCCGATATTGCACGATTGCAGGCACGTGATTCTGCCGTGAAGCAGGAAGAGAAAGCGCATGCCGCAGCGGCCGGGCAATATGGCTCTGCCCCGCAATATGAATATCAGATCGGGCCGGACGGAAAGGCATACGCCATTGGCGGGCACGTTGATGTCTCGGTAAATATTTCGGGTAGCGCAGAAGACAAGGAACGCGCCTTGGCAACGCTTCAGAATGCAGCCCTTGCCCCGAATGCTCCATCAGGGGCTGACATGGCCGCCTTCCGGCAGGCAAGCCTGCATCGTGCAACAACCAGTAGCGATGAACAAAATCCGATCCCCGGCTATGGACAACCAAAAAACGACGCGAACGACATTTTTTCGATTTATGCCTGATCTCTAAAGCAAGAGACTTCAAAATTCAGCCGGTTTCACTATGCAACACGCGATAAACATTTTATTATTTCCTGACAAATACTATCCTCACGGATAGCATCACCCCCTGAAATCCATCCTGCAGTTTGACAGGACATCAGAATTATTTAATGCTGCGCTCGCGTCCGGGGGGACGCGAAATTTGGAAGATGACAACTTTGCGCGATTCCGTATCACTTGGGTTCGGAGCGCGATACCGGTACCGCCTTTTGCGGGAGACGGCTAAAAACGGGTACGGCACAATAACATGAACATCCTGCTAGCGGACGACCACGACCTCGTCAGAGACGGGATCACATCCTTTCTGAAAACGGCAGCCCCGGAAGTCGAAATTGCACAGGCAAAGGATTTTGCCGAGGCACTTTCCATCGTTGATGGCGACACGCCGGTCGAACTGACGATCCTTGATCTCAACATGCCGGGCATGAACGGCCTTTCGGGGTTAACCGTGATGCGCCAGAAGCATCCGGAAATTCCGGTTGTCATCCTGTCGGGCTCGGTCAAACGCAGTGATGTGCTCAATGCACTTGAACATGGCGCGTCGGGTTATCTGCCCAAAACGCTGTCTGGCAAATCGCTGATCAATGCGCTTCGCCTGATCCTGTCGGGCGAGAAATACATTCCGTCAGCATTGCTCGAAGATGATGGCAGCAATAGCCGCCCGGGTGAGATTGATCTGGACGGTCTGGCACCGGACAACCCCCTGCGTCAGCTTACCAACCGTGAACGCGAAGTCCTGGCGCTGCTAACCAAGGGTCTGTCGAACAAGGAAATCGCCAAGCAGCTTACGGTGCGCGAAATCACGGTCAAGGTTCACCTGACCGGTATTTTCAAAAAGCTCGGTGCAGCCAACCGCACGCAGGCAGTGAAAATTGCCATGCAGCTTGGCTGGGAAGCTTGATCTTCCGACATATCCTGAAGCTTCCAGAACCCGGCCAGTGGCCGGGTTTTGTTTTAACCGGCCACGACTTCGGAAATTTCGTCAAGCGTGGCCAGAAGCTCTTTCAGATCAAGCGGCTTTGACATCACCATCACCGGCGCGTCGTCCCCGTCCTCGACCGGGCGATCGGCGTCTCCGGGATGGCCGGTCATAACGATGACCGGCAAGGCAGGATTGCGTTCCCGAAGGGCACGAACCAGACTGTTTCCATCCATCTGTGGCATCCGGATATCGGTAATGAGAATATCGGGCTGGACCACACCGGCCAGTGCCAGGGCATCCTCGCCATCACTTGCCGCGGAAACGGAAAAGCCCTGTGCTTCCAGATAGGCCGCGATAATTTCCATCGCGTCAATTTCGTCATCGACAACCATGATCCGCAGATTGCGGGATCGGGTTTCAGGAAGCCTTTCCTGCTGCGGCAGCAACGGCGCATCATCAGGATCGTCAACGTCGTTGCCGGCATTTTCACCGATATGAACTGCCGGCAATACGATTTCGAAACAGGCGCCATCACCTTCGTTGCGAACATCAATATGCCCGCCCATACCCTCGACAATGCCATAGCTGACCGAAAGCCCAAGCCCGGTTCCCTTGCCAACATCCTTGGTCGTGAAAAACGGGTGGAAAATAAGCCCGATGGCGTCTTCCGGGACCCCGCCGCCATTGTCATTTATTGCAATCCGCAGCACTTCCTGATCCGCATCCAGCATCGCGGTCAAACGAATCAACCCACCAATACCACCGGCATCATCGCCATTTTCCGTGATCGCATCGCGGGCATTGGTCAGCATATTGACCAGAACCTGTTCCAGTTGCACCTGACGACCAAGGACCTGACAGTTTTCCGCAGCAGGAACAACATCGACGACAATCCCCGCCAGTCGGCAATCATGTTCCACCATGTCAACAGCACGGGTTACCGCGCGCATGGGATCGAAAAGTTCGAAATCATCTTCGTCCGGTCGACTGTAAATCTGCAAATGTCGAATAATTTCGGCCATGCGCCGGGTCTGACCGCTGATCAGGGACAATCGCTCTCGCTGGAACGAGGGTTGAACCTTTTCAAGTTCATATTGTAGCGCGCAGGTATCGGCCGCCATCCGGATCACGTTAAGCGGCTGGTTCATTTCATGCGCCACGGATGCGGCCATCTCACCAAGCGTCGCAAGCTTCGATGTCTGAACCAGCTGCCTTTCGATCTTGCGCTTTTCCGTCACATCCTCGGCAAGCATCAGCATGGCTGGCGCGCCTTCGTGGGTGAAGGCGATGGCAGAAACCTCAAGCTCCACATTCTCCCCGTCGCCCCGACGGCACATGATAACAAAATCCGCCCGCCCGGTATAACCACCGGCATAGCGCGCAATATATTCCCCCATGATTTCGCGGCTATCGGGATGGACCATTTCCATAAAGCTGCGTCCAACCAGCTCCGAACTATCACTGCCGTGCAGAATGGAAACACCCTGCTGATTGATATAGGCGATTTCTTCTCCGCTCAGCACGGAAATCAGTTCGGGCGCAAGCTCCACCAGCTTGCGATACCGCTCTTCGCTTTCCTTTAGCGCCTGTTCGGCCCGCGAACGTTCAATCGCATAACGGATTGACCGCCGAATGGTTCGGCCGTCGGGGAACTCCTTGGTCAGATAATCTTCTGCGCCGTGCTGAAGGGCTTCAAACGCCAGTTCTTCATCCTTATGCCCGGTCAGAACAACGACCGGCGCACTGTTGGCACAACTTCGAATGCGGCGAATGGTTTCGACCCCCGATGAATCCGGCAGGGTCAGGTCAAGCAAAACAACATCAAACACCCCGTCCGGCGACACATCATTCAGCAACGCCATGGCCGAAGCGAGGTCGGATCGGTGTTCTATCACGAACCGTTCACCGGTTTCCTCCAGCAATGTCTTTACAAGAAAGGCATCGCCGGGATTATCTTCGACCAGAAGGATACGAAACCGGTTTTCGGTCATAAGGCGCGGCCCATTCATTTCAGTACTTTGGCAAGCACCGCCAACACATCATCGTCAACGGCCGGGTTCAGTCGGATTCTGCATTTATTTGCGCCGACTAGCAATCCTGCACATCAATCAGCAACCGCCCCCTGACCTGCCCTTTGAGGATTTTTTCACCCCATGGCAGGATATCGCGAAGCCCCACTTTTGTCGTCACGGCATCGAGTTGCGCCATCGGCAACTCCTGTGCCAGACGTTTCCAGGCTGTGACGCGCTTTTCATACGGGCACATCACGGAATCAATGCCGATCAACCGGACCCCGCGCAGCAGAAACGGAATAACCGTTGCAGGCAAATCCGGCCCGCCTGCCAGCCCGCAGGCGGCAACGACACCATGATATTTCATTTCAGATAAAACATGGGCCAGTGTCGTGCTTCCGACACTGTCAATCGCGCCAAACCAGCGTTCGCTCAGCAATGGTTTGCTGGCATCCGTTAACGCCTCGCGATCAATAATCGACGTTGCACCAAGTCCACGCAGATAATCATGTGTGTCAGCCCGGCCAGTCGACGCGGCAACGCGATAGCCAAGATTTGCCAGAATGCTGACTGCAACCGACCCGACCCCGCCTGCAGCCCCGGTAACAAGGACTTCACCATCCTGATCGGGGGACAGCCCCTGCTCTTCCAGTGCCATGACCGCCAGCATGGATGTAAAGCCTGCGGTACCGATGGCCATGGCGTGTGCGCCATCAAGTCCATCTGGCATTGGCACCAGCCAATCCGCGTTGACGCGGGCATATTGGGCATATCCGCCCCAATGTGCTTCGCCGACCCGCCATCCGGTCAGGATGACCTGATCGCCGGGTGCATAACGCGGATCATCCGATGAAATCACTTCGCCGGCAAAATCAACGCCAGGCACATGCGGATATTGCCGGACAAGACGGCCAAGCCCGTTCAGGATCATGCCGTCCTTGTAATTCAGGGTCGACCAGTCAACCCGGACAAGAACCTCGCCCTCGGGCAGGTCTTCAATCGCGATATCCTGAAAACCGGCCTGAACCGTTTTATCCTGCTGGGTTAAAACCAGCCCGCGGAACGCCTTTTTCATGGTTGCTTCCCCGTTTTTCGTTACGTGATCGGGAGAGAAGCTTAAGGCTCGATGGCAAAGGCTGTCAAAGACGCAAAGGTAGTGTCTTGCTCTTAACCGCCGGATGGATTTTTCAGGAAGGATTCATCGGGCCCTGTCAGAAGTCCGATACCGATCAGAACAACGATCAGAACCACCAGATAAAGCCATTTGCGCGAGGTTGCTGGATTATTGGCACTGTCGGGACTATCGGTTGCCATGCCTTCCTTTATGGATGGCGGCAGACTGCGATAGGAAAGCCAGCCAAGCAACGGCACAATAACCAGATCGTCAATCCATCCGATCCCGGCAATCACATCGGGCAAAAGATCAATCGGACTAACGAGATAGACAATCCCCATCACCAGCAAAATCTTGCTGCGTATCGGCACATCGGACCGAAACAGGCTGCGTAAAAGATTGGGAATGATCGCCCAGACGGATGCCTTGGCCATGGGATACTCCGGAAAATGACCCGTTACGCAACCATTCTGACAGCTTGCAGGGAAAATGTCAGCGACGCGCAGTGCTTTCCGGCAAGCTGGCCTGCATATAGCCACTTTCAAACCCGGCGGCCTTGGTCAGATCAAACGCGCCGCACATGCTGCCGCAAGAGGCGGACTGCGGCGGGTTATGCCGGATGGCATAGACTTCAAGACCGCTTCCATAGTCGGGAACCGGCACAAGCATGGCCCTGGCCCGCTGATCCTCTACCGACACCTGAAGCCATGCAATCGCGATGGCAAACAACAAAACAAACAACATTGTCATATTATCAGCACGGATCATTGGTCTGGTCCGGGTACAGTTGGAACAAAAGTCACATGCACAGCAAATGCGCCAGCGTGTGATTTGTTCCCACCCGAACAACGATAGCACCAATTTAAATATCAGTTACGTGCCAGTTTATGATCTCTGTGCCGCAAACGCCAGATTGACGACTTACTCGTCGTCATAGCGCGCTTTCAGGTAGGACAGCAGGGGAAACAACGCTGCAAGTAGCGCTATCAGAAATCCCATCCCCCCTTCCTTGTACCCCTTTCGAGACACATAGCAGCGGAAAAACCGGGAAAAGATGCGGCGAAAATTGTTTGCAAAACTTCCAATGTTTCCGCTTGCGCGCAAATCCGCAGCCCGGGCAGAACTATAGCTGTTCAGTCTTTTGATCATGTCCGAAATGTTTCTGTCGACATAATGTAAAAGAGCACCATCAAGCCTGGGGCCTGCCCGCCCCAACAACTCAATAGATGGATGGACCCGTTGGGGGCCCCATTGTTTACATCCTTTTCGGAACAGGCGCCAAACAGCAGACGTGCCGAATGACGCCCCCCAGCCATAACGAACCAGGCGGCGACCAATATAGTTATCAACCGGGATAACAAAGCGATCAAACTCATCTGTTTCCATCGCTTTACGAATAGATTTCGCGAGCTCTTCGTTTACATGTTCGTCGGCATCGACTTCGAAAATCCAGTCGCCGGTTGCCTCGGCAATCGCCCGATTGCGACGCTCGCCCTCGATATCCCAGCTGCCCACAATCGTTTTCGCGCCAAATTCGCGTGCGATTTCCTCGGTCCGGTCCGTACATTTATCGCACAGAACAATAATTTCGTCGGCAAAGGTCAGATGCGCCAAACAGGATGGCAGGCGTTCTTCCTCGTTATGCGCGCACATAACAACTGAAAGACGGGGCGCTTTATCAGCCATGATGTTTTTCCTCTATCCGGTAGTCTCTCAGAAGCGTTTCTGCCGCTGACACAACCTTGTCCACCGGCAACGTATCCATCAAGATCTCTTTGGATAACGGGCTGGAACGATTTTCGATAATTTTGTCATAGGACCAATCGGTACGAACCGCTCGTCCCCACTTCGCATAGGGACGGTAGTGTTCATCACGCGATGGACCAAACAACCCTATTGTCGGATTTCCCGACGCTGCCGCCATATGCATAAGGCCTGAGTCATTGCCAACATACAGGTCCGCGCGGCGCAGACAGGCCATGACCGTCAGAAGATGTTCGCTGCCAAAAATCTCGGTCCGTCTGTTTTCCGGGATGGATGCAATCACTGGTTCGGATGCCTCGCGTTCGTTTGGCGCGCCGACCAGCAGGACATGGGCATCTTCAAGCGCACCGCCAACCGCCCGCAGGCGCGCGATTGTTTCCGCAAAACGTTCCGGGCGCCAGGTTTTGCCGATCCAGTTGGCACTTGGTCCAACCACCAGAAGCGGACGTTCATCGGTGGGCAGTATCTTTGCCGCGCGTCGTTCATGTTCCGGGCCGATCCAGACAAACGGCTCAGGGGCCGGATCAACACCGATAAGACGCGCAAGCTGCTCCACCCGGTGGACGCTGTCATCATTGCCTTTGAGCACCACCCGTTTCCAGCCCGGAAGCACATAAGCCGTCGCACTGCCGCGCAGATCGACGATGATGTCCCACCACCGAAACGCGACCGATTTCCATAGTTTCCACCAATGGCCGCCGCGTTTCTGCTTTGGCATTTCGATGATGCGCTCAAGCCCCGGCACTGCTTCAAAAATCGGGGCAGCAACCGGACCACAGGCAACCGTCACCTTGATGCCGGGATAGGTTTCGACATAATGGCGCAGCACCGATGTCGAAAGAACGGCATCGCCCAGCCGGTTCGAGGTGATGAACAGTAACCGCACGGTTTAAAGTTTCTCCAGCTCGCCAGCCACGTTAAGCCATTCACGGCGGCTGTTGCGGGCCGCTTCGGACTGGCTCGCAAAAATCTGCCGGTCGGCCAGCAACTGCATCACCAGATTGCCATAGGCGGTTTCATCGGGAACGATATAGCCGGTCTTGCCATTTTCAACCCGCGCCTTGGCAATGCCGCCATAGGACACAACCGGTGTTGCCGCGGCCAGCGCATCGTAAATCCATTGCCCGACCTGATCATTGCCGTATTTGCCGTGATGCAGGAAGGCACGTGCGGTTGCGATACGTTCGGCCATGTCGGCCTCCGGCATCGGGTGGCAGACGCGGACACCCTTGTCGATGTTATCGCGCACCATATCGACGAGTTCTTCGGAAACATCGTCATTTTCACCCGCCATCGCAGAGAACAGGTCGGCAGCATAGATTTCCAGAATGGCACCGGGCACCTTGGGCGCGACATAAGCCGACCAGATGCGGATGATCTGGGCAATGCCGGTTTTGCTGTTGGCGACCGTCACGGCAAGGTCTTCGCGGCTTTCGAACGCCCAGTGCATGTTTGACGCCATGGCAAAGGCCGGGCAGGCGCCCGGTGCGATCACAATCGGGCGTTTGGCGGTATCGCCATCAAACGCCCTGCCCTGATCTTCATGGGTGAAAATCACCTGCGCGCCGGTTTCAAGCAACGCCAGACGCGCCTTATCCGCATTCAGATCGGATGCCATGCCATCAAACCAAAGCCAGCAGTCGCTACCTTCGGGGATTGAGGGATGACGCAACAATTCCGCATCGCGCCACACCAGAACCCGGTCCACCGGGTCGCCACCAAAGGGCGGCATGGCACTGTCAAGCTGTCGCCAGGCAACGCCATGATGATCAAGGTCGATGCCACCATTCCGGCGGGCTTCAACCTTGTGGCCACGGGCAACAAGGGCCTCGGCCAGCGCGATAAATCCGCGTTGGCGCGATCCCAGCGGGCGGGCTTCACGATCCTTGGGATCAAAGCCTATGGAACGATCAAGCATCAATATTTTCATACATTGCGTTCTATCGGTTCCCGCGCAATTTATGAAGGCTTTTCTTGTGGCGGGTTGCTTTTGCCTTTGCCAAACCACCCCTTGCCAAATCCCGGTCATTGCCCCACATTTCGGCCAACAATTCCGATAAACCGGAGCCATAAGAATTATGAGTGAGACTTTATACGCCCCCCTGCCTGACCGGGCCGTTATCCGGGTCAGCGGGCCTGATCGCGTCAGCTTCCTTCAGGGGCTGGTGTCGAACAATATCGAAAAAATCACGGCCGATCATTCCGGCTATGGCGCGCTTCTGACGCCGCAGGGCAAATTCCTGTTTGATTTTTTTGTCTATCAGCAGGACGAAGACAGCCTTCTGATTGAGTGCGAACGCGGCGAAGACGGTGCGCGTGCGGCCGAACTGTTCAAGAAACTGCGCATGTATAAATTGCGTGCCAAGGCAGAACTGACGGACGTCACCGAAAGCTATGACGTTGTCGCCGTTTTCGGCGATGGTGCCCTAGCTGCACTTGACCTGCCCGATACGCCCGGTGCCACCGCACCCTTTGCCGACGGGATCAAGGCCGTTGACCCGCGCCTGAGTGCGATGGGCGCGCGCGTGTTGCTGCCCAAAAACGAACTGGCACAGATGGCGGCCATCGGTGCGACCGAAAGCGATGAAAGCACCTATCATCAGCATCGCGTGCTGCTTGGCCTGCCCAATGGCAGCGAGGAAATGGAAATCGATCGCGCCATCCTGCTTGAAAACGGGTTCGAGGAGCTGGGCGGCGTTGATTTCAAAAAGGGCTGCTATATGGGGCAGGAACTGACCGCGCGCACCAAATATCGCGGGCTGGTTCGCAAACGCCTGCTTCCGATCACGATCACCGGCCCGGCCCCGGAAATCGGCACCCTGATCATGAATGGCGACAAGGAAGCCGGCACCATCCGCAGCATCCATGGCAATGCCGGCCTTGCCCTGATCCGGCTGGAACGGATTGGCGATAATGCCGAGCTGACGGCGGGCGATGCCAAAATTTCGGTCAAGATCCCCGACTGGGTCAAGTTGCCGGAAACGGCGGCCTGATCCGCCAACGGATAATTTCATCAAAGATAAACGGCGGCAGAAATTCTGCCGCCGTTTGCTTTATCAGTGCTACCAGATAGCAGCCTTATTTCTTAAGCGCGGCCTGTGCGGCGGCAAGACGGGCAATCGGCACGCGATAAGGCGAACACGAGACGTAATCCAGCCCCTGCGCCTCGCAGAACGCGATGGAAGATGGATCACCGCCATGTTCGCCGCAAATGCCAAGCTTGATGTCAGAACGCGTTTTACGGCCACGTTCCGCGGCGATGCTGACCAGTTCGCCCACCCCTTCCTGATCCAGCGATACGAACGGATCACCGGCAAAGATATCCTTGGAAATATAGGTATCCAGGAACCGGGACGCGTCATCACGTGACAGGCCAAAGGTCGTCTGGGTCAGATCGTTGGTCCCGAAGCTGAAGAACTCGGCTTCTTCGGCGATTTCACCAGCCTTGAGTGCGGCGCGCGGCAATTCGATCATCGTGCCGACAAGGAATTCGAGCTTGGCCGATTTTTCGGTTTCGACCTCGCCTGCAACCTTGATGATCGCGGCCTTGAGTATTTCGAGCTCTTTCTTGCCGACAATCAGCGGGATCATGATTTCCGGAATGACCGGATCGCCACCATCCTTTGAAACCTCGATCGCGGCTTCAAATATCGCACGCGCCTGCATTTCATAGATTTCCGGATAGCTGATGCCAAGACGGCACCCGCGATGCCCCAGCATCGGGTTGGCTTCGGAAAGTTCCAGCAACCGGCGACGCACGACGACCTCTGCCACACCTGCGGCATTGGCGACCTCGGCAATTTCGTTGTCGCCATGCGGCAGGAATTCATGCAATGGCGGATCCAGCAGACGGATCGTCACCGGCAATCCCTTCATGATCCGGAACAGGTCAATAAAGTCCTGACGCTGATAGGGCAGAAGTTTATCAAGTGCCGCGCGACGGCCCTTTTCCGTATCGGCCAGGATCATTTCGCGCATGGAAATGATGCGTGCCGGGTCAAAGAACATATGTTCGGTCCGGCAAAGCCCGATCCCCTCCGCCCCGAAACCGCGCGCGGTTGCCGCATCATCAGGCGTTTCCGCGTTGGTGCGAACCTTAAGGCGACGGACCCCATCCGCCCATTCCATCAACTGGGAAAAATCACCCGAAAGGTCGGGCTTAAGCGTTGCCACCTCGCCCAGCATGACCTCGCCGGTCGCCCCGTCAAGGGTGATGACATCCCCTTCTTTCAGGGTCACACCGCCCGACGTCATGGTCTTGCTGGCATAGTCAATCTTGACCTGACCGGCACCGCACACGCACGGCGTCCCCATGCCGCGCGCCACCACGGCCGCGTGGCTTGTCATGCCACCGCGCGATGTCAGAATGCCCTCGGCCGCGTGCATGCCGGCAATGTCTTCGGGGCTGGTTTCGATACGCACCAGAATGACCTTCTGACCGCGATTATGCACCCAGTCCTCGGCCACCTCGGCGGAGAAAACAATCTGGCCGGATGCCGCACCGGGCGATGCCGGAAGCCCCATGCCGATCACCTTGCGGTCCGCATCGGGATCAAGGGTTGGATGCAGCAACTGGTCAAGCTGTGCCGGATCAACACGGCGAAGGGCGTCTTCGCGCGAGATCACATTGGCCTGACACATTTCAACCGCGATGCGAAGGGCGGCCTTGGCAGTACGTTTGCCCGCACGGGTCTGGAGCATGTAAAGCTTACCGGACTCGACGGTGAATTCCATGTCCTGCATGTCGCGATAATGGGCTTCAAGCCTGTCGCGGATATCGCAAAGCTCGCCAAAGACGCCGGGCATGGCTTCTTCCATCGACAAAAGGTCGGAACCGGACTCTTCACGTTCGATTTTGGTCAGCGGTGCCGGGGTACGGATCCCCGCCACAACATCCTCGCCCTGCGCATTGATCAGATATTCGCCGTAGAAACGGTCTTCGCCGGTCGACGGATTGCGCGAGAAGCAGACACCGGTCGCACAATCATCGCCCATATTGCCAAAAACCATGGCCTGAACGTTGACCGCCGTGCCCCAACTTGCCGGGATGTTGTGCAGGCGACGGTATGTATTGGCACGCGCATTCATCCAGCTTCCGAAAACCGCGCCAATCGCGCCCCAAAGCTGTTCGCGCGGATCCTGCGGGAAGGGACGCCCAAGTTCGGCATCGACCTTTTTCTTGAAGCCCTGAACCACCGCCTGCCAGTCATCGGCACCCATTTCGGTATCAAGGACATAGCCCTTGTCTTCCTTGTGAATTTCAAGGATTTCCTCGAAATGGTAGTGATCGACGCCAAGAACGACATCGCCATACATCTGAATGAAACGGCGATAGCTGTCATACGCAAAACGGCGGTCACCAGAGACCGCCGCCAAACCTTCAACCGTCTCGTCATTCAGGCCCAGATTGAGAACCGTGTCCATCATGCCCGGCATCGAGGCACGTGCGCCGGAACGAACCGACACCAGCAACGGGTCCTTGGGGTTGCCAAATTTGCGACCGACCAGGGCTTCGACAGCAGCAAGCGACTTTTCGACTTCGGCTTCAAGACCGTCAGGATAGGCGCGGTCATTGTCATAAAACGCCGTGCAGACTTCGGTCGTGATGGTAAAGCCGGGCGGGACCGGAAGGCCGAGATTGCTCATCTCGGCAAGGTTGGCACCTTTACCGCCCAAAAGCTCGCGCATATCGGAACGTCCCTCGGCGCTACCGCCACCGAAGCCGTAAACCCATTTGGTCATCTTGCCTTTTCCTCATCTGGTCAAGGCGTTCCGGAATTCCGGGCGACCCCGACCCTATTTATGACTCGATCTTCGAGAAATCGGCAATGTCATGCAAGGCAGTCCGAATTTGCGCCAGCAGTTTAAGCCGGTTGGCACGTTCGTCTGCCTTGTCACTATTTACCGTGACCCCTTCGAAGAATGCATCGACCGGTCCGCGCAGGTGCGCAAACTCGGCCATAGCCTCGGCATAATTCTCGGCCCGCAGAAGCGGCAAAGCCTTATGCCGGACATTGATGAGCGCCTCATACAGCTTGCGTTCCTCGTCCTGCGTCAGAAGATCGGCGGACACATCCGCATCATAGGATTTTTCATCCTTCTTCTCTTCGATACGCAGGATATTGGACGCGCGCTTGTACCCGGCCATAAGGTTGACGCCGCTTTCACCCGACACAAAATCGGCAAGCGCATCAACACGGGCCAGAAGGCGGACAAGATCATCCTCGCCATCAAGGGCAAACACGGCAGACACCAGATCATGGCGCACGCCCTGTTCACGCAGATGGACTTTCAGGCGGTCGGCAAAGAATGCCAGAAGTTCGTCAACCGCCTCGTCACGACGAATGGAGGCCGGATATTGGGAAACGGCAAAGGCAAATGCGCGACGCAGCGGCACACGCAAACCGTTTTCCAGAACCAGCCGGATGACACCCAATGCCGCACGACGCAGCGCGAACGGGTCTTTTGAACCGGTCGGCTTTTCATCGATGGTAAAGAACCCGGCAAGGGTATCGAGCTTCTCGGCCAAGGCAACAGCCACCGAAACAGGTGCGGTCGGACACATATCCGACGGACCGGCAGGTGCGTAATGCTGCGCAATGGCGTTGGCGACTTCGGGGGCTTCGCCGTCATTCTCGGCGTAATATTTCCCCATCAGTCCCTGAAGTTCGGTAAATTCGAACACCATGTTCGACACCAGATCGGCCTTGGCGATTTCCGCCGCCCGATCGGCAAGTTTGACATCGCAGCCCGGAATGTCGGCTGAAAGTTCGCGTGCCAGTCCGCGCAGGCGCAGAACACGCTCGGCAAGCGAGCCAAGCTTGGCATGGAACACGATGTTATCAAGTTTCGGCAGACGCGCTTCGAGCGTCACTTTCCGATCCTGATCCCAGAAGAATTTCGCATCATGTAGGCGCGCACGCAAAACGCGTTCGTTCCCGGCAATGATCTGCGCGTTGGCATCCAGCGTCACCATGTTTGAAATGGTGATGAAACGTGCGGCCAGTTTGCCGTTGCTGTCTTCGACAACGAAATATTTCTGATGTTCACGCATCGAGGTTTCCAGAACCTCGCGCGGGATATCCATGAACTGGTCATCGACCTTGCCCATGACCGGTACTGGCCATTCAACCAGACCGCAGACTTCTTCAAGAAGCCCGTTATCTTCCAGAAGCGTGAAACCTTCTGATGCCGCAAGCTTGCGCGCACCGTCCAGAATGACTTTCTTGCGTTCTTCGCGGTCGAGCATGACCTTGGCAAAAGCAAGCTTCGCCTTGTATTCGGTGGCATTGGCAACGCTAAAGGTCGCGGGGGCAAGGAACCGGTGGCCGCTTGTGATATTGCCAGCCGTTACCGGGCCAAACGATGCCGGGATCACCTTGCCGTCAAACAGGCACAGAATCCGGTCAAGCTGACGGACCCAGCGGACCTTCTGATCGGCCCAGCGCATCGATTTCGGCCAGGGCAGTTTTGCCATGGCGTCTTCGATGATGTCCTTGATGACGTCCGCGCTATCGCGGCCTTTCTGTTCGACAATCGCAAACAGGAAAACACCCTTCGGCGTTTCGCGCTTTTCACATTGTTCCAGCGTCACGCCATTGCCCGCCAGGAAACCTGCAATCGCCTTTTCCGGGGCATCGGCACGCGGGCCACGGCGTTCTTCGCGAAGGTCCGGCTGTTTGTCCGGCAAACCATCAATGATCAGGGTCAGGCGGCGCGGTGTTACCAGTGCCTCGACTTTATTAAAACCAAGGTCGGCGGCCTTCAGGCCATCGGTGACCAGTTTGGTCAGATCCTCGGAAGCACGCGCCTGCATGCGGGCCGGAATTTCTTCCGAAAACAGTTCAAGCAGCAATTCGGCCATGACTTATGCCTCCTCTTTCAAATGCCCGCGCGAACGAAGCCACGCCTCGCAGCAGGATTTCGACATGTCGCGCACACGGCCGATATAGGCCGCACGTTCGGTGACCGAGATCACGCCGCGCGCATCGAGGAGGTTGAAGATATGGCTGGCTTTCATCGCCTGCTCATAAGCAGGCAGGGCAAGGCCGCGTTCGATATTGACCGCACATTCGGCCTGCGCGTCCTTGAAATGCTGGAACAGCATATCGGTATTGGCGACTTCGAAGTTATAGGTCGACTGTTCCTTTTCATTCTGAAGGAACACATCGCCATAGCTGACGCCATTGCCGTTATAATCAAGGTCATAGACGTTTTCGACGCCCTGGATATACATCGCAAGACGTTCCAGACCATAGGTCAGCTCGACCGGGACCGGGTCGCATTCAAAACCGCCGACCTGTTGGAAATAGGTGAACTGGGTGACTTCCATCCCGTCCAGCCACACTTCCCAGCCAAGGCCCCACGCGCCCAAAGTCGGGCTTTCCCAATCGTCTTCGACGAAACGGATGTCATGCGCCATCGGGTCAATGCCCAGATGCGCCAGTGAGCCAAGGTAAAGTTCCTGCGAATTGGCCGGTGACGGCTTCATCAGGACCTGGAACTGGTAATAGTGCTGCAAACGGTTCGGGTTTTCCCCGTAACGACCATCGGTCGGGCGACGGGACGGCTGCACATAGGCCGCATTCCAGCTTTCCGGGCCCAGCGCGCGCAACGTGGTTGCGGTGTGGAAGGTACCGGCACCGACTTCAAGGTCATAGGGCTGCAGGATGACACAACCCTGATCGGCCCAATAGCTTTGCAGTCGAAGAATGATTTCCTGGAATGAAGGGGGACGTTGCGACCCGTCGAGCGCCATTGCGCGAACTCACTATTAAGTTATCGGTAAATTTAGAGCGGCAAGCTACCGCCCCACCCCGTCGGGGTCAAGAACGCAAAAGCCCTGAGAGGGCCTGAATTTAGCGCTTTTTATGACGCCGTGGCGAATCTCATACCGCGTTGCAGCATACAACATCCGTGCAACAACCCGTTTTTCCAAGCGAAATCACGGCCTGTTGGGCGAAAGTCGAAGAAATCAGCAAATGAAAATATGCAGTGCGCGCAACTCAGACTTCGCAAACATGCGCGCTGCCTTCGGCGTGATAGACACCGCATTTCGGGCATTTTTCAAGATCATGCGCCACAGCTTCCTGTTTCTGCTGTTTGGCTTTCTTGTCATGCACCGTCTGTTTTGGCTGTTCCTGCCCGGAAACCTGATTCTTGCGGGTAAACAGTTTAAAGCCCTGCCATACCACCACAACGACCAGTGCGGTAAAAAGGATTTTCGATAAACTCAGCATGGCATTTCCCAAAGCATCAAGGTTTCTGCGCCGCAACGGACCGGCAACGCACTTTATAGTGCCCTTATATTAAACCAAGCCCGATTTAGAAACCGGGCAATGCAGATGGTGCGCGTAAAAGCGCATCACATTCCGGCAGATAAACCCCGGCCTCGTCATGCAGAACAATCCCGCGTCGCAGGGTAACCGGCGAGGAAACGCCCTTGCGCGCCGAAACAATCACACGTAACGGCGCATCGGCACTGGCCTTGCTCCAGATCGGGTAAATGGTCATGTCGCCCGCCCGGCCATGCAAAAGCCCGATGATCCGGTCCAGATGATCCGCCCGATGCACGATGGTGATCCGGCCCTTCTGGCGCACCATCCGAAGGCAGAAATTGATCCAGTCCTTCAGATCGGCGGTGCCTTCCTGATGCGCCCTCGCCCGGCTTTCATTGGCGGGGCGTGTGCCCCCGGCATAATAGGGCGGGTTTGAAATCACCTGATCAAAGCTTTCGGCCACCAGTGGCAGGGACCGATCATTGATATCGCCATGAACCGGCGTTACCCGGCCAACCAGATCATTTTCGACAATGTTGCGGCAAAACAGCGCATAGAGATCGCCCTGCAGCTCGATCCCGGTCACATCGGCATCCGGCAGGCGGCGTGCAACACACAACCCGGCCGATCCGACAGCCGCCCCGACATCAAGTATTTTCTGATCCCGTCTGGAACTGATCGACACGGACGCGGCCAGCAAAACAGCATCCATCGCCGCCCGATATCCATCCACCGGCTGCTTTAACGTCACCGAACCGCCCAGCAGAAAATCATGGCTGATGCGTTCTTCCGCAAAATCGGGAACATGAAATGCGCTATCGGGTCGGGTCATAAATCTCGTAATTCCTGCAACCTTGCCAATCCTGCAACCCTGCTGGTCCCGGACAGGTTTTCAGTCCTGGACTTCCTCGGCATCGGGATCATGTCGTGCGTTATGCGCATCAAGTTCACGTCTGGCAATATCAAGGATGTATTTGGCCCGGCTTTCTTCCTGGGGATCAACCATCAAACGCCTTGGAAGGGCGCCGATGGATCCTTCGAGAATGCTGGCATGGTAATCAAAAATATGGCTGGCGATGCCTTCGTCGGCGAGAACCGATTGCGCCCAGCTGAGCTCGATCGGGTCGTTGCTGCGAAATAGCTCGATCATGCGATTTATGCGCCCCGGTTGGTTATTGTGTGATTATGCTATCCATATATTATGTGTCCGACCGCACATATTCGGGTAAAACTGTCACCAAGGTGGCTATTGTTGCTTGGCTGGCAACCATTTGTCCACTTGACCGTCACCACCCGGCATCTCTATGTTGAGGCCGCCCACTGAAATCAGCGTTACCCGTCCCGGTGGGCGGGGTCAATACGCGAGAAATTGTTTCGGATTACAGCGTGACCAATATCGCAACGCAGCAGACGACCGAACCCAGCCTTGACTCCCTGATACGCCTTGTCGATGCAGACATGAAGCGCGTCAATCAGGTCATCATCGACAACATGCACAGCGAAGTTGCGCTGATCCCGCAATTGGCAAGCCATCTGGTTGCCGCAGGTGGCAAGCGCATGCGCCCGATGCTGACACTGGCATCTGCCCAGCTTTGCGGCTATCAGGGCGGGACATCGGCGGTTGATCTTGCGGCCTGTGTCGAGTTTATCCACACCGCAACGCTTCTGCATGATGATGTTGTTGATGAAAGCCTGCTGCGCCGGGGCCAGGCATCGGCCAATGCCCTGTTTGGCAACGAAGCAAGCGTTCTGGTCGGGGATTTCCTGTTTGCGCGCGCCTTTGTCGTGATGGTCAAAAACGGCTCGCTCAAGGTTCTTGATATCCTGGCGAAGGCGTCCGCCGTCATCGCCGAGGGCGAGGTTTTGCAGCTTTCGACCGCCAATGACATGGCAACCAGCGAAGAAGCCTATCTTGAAGTCATCACCGCCAAAACCGCCGCCCTGTTTGGTGCGGCGTCCCAGATCGGTGCAGTGATTGCCAATCGTTCGGCCGAGGATGAAGAAGCCCTTCGTCTTTATGGCATCTATCTTGGCACCGCCTTCCAGTTGATCGACGATGTTCTGGATTATTCCGCCCATCAGGCGACGCTTGGCAAAACCGTTGGCGATGATTTCCGTGACGGCAAGGTCACCCTGCCGGTCATCATTTCCTATGCCAAGGGCGATGACGAGGAAAAGGCCTTCTGGCGGCGTTGCATGGAAGATCAGGAATTCCAGGATGGCGATCTTGATCGCGCACAGGAACTGATCCGCAAATATGACGCGCTTAGCGCATCCATGGACCGTGCACGCGAATTTGGCCAGCTTGCCATCGACACACTGACGCGCTTTGAAGATGGCGCGATCAAGGATGCGATGATCGAGGCGGTCGAGTTCTGCATTTCACGCCCATACTGATATCGCATGCCGGGGTCCCGGCGGATTGGCGCAAAAAACCCTTGCGTCGGTCCGTATTTGGGATTATCACCCGGCTTCGCAGAATGACGGAGCGTAGCTCAGCCTGGTAGAGCACTGTCTTCGGGAGGCAGGGGTCGGAGGTTCGAATCCTCTCGCTCCGACCATCATTCAAAGGCCCTGAAACGGTTTCCGTTTCGGGGCCTTTTGCGTATTGGCACAAACCGCGCCAAATTCACCCGCAAAGCGATTGATCCCCATACCGCGCAACCGCGAAATCATCTGTCGCGAAACAGTAAAGTTTTTCGCACCTATCGACCGGTTTATGCTTGATCCAGCCCCGAAGACGGGCTAAACAACCGCCCACTGACGGAGCGTAGCTCAGCCTGGTAGAGCACTGTCTTCGGGAGGCAGGGGTCGGAGGTTCGAATCCTCTCGCTCCGACCATCAGTCGGGAAGTCTTTTTCAAAGGCTTCCCGTTTTCATTTCCGGTCGGTTTTCCGTCTTCAAATCTCCCTGCTGCATGACCTGATGAAAAGTTATCGGGCGATCTGACTCTGCCAACGGCTCAGTTATCGGCACTGCGCCGCAGCAGGGTCACATTACCGTTCGCGGGCGCAAACTTTCCGTCAGGCCTTCACGGTACTTTCTTTGCTGGCACCAGTGCCCGCTGCCCCCGGCATGACCATATGCAGGCAATCAGAAAACAGTCATTCGGCCAACCGATTCGCAACCATCGCGCGGGTTAGCCGGCCCTTTTGCTATAACAACTTTAAATGAGAGATATGCAACATACTGAACCCCGTATAAATACGCATTTCCATGCGGAAATTCCGGTTTTTTGAGCGAAATCAAGTCATTTTTGTGCGTTCGCGAAGATATTTTCTTGCGCGGCGGGCGAAACAAACTTGCTCATACTTGCCAAATACGCTTAAGCTTCGCCCTGCAACACAAGGAACGGGAAGATTCCGCCTGTAATAATAAAAGCAAAAGGCGGCACTCGACCCAACGTGGTAATACCAATTTCGGACTTCTTAGGGAGGAAGCTACGAATGAAATTTGCTAATATTTTGAAGTCTGCAACCTGTGTGGCCGTCCTTGCAGCGGCTGCCTTGACGACGGTTGCACCTGATGCGGATGCGGCTGATCGTGTTCGCTGGAAAATGGGTTCGACCTATCCGGGCAGCCTGACCCAGCTTGGCACGCTCGGCAAACGTGTTGATGAAAAAATCGACGAAGTTTCCGGCGGCAACATTCAGATTAAATTCTATGAGCCGGGCGCGCTTGTTCCGGCACTTGAAGTATTTGATGCGGTTTCAACCGGTTCCATCGATGCGGCCTTCTCCACACCGGGTTACTGGGCGGGCAAGGTTCCGGCATTGCAGCTTTTCGGTGCCGTTCCGTTCGGTCCGCAGGCTGGCGAATATCTGGCATGGGTCAAATTTGGCGGCGGTCAGGAAATCTTTGACAAGCTTTATGCCGAACATGGCATCAAGTCGCTGTTCTGCGGCCTGATCGCACCGGAAGCTTCGGGCTGGTTCTCCAAGGAAATCAACACGGTTGAAGACCTTAAAGGTCTGAAAATGCGCTTCTTTGGCCTTGGCGCGAAAGTCATGGAAAAGCTTGGTGTCTCGACCCAGCTTCTGGCAGGTGGCGATATCTATCCCGCCCTTGAACTCGGCACGATTGATGCGACCGAATTCTCGATGCCGGCCATCGACCTGAAACTCGGCTTCCATCAGGTTGCCAAATACTATTACTTCCCCGGCTGGCATCAGCAATCCACCCTGTTCGATCTGATGATGAACAAGGAAAAGTGGGATGGGCTCGACAAGACCCAGCAGGCCCAGATCGAAGCGGTTTGTAACGACAACCTGGCCTATGGTTTTGCCGAAGGTGAAGCCATCCAGTTCGCAGCCCTTAAGGAACTTAAGGAAAAAGGTGTGAACATCAAAACCTGGTCCCCGGAAATGCTCGATGCAATGCGTGGGGCATGGGAAGAGGTTGCCACTGAACTTTCCGCAGAAGATGCCGCCTTCAAGGAAGCTTACGATAGCCTCCAGTCTTTCCGCGAGAATTACAAAATCTGGAAAGATATCGGATATCTGAAGTGATTTTTCCGGTGTCTGGTACCCTGGGTACCAGATCATAAGAGAAGTCTCGGCAAGGCCGGGTGCCAGACGGCCCCGGCCTTGACCGCGATCAAGAAAAGACCCGGGAGGCTTTTTAATGGAAGCGCTACTAAAACTGAGTGACGGCATTGATGCCCTCGTCTCCCGTATCGGGAAATGGGCTGCCCTGCTCGCAGTTCCGCTGATGCTGACGATCATGTATGACGTGATCCAGCGCAAATTTGGCGGCCAGGGATCCATCAAATTGCAGGAACTGGAATGGCATCTCCATACCGGCCTGTTCATGCTGTGTTTCGGTTTTGCCTATATCCGCGATGCGCATGTCCGTATCGAACTCATCCGTGACAATCTGCGTCCGCGCACACGCGCCATCATCGAAATGATCGGGGCGATTATCTGCATTCTGCCGTTTTGCGCGCTGGTGCTTTATTTCGGTTTTGATTTTGTTCTTCGCTCTTACGAAACTCACGAAGTTTCGGCCGCGACGACTGGCCTTACGCATCGCTGGATCATCAAATCAACCATCCCCGTCGGCTTCGGCCTTCTCGCCATGGCCGGTCTTTCGGTCTTCCTGAAATGCTATGTCTTTGTGTTCGGACCAAGCAACCTGCGCAATCGCGCCGGTTATTACGTCGGCACACATCATGCTGATCTTGGCGACGCTGCCGCCAAGCTCGAAGACTGATTGCGGAACGGGGATAATTCCAAATGGAAAACTTCTATATCGAAGACTGGTTTCCGCTGATCATGTTTGCCTCGCTGGGCATTCTGGTCTTTTCGGGGCTACCGGTCGCATTTGTCATTTCGGGCATCGGGATCGCCTTTGGCTTCCTTGGCATGGCCTATGACGTCTTTTCATTCGTTGAATTCTTCAACATCGTATCGCGCATCTGGGGTGGCATCGCCGAAAACATGGTGATGGTTGCCGTGCCGATGTTCATCTATATGGGCACGATGCTGGAAAAAAGCGGTGTTGCCGAAGACCTGCTTGAATGTCTTAACGTGCTGATGCGCAAGGTTCCCGGCGGTCTGGCCCTGTCGGTTACCCTGATGGGCACGATCATGGCCGCCACCACCGGTATTATCGGTGCGTCGGTTGTGATGATGACCCTGCTGGCCCTGCCGGTCATGATGCGCCGCAATTATGATCCGTCGCTTGCGACCGGGACGATTGCGGCATCGGGTACGCTTGGCATTCTGATCCCGCCAAGCATCATGCTGGTTCTGATGTCTGACCTGATGTCGGTTTCTGTTGGCAACCTGTTTCTGGCGGCCATCATTCCGGGGCTTCTGCTGGCATCGCTCTATACCATCTACATCTTTGTCCGCTGCCAGCTCCAGCCCCATCTTGCCCCGCCGCTGCCCGACGCCGAAGCGGTGCATGGCACCGACATGGTGCGCATGATGCTGCGCAGTTTCATCCCGCCGGTTTTCCTGATTGTGCTGGTTCTGGGCTCGATCTTTGCCGGTTTTGCCACCCCGACCGAGGCCGCAGGTGTTGGCGCACTTGGTGCCACTTTCCTGGCACTGGTCAAGGGCCGTCTGAAATGGGATGTGCTTAAAGACGTCTGTGAACGGTCGGCCCTGACCGGGGCGATGCTGTTCTTCCTGTTTGCCGGTGCGACGGTCTTTTCCTATGTGTTCCGGTCACTGGGCGGGGATGATCTGGTCATTGATCTGGTTGACAGTGCGGGCCTTGGGGCGTGGGGCGTTCTGTTCCTGCTGATGCTGATTGTCTTTGTGCTTGGCTTCTTCTTCGACTGGGTGGAAATCACCCTGATCGTTTTGCCGATCTTCGCACCTGTCATTGCCCAGCTTGATTTCGGTGACCACCTTTCCGTTGCCGGGGTTGGCCCAACCGAAACACAGGTTCTGACCTGGTTTGCCGTCATGGTTGCGGTGAACCTGCAAACCAGTTTCCTGACACCGCCATTCGGGTTTGCCCTGTTCTATCTCAAGGGCGTTGCACCAAAATCAATCTCCATCCAGCAGATTTACAAGGGCATCATTCCCTTTGTGATCCTGCAGGTGATCGGGCTGTTGCTGGTGATGTATTTCCCGGAACTGGCTCTTTGGATGCCCAATACCCTGCTTGAATAGGGGCATGCCCCTGACACATCAAAGGCGCCGTACAAACGGCGCCTTTTTTGTTTCCGCCACCTGCGGCACAAAGAAAAACCGCCCCGAAAGGGCGGCTGTAATCTTTAATGTTCAAAGGGATGCCGGTCTATTGCTGCGGCAGGTTCCGCTCGCTTGGCAATTGCAGCATGCGGCCCATCAGATAATCGACATCGTCTGAATCGAATTCGACACCGAGATCACCATACTGGGTCAGAACCCGTTCAATCATCCGGCGTGAATACCGTTCCCGGTCGCGTTCCCCGCCATCCAGGTCGGTTTCACGTGCCACTTCCACCGCCGCCCGGACCCCCGGGAAGAAATGGGCAGGCATTTCGGCCTTGTTATAAATCGCTTCAAGCCCGAACGGGCCGCTGTCATGGATCAGAATGCGGGTATTGATCAGCGATACCCCGGCACGACGCGCAAGGGCGGCCTCGAAAAAGGCAACATCCCCCATGCAAAGCGCACGCAGGATCAATCCGCTGGTCAGACGATTGTTGGTATGAAGATGTTCGACCAGCAATTCGACATCGCGTTCTTCCGCGCCATCGCCCAGAAGCCCGATGGTGGCACTTTCCTGCGACTGGGTCATGACCGCGTTGACAATCCCCTCGGGGATATGGCCGCGCGCAATCAGTTCCGATCGCATCCGGTCCGATACCAGCGTCACCAGCCGTTCGGCAATCGTGATCGGCAGATGGTTGCGTTCGATCATCGGTTTCTGGATGCGTTCATTCTCGCCGAACTCGTCGACAACCTTTTGCAATGACCGTTCGCTGATCTGCGCACCGTCATTTGAAATCAGGTCGACCATGACGTCTTCGTGACCGATATCAACAAGAGTCGCGGAAACGATTTCCGACACATGCGGGCGCGATGCGATGGCACGCTGCTTTTCAACGCTGTCGGTATTGTCACCGATGATGTCGACCAGATCGTCATCATTCAGGACTTCGGAAAATTTCAGGATCGGCAGGGCCACGTCATCCACATCGCGCGCCAAAGTCGCAGCGACATCATGGGGCACCAGCGGGGTCTGTTTCAGGTTCTTGGCCAATGCCTTGCGCACGCGCACCTCGGCATCGCGCACCATCAGGCGAAAGATGTCTTCGGCAAGGACACGTTCGCTGTCGCTCAGGCTTTCGGCAGAAAATTCACGGCTGATCTTGTCGGCCGTTTCGGCACGATTCTTCCCGGAAGGGTCCTGGATCAGGTTGTTAAGATCTTCTTTGGTTATACGCGGCAATGGAGCTCTCCCGGCACGCTAAGCAATCGGCTGCCAACCATTCGTATATCTTTATACACCGTAGGGCCGATTGACTAAACGCAAATTATTCAGTTCCTGCATGTGGTAAATGTCGTGTCGAATTCGGGAAACTCAACAGTAAGCCCATCTTTTTTAACGAAAAGCGAATTTTTGCTCCTGTTTGTGTTTTTCGGTTCACTTGGGAACCAACCAACGACAGAATGCAGTGGGGACCCTATCACTGCAGACCAAGAGAGGCCCGCAATATGAAATTGACCAAAACACTTACCATTGCCGCCACAATGGCCGTGCTCGGCATGGCACCGGCAATGGCCGGTGATGCTGCAAACGGTGAAAAGGTATTCAAGAAATGCGCTGCCTGCCACAGCGTGGAACCCGGCCAGAACAAGGTCGGCCCGTCGCTGGCCGGTTCATTCGGCGCACAATGTGGCCATGTTGCCGATTACAAATACGGCAAGGGCTATCAGGCAGCTTGTGACAAAGGTTTCACCATCGATGAAGCCTTCCTCGTCGACTACCTTCAGGACCCGTCCGAAAAGCTCAGCGAAATCGCGGGCTCCAAGGAACGTTCGAAGATGACCTTCAAGCTGAAAAAAGAAGACGAAATTGCCGATGTCATCGAATATCTGAAAGCGCACTAAGCCCTTTCGATATCCGGTACCGGAATAAAAAACGGCCAGTGCATCCGCATTGGCCGTTTTCATTTATCAGAACGATATTACGCCGCGGCACGGCGCCGACCGAGTTCCTCGGTAATCGCGCGGATCTGTTCCTCGACCCGGATATCGATGGTCGATGTCACTTCCAGGTCGCGATCTTCGTAAACGTCGCGATCGGGATATTTTTCATGCCATTCACGGATCGCCACATCGCGCAGCCGGATCAGCTGTTCGATCTGCGGCCGGTACAAAAAGATCATCCCCGATATCCAGCGGTTGACCGGCCAGGAGGGCTGCGCATGATCAATGATGAAGTTTTCCAGCATATTGACCACGGTTTCACCATCATACCAGACCTCGCCGGTGACCCAGCGGTTGGTGGTAAACAGGCGTTGGGCAAAACCGTATTCATCCATCGATACCGCAACCAGATGCGAAAGCGCGTCATTCGGACCTTCGGGATAGTCAAACCCTTCGATCGGTAACGGTTTGGACCCGGCAGGCATGCCGCGCGGGCGCAGGAACGTATGGAAATGTCCATGCTCGTTCCAGTCTCGCTGCTCGTCCTTGGGGTGGGCATGATAATAGAACTGGGCGTGCGAATTGCGGTCATAGACATCCCCTTCGGGATAATGCGACCATTCGTAAAATGTGCCACCCGTCTTGATCAGTTCGCCGACAATATTATCGCCCGTCACCGTCAAAACCCGGTGGCATTCCATAACATCGCGCCCCGCGGCCAGCATCCGTTCAAGCCGCCCTGTCGGAAGCGATGTCCAGTCAATTGCAATCTCGGTCATTCCAACACCAGTAACCTTGCGATGAGAACCCTATCCGCAACGGCAGAAATAACCCGTCCCTGGCCATGACGGCCAATTAATCCCGTTCAAGAATTAGTGATTCTGTCGCAATGTGCAAGCATGCTTCACAGCAGGTGCTATTCGTACATCAACCGGAAACCGATCAGGATATGCTGCATATGTTCCGGTCTGCCATGGCGCGCAGCCGGGCGACAGACACCGCAGCCACGGTCATCCCAGGATCCGCCCTTAACAATGCGGTATCCGGCCTGCGAACTGGTTGCGGTCCATTCAAACACCTGCCCCGCCCCGTCATACAACCCATAGGGGCCCGCTTCAAACTGCCCGACCGGCACGGTATCGAACGGGCCGCGATCGGCACTGTTTAACTGCAACGGGTCATAGATATTGCCCCACGGATAAAAAATGCCATCCGGGCCGCGAACCGCCTTTTCCCAGTAAATCTCTTCGGGCAGCCGCCATTTCATGCCGGTCTTTTCGCTCAGCCATCTGGCATAATCCTGCGCATCGCGCCATGACACCAGAACAACCGGATGGTTTCCCTTGCCGCGTGGTGGTTCGCCGTTTTTCCATGCAAACGGGCGTGTCGCATCGTACCCGTAAATCAGCCCAAGACTTTCCCAATCCTCTTCGCTGATATCCGGCGCATCACGCCCCGTATCGCGGATAAAGGCGGCATACTGGTCATTGGTGACCGCTGTTTTCATGATGAAATAGTCGGGCAGATAGATACGCCATTTATCGACTTCCACATCGTACCAGCGATTGCGGCGGCTGACATCATGGCCATAGACCTGTTCGTCGATCTGATAGGCATATTGCCGCTCGACCCCGTCCGACCCCTGAAAGAACCAACCGGCCGGAATTTCCGCCACATCGGGCATGGGTACGTCCGCGGACTGCGCCAATCCCGAACCGGGCAACGATATTGCTGCCAGAACGGCTGCAAAAAGCCCCCCGAACATGTGACTGCATTGTTTTTTCATTGTCTGTTCCGGTCTCCGTGACGGCTGTTCTCACGGTTTATTCAACCGCGCGCCATGCTCCGCTACCTGCATCCCTGATTTCTTAAATGTGGAAAATCTATCGGTTTTTCAATCGTTTTGATACCAAAGCATAAAAAATGAAACATAAATTGCACGCAGCCCGTTCAACCCGAAGCATCTTTTGACCGCTTCTCTCACACGGTTCTCTCACACAACAGTGAAACCATGTGACGTTTCGGGCCAATCGATTTGGCGCATATTGGCCTCCGTCGGACGACAAACATTCAAGCGTCCGGGCAATCGTATCGAAATGAACGCTTAATCAGTGAGGCAATCCATGTCCAAAAAATCCAGCTTCTTCTCCCAGACGGCTCTGATCCCCGCGATTGCCGTTGGCGCCGGCCTTGCAATGGCAGCCCCGATGGCACAGGCAGCCCCCCTTCCGACCCCGACCGCAGAAGTCGCGACCTGTACTGCCAATCCATGTGCGGCAAATCCTTGCGCTGCCAACCCGTGTGCCGCAAATCCCTGTGCTGCGAAAAAGGTTGTCAATCCTTGCAGCCCGTGCGCTGCCAACCCGTGCGCAGCTTCCAATCCTTGTGCGGCAAATCCGTGTGCGGCAAATCCCTGCGCTGCCAAATAACCGATCCGGTATGTCGGCCTGACATGCAAAAGGGGCAGTGCGATCCGCACTGCCCCTTTTTTTATCTGTCTGACAGGTCTGATCGCAATCAGTCGCGAACAACCATCACCGAACAATCGGCATGGCGCACAACGCGCGCGGCGTTCGGTCCCAAAAGGTAATCCTTCAATTCCGGGCGATGCGCACCGATGACGATCAGATCGCAATTGGTCTTTTTCGCCATTTTCAGGATCACTTCATAAACCGTTCCCTGGCCCACGATATGCTGAACCTTGAGGTCGGACGGAATATGTTCGGACACGAACTGATGCAGCCTTTCGTTATAGGCATCGAGAACCTTTTTCTCGTACCCCTTAGGAAAGAACTGCCCGACCATCGACATCCCAACCGTGGGAACCACGGTCAGGACATGCAGGCGCGCGTTGAATGCCTGGGCTTGCTTGATGGCGACCGGAATGGCTTTTTTCCATGACGAGTCATGATCAAGATCCACTGTAACCAGAATATCCTTATACATGGACTTGGCCCTCCTTAGGCCGCTTCGGCACGACGGCGACGGCGTTGCAACACGATGATCCCGCCCAGCACGATGAATGCCGGGATAAAGAACACCTCTTTGGGCATGCGGTCGGCTTCGATCTTGATCGCGGTGATTTCAAAGTCGAAATCAAGTCCCGCTTTCTCGGCCGGGCCACCAAACACCAGATCATCGATAAAGACCTTGCCGTCTTCGGTGCGAACTGCAATGCCCGCATTGTAAAGACGATCTTCACCCGATGCTTCCGGCCCCAATGGCAACATCACCGATTTGGTGACTTCATCGCCTTCCAGGTTAATGCCCTCGACATCCAGAAGAATGCTGGTATTGGCGGGCATATCGGCCGCCTTTTCAACAATCTCGGTTGCGGGCAGGTTTTCATAGGGCGGCTCCAGCAGATCAAGCCAGAAACCCGGACGGAACAGGGTAAAGGCAATCAGCAGAAGTGCCGCACTTTCCCACAGTTTCGACCGGGTGAAGAAATACCCCATCGTCCCTGCGGCAAAGACCAGCATCGCAATGGTCGAAACGACAATCACCATCACCACATCAAGCGGATGATCAAGCCCGATCATCAGAAGCTGGGTGTTGAACAGGAACAGGAACGGCAGGGCCGCGGTCCGCATGCTGTAAAAGAATGCGACGAAGCCCGTCTTCATCGGATCGGCCCCTGAAACCGCAGC
Organism: Thalassospira lucentensis; assembly: GCF_032921865.1. Lineage (NCBI taxonomy): Bacteria > Pseudomonadati > Pseudomonadota > Alphaproteobacteria > Rhodospirillales > Thalassospiraceae > Thalassospira > Thalassospira lucentensis. Next base: position 482,379 of record NZ_CP136684.1, read on the forward strand.
AGCGGCAAAGGATGCCAGACCGACCGGCGGCGTCACATCGGCCATGATGCCGAAATAGAACACGAACAGATGCACCGCAATCAGCGGCACGATCAGACCGTTCGCAGCCCCAAGTTCGACAATCACGGGCGCCATCAGGCTCGACACGACGATATAGTTCGCCGTCGTCGGCAGCCCCATGCCAAGGATCAGGCTGATGATCGCGGTAAAGATCAGGATCAGCATCAGATTGCCGCCCGAAATCAGTTCCACGAATTCAACCATCACCTGACCGATCCCGGTCAGCGACACCGTGCCCACGATGATACCGGCAGCCGCGGTCGCAACGCCGATCCCGATCATGTTACGTGCACCGGTGGCAAAACCGTCAATCACATCGGCAATGCCTTCCTTTACGCTTGCCATATAATCCGGCTGCTTGCGGAAGAACGCCTTGACCGGACGCTGGGTCAGCATGATGAACAGCATCAGAACAGTCGCCCAGAAGGCCGACAATCCGGGTGATTTCAGTTCAATCATCAGGAACCAGACCAGCACCACGACCGGCAGCAGATAATGCAGGCCGGACTTGGCGGTTTCGCCCAGCGCCGGAAGCTCCAGCACCGGTTTATTGGGGTCATCCAGTTCAAGATCGGGATATTTCGCCGCATAATAAAGACCGGCAAAATAGATCGCAGCACACTCGACCGCGACAACCCAGCCAACCGCGTTACCGAATATCTGTTTCTGGAAATTGATCGCGTAGTAAATCACACCCGCAAGAATAACCAGCGACAGCACGAACAGAAGCGAACGGATCAGCACTTGCTGCACGGTCGATGTCTGACGTTTCGGCAGGCCCTTCATATTGGCCTTAAGCGCCTCGAGATGGACGATATAGATCAGCGCGATATAGGAAATCGTCGCCGGCAGGAAGGCATGCTTGATGACTTCCGGATAGGGAATGCCGACATATTCCACCATCAAAAAGGCCGCAGCCCCCATGACCGGTGGCATGATCTGACCATTGACCGAAGATGCGACTTCGACCGCACCGGCCTTCTCGCCCGAGAAACCGACACGTTTCATAAGCGGAATGGTGAAGGTCCCGGTCGTCACCACGTTGGCAATCGATGAACCGGAAATAAGCCCGGTCATTGCCGATGCCAGAACGGCTGCCTTTGCCGGGCCGCCGCGCATGTGACCAAGGGCGGCAAACGCCACCTTGATGAAATAGTTGCCTGCCCCGGCTTTATCAAGCAACGAGCCAAACAGCACAAACAGGAACACGAAGCTGGTCGAAACGCCAAGCGCAATCCCGAACACGCCTTCGGTCGTGATCCACTGATGCGACATCGCCTTGGAGAAACTCGCCCCGGCCCACTGCAAAACATCGGGCACCCATGGCGCATTGCCAAAGAAAACATAGGCAAGGAACACCATCGCCACAATCATGAGGGGCGGGCCGAGCGCACGCCGCGTTGCTTCAAGCAACAGCACCAGACCGGCACCGGCCACCACAAGGTCCTGCGTAATCGGCAAGCCCGGACGCGACGACAGCTCGCGATAGAAAATATAGATATAAAGGGCACAGAACGCCCCGGCGGCTGCCAATACCCAGTCAAGAACCGGGATATAGCTTCGCGGCGAATTCTTGAAGGCCGGATAGGCCAGAAACGCCAGGAACACGGCGAATGCCAGATGGATCGACCGTGCTTCGGTCGAGTTGAAAACACCAAAACTGAAAATGTAGGGCAGTGGTGATGCCAGCCAAAGCTGGAACAGCGACCATGCCACGGCGACATACAGCAAAATGCGTGCTGTCATGCCGGTAGGCTGACGCGCGCCGGTATCATTTTCCGCGATAAGATCCTGAAGATCCTGGTCCGATGGACCCTGTGTCGCGCTTTTATCGTCGGTCATTGCAAACTCCCGGTCTGAACGCGGCTTCTGTTTCGGGCGGCCCAAACGATAGCCCAGAAACAAAAAACCTCCGTCGACACTTACCCGGTCGCCCACGGAGCATTTCGGCACATCATCGTGTGCCACTTTGACAGAATTTTATGATGCCCTCGGGGGCGCAAGAAAAATGAAACGGGAGGCACGCCGTGCCCCCCGTTTCAGCCCGTCTTACATCAGGCCAGCTTCTTTGTAGTATTTGACAGCGCCGTCATGCAGCGGTGCCGAAAGGCCGTCTTTGACCATTTCTTCTTTGACGAGGTTTTCAAATGCCGGGTGCAGCTTTTTGAAGTCGTCGAAGTTTTCAAAGACTGCTTTGACAACGTTGTAAACGATGTCTGCATCGGTTGCGGTCGAGGACACGAAGGTCGCGCCGACACCGAAGGTCTGAACGTCGTCCGGGTTACCGCGATACATGCCGCCCGGAATGGTGGCAACACGGTAATACGGGTTGTCGGCAACCAGTTTCTCGATTTCCGGACCTGCAACTTCAACCAGAACCGAATCACAGGCAGTGGTGGCTTCCTGGATCGAACCGGACGGGTGACCGACGGTATAGATCATCGCGTCGATCTTGTTATCGCAAAGTGCCTGGGACTGTTCGGCCGGCTTCAGTTCGGATGCCAGTGCGAAATCGTCAAGGGTCCAGCCCTTGGCATTCATCACGATGTCCATGGTGTCGCGCTGACCCGAACCCGGGTTACCGATATTGACACGTTTGCCTTTGAGGTCATCAAAGGTCTTGATGCCGGCATCTGCACGGGCAACAACGGTGAACGGCTCCGGATGGATCGAGAAGACGGCACGAAGGTCTTCGAACGGACCGACTTCCTTGAATGCTTTTTCACCATGCAGGGCATAGTACTGGATATCAGACTGGGCAACGCCCAGATCCAGTTCGCCCGAACGGATGGTGTTGATGTTGTAGGACGAACCACCGGTAAACTCGACCGAGCAGCGAATGCCGTGCTCTTTACGGTCTTTGTTGACCAGACGGCAGATCGCGCCACCGGTCGGATAGTAAACGCCCGTCACGCCACCGGTACCGATGGTGATAAAACGGTTTTCCTGTGCCGATGCCTGTCCGGCGAACAGCGACGCACCTGCCAAGGTGGCAATGGCACCCGCTACAGCGATAAGTTTCTTCATCAGGATTAGCTCCCTTTACACCCTGTTATAGAGTTTTCAACCGTACCGTTAAGATACAGCAGAAAAACATGGAAACATCAGATAAATCAGATGTTTCGGCGATGGGATTATAATGACGAGCCCCAAGAATTGAAACCCTATAACCCCGAAACCCCCTGATACTTTTACAAAAGTAACCAGTCTGTTTTCATTGGCGTGCCGCAGGTTACCACTGCGGTTGCATGATCTTTCGCGCCTGATCGCCGGTCGCAACACTACGACCCATGAGATGCGCACCTTCGCGCGCCTGAACGATCAAAGCAGCATTATCGACCGCACGGGAACGGTCAACCAAAAGATGATTATTTTCGAACCCAATACGCGCATGCCCACCCAATCCGGCAGCCGTCAGCGCACAGGCATTTTCATGCGCCCCGAACGCACACAACATCCATTCCGACACAAAGGGCGACACCCCAAGATACGGCAAAAGGTCCTTGGGATCGGACACCTGTCCGGTGGTGTAACGGCCCAGAACATAAAGCACCGGCAGCTTTTCACCGGGAATGACGCCATCATGGACAAGCTGGTTGAAGCGGATCACGTCTTCTGGTGCATACAGGATGAATTGCGGCAGGATATTTGCCTCGCGCATGAAGGCAAAGAAATCGCACAGTTCGTTCAGGTCGGCATTTTCCGGCGCAATTTCGCGAACCGCGATTGAAACGGCTTCGGGCACAAGCCCGCGAATCATCGCCATCTGGTCCTGCGCGCTATACATGCCGACCGCCTCGCTCGTGACCTGAAGCAGCATGTCATCCCCGACACTGGCCCTGACCTCGGTCAGCATTTCACGATAACGCCCCACATCAATGCTGTGCTTCTGATCGTCATCACGCACATGCAGATGCATCATTGCCGCCCCGGCGGCCTTGCAGTTGGCGGCTTCCTTGGCCAGTTCGGCCGGGGTTATCGGAATATTGGGCAGATCGGCCTTGGTCTTACGTGCGCCATTGGGGGCCGATGCGATCAGAAACGGGGTATCGCCATACGACATTACGAAAGTCCCTCGGCGGCAAAGACATCATTTATCGCCAATTCAAACAGATCGACAATCTTCGCAACATCATCCTCGGTCACGATAAAGGGTGGCGCAAACAGCACATGGTCACCGCGCACGCCATCAATCGTGCCGCCCATCGGATAGGCCATCAATCCGCGGGCAAAGGCCGCCTTCTTGATTTTGGCGTTGATCTTGCGCGACGGATCAAACGGGTCCTTGGTTTCGCGATCCGCGACCAGTTCGACACCGCGGAACAGTCCCCGGCCCCGAATGTCGCCGACAAACGGGTGCTGCCCGAACCGTTCGCGCAGCCCATCGGCCAGCAATTCGCCCTGCTTGACGACATTGGCCAGAAGGTCGCGTTCACGGATGGTCCGCTGGGTTGCAAGTGCCGCCGCACAGGCTGTTGCATGCCCCTGATAGGTATGGCCGTGCTGGAAGAAACCCGATCCATTGGCAATCGCATCATCGATTTTCTTCGACACCAGAATGGCACCAATCGGCTGATATCCGGCACCAAGTCCCTTGGCGATGGTTTGAAGATCGCCGGCAACACCTTCCTGTTCAATCGCATGCAGGGTGCCGGTTCGCCCCATGCCGCACATGACCTCGTCCAGGATCAGCAATACACCATACTGATCGCAAATCTCGCGGATGCGTTTGAAGTATCCCGGCACTGGTGCAACCGCACCCGATGTCGCGCCGACAACCGGTTCGGCGACAAAGGCGGCAACGCTATCTGCGCCCAGTTCAAGGATCGCGGTTTCAAGTTCGTTGGCAACCCGCAAACCATATGCCTCGTCACTTTCGCCCGGCAACTGGTCGCGATACTGATAACAGGGCGCGATATGGCTTGCGGTGATCAGCAGTGGCTCGAACTGTTTGCGGCGCCACATATTGCCGCCAACCGAGAGCGCGCCCAGCGTATTGCCGTGATAGGACTGGCGACGCGCAATCACGTATTTCCGGTCCGGCTGCCCGATTTCCAGAAAATACTGCCGCGCCATTTTAAGGGCGGCCTCGGTTGCCTCGGACCCGCCCGAAACGAAATATGCCTTGGCAATGCCTTCGGGGGCATGGGTGACAAGGTCTTCGGCCAGTTCTTCCATCGCATCGGACGAGAAAAAGCCCGAATGCGCATAGGCAATCTGATCAATCTGGGCATGCATGGCCGCACGCACCGCCGGATCGGAATGGCCAAGGCACGAAACCGCAGCACCCCCGCAGGCATCAAGATAACTTTTGCCGTTCTGATCAAAGATATAAATGCCTTCGCCCCGCACCGCGCGCGGCGGGGTCGCGACACTGCTGCGATGGAGGACATAGGTTTCGGGCTTGCTGTGGGGCTGTGTCATGATCTGGAATTCCGTGTGGGATCGGCTTCGTCATAATAGGTGTCAAAAGCCGCAAGTTGTTCTTCTGCCGCGGCAATCCGTTGCAGTGCCTTTTGCCCGCCGCGCGCGACCAGAAGCGCCACAAGCGCCTGCATGACCGAAACACTGGCGGTAAAACTTTGAAAGAAGGACGGCGATCTGTCGGACACGACCAGCTTGGTCACCGCATCCATTGCAATCGGCGCCACATCTGAATCGCTGACCGCAATCACCGGGCAATGCTGATTGCGCGCAAACTCGACCGCGCGCACCGTATCGCGGATATAGGGCCGTGCGCCCACCGCAATCAGGATGTCGCGCCGGCCAATGCCCCGCAACTGATCGCCAAATGCGCCCGAACGCCCATCCACCAGAACGACATTGTCGTTAAACAGCCGATAGGCATAGGCAAACTGATAGGCCGCCGGATAGGCCGCCCCGCGTCCGACAACAAAAACCTGACGGGCGCGCGCAATATGTTCGCAGGCATCCTTCATGCGTTCACACATTTCCGGGCCGAATGCCTGACCGATATTGGCAATTTCGGCCTGCGCGATATCTTCAAGCAGATGCGTATCACGATGGATATCGGCTTCGCTGTTTTGCAACGCGCGGGCGCGGTGCGCATAACTTGCCGGAAGGTCAAGCAACCGGTTCTGGTAACTGTCACGGAACTGCTGCCATGTATCGACCCCGATGGCCGCCATCAGGCGCGTGACCGTGCTGGGCGGGACATTCGCCGCCCGCGCAAGCGCGCGCATCGATCGCAGGGCAACATCATTGGGATGATCAAGGATATGGCGCGCCGCCTTCTGCATCTGCGGGCTCAACGTTGCATAGTCGGAAATCAGCTTTTCGCGCAAATCGGTGTAAACACCCATTTTCCTGCGTTCCTGTGGTCAATTGATCGAAAAACTACGCCACAGCAGCCCGGATTTTACAACAAATGTTTCATATTAATATTTTAGTGAAACATTTGTTTCGCGAACTGTTTCATCGATAAAACGGTATTGCGTGCCGGGAATGGTAAAAAACATGGACTTATAAGAAAAAAATGTAACAATACCGGCTTCGCGGATGAAACGTTCCCGTTTCATATAAGGATACAAAACTATACCCGCGATACGGGACTGGGCACCGAATCGATAAGGTGGCCAATGAATAATCAGCTGATCGATGCACTGGCGCAGACAACTGCGGGCATCGCCCTTTTTGACAGCAATGAACGAATTATCTATGCGAACCCCGCATGGGAACAGCTGATTACCGGCGTCGCCGAGGAAGACCTGCTGTTTTCCGAGACCGAGCTTGCCGATGGCGGAATGATTTCCGTCTGCTTTGTCAAACCGCAGGCAAAGCTCACCCACCCGATTGAGCTGCCAGCATCGGCCAATGATTCCAAAATCGGTACCGTCATCATCGCCGATGACAGCGAAAGCAACCGGATGGTCGCACGACGCATCCTGCAGGCCGAAGGATACGGCATTGTCGAGGCCACCAACGGCCAGACGGTTCTGAACATGCTGCGCCGCGGGGTTACCGCCGATCTGATCCTGATGGATGTCGAAATGCCCGACATGGATGGCCTGCATACAACGCGCCGCATCCGTCACATGCAGGGCCCGGTCGCCCAGACCCCGATCATCGCCCTTTCCGCCCACCAGTCGCGCGACTGGAACGTGATTGCGCGTCAGTCCGGCGTGGACGAATTCATCAACAAACCGATCCAGCGAACCAAACTTCTTGATACCATTCGCGACCTCATCAGCCGATCCCCGGACGGTGCGACGCCAACCGCGCGACTGTCACCGCCGCCCGTGCTGCGCTCCAAGGGCGCGCGCCTCAGCCGCCCGGAACGGCTTGACCCGCCTGCAAGCCCGGTTCTTGATATCCGCACGCTGGAACAGCTTTATGCCGATGCCGGGGACGAAGGGGCGTCTTGCGGCATTGACCTGTTCATCAATGAAACCCAGACCCGACTGGTCAAGATCGATAACGCCCTTTCAAGCGACGATCTCGCAACCGTGCGCGACGAGGTCCATGTGCTTAAAAGCACGTCGGGCACCTTTGGCCTGCGCCAGCTTTCCGACCTTTGCGAAACGACGCAGAATTTCTTTGAAGAAGACGATATCGACGAAGGCCGCATTCTCGCCCTGTCACGCCAGGTCGTGCAACTGGCGCCGACGGCCCTGACAGCACTTAACCTTTATCGCCGTTCACGCGGCTGGGGCAGTCCGCAAAGAACCCAATAACCTGCCTTCACGACAACACTCGCCACCCCGGCCACACCTATTGCCGAGGCCGAGGCCGGGACCAAGGTTAGGCTTGAGGCAGAGACAGAGGCAGAATTCAGGACTGAGCCCCAAACCTCGTCAAAAACCTCAGTCCAAGCCCCAGCCAAATGCGCGATGTTCATATCGCGGCCTCGGGCATCGTTTTTTCCTGAACCACTTCCTGACCCCCTGCCTTCATCGATCCATCTACGCTGCCTTTTGCACGCATGATCTCTGCCCGGCGATCCGTTGCAAGATGCGTCTGCCAAATCCGCCAGACGAGTAACGCCCAAAGGCCAAGCGCCATATCCTGCGCGCCATGCCGTGTTGCCCTGCGCCAGTAATCCTGCCGCGTGCGATCCATTATTGGCAGATCGGCAAACAGCATCTCGATAATCCGGGCCTCGCGCCCCCACAAAAGCCCACCAAGCTTTACCAGCCAGTCCGATACTGGCGGATTGAACCCGACTTTAGCTGCACTCAGGTAACCATCCGGCATCATTGGCACGATAGCCGCACGCAATAACGACTTCGCCCCGCCACGCAGATGCTCCCGTGGCGAAACACAGTCGGCAATTGCCATCACCTCATGACCAAGCAACGGCACCCGGTATTCCAGCCCATATGCCATGCCGCATCTATCCGACATGGCAAGTTGATTGCCCGGCAATGTCACCCGTCGGTCAAACGCCATCATCCGGTCGCACAAATCACCGTCCGGCAAATCCTCGGGCACCACTAACCGCGCGCCGAATTCCGCCAATCCGCAACGATCATTCCAGTATTGAAACGCCCTTTGTGCGTCCCCCTGCCCGCCCCGAACAAACCGCGCAACCCCGCGCGGCAGCAACCGGGCAATATTGCCTGCCATCTTGCGTCGGATAAAACCCGGAACAGACTGCCACGCGCCGAACATCGCAGCCGCCCGATAGCGCGGATAACCGCCAAACAGCTCATCCCCTCCATCCCCGGCCAGGCAGATCGGTACATGTTTTGACACCGCCGAACCAAGCGCCTGCATCAAAACAACCGATGGATTGCCAAAGGGCGACCCAAAAGCCCGCAGGCCATCATTCAGATGCGCCAGAATTTCTTCGGGCCCGTCAGGTGCCACAACGATGTGCAACTCCATGCCCAGGTGCTTTGCCAACTGCCGTGCCCGCGGCGTTTCATCCATCTCGGCACTGTCAAATTGCATGACAAATCCCGGCGGCGGCTTTTGCCCACGTTCGCGCGCGACATCACACGCCATGGCAGAAATGGCCCCGCTATCGACCCCGCCGGACAAAAGTATGCCAACATCCCGATCCGCATCCATCGCATCCGCCACCGACTGGCGAATGGCCCGGCGCAAGTCGGCAACTGTGTTGTCACCAGCAGCTCGGTGGCAAACGGCTGGCCGGATCATCCGGCTATCGATCTTGCCATCCTGCCAGCAGATCAGTTCCCCCGGCCTTAACTGCCGGATATCGGTAAAGCCGGTCGCCGGTGCAGGCACAAACAGATGGGCAAGATAATGCGGGAAAACATTCTGGTCCGGCATGGCCGGTACGATGCAACGAAGGGCTGCGACCTCGGACGCAAAAGCCACATTCCCGCTGCCATATTCGGAAAAATAAAGCGGCTTTATCCCGACCGGATCGCGCCCCAGCCAAAGCTGCCGCAATGCGCAATCCCAAAGCGCAAAGGCATACTGCCCGGAAAGATCGGCAAGTGCTTTGGCAGGATCAGCATCATCACGCAGGGCATTGCCAAGAACCGCCAGAACCAGCGCCGCATCACTGTCACATTCAACCTGCTGTCCTTGGTCACGCAGTCCAGAAATCAGCCGCCGATGCCCCGCGATATAACCATTAAACGCAAAGACAAACCGGCCATCGGGTGAAATCAGGGGCTGGTTTGCCGCCATCCCCGGATCGGTTGTGATCAGCCGACGCACGCCAAGCGTTACCGCACCAGCAGGGTCAAACCAGCACCCTTCATCATCAGGTCCCCGATGGGCAAGCGCACGAAGGGCAACAGACACACGATCCCGGTCCTCAACCGTCGTCGTCCCCGCCAATCCGCACATCAGATATCTTCCGGAATATTTTGGGTATCTGGACTTTCAGCCAGCCGCCCCTGCAAATCCGCCAGCACATATAACCGCAAGGCGCTTGAAAGGTTGCCGTCGCGGCCTTCGTCAACCTCGGCTACCAGTTCCGCAATGGCCATGTCGCGTCGTGTGGCGATGCCCTGAAGTTCGGACCAGAACGCATCTTCAAGCGAGAAGCTCGTCCGGTGTCCGGCAATTGTCACAGATCTTTTGCGAACGTCGCTACTCATCGGCCTGTATATCTTCCCAATCCTCGGCAACTCGATCATCATGCCGGTGGCGTCACCCGATCATGATAAGGCATCCCTATGAAATTCATACATCTTTCAGATACGCATCTGCTGGCCCATGATGATCTTTCGCGTCCGCCGCATTCTGGTGAAACGCTGCGTGCCGTCATTGCCGAAATCAACGAATATCATGCCGATGCCGCGATCTGCGTGATTACCGGCGACATCACCCATCATGGCCGCCCCGAACAATATGACCATGCGGTCGAACTGTTCGCGACCCTTGCCATGCCGTTTATCATGATCCCGGGCAACCACGATATCCGCGAACCGATGCTGGCGGCCTTTCCCGATACGCCGCGCGATGAAAACGGCTTTATCAATCATGGCCAGACAATCGGCGGTATCCGGTTTGTGATGCTTGATACCATCGTGCCCGATGCCCATCACGGTACATTGTGCGACGCCCGGCTTGACTGGCTGAAACGCGAACTTGCCAGCCATCGCGATCTGCCGACCTTCCTGTTCATGCATCACCCGCCGCTTGATATGGGCCTGCCGTTCCTTGATTCGATCCGGATGGATGCGGATGCCGAACTGGCCGCCATCCTCAAGGACAATCCGCAGATTCGGCACATCTTCCTTGGCCACCTCCACCGTCCCGGCAACGGCATCTGGCAGGGTATTCCGTTCAATGTCGGTGGCAGCAGCCAGAAGGGCGAACCTCTCGACATGCGTCATGAAAAGGAAGAAGAACTGGTTGAACGCGCCCCGTTAAAGCCGATGTTCGGTATCGTGCTGACCGATCCGTCGGGCAATGTGCGTTATCATTATGAAACGGTACCGTTTGAGTAGGATCAGGAAGCCTCACGCGCCCATTCCGCCAGCACCGCCGGATCGCTTTCCATGCGTTCATGACGGGATCGCAGAGCGTCAAACCCGCTGTCATCCATCAATTGCGACAGCGCCCAGACGGCAGACCCGCGCACAAGCGGACTTTCGTCTGTCAAAAGGCCCTCGACACGCGGAACAAGATACGCCGCCCCGCTATTGCCCACCGCCGTCAGGACATTGCGCAAAAACTTCGCCCGCCCTATCCGCTTGATCGGCGATCCGGTAAAGAAACTGCGAAATGTCTCGTCATCAAGATCAAGGAAATCGGCAAGCCTGGGCGCGGTCAGTTCGGCCCGCGGGATAAAGGCCATTTCCTGTGTCCGGCTGGCAAACTTGTTCCACGGGCACACTGCCAGACAATCGTCACAGCCATAAATCCGATTGCCCATTGCGCGTCGAAACTGGGGCGGGATCAATCCGTCATGCTCGATCGTCAGATACGAAATGCATTTGCGCGCATCAAGTTTGTAGGGGCCGGGAAACGCATCGGTCGGACAGGCCGAAAGACATTTTGAACAGGACCCGCAATGATCGATTTCCGGCGCTGCCAGATCAAATTCAAGGGTCGTGAAAACCTCGCCCAGAAACAGCCAGCTGCCATAGTCGCGCGACACAAGATTGGTATGTTTCCCCTGCCAGCCGATCCCGGCTGCCTGCCCCAGCGGTTTTTCCAGCACCGGTGCGGTATCGACAAATACCTTGACCTGTTCGCCACCTGCCCCGGACTTCTGCGCCTGTTCCATCATCCAGCGCGCAAGCTGTTTCAGGCGTTTCTTGATCAGATCGTGATAATCGCGATTTCTGGCATAGACCGAAATCATCGCCCGGTCGGGATGATCCAGAAGCGTCAGCGGATTTTCCGCAGGCCCATAGTTGGAACCCAGAACAATGACGGATTTGACGTCCGGCCAAAGCATTTTCGGATCGCGACGGCGCGGCAACCGTTCCGGATCGTTCATCCAGTCCATGGTGCCATATTCGGCGGCGGCGACAAATTCATCGAGCCGCGCCTGATTGCGTTCGTCAATCTGCGGGCGCGCGACGCCACAGACATCAAAGCCGATTTCACGGGCTTTGGCCTGAAGGCTTTCAAGGGTTATCGCAGCACCAACCGTCATGGCAAAACATCTGGGTCGTTTTCTCTCTCTGTGCTGCCTTATATAGGTTTGTCACCGAAACGCAAAAGGCCGCAGCACATGGCTGCGGCCTTTAAATCGAAATCAGACTCAATCAAAAGCGATAACGTAGCGTCGCCAGAATTGTGCGTTCCTCGCCATAATAGCAGTTATCCGACCACTGCGTGATCAGGCAGGATGCGACATATTCCTCGTCCATCAGGTTATTCACGTTCAGCCGGAAATCGGCATTGTTCATACCAACCTGTGCCAGATCATAGTTCAGCACGACATCAACCAGCGTGTAGTCCGGAACCATAAGGGTGTTCGCCTCGTTGGCGGCAGTTTCACCGACATAGCGGATCCCCGCCCCGATACCGAGCCCGTCAAGCGCCCCCTGATCAAAGCGGTAATGCCCCCAAAGCGACACCATATGTTCCGGCACCTGCTGCGGACGATTGCCATCCTTGACCGACCCCGGCGCATCAAAGGACGCATCGGTATAAGTGTAACCGGCCAGCACGCTAAGATTGTCGGTCAGTTCGGTCCGCGCCTCAAGCTCAATGCCTTGGGATTCAATCGTTCCAACCGGCTCCCATGCCGTCGTCAGATTGTTATAAACCGCAACGTTCTCCTGTTCGATATGGAATGCCGCCGCACTCAGCATCGTTCTGCTGCCTTCAGGCTGGAATTTTACACCGACTTCATATTGCGTGCCCTCGGTCGGTTCCAGCGGTTTGCCGGATGCATCACTCGACAGACTGGGATTGAAGGATTCCGAATAATTGAAATAGGGCGCGATGCCGTTATCAAACAGATAAAGCACACCACCGCGTTTGGTAAGCTTGCTGCGATCTTCACCCTGTTCAACATTGGTCAAACGGTTCAGGTTGCTGGTTTCCAGCCAATCCTGCCGAAGGCCCAGCGAGAAACGCCAGTTTTCATAGGCCAGCTGATCCTCGGCATAAAGCCCTGCCTGTTCAAGGGATCGGCTGTTGCTGTTGGTGATTGTTCCCAAAGCAACCCCGGGGCTACCATAGACCGGATTGAATGCATCGATGTTCGATGCCCCGGTAAACAGCCATTCATTTTCACTTTTACGATCCTGATAGTCAAAGCCCATCAGAACCGTGTGATCGATATCGCCAGTGGCAAAATTGGCTTCGGCCTGGTTATCCACCGTAAAGGCCCGAAGGCTTTCATCACCACCGCCATAGGTACGGGTCAATTCGTTCGAGGTGCCGCTCCAGCCCGTCTGATAGATCTGGTCAAGATGCACATCGGCGTCAAGGAAGCGAAAGTTCTGGCGCACCGTCCATGTATCGTCGAAATCATGTTCGAACTCGTAACCAACCATATTCTGGGTGCGCTCGAAACTTTCCAATGCCGGATCACCGTCAAAGAAAGTGTTTGAGATATACTGGCCGTTACGCGGGAAAAGCGTGCCTTCGGACGGAAGGCCATTATGGGTGCCGCCTTCCGGGTCTTTCTGGAAATAACCCGACAGTGTCAGGCGCGTATCATCGCTGATATTGGCTGTCAGTGACGGGGCAATGGCATAACGTTCTTCTTCGGTGCCTTCGAACTGGGTGTCGGACGCATCTGCTTTGCCGACAACGCGATAGGCAAGCTTGCCTGCCTCGTCCAGCGGACCGGTGAAATCAAAACCGACCCCGCGCTGATTGCGGTTGCCATAGGAAAGTTCGACTTCGCCCTGCTGTTCGAATTGCGGTTTCTTGCTTGATAATGCCACAAGACCACCGGGCGAACTGCGGCCATAAAGAACCGATGCCGGACCTTTGACCACGTCGGCACGTTCGACGAAATAGGGATCGATCTGCATCGAGCTATAGGTCGAATCATCGCTCATGGTTTTCAGACCATCGAGATAGATATTATCGATGCTGCGATCCACCAGACCGCGCAAAATGATGTAATCGTACCGGTTTGATGCACCGACCTGTCCGGTAAAGGCACCGGGGGTATAGCGCATCGCCTGCATCACCGTCTGCGATCCCTGATCTTCCATCTGCTCCTTGGTCACCACCGTAATGCTTTGCGGTGTTTCAAGGATCGGCGTTCCGGTTTTGGTTGCCGCACGCGACCGGGTCGCGACATAGCCGTCCACCGGCCCATCGGCGGTTTCGGTGACCGCATTGGCTTCGACCCGGACAGGATCAAGAACCGTTTCACCACTGGCGGCAATCTGTTCAATCGTGACGGTATTATCCTCGGTAAAGCGCCAGGTGTAACCCGTCCCGCTCAGAAGCTGCCCCAATGCCTGATCAACCGTCATTTCCCCCTGAACGGCGGATGCCTGAACCCCGGAAATCCCGCCGGACGGGAAGAACAGACGCACACCTGCCTGATCGGCAAGGCTGGTCAGGGCTCGGTCAAGGTCCTGTGCCGGGATGTTGAAATCAATCACGCTCGCCTGTGCGATTTCGGCATTGTCCCGCGATGGCGCAATATCGGCGGCCATCGCATAAAACGGTGCGATGGCCGTGATGCCGGAAATCACCGTGGTTACCGCAAGACGGCGTTTCCAGCCCATCAGCATCATCCGCCGGACCACACAAACGTTTGTATTCATTCCATAAGCCTTTTCGTCAGAAACCCCAATGCGAATGAAATTAAGAACCGAAATCATTCGCTGTTATTTCTGAGACGAAACCGCCTAACGTGATTTGCAGTAAAAAATTCAAAAAATTTTCCGAAGCCGGATAGAGACAGGAAAAAGGCCAAAAAACCGGGGATTTGGCCGCCCGCAGAAGATCAATAGATGACGGTCAGGAGCGGCAACCGGGTGACACGCGCCGACGTCGTCTGTTCGATGGAGGCGAAAATCGCATCGAGGTCGGCGGTTTCAAACACCCCCGTAACCTTAAGCCCGCGCAACGCATCCCGCGCCACAACGATTTTCCCCGGCTGATAGCGTTGCAGTTCTTCCATCACATCCGCAAGGGTCCGCTGATTGAAAATCAGCTTGCCGCGCTGCCAACTGCCATAGGCGGCAAGATCGGCATCCGTGATCTTTTTCAGCCCGCCATTGCCATCATAACGCACTTGCTGCCCGACGGTGATCCGCACCGGCTCACTATCGCCACTGGTGACTTCGACAATGCCTTCGCGCACGGTGACATTCGCCGCGTTACCGTCAAGCCGAACCCCGTAAACCGTGCCAACCGCGCGTGCCGCCCCACCATTGGCGGAAACGACAAACGGATGATCGGCATCCTTTGCCACGTCAAAAATCACTTCGCCCGCTTCAAGGCGGATTTCGCGGCGCGGGCCGGAAAAATTAACCGAAAAGGCCGATGCGGTATTCATATGCGCAACCGACCCATCGGCAAGCGTCACCACGCGCTGCTGCCCGATGGCGGTGCTATAATCCGATGTCCAGCGCGCGATGGGCCCGGTTGCTTCCACCCCACCAAACACCGCCAGCATCAAGGCACAAACCATTGCCCCGGCAATGACAAGGCGTCCGGGCCGGGGGCCGGATACCCTGCGTTGTGCCAGTTGTAGCGTAAGTTGCCTGCGGGGTGTTGCGGTCCCCGGCGCGGGTGACTGGAAACTGCCGATCTCGTGCCGGATATCGGGATTTTCCTGCCATTGCTGCGCGGCTTCGGTTTGACCGACGGCGGCAAAAAGGCTTCGGGCCTCGGCCGCGGCACGGGCATGATCCGGGCTTTGCGCGCACCAGTCGGCAAAGGCTGCACGATCCCGCGCACCGGCATCGCCCGATTGCAACATCACGAGCCACTCGATCGCCTGATCGCCAAGATCAGTCGCCACTGGCCTGTCTGTTGACTGCGGATCCGAATGCCCGGTTTTCAAAACCCGATACCCCGAAAATGGTTCTGTCCGGCCCCGGCTATGAGGCCCTTACTGTTAAGACGTTTGGGCAGGGGCAAATCCACAATGATTTCCGTCATTATTTTTTGCCCTCGCGCAGAAGCTCGTCGCGGCAATGTTGCAGGGCGCGCACGATATATTTCGCCACCATGCTGTTCGATACGCCAAGGCGCCTGGCAATTTCACTGTGCGACAAACCATCGACCCGAAACATCAGCAACGCCATGCGTGGCTTTTCTGGCAGTTTTTCCAATGCTTTATCAAGCAGTAATATCTGTTCGCGATCCAGGATAATGTTTTCTGGGCCGGGTTTGGGATCGTGGATCGCGTCGGTATCCTCGTCCATGTCGTGATGGGCGGTGATGCGTTTTTCCCGCCTGATCCCGTCAATCGCAAGGTTCCCGGCAACCCGATAGACATAGGCACGCGGATTTTCGATCACGTCCCCCTGATCGGGTGTATCGGCAAGCCGCACATAGGTATCCTGCACGACATCGGCTGCGCGTTCATGGTCCCCGCCCAGCTTTCGGGTCAGAAACCGGAAAAGCTGTTCGTAATTTTCCTGAAAGCTTGCGATCAGAACCGATGCGCTGTTGCGCGCCATGGTCTTGCCCAAACATGCCGTTGCCAAATGATACAGGTTCCCCTGTTCCGCCCGTGTATTAGCAAGAACCATAACACAAAACAATGAGAATAATTCGCATTGTTAATAACTATACATACCGGTACCCCCCAAAACAAAAGGCTGCCACCGGTTTCCCGATAGCAGCCTTTGATTTCGCTGCAATTCCGGCAGACCTCGCTACTAGCCACGCCCGCGATAGGGCGCCACACCCTGATCGGGGATCCACACCCCTTCGGGGGCCGGGCCGGTCTGGTAAAACACGTCAATCGGAATGCCGCCGCGCGGATACCAGTAGCCACCAATGCGCAGCCATTTCGGATCAATCATATCGGCAATCCGTTTGCCGACCTTGACCGTGCAATCCTCGTGGAACGAGCCATGATTGCGAAACGACGTCAGAAACAGCTTCAGCGACTTGCTTTCGACAAGCCAGTCACCCGGCACATAATCAATCACCAGATGGGCGAAATCCGGCTGACCGGTGATCGGGCAAAGCGATGTGAATTCCGGTGCGACAAACCGCACGCAGTAATCGGTTCCCGCCTGCGGGTTCTGCACCCGTTCAAGGACTGCCTCATCCGGGCTTGCGGGCTGTTCGGTGGTCCCGCCCAGCATAGTCAGGTTGTCGTAAATGGTTTGATCGGCCATGTGATTAATCCTCGATGATCGGCACGGGATCAATGTCCCCGCCTTCCTGCCCGGCGTAAAAATCACGGGCGAACTGTTCCATACGGCCCTCGGAAATGGCGTCCCGCATGCCGCGCATCAGATCCTGATAATAGGCAAGGTTATGCCACGTCAGCAGAACCGCCCCCAAAATCTCGCCCGCCTTGATCAGGTGATGCAGATAGGCCCGCGAATATTTCGTGCAGGCCGGGCAATTGCATTGATCGTCAAGCGGACGGTCATCATCGCGATGACGGCCGTTTTTAAGGTTCAGCGTCCCGCGATGGGTAAAGGCCTGCGCATTGCGGCCCGAACGGGTCGGCAAAACGCAATCAAACTGGTCAATCCCGCGCATCACCGCACCGACAAGGTCCGATGGCTTGCCAACCCCCATCAGGTAACGGGGCTTGTTGGCCGGCAGCATATCGACACAGAAATCAAGTGTATCGAACATGATCTGCTGGCCCTCGCCAACCGCAAGCCCGCCGACCGAATGGCCCGGAAGGTCAAGTTCGGCCAGTTTTTCGGAACTTTCGCGCCGCAGGTTTTCAAAAACACTGCCCTGCTGAATGCCATAAAGCGCATAGCCGTCACGTTCGACAAACGCATCCTTGGACCGCTTGGCCCAGCGCATCGACATGCGCATGGAATCCGCGGCCTGCTGCTCGGTCGCCGGGAACGGGGTGCATTCGTCAAACGCCATGGTGATGGTCGACCCCAGCAGATGCTGGATTTCCATCGACCGTTCCGGCGACAGCGCAAATTTGCGCCCGTCGATATGGCTTTTGAACGTAACACCATCTTCGGTGATCTTGCGCAGTTTGGACAGTGACATCACCTGATACCCGCCGCTATCAGTCAGGATCGGCTTGTCCCAATTCATGAATTTGTGCAAACCGCCAAGGCGTGCAATGCGCTCCGCACCGGGGCGCAGCATCAGGTGATAGGTGTTGCCAAGCAGGATTTGCGCACCGGTATCGGCAACGTTTTCCGGCAGCATGCCCTTGACCGTGGCAGCCGTTCCGACCGGCATGAAGGCCGGGGTATCGATCACGCCGTGGGCGGTATGAATGCGGCCGAGACGGGCCTTGCCGTCGGTCGCCAGAAGTTCATAACGGAATTCAGTCATCAGCTTTTTTCAATCTTGCTGGCGCATTCAAGCAGGCTGCAATCGCCATAGGAATAGAAACGGTATCTGTTTTCAATCGCGTGGCCATAGGCCGCTTGCATGCGATCAAACCCGGCAAAGGCCGATACCAGCATAAACAGCGTCGACCGCGGCAGATGGAAATTGGTCAGCAGCATATCAACCGCCCGGAATTTATAGCCCGGCGTAATAAAGATGTCGGTTTCGTTCTCGAACGGTTCAACCACCCCGTCTTCGCGCGCCGCACTTTCAAGCAACCGAAGCGACGTCGTCCCCACCGCAATCACCCGCCCGCCCTTGGCGCGCGTTTCGTTGATCAGGTTCGCGATCTCGGGCGATATGCTGCCCCATTCGGCATGCATCTTATGATCGTCGGTATCATCGACCTTGACCGGCAAAAACGTGCCCGCCCCGACATGAAGCGTGATCGTGCGGCGCTCAATACCGCGCGCATCAATTGCTGCCAGCAATTCCGGGGTGAAATGCAAACCCGCAGTCGGGGCTGCCACCGCACCATCATGCTGGGCGAAAATCGTCTGATAATCCGATCTGTCCTGATCATCCCCGCCCTTGTCGCGCCGGATATAGGGCGGCAACGGCATCACGCCATATTTTTCAAGCGCTGCAATCAGATCGGCACCGGCAACGTTAAACCGCAGCAACACCTCGCCGCCGTCTTTCTTTTCCATGACTTCGGCTTCGAAATCATCGGCAACCCTGAAGGTTTCGCCAACGCGCAGCTTCTTGGCCGGTTTGGCAAAGGCGCGCCATTGTGCAAGACCTTCCTGCTTGTGCAGGGTCACTTCAATGCCTGCATCGCCGCGCTTGCCAAACAGGCGGGCCGGGATCACGCGGGTATCATTGGAAATCAGAAGGTCGCCGGGCTGCAGGATATCGGGCAGTTCGCGAACGATGCGGTCATGCGTTTCCCCGCCCGTCAGGTCAAGCATACGGGCACTGTCACGCGGATTGGCCGGATGTTCGGCAATGCACTCACGCGGCAGATCGAAATCGAACAGATCGACTTTCATCGGAAAAACAAAACCTGCAATTATCAGAAAAAATCAGAGGGGCGTTTTATACCGCCCCTCTTTGCAAAACCTCAAGGCATCGCGTCGGAATATCAGCCCTGCATCCACCTGGCATCAACCCGCCATCAGCTTTGGGCGGGGGCTGCTTTCATGCGCGGGGTCACCACCGTCATCAGCAAACGGAACGGTGCCAGACAGGTCAGCGCCATGATCACCTTGGCCGCGAAATCGCCCATCGCCCATGTGTGCCAAGGAAGCCCGGTACCGACGAACGCGATGGAAAAGAACAAAGCCGTATCGACGGCCGATCCGATCCCCGATGATATCAGCGGTGCTTTCCACCAGGTCGCCCGGCGCAGCTTGTCAAACACCGTAATGTCGAGCATCTGCGCAATCAGAAACGCCGTGCCCGATGCAATTGCAATGCGCGTGTCCGCCACGATCAAAGACAACACAACCGCAATCGCAAAGCCTGCCAGAACGACTACGCGTGCGGCCTTCGCCCCGCGCGCCCGGTTGGTCAGATCGGTAACCAGAAACGCCACCGGATATGTAAACGCGCCATAAGTCAGCCAGTCGGCCAGAACGCCCGGCAGCGGATATTCAACCAGAATGTTCGATGCAACAACCGTCACGGCCATTGCCAGAACGCCAATAATGATGGCTTTCATCGTTTTTCCTTAACCAAAATCCTGACCAGAAGCAGAACGCACGCATAAGAAATCTCGCGGCCCACTTTGATTGGGCGACGATTCGGCACGGGTTTGATTCAAATTATGTTTTCGGTAATTACGCTTGCCACCGCACAGGGTCAAGGAAAAACGGCGGCCAGACCAAAGCCTGACCGCCGCTGCAGATCGCTGCAAGCTGCCCCGGGGAAAAGGAGGAGCACCGTGCCGCGAAACTTCAATTCTGCGCTTAATTCCGTCGGAATTAAAGCATGATCCCGCGAATGGTGAAAAACAGCAACGCGCCAAGGAACGCCCCGGCCGGAACCGTGATCACCCAGGCGGTCGCAATCGTCACCGCATAACGACGCCGCACCAGCAACCGCTTGCGCAGTTTCTTCTCGGCCTTTTCGGCCTGTGCCGGGTCAAGCTGGCGCAGGGCTTCGATATGCTGTTTCTGTTCGTCGGTTTCGGTATCTTCGCCAACCAGCATCGGCGCATTGTCGACCCGGCGACGATGGCTCAGCGTTTCACGCAGGAACCCGACGCCAAAAACCGCACCAACCGCGATATGCGTCGAACTGACCGGAAGGCCAAGGGCGGATGCCACAATCACCGTCAATGCCGCCGACAGCGCCACGGTATAAGCCCGGATCGGATCAAGCTTGGTGATTTTCGATCCGACCGTCTTGATCAGTTTCGGCCCGAAAAGGATCAGACCGGCCGAAATGCCAATCGCACCAATCACCATCACCCAGATCGGGATCGGGGCCGATGTCACGATCTGACCGCTATCAACACCCGAAACGATGGCGGCCAACGGACCGATGGCATTCGCCACATCGTTTGACCCATGCGCGAATGACAGAAGGGCGGCGGACACAATCAGCGGAATACGAAACAGCGATGCGATTTCCTTGCGCCGCCCGGTCATGCTGCGCGATGCCCGCAGGACCGCCTTGCGCACGGGGAAAAGGGTCACGAAAAACGCACCTATGCCGATCAGAACAACCTGCCAGGTCTCGGTTTTCCAGACCTTCGATATCCCCTTCATCATCAGATACATGGTAAAGGCCGATACCATCACACCGACCAGGATCGGCACCCATTTGCGGGCCGCCTCGACACGGTTGTCGGTATAAAGAATTCTGAACTTGATAAAGGCAAGGAACCCGGCGGCAATCACCCCGCCCAAAACCGGCGAAATCACCCAGCTTGCCGCAATCGTCCCCATGGTCGGCCAGTTTACCGCATCAATCCCGACCGCTGCCATACCGGCCCCCATCACCCCACCGACGATGGAATGGGTGGTCGAAACCGGCGCACCAAGCCACGTGGCAAGGTTAAGCCAAAGGGCGGCTGCCAGAAGGGCCGCCATCATCGCCCAGACAAAGGTCTGCGCATCAGGCATCTGCGTCGGGTCGATGATGCCGTTCTTGATCGTGCCGACAACATCGCCACCGGCGATAATCGCACCGGCGGCTTCAAACACGGCTGCAATCAAAAGGGCGCCAACCATGGTCAGCGCCTTTGAACCAACAGCGGGACCAACATTGTTGGCCACGTCGTTGGCGCCGATATTCAGCGCCATGTAACCGCCAATCACCGCGGCGGCGATCAGGAACCCACTTTGCGGCAAGCCACCCATATGAAAGGCAACAAAGGCGCTGCACGCCAAAAGAAAGACAAGCGCAAGTCCGAGCTTCGCACTCAGGGAAGCAGTCTCACCGACACCCGCATCCATGCGGCGCTGCCATTTGAGATCCTTATCCAGAGCGGTTTTCTTTGCGACCATGATCAACCGTTACTAAAAAGGGAATCGACGCGCGGATCATGTCGAAGCAAACCCGGTTTGTTAAGGTTTTTTTGCCTTTTTATGACAGCCATGTCCCAAAGCCCCCCGCCAAAAGCAAAACGGCCCCGCATTGCAGGGCCGTTTCGTCATTTAGGGCCGTGTCAGAAAATCACCGACCGAACTGGTTCAAAAGCCCTTTCAGGACATCCTTTGCCGCGTCCTTGCCCGAACTTCCCGAACCTGACGACCCGCTGCCGGATGAACCACTCCCGCCCAGTGCCTTATCAAGGATATTATCCAGAACCTTGATCGCAACCTTGTCCATGCGCCCGGTAATTGCCGGGTTGCTGATATTGCCTTTGGCGTAAACGCTGAATGGCGGCAGTTCTTCGATTTTCTTGGAAAAATCGAAATCGGCCTGGGTGTCCATCTGCCATTTCGGCAGATCAAGGGTCGCATCGGCATCCGCCGTGCCCACGCGCGATACCGCTTCGACACGGGTGGTTTTGGCGATCCCGTTGGTGATGGCGATATCGGCTTCAAGGCTCTGAACCAGATCGTTGTTACCGACCCCTTCAACCACCATCGCCTGCGGCCCCTGCTGCAACAATGCCTGAATGTTCAGCTTCGGATCTTCCGACCGCTTGTCGGCATTGCTGAACCGGACATTATTGAGAACAAGGTTCGCCGTCCCGTTCAACGCACTGACCAGCTTGCGCGACGTATTGCCCGATGCGGTCACATCAAACTTGGTCGCCGCCCCGCCAATCACCGTGTCATTGGCAACCCGGATCGGGGCCAGTTTTTCGATATCCGCGCCGTCAAGGCTGCCTTTAAGCGCCAGTTTCGGCGTATCGGAATTACGCGCATCAAACGTGCCATCAATCGAAAGATCCCCGTCACCCAGAAGGCCGGTGAATTTCTCGATAGTCAGAAGCCCGGTCACAAGCGTCGCCTCAAGGTCCGGCTTCACAAGGCTGTAGGTATCGAAATCAAGCTGATCAAGTGCCAGCGAAATATCGGCATCAATCGAACGCAGGGCCGAAACATCAATCACCGTGTCATCCCACGGCGTGCCATCGCGGGCATCAACCGTCGTGACTTTCATGCCTGTTGGCATATTGAATGCCGCACGGCGCGGACCACTGCCGCCTTCCGGCATCAGACCGGCGCGTTTGGCGGCTGGCACGAACGGATCGACATTCAGCGTCCCGCCCGAAAGGGCAACAGAAAGTTTCGGCTGTTCGCCGCTGGCATCAAAATCGACATCACCCTTGGTTTCAAACGGACCGATGCCGAACTTCGCGATATCAAGCGCAACATTCTTGGCATTGCCCTTGACCGTACTATCCAGGACCAGACGCCCCAGATTGCCCGACGGTTCATAAGTCGGTGCCACCAACGGCAATACACGGTTCAGGCTTGATGCCTGCATCGCAAGTTTGCCGTCAATGCCCGGTGTCGCGCCAAACAGGTCCTGCAAAACCCCATTCAATGCCACCTGCATCAACGGATTGGACACATCAAGATCAAGGTTCGGGCCGGTCACCGGACCATTCAGCCCGACATTGGCCTGAATGCTTTTATATTCGCTTGCCGGTGCCGGAAGCGTAATACCTGTCAGCTTCGCCACCGGCTCCAGCGTTTTGGCCGTGACCTTAAGCTTAAGCCCCTCGAATGCCGGAACGGCAATATCGCCACGGAAAACCCCGCTGGCACTTGCCGACAGACCGACCGCATCCGCCACCGCAAAATTATTCAGCTTGATCTGCGAACCGGTCAGGCTGCCATCAATGGAAATCCCCTTGATCGACACGCCCGATGAAATGATTTCATCCGCCGCCAGCCGATAATTGGCCGCAATCCCGTCAAGTGGTGCCAACGCATCCTTGATGGTTTTGACCATGGCATCGCCGCCCGCCGCAGGCCCCGAAGACGGGGCCGCACTGTCCGAACCACCCGACGCCGTGCCGGAACCGGACGCAGCCGGATCACTTGCCGTCGCACCTGGCGCCGTATCACCATTGGCGCCCGCCGGGGCCGCGCTGATATACTGATCCAGATTGATCCGGTCCAGTTTCAGACCGATGCCAAGGGCAGGCAATCCCTCGCCGCTCAGATTGGCGACGATGGCACCGCGAATGGCCGTATCGTCGATCCGCATATCCAGATCGGAAATATCAAGCTTGTCGGGTGTTCCCTTGATCCCGCCGGTCAACGAGAAACGGCGCAGACGGTCCGCACGGATGCCATCTACATCCGCCCCAAGCCAGCGCGCCACCGCCCGAATATTTTCCGATGCCACCTCATAGGACAGGGCCGCACTCGGTTTCGGACCCTCACCCGAAATACTGCCAAAGACCGAGAAATCGGTTCCGCCCGGAAGCCCCGCCGAAACTTCGTTCAGCGTCACCTTGCTATTGGCAATCGCGGCATTGATCCGCGCATTATGCACCGGTGTCTGATTGTAAATCAGGGTTTCAACCTCAAAATCAATCGACGCGGTCAGATCGGCCGGGATCATCGGCCCATTGGCCGCACCCGATTTCTTGCCACCCTGCGACGGGATCGACTGGCCACCTGTTGCATTCCCGCCATTCGCCGGGGCGGCATCGCCATTGCCATCGGTGCCCGTACCGCCTGCCGGGGCGGCACCATCGCCCATATGGGTCAGAACAAGGATTGAATCGAGATCAAGCTGATTGAAACGAAGCGCCACATCGGCCTTCATTTTCGGGTCCTGATCAATCGCGATCGCGCCCGATCCACGGGTTTCGCCAAACCGGATCGACAGGTCATTGACCGTGACCGATTTGGCATTGGCGGCAACCTGCCCGCCCAGATTGAACGGCTTGGCCGCGATATCGGGGATATCGGCCCCCTCACCGGCAATGCGAAGGGCGGCTTCACGCAGATCATCGAACTTGCCGTCAATCTGGCCGTTAAAGCCCGGATATTCCGCCGAAAGATCAACCTGACCGCTGACATTGATGCCACCATCAACCTTGTCGATGCCGATCTGCATGCCAACCGGGAACGGGCCGGTCTGGCTGACCTGACCGACATTGAAATTAAATGTCAACGGAATCCCGCGATAGAAAACATAACCCTCGCCCTCGGCCGGACCATTCAGGCTATCGGCCGACACGCCAAGGGTCAGCCCCTCGATCCGCTCCGTGCTGCCCGGCGTGTGATACAGGATCGTGGCATTTTCGATTTCCAGACGATCAATCTGGATCGTGCTGGCAAAATCGGATGAACCGGCATCACTGCCACCCGGCTGCGCTTCGGGTGTTGCCGCATCGCCTTCGGGTGCCGGTGATGGTGACGGGGTTGCGGATGGCGGTGTCGTGATCGTGCCGGCATCCGGGCCGCTTGGGGTGGCCTGTGCCGGATCAAATACCAGATTGTTGCTGCCATCTTCGAACGTCTCGATGGAAATCACCGGATCGATCAGGCTGATTTCGGTGACCTGCACATTGCCGGTCAGAAGCGGCATCAGGGCCACCGAAACGCGGACTTCCTCGACCGATACCATGTCGGGGTCCTGCGCGCCGGGCAGGTTGCTGAGTGTCACCTGCTCGACCGAAAGAGCCGGGAACGGCAGGACAGACATTGAAAGATCACCGCGAATATCAAGATTGCGGCCGGTTGCTTCACGCACTGCCTGGGTGATTTGTGGCTTGTAACCGTTCCAGTCGATCAGGGATGGAATGATCAACAGGGCGGCGATGATCACGACCAGAACGGCACCAATCACGGCAAGGATCTTTTTCAACAGTCCGGCTCCGCTTTTTGCTCGGCACTCTGGAAACCGACGGCTCGGCAGAGTGCAATGTTATGATTTGATTCCAGCAGCATATGGCTCATACCGCTCGTCGCAACAGAAAATGGCAACAAGTTGGTTGATGATGCTGTTTACGTGCTTATCCGGTACGGATTTTTCCCTTTTGCCGGTTCACATATGTATTTGTGACCAAAACCGCCTGCTATCAAGCCGTGGCCTATGGAAAACCATCGGTAAATACTCATATGAAAATCTAATGACATTCAACACAGCCAACACTGGCAATTGTTTTTCGAAGTGATATCATCAACAAAAAAGAACAAGCTTTCAGGATTTTGAGTTTGTGTATCGGCCACCTTTGTCAATAAGGTGCAGGGAGGATGCAGATGTCCGAAACGACAATTGAACAATCAACGGGTCCCGTCAGCGGACTTCCGCAAGGCATAGCGATCCGCGAAGTCACCAGTGACCAGTCGGGCAAATGGCTTGAAGCAGGCTGGCGCGATTTCAAACGCACCCCGGCCATCGGCCTTGCCTATGGCGGGCTTTGCGTTATTGCCGGTTACCTTATTCTGCTTAGTCTCTTTCAATCGGGTCAGCCCTATCTGACCCTGCCGCTGGGTGCTGGCTTCATGCTTCTGGCCCCGGTCATCGCGGTCGGCCTTTATGAAACCAGCCGCCGCCTTGAAATGGGCGAAAATGTCACCCTGTGGCACAGCCTGAATGGCTTCCGGCGCAATCCCGGGCAGCTTGGCGCGATTGGCGTCATTCTGATGCTGTTCTTCCTGGCATGGACGCGCATCGCGATGCTGTTATTCGCGCTGTTTTACAACGGATCGGTGCCGTCCCTTGATGTGTTGATCTGGGAAACCTTTTTCTCGCGCGATGCCATCACGTTTCTGATTACCGGCACCATCCTTGGCGGGGTGCTGGCGATGATGGTGTTTGCCATCACGGTGGTATCAATCCCGCTTCTGGTGGATCGCGATGTTGATGTGATTACCGCTTTGATCACAAGCGTTGCGGCATTCCGCAAAAACTGGCGGGTCCTGACCGGCTGGGCCGCGATGATTGCCGTCATGGCGGCGTGTGGCATGGTGGTTTTCCTGCTGGGTCTTGCGATCATGATGCCGCTTCTGGGTTATTCAAGCTGGCATGCCTATCGCGGTCTGATCGATACCGAAAAGGCCGAAGCCCGCCGCCTGCGGCGCGTGGTGCCGTAACCGGCACACAACGCCTGACCTTCACCATCAAAAAAACGCCGCCCTTGATCAATGGGCGGCGTTTTCTGTTGTCGGGTCGGATTAACTGGTGGCCGATGCCCGCCGATCCGCTGGCCGTGCCGGGCGCACAAGGAACGTACCCGCCACCACACAGCCCAGTGTTACGATCAGTTCCGGGCGTAATGTTTCCCCCAGAAGCAACGTCCCACCGGCAAGGCTGGTCAGGGCCATGACATAGCCGATCTGGCTCAGGAATACGGGGCCTGCCACGCGCTGCAATTCGAAATGGCAGATATACATCATGCTGGCGACCGCCATCTGAACCCCGATGATCAGCCACGCCATGCCATTGCCGAAATCGGGGACATGCAACTGATCACGACCGGTTTCAAACACAAGACACAGGATCGCACTGGCCAGCATCATCCCCGATGCCAGTGTCAAGGGCGATGCCCCCTTGGGCCATGCCACCGTCCGGTACACATTGCCAATCGCCAGACTGACCGGGATCAGGGCCGCCACCAGCAGATAAACCAGAATGGTGCTATCGGGCGCACTGATCTGCGGCACATACAAAAACAGCACACCACAGAAGCCGACCATCAACCCCATCAGGCGTTTGAATTGCGCGGTTTCAATCCCGATGCCCATCGAAATCAGATAGGTCATCAATGGCGGCAATGCGGTAAAGACCCCGGCCATCGATGCCCCGATATAGGGCACCATGAAATAGCCAAGCCCCATCGGCAAAGCCAGGCTGACCAGACCGGCCAGAAAATAATAACGGATATAGGTCGCACGCAATGGCGGCAAACCGCCCCGGCCAATCGACAATATGCCCAGAACCACTCCGGCCCCAAGGCATTGCCAGAACAGATAGGACAGTGCCGGAATACCCTCCTGCACACCAACTTTGGCAAGCAGGATGGAACTGCCGCCCATCGTTCCGGAACCAATCAGCAATAAAACAGGTTTGAGCCAGGTGGCGCTCATGATCTTGATCCTTCCTCCGGCCGGCGCAGATATGTGGGGCGCGCGGGCAATTTCAATTTTGTTCAAACTAGCACAACATTATCAGTCGATCTTGCCGGTATTTGATCGTAGTTTATTTCCAATATGGAAATTATTGGATCAATTCACGGGGTTATGAATGGACCGTCTGCGCGCACTGGAATGTTTTCGCAAAATCGCCGAACGCGGCACATTTGCCGCCGCGGCCCGGGAACTCAACATGACGCCGGGTTCGATGACCAAGCATATCAACGCGCTTGAAGATCAGCTTGGCGTGCAGCTGATCGCCCGCACGACGCGCCGCATGAGCCTGACCGAGGCAGGTGAAACCTATCTTGGCCGGATTACCGGCATCCTTGATGAAATGGCCGATGCCGATGAAACCGTGCGTGACCTGAATGAAGGTCCGCGTGGCCGGGTGCGTATTGCCGCTCCCATGTCGTTTGGCATCCGGCAACTGTCCCCGATGATTGCCGAAATGATCGATGCCTATCCCGAACTGACCATCGAACTTGAACTGAATGACAAGGTCGTCGATCTGGTAGACGCAGGCTTTGATATCGCCCTTCGGGTCAGTGAATTGCTGCCCAATTCAAGCCTTATTGCCCGGCGATTATGCGGCTATTCTAGAGTTCTTGTGCGCAAGCCCCGCCTATATTGCCAAATCCCCGCCACTGACCAGACCCGAGGATCTGTTGAACCACAACTGCTTTGTTTACACCAATGACAGTCGTCCGGGTTTCTGGACCTTCTCCGATGGTGAACATGAACGCAGCATTCAGGTCAAAGGCCGCTTTTATGTCAATAGCAGCCTTGCGAAGCGTGACGCCCTGCTGCAAGGTTGCGGGATCACGCTGACACCCCGTCTGGTTGTCGAGGATTTGCTAAAGGATGGCAGCCTGATAAGCCTGCTCGATGATTTCGCCCCGCGCGAACTGGGACTTTTCGCTTTATGTGCACCGCAACGTCATAAACTGCGTAAGATCAGAACCGTGATTGATTTCATGGTCCGGAAGTTACGCGCAAATAATGATCAGAGCATTCGATGACATCGTCCACAACCGCTTCGACACGCCTTCTGGCATCACTGCCCGTCCTTGGTGCCCTGACCATTGCCAATATCGCACACGCCCAGCAGGATACCGCCAAGGGCCCGCAATCCATGCGTACCCCCGATGATAAATGGGGGGTGTCGCTGTCGATTGAAAATGATCTGTTCACCAAGAACAATCAGGATCAGCATTACACCAATGGTGTCCGGCTGGCCTTCGTTTCCCCCGAAGACAACGCCCCCGAGCCGGTGCTGAGTGCAGCCAAGGCCGTGCCGTTTTTCGCATCGAACGGCCGCATCCGCACAAGCTACGCCGTCGGGCAAAGCATGTTCACACCAAACGACATCACCATTGCCGAAAACCAGCCCGATGACCGCCCGTGGGCTGGTTTGCTGTATGGCAGTGTCGGGCTTCTGTCCGATACCGGCCTGCAGCGCGAAGGCGACAGCGACTATTCGCGAATTGATACGCTTGAACTGACGCTTGGCGTTGTCGGCCCGGCATCCTTCGCCGACAACACCCAGAAAGTCGTCCATAAAATGATCGACAGCCCGGAACCCCGGGGCTGGGACAACCAGATCCGCAACGAACCGATTGTAAACCTGGCCTATGAACGCAAATACCGAAGCTGGTTCGAGGGTGATGTTCTTGGCCTTGAATATGACGCCACCCCGCATGCCGGTTTCATGCTGGGTAACGCCTACACCAATGCCGAACTTGGGACCATGTTCCGGCTGGGCTTTGACCTGCCGGCGGATTACGGCCCGCCGCGCATCCGCCCAAGCCTTCCGGGATCGGATTTCTTCGCTCCCGACACCGAAGGCGTCCCCATTAGCGGCTATCTGTTCGCCGGGGCTGCGGGCCGCTGGGTGCTGCGCGACATCACCCTTGATGGCAACACCTTCAAGGACAGCAATTCCATCGACAAGGAACCACTGGTCGGCGATCTGCAAATCGGTTTCGCCATCATCGTCGGACAGGCGCGCTTCACCTACACCCACGTCTATCGCACCGCCGAATTTGAAGGTCAGGACAAGGGTGATCAATTCGGCTCCCTGTCCGTCTCCTTCCGGTTCTGATCCGATACGATCAAACAAAAAAACGGGGCCACTTGGGCCCCGTTTTGCATGTATCTGACAGATTGACCCGATGACCTCAAAGCCCCGGAATAAGCTTGCCCGGGTTCATCAATCCCTTGGGATCAATCGCCGATTTGATGGCGCGCATCAGGGCAATCGTATCGGGGCCATGTTCGGCTTCCATGAAATCAAGCTTACCGTAACCGATGCCATGTTCGCCTGTGCAGGTCCCGCCAAGTTTCAACGCACGTTCGACCATGCGGTCATGCAGGCGTTTGGCTTCGGCCATCTGCGCCGGATCTTCGGGGTCCAGCAGGATCAGGGTATGGAAATTGCCATCCCCCACATGGCCGACAATCGTGCAGGTCAGCGGGCTGGCATCGCAATCGGCCCGCGTTTCGCGGATCGCCTCGGCCAGTTTCGAAATCGGCACGCAAACGTCCGTCGGCATGCCCGCCTTGCCCGGTTCAAGCTGCAGCGACGCGTAATACGCCTTGTGGCGTGCCGCCCACAATTTGTTGCGGTCTTCCTGACGGGTCGCCCACTGGAATTCCTCGGCACCAAATTCTTCGGCCACCGACTGAACAAATTCCGCCTGTTCCTTCACACCGGCTTCGGTGCCGTGGAATTCGAAGAACAGGGTCGGGGCTTCCTTGTGATCGGTCTTGGAATAATTGTTGATCGCCCGGATTTGCATTTCATCAAGGAACTCGATGCGCGCCACCGGAATACCGGCCTGAATGGTCAGGATCACGGTATCGACCGCCGCATCAACGCTCGGAAACGCACAGACCGCTGCCGACATCGCTTCGGGGATGCCATACAGCTTCAATGCGATTTCGGTAATCACGCCAAGCGTACCTTCGGATCCGACAAACAGGCGCGTCAGGTCATAACCCGCCGATGATTTGCGTGCCCGGTTGGCGGTCTTGATGATCTTGCCATCCGGTGTAACCACGGTAAGGTTCAAAACATTGTCGCGCATGGTGCCATAACGCACCGCATTGGTGCCCGATGCACGCGTGGCCGTCATCCCGCCGATGGAGGCATTCGCCCCCGGATCAATCGGGAAAAACAGACCGGTATCGCGCAGATGATCATTAAGCTGTTCGCGCGTCACCCCGGCCTGAACCCGGCAATCAAGGTCCTCGTTATTGACCTCAAGGATCGCATCCATCCGCGAAAGATCAATACAGATCCCGCCTCGAAGGGCCGCCACATGCCCCTCAAGCGACGATCCGGTGCCAAACGGCACGATCGGCACATTATGTTCGGCGCAAAGTGTCACGACCTTCGCGACTTCCTCGGTCGAGGTGGCAAACACCACCGCATCAGGCGGGGATGCCGCGTGCCAGCTTTCATCCTTGCCATGCTGTTCAAGAACGGCGGCGGCGGTCGACAGGCGATCCCCCAGCATATCGCGCAGTGACGCGATCAGGCTTTCGGGGGTTTCAATGCGGTCATATTGGCGATGGGACATGACGTTCCTCTTAGTCTTTGGTGGCTGCCTGCCGGGATCACACAGTATCAGGCGGTATCAAACGGGGCGCAGGGCCAGCAGGTCAAAAATTTGGCCCCCAGCCTAATCCGATACGTCCCAAATTGGTATTACCTTTTGCCACGAAATGCAAAAAACCGCCCGTGAGGTGACGGGCGGTTTTGCAAATCCGGTTACGATGTCCGCCTGTCTCAGACGCCAAGTGCATCCTTGACCGCGGCCAGCCCGTCGCCGCCATCCTTGGTCGTAACGCCTTCAAGCCACGCATCAAGAACCGACGGGTCTTCTTTCAGAAGCTTGGTCGCGGCATCATTGGGCGCCATGCCATCATTGATGATCATCCCCATCATGGTGTTTTCCATATCAAGGGTGAAGCTGACATTATCAAGCAGCTTGCCGACATTCGGGCAGGCCTTGGCAAAGTCACCGCGCACCAGCGTATAGACATCCGCCCCGCCGTAATTCGGGCCGAAATATTCATCCCCGCCTTCAAGATAGGTCAGGTCGAACTGGTTGTTCATCGGGTGCGGTGCCCATGCCAGGAACACGATCCAGTCTTCGCCGCGTTCAAGGCGCTTGGCCTGTGCCAGCATCGCCTGTTCGCTGCTTTCGACAAGTTCCCAGCCCTCAAGACCGAAATCACCGGAATCGATCATTTTCTGGATCAGCTGGTTGGCCGGTGCGCCCGGCTCGATGCCGTAAATCTTGTGATCGAACTCTTCACCATGCGCGCCCAGATCGGCAAAGCTTTTGATCCCCGCCGCCGCAACATATTCCGGCACCGCAAGCGTGAATTTCGCCCCCTTCAGGTTCACGCCAAGATTTTCAATGCCGCCCTTTTCATTGGCCGCATCAACAAATTTCTGCTGGGCCGGCATCCAGTTGCCCTGAAACACGTCGACTTCCCCGGCACCCAGCATTTCAAAGGTCACCGGCACGGAAATGGTTTCGACTTTCTGCTGATAGCCCAAGGCTTCAAGCACCACACCGGTCAGCGCATTGGTCGATGTGATGTCGGTCCATTGCGGGTCGGAAAACACCACGGTATCGCAGGCGGCATCTGCAGCCCTTGCCGGCGTCGTCTGGCCAAACCCGGCCAGTGCAACACCGATTGCCATCATCCCCAAAAGTCCTGTTTTTTTCATTTTTTGCCTCCTTCTGATTGGTTAATTGCTGTTCCGGCCGTTCATTCCCCTGCCGCCGGAACCGTCAGACGCGCGTCAAGTTCAACGTCATCAAGATCAAGATGATTGCGCATATACATGGTCGAACTATCGCGTTTTGGCTGATGATCCCACGGTGTAACCCGCCCTTGTGTCAGGGCTTCATAAACCAGCTTGCGGCGTTTCTGGCTGTGGATGACGCGTTCGCGGAACGCATCCAGATCCCAGTTTTCCGCAAGTTCGGCACGAAACGCATCGCGGATTTCGCCATGTGCCGGATCATTGATCAGGTCGTGCACTTCATCGGGATCGCTTTCAAGGTCATAAAGCATATCGGGATCAATCCCCGATGCGATGTATTTATAGGCCCCGCGCCGGATCATGATGATCGGGGACAACGCCCCCTCGCCGCAATATTCGCCGATCACCTCGTCATGGCCGCCGGTGCCCTGCATGTGCGGCACAAGGCTTCTGCCATCAATCGGCCCGGCCAGCGCCCCCGCCGCATCATCCCCGGCAAGCTCGCGCAATGTCGGCAGGATATCGATCAGAGATACCGATTGCGAAACGCGTTTCTGCCCCTTTGCCCCCGGAAAGGCAAAGAACATCGGCACCCGGGCGCTCGGTTCAAACCACGACATTTTGTACCACATGCCGCGTTCGCCCAGCATGTCGCCATGATCACCGCTAAACACGATCAGGGTATTGTTGTCCATGCCGGTTTCGCGCAGGGTCTGCATCAGCGACCCGACCAGACTGTCGACATAACTGATCGACGCATAATAGGCACGGCGCGCCTGAAGGATTTCGTCATCGGTAACCGGCTGTTCATCAAGATTATAGACATGACGCAAACGCCGTGAATGCGGATCAAGTTCCGCATCGTCGATCTTGACCCGCACCGGATCGATTTCCACCCCGTCATAAAGGTCCCAGAATTCCGGACGCGCATTATAGGGATCATGCGGATGGGTAAAGGATACCGTCAGGAAAAACGGACGGTCATCGTGTTTCTTCTGGCGCGCGACATCATAAAGGTAACGCTTCGCCTCGAACGCGGTTTCGTCATCGAAATCAAGCTGGTTGGAACGGTAAACCGGCCCTGCCTGCGTGACCGACCCCATATTGTGATACCAGCTTGGCCGGTCTTCGAAATTGTCCCAGTCGCAATACCAGCCGTAATCCGCCGGATAGATATCCGATGTCAGGCGATCCTCGTAACCGTGAAGCTGATCGGCACCGCAAAAATGCATCTTGCCCGAAAGGGCGGTGCGATATCCGGCGCGGCGCAGGTAATGCGCCACCGTCGGAATATCGGACGGCAGGTCGGATGCGTTGTCATAAGCCTCGATCCGGCCGGGCAATTGCCCGGTCATCAGGCAAAAGCGCGACGGCGCGCAAAGCGGGCTGTTGGTATAGGCGGAATCAAAGACCACCGCATTTTCACACAGCGCATCGATGTTGGGCGTTTTGACCACCTCATGACCATAAACCGGCAGACACCGCGCGGCCAACTGGTCGGCCATGACAAACAGAATATTCATCGGTTTTGAGGCCTTCGGCACCGCTAACCCCCTTTGCTATTCACCTACATGATGTCTTTCGCAAACCGGCCGGATGCGAAAATAACTGGAAACCATATGTTTCATGTTTATCCGGGGGTTGTGAAGGCCGCTTGCATCGATCATTGGTATCAATATAATTCATGTCATGAAATTTCATCACATCCCGTCGCCGCATGCCCTGATCGCATTCGAAGCCGCCGCCCGCCGCGCCAGCTTCACCGCCGCCGCGCGTGAACTCGGTGTGGGCCAGCCCGCCGTCAGCCACCAGATCACCGCCCTTGAGGAACAGCTTGGCCAACCGCTGTTTCGCCGCAAGCATCGCGGTGTGTCACTGACGCGCGCCGGGCAGGAATTGTTTGATTGCATTTCGGTGGCATTCGGTCAGATCGACCGCACGGTGGAACGGATCAAAACCAGGCGGTCCGCCCGGCTCAGTGTCGGCACCGATTTCGCCTTTGCGTCCTTCATCCTGATGCCGCATCTTCCGGAATTCATTGCCCGCCATCCCGATATCGAGGTCAATGTCGTCACCAACCAGACCGGGCATTTCGCCGCCGATCAGAATATCGATATCGAAATCTCGTTCGGGAACTGCCACCCCGAAGACGTGATGCTGATCCCCGAACAGGTCACCCCGGTTTGCAGCCCGGCGTTCCTTGAGGCCCGCGGTCATCCGAAAAACATCGCCGACCTGCGGCATTATCCGCTGATCCATCTGGATGATGAAATCGATCATCGCTGGTTTAACTGGGAAAGCTGGCTGCGCACCGCCGGGGTTCGGGAAACCGGGCGGCTTTACGGCCACCGGTTCAACACCTATCTGCTCGTCCTTTCGGCCACCCTGTCCGGACAGGGGGTGGCCCTTGGCTGGACCGCCCTTTTGCAGCAGCACCTGAAAACCGGGCAGCTCGTCACCCTTGGCGATGTGACACTGGGATCGGACCGCGGATATGTCCTGTCCTGCCGGTCAAACACCCACCGGCAGGAACAGATCAACGCGTTTCTCGGCTGGGCCCGCGATCTGGTCGCGCAAAACCCCAAACCCGGAACAGACAAAACCCCGGCCATCGCGTCCTGAGGGCCGCGATCCTCAAGCCGGGCTTCCGCCCCGGTCCCTAACCCTTGTTGCGATCCTGCGGCAGGGCCGCGGCAATCCGGTCCGCCAGCCGCGCAAATGGCAATGTCTGCAACCAGACCGTCCCCGGCCCTTCAAGGGTCGTGACAAAAAGCCCCTCGCCGCCAAACAGCGCATTGGTAAAGCCGCCAATGAATTTGATCGAATAATCGACCGATGGCGTCATCGCGACAAGTGTCCCGGTATCCACACGCAATGTCTGGCCCGCCTGCAAATCCTTGCGGATGATCGTGCCACCCGCATGCACAAACGCCAGCCCGTCGCCGCGCAACCGCTGCAGGATAAAGCCCTCGCCGCCAAACAAACCGGCACCGAGTTTCTTGGAGAATGCGATATCGATATCAATGCCCGATGCCGCGCACAAAAACGCATCCTTCTGGCAAATGATCTCGCCCCCCAGTTCCGGCAAATTCATCGGCACCACCTTGCCCGGATAGGGCGCGGCAAAGGCGACATGCCCCTTGCCCGATCCTTCATGGACGAAACTGGTGATAAAGAACCCCTCGCCGGTCAGCATCCGTTTGAAGCCTGAAAAAATCCCGCCGCCCGTGCCGGTCTGCATGGCAATGCCGTCCGACATATACATCATCGCCCCGGCTTCGGCCCGCACGCCCTCGCCCGGATCAAGTTCGATCTCGACAAGCTGCATTTCCTCGCCATGGATTTTGTAGTCGATCACGTCTGCCATTTGGGCGTCTCCATCTTCGGGCTTTGGTTAAATCCATCGTCATTGATCAAGTTCAGCACGACCACCCCCTGATCGCAACCAAAAGGGGCGAAATTTCGTCTCCTGTCATCGCAACAACACCAAGCACTTGTAAAAACACCCAAATCGCACGAGGATGAGGTGATCAAGGGCAAGCCGGAGCACCCGGTGAATACCAGATCAGGGTCAAGGCATTTTCATCGCGTTTTCTGGCTGCTGCCACTTCTGGCCGCAATCCTGTCTTCCTGCGCGCCGCGCGATCCCTATCAGTTCAATATCTGCCGCCTGGCCCTGCCGGGGATCGAGGATGAAGACAAACAGATCCGCCTTGTCACCCGGTTTGACGAAACCTCTGACGGCAATCAGATCACCCTGCGTTACCAGTTGCTTGAACCGGGCGAAATCCCCCTGCCCTCGACCGAAACCCACGCCATTACGTGTCATTTCGAAGCAGCGACCAAGCCCAACACGCCAACCAACCTTTATGCGATTGAAACAACCCGCCTTGGCCCGGTGTCGGACGCGCATATGGCCCTGCTGAAACGGTTCTGGATTGACCGGGTCGGGCGCACCGCACTCGAAAGCTATATCGATCCCGAAAGCCACGGCCTGCGCGCCGATGTGCCCGATATCGGGTTGCCTGCGGCCTATGCCACCCAACTGGTGCTAAGCGGCCTTGCGCGCGGTGCGATCTATGGCCTGCTCGCACTTTCGTTTACCCTGATCTATGGCCTGATCGGGCGTATCAATCTTGCCTTTGGCGAGGTGGTGATGACGGCCGCCCTTGGCACCATCATCACAAGCCTGTGGATATCAGGTATGGTCGGCTGGCTGATCCCGGTGATGGTGGTCGGATCGGTCGCGATGGCATCCTTTGTCGGATCGGGGTTAAGCCACCTGACATGGCGCAATGTCTTTGGCCCGCTGGGCCGCCGTGCTGCTGGCGGGCGGGCGATGATTGTCGCGTCCCTTGGTTGCGTTCTGGTCATTCAGGAATTTATCCGGATTGTCATATCGGCACGCAATTTCAACCTGCCGCCGATCTGGCAGTTTTCCGTACCGCTTTTGCGCGGCGATCATTTCGTCGTGCGCCTGCACGGGTTCGATATGCTGGCCATTGGCGGGGCGGTTATGGTTGCGGGCATTCTGGTCTGGATCATGGGCAAAACCGCCTTTGGCCGGAACTGGCGCGCGATCAGCCAGGATCGTCTGGGGGCGGCCCTTTGCGGGGTGTCTCTTTCGCGCACTGAATCCCAATCCTTTGTTCTGGCAGGATTTTTATGCGGATTAACCGGCGCAATGTTGGCCCTTCGTTATGGTGTCATTAATTTTCACAGTGGTACGCTTTTCGGGTTCAAGGCACTGACTGCCGCCATCCTTGGGGGAATAGGACGGATGCGCGGTGCGTGGCTGGGCGGGTTAATGATCGGTTTGACCGAAACGTTATGGTCGGGATATTTCGGCGGGGCCTATCGCGATGTGGCGGTTTTCGGGCTTCTGGCGGCGATCCTCGTCCTGCGCCCTCAGGGGCTTTTGGGGATAAATGACAGTCATGACAGCTTGTTCTCCGCACGGAACGGACAAATATGAAAAGAACGGACCCCTGAAACGTCTGGTCACGTCACTTGGCGCACAAAGACCGGCACCATCAGGGAAATGGAGGGACCGGGAACGTCAGGATATGGTGCAGTTCAAGACCCGCGACTGGCTTGTCGATGACGAGGCCATCGCGCCGTCACTCGACAAGTGGCAGCGTGCGGTCGATCTGATGACCGAACTTCTGGGTGCTACCGCCGGTTTCGTGGTCGAATATAATGACCGGATCGGTTACCGGTCCGTCGTCACCAGTCAGAACAACACCAATCCCTATGCCGGGTGCAAAACCTCGATCACCGGGCTTGATACCAATATTTTCTGCCGGCAGGTCATCGCACAAAGCGACACCTTCTATGAACCGGACGCGCGCGGCAAACCCGAATGGGCCGACAACCCCGAACTGACCGAAGACGGTTTCTGTTCCTATTTCGGGGTGCCGGTGACCTGGTCGAACGGCACGATATTTGGCACGATCTGCGTGTTTGACCGTGAACCGACGCGATATTCCGACACGCTGCAAAAACTGATCGAAACCATCCGAGATCTGATCGAAGCCGACCTTCGGCTCTATGAACAGTTCCAGATCATGCGCAGCATCTCGCTGTCCGATCAGTTGACCGGGCTTAACAACCGCGCCGGGTTTGAAATGCTGGCCCAGCAGAAAATCCGCATCGCCAAACGCTATCACCACCATATCGGCCTGATCTTCATTGATCTTGATGACATGAAACACTGGAATGATGATTACGGCCATGCGGCGGGGGACGCGGCACTCAAGGCCGTCGGGGCCGCCATCACCGCCAGCATTCGCGAGGTTGATATTTGCGGGCGGATCGGCGGCGATGAATTTGCCATTCTGGGCTATGTGCGCAATCGCGGCGATCTGACCACCATCATCACCCGTATCCGCAATGCGCTTCTGGCGGTCAAACTGACCGTGGCCGCCTCGAAAAAGCCGATCCACGAAACCCCGAAAATAAGTGCCGGGGCGGCTGTGTTTTTCGAACCGGTCAAGGAAAACCTCGAAACCATGATGGATATGGCCGATCAGGAAATGTATCGCGACAAAAACCGCAAACGATAGCACGGCGGCCCGCCTGTCTCCCCCCGGACTGTCTGGCTGCCTGCCCCTGCTTTTACGCGGTGATATACGGCAATCCACCATTAAAACGTGTGCTTTATTCTCAAAACACACCAAAGCAGGAAGTGACATCCGGTCAGGTCGATGCTATGACGCCCCCGAAAAACATATGACGCCCTGATCGCCTCGGCGATCCGATACCCAACAAGAAAAAGACAACGAGCGCCAGAATGCAGATCCGCAAAGGCACTGCCAACGACCTTCCCTTCATCCGCGACCTGACCAAGCGCGCAACGGATTCAACCTATTTCATCGAAGGCATGGGCGATGCGGCCACCGCGACCGTTGCCCGCTATGTCGATATGTCGACCGGCGTGTTTGAAAACGCGCTTGCAAGCGACAATCACAGCGTCATCGTCACGACCCAGGGCGATGACCTGCTGGGCTATGTCATCGTCATTCATGACAATCCCGAAATCGACTGGATCATGGTCGACCCGGCCGCCCACGGACTGGGTGCGGGCAAGGCATTGATGATCGCCGCCCTCGATGCACTGGCCGAACGCAAACCGCATGCAACCGTCAGGCTTTCGGTCGTCGCGCACAACGAACGCGCCAAGGCGTTCTACCGCAAATTCGGCTTCCTCGTCACCGGCCCGATCCCGGGCCGCGACATCCCGACCGTGGAGATGCAGCGGGCGGCTTGATTCTAGCTACTCCCCATATAACGAAGAGTTCACACGCGTGGCGACCTCCGTTCGCCGAAACAATACGTCCAGCATGAAATCAGCTATGTCAAAGCTTTCTAAAGAAGCGCATTTGTTTCTGATGCGCTCCATATCCTCTGTTTGCAACTTTAAGCGGCCTAGTATTAACGCAAGCAGAAACTCTAGAACAGCCTCTCCTTGTGGTTTATTTCGATCATTCAAACAATCAATGATCAAATCACCCATCTGCTTGCTAAAGTTATCATTTTCAAGAAAATTCAGCTCAACGGGCAGAGCTGCCCTTAAAAAGGCGGCCTGTATTACACCATCATTGTAACGCGCGAAAGTTGTAGGAGAGAGAACGGAATGCTCGAACTCATTGTTTACAAGCTGGCTAGCCCTATCAACTGTATCGTCCAACCTTAATCGATGCAGCAACGTTGATGCAACGGCATAAACATCAGCTTGAGAAATACTCTCACAAGAGAAACCTTCCTCAACAAAAGCAAAATTATCCCGAAGATGATAAGCCACATCATCGACTGAGTTTAAGAATACATTATCAATTAAACCATCATCTTGCAGCTGGTTACGGCGATTAATAAAAAATTTTCTAACTAATTCTCCGCGAGAATCTTCCCAATCTTCGACTTCGTCAATAATGATACTGACAAGTTGATTTTCTTCTTTCCAAGAACAAAAATTCTCTCGTCTTGGTATGTGTAAATCCAGAAGCCTCAGGAAAGAATGTCGCTTATATTCCAAATTTGATTCTAGAAATTTTGTATCTTTAACGGACTCAGTCATACATATACCACTAAGATATATTCTATGAGACTTCGGGGCTACATCTCTTAAAGATTGACTTATCTGGAGAAATTTACGCCCACGTCCAATTGCTCCACCGACGACAATAATAGCGCCGTTAGATTCTTTTAATTCCTGCACGCTATCCAGTTGGGAGCTGGATATGATTTTTATACTTTTTCCAAGTTCCTCTTCTATCGCATCATTAATTATTTGAGCAGCTGACTTGGAACCTTCATCTCCATCTAACTCTATAATTGCCGAGACAGAAACGGGAATATTCCGCCTGACAATATCCTCAATCCAATCCTTGAACGCTTTGCAGGCAACTATATTCTTAGGCCTGACCCATAAAGGATAAACTGAATCTTCATAGCCAACACAAAAGCATGAGAATATTGATTGCCCTAACATACTTTGCAGAATATCTCTCGTTGCTTTAGGTAAATCAACCTTAGATGGAGTAACACCTTTTGCTTGGGAAAGCCCGACCACAAACTGTTCTCCGAGCATTCTCAATGGTCGCGCTCCCTTTACACGATCACTATCAAGCACAGGCTGAACTTTGTACCCATTAGGGTTCGTCTCTTTATCTTTCCGCAAATCACAAATAACGTTTTCTTCGGGGGAAACTTCGTCAGAAAGCTTAAACAAGGTGAGAATCTTAGTTTTTTCATCAAACTTGTTTTTAATTTTTTCAAACAGCTTCCCAGATTGAGATGCAGAAATTATAACTAAGTTCTTCTCCCCAAGATTAAAAACATGCTCTTCAATACCTTGATAAGATTTGAAGTTATGCACCTGAGGGAAAGAACCTCCTTTTCTCAATAAAAAGGAAGCATAAATCACACTAGTTATGGTCGATGTATCAACGTGGACCCTAGTTAACCCGTTGCCCATGTAAGGCAAGAGGCTAAATGCGATGAATAGCACCTCACTTCCTTCTGATAGAGCGTTAGAGGCCCTAAGAAAACAGCGCCGCCGATCTTTTTCATTTTGTCCAATTTTCTGAGAATTAGTGAAATAAGCCGTATGACCAGCATCCAACATCGCTGATCTTTTTCTAAATATCTGAGTCATTCCTTGCCTAATTAGGCTGGAACGAAACCCACAGCTCACAACCAGATCACTAGAACATCGCTCCCATGAGCTAATTCTTTTCAGACCTAGCAATTCCCCTTTTGAGTCAAACTTTAAAAGGTAGATGTCCGATTTATTATTTACCGGCAAGGACTTTTTCTCGATTTCCTTAGGTCGCCGAAGAACAGAGGCGTAATCTGTTTCATTCAAGATTAAAACTATTTTATGCGGACACAAGCCTCGATCCGTGACAAACTTGACCGTATCCTCATATTCGTCAGAATCAAAGCCCTCCCCGCAGAACATAATAACAATACGGTCAGATACACTGCCCCCCGACATAGAATAATGAAAACTAAAAATTGCTCCCATTACTTTAAACCTTATTTAGCGGGATTAAAGCTGAGATCACTGTACCACAGGCAGATGGCACCCTTGAAAGAGAACCCTTTTCCTTGTAATCCTCAAGTCTTATATCATCTTTTGTTATTTCAGAATCATCTGCTATTCTAAAACAATTAACTAAATTAAACACCCCAGTCCTAAGCATAAATGCCCCCCCAAAGCTTTTTATTGCGCCAATTATCAAAGGAAGCCCATTCCCTCTAGCCGGGTTCACTTTTGACGTTTGACCAACCTGAAATGACTGCTTTATAATTGGATATTGCTCACTGAGACTTTTTTCTTCTACTTCCTGCTTTGTGATATTTTTATTTTTTGCAAGTAGCGTCTGCACTATCCCTGGACCGGAGTCAAAAACACTAATCTCGAGGAACTTCAAATTTTTCTCCCCCGACCTCAATTGCCACCCTGAAAAATATTCTTTTAAGCTTGGGTACTTATTACTTTCTGAAACAATATTTTCTTTAAGGATATCATGATATTTAAAAATTATCCCTCTCATTGATCGCTGTAACTCATGACCAGTTACATCACACCTCGCGTGATCGTGTGTGTTGAGAAAGGCCTCATACACAAAAGTAGAAATATCACCTATTTTTTCTCGCACCCTACGATCTTCTATATCCGGACATAAGCGCTCCAATATTGACTTAACGACATAAGAAAACTCTTTCTTTTCTCTAACCTTCCCCAACTCATTATATATTATTGGATTATTTTTCAGCTTCTTAGCATTATCTATATTAAATATATAAGCAACATCACCATAGACAATATCGGAAATATTTTTTGTATAAAACTTACGAACGAAATCCTCTGATTTTTCCATCGCCACCCGACGACTTACTTTCTTTCCATTCTTAAAAACGACATAAGAACAAAAATTTAGCGCCGACAATCCATACAAACTAGAAGCAAAATCTAGGAACACATGTCCGCCTTCATCTTCATCTGGCAAAACCAAAAAATTATTTGTTTTATAACCAGACCAAGAGAATATTATTTGTAAAAAACGAGAATACTCACAATATCCATTCAAATTAATTCGATCAGAAATATTGATATCTTCTTTTTTTGAAGAAATTTCTTTTATTACCTCATCGAATTTTTCCAAAGAAAAATGGTTAGGCATACTCAACATTGGTTCACCAACTACTTTCAAATTTCACACACCGAAATGCGGACAACACATGATCTTAAAGCAACCAAAGATGTTTATTCAAGGCGTTAAGTAGTTCACGGTAGATTGATAACAAAAGAAAAACGCTTTCCCTACTGCATCACTTTCTCGACCACGACACTCTAGTACCGTTTGAACGATCCCAACGGGCTTCCCCTACTTGCCCCTCACATGTGAGACAGAATATTCAAAAGCCTGCCCGCCGGGTCGCGGACATAGAACCGTTTCACACCCCACGGCTCAAGCGCCGGGCCGTATTCGATATCGATCCCGGCTTCCTTGACGCGCGCCAGAACCTCCTCAAGATCATCGACCTCGATCGAAAGATCGGGCACCGGAGTACCGGAACCGCCTTCGGTCGCGAAGCTGACCTGCGGCATGACATTCTGCCTTTCGGCAGCAAAGGTCACGATCCAGCCGTGATCCATCACGCAGTCAAGGCCAAGGATATCCTCGTAAAACGCCCTGATCTTCGCGACATCATCAATGGCAAAGTTCGAAACGATGCGTTTGACCGCCATGGGGTGCCTCCTGCTTTTCGGCCCGCTACGCCGCTACTGTGCCGCCTTCTCGGTCACGACATTCTTGTGCCGCTTGAACGGGCCAAACGGGATTTCGGACGGGGCAAAGGTTTCCGCCGATGCCCGGTCCCAGCGCGAATACCAGTCATGAAGCCCCTCGATCTCCGGCCCGCCGGACACAAGGAACCCTTCGGGCAGGTAGGGATAGGCTTCGTTGCCATCCAGAAACTCGTTGTCCTTCTGGCGCACCATGAAGTGATAGGGCATGAAATTGCGCGGATCGGTCAGACCCGCCGCCCCGGTGATCTCGGCCAGCGCATGCATGGTATTATGGTGGAACCGCGCCACCCGGTCGCTTTTGTCACCCACATTAAGGGCCCGCTGGCGCAGCGGGTCCTGTGTTGCAATGCCGACCGGGCAATGGTTGGTGTGGCATGACTGCGCCTGAATACAGCCCAACGCAAACATGAAACCACGCGCCGCATTGCACCAGTCCGCACCGAGCGCCAATGTCTGCGCGATATCAAACGCCGTAACGATCTTGCCCGCCGCCCCGATCTTGATCTGATCACGCACACCAGCCCCCCGAAGGGCATTATGAACAAATGTCAAACCTTCGCGCATCGGCATGCCGACCCGGTTGGCGAACTCGACCGGGGCGGCACCCGTACCGCCTTCCTTGCCATCGACCACGATGAAATCGGGCAGAATGCCGGTTTTCAGCATCGCCTTGACGATGCACATGAATTCCCGCCGATGCCCGATGCACAGCTTGAACCCGACCGGCTTGCCGCCCGAAAGGTCACGCAGTCTGGCAATGAATTCCATCAGGCCAACGGGGGTAGAAAACGTGCTGTGCGCGGCAGGCGAAATGCAATCAATCCCCATCGGGATGCCACGTGCCTCGGATATTTCCGGGGTGATCTTGGCTGCGGGCAACATGCCGCCATGGCCGGGCTTCGCCCCCTGGCTCAGCTTCACCTCGATCATTTTGACCTGCGGGTTGGATGCGGTTTCGGCAAATCGTTCCTCGGAAAAAGTGCCATCATCATTGCGGCATCCGAAATAACCCGACGCCACCTGATAAATCAGATCCCCGCCACCTTCACGGTGATACCGGCTGATGCTGCCTTCGCCCGTGTCATGGGCAAAACCACCCTTTTTCGCCCCCTTGTTCAGCGCCAGAATCGCATTGCCCGATAACGAGCCAAAGCTCATCGCCGAAATATTATAAAGGCTGGCGTCATAGGGCTGCTTGCAGGCCGCCCCG
Organism: Thalassospira lucentensis; assembly: GCF_032921865.1. Taxonomy (NCBI): domain Bacteria; kingdom Pseudomonadati; phylum Pseudomonadota; class Alphaproteobacteria; order Rhodospirillales; family Thalassospiraceae; genus Thalassospira; species Thalassospira lucentensis. Next base: position 527,141 of record NZ_CP136684.1, read on the forward strand.
CCGACCCGAACCCGAAAATCAATATCGGTGATGCTGGTCGGCGCGACCGAATGGGTCAGCCACGCATAGCCGGAACTATACACTTCCTCGATGGTGCCAAACGGGCGCTTGTCCTCGACCCCCTTGGCGCGCTGATAGACAAGCCCGCGCGACTGGCGGCTGAACGGCACCTCGTCCTGATCGCTTTCGATCATATATTGCCGGATTTCCGGGCGAAAACTTTCAAGGATAAACCGGATATGACCACTGACAGGATAGTTGCGCAGGATCGAATGCCGGGTCTGGCGCAGATCAAACCAGCCAACAACCATCAACCCGCCAAAGATCACCACCGGCAGCCAGAACCAGACATCGACCAAGGCCGCACAGATCAACGAGGCAACCGTCAAAAGCGTCACACCGGCCAGAACCGCATAACGCTGATTCAAAATCAGAAATTTCACAGTGATCTATCCCATCCAATATTGCGGGGGCTATTTGATGGTCCGGCACCCGATTGCGGGTCATCCGGATTTCCAATCATTGTTCATTTAATCCGACACCTCAATGCCAATGTCTGGAATTCATAAAAAAGCCGCCGGTTTCCCGGCGGCTGTAAGTCTGACAGGTAACACCCTGTCGGGAACACCCCGTGATGAGGGGCGGGTGTTCCCGGATGTCCTGTCGGCTCTGAGTATTGTGATCAGGCTTTGCCGTAACCGCCGCCACCCGGCGTCTCGATGATGAAGACATCACCGGGATACATGGTGGCGCCATCGGTGCCTTTAAGCTCCTCGACCGTGCCGTTGGTGCGCTCAATCGCGTTACGGCCAAGCTGGCCCGGCTCCCCGCCGCCAACGGCCTGAACCGGCACGCGACGGTGGTTGGACAGGATCGATGCGGTCATTTCCTCAAGGAACCGAACCCGGCGCACCGTGCCGTCCCCGCCCTTGTGCTTGCCTGCCCCACCGGACCCTTTGCGGATGCCAAAGCTTTCCAGCAGAACCGGGAAGCGCCATTCAAGGACTTCCGGGTCGGTCAGGCGCGAATTCGTCATGTGCGAATGCACCCCCGATGTCCCGTCATAATCCGGGCCCGCACCGGTACCGCCACAGATGGTTTCGTAATACTGGTGCGTATCATTGCCCCAGGTGAAGTTGTTCATCGTGCCCTGCGCACCCGACATCACGCCAAGGGCGGCATAGAGCGTATCGGTGACATGCTGCGATGTTTCAACGTTCCCGGCAACAACGGCGGCCGGATAACGCGGGTTGAGCATCGATCCTTCCGGCACGATCAGATTGACCGGCTTCAGGCACCCGGCATTCAGCGGAATGTCATCATCAACAAGGGTTCTGAAGACATAAAGAACTGCCGCCCTTGTTACCGCCGATGGGGCGTTGAAGTTGTTATCAAGCTGATCGGACGTACCGGTGAAATCAACCGTGGCCGAACGGGTTTCCTTATGGATCGTGACCTTGGCTTTCACTACCGCGCCATTATCCATTTCATAGGAAAACTCGCCGTCTTTCAGAACGTCAATCACGCGGCGCACACTTTCCTCGGCATTGTCCTGCACATGGCCCATATAGGCATGCACAACATCAAGCCCGAAGTGATCGACCATCTTGCGCAATTCCTGCACGCCCTTTTCATTGGCGGCAATCTGGGCGCGCAGATCGGCGATGTTCTGATACGGATTGCGTGCCGGATATTTCGCCCCTTCCAGAAGGGCGGTCAGGCCGGCTTCATCAAACCTGCCCTGATCAACCAGTTTGAAATTGTCGATCAGAACGCCTTCTTCCTCAAGAATACGGGAATTTGGCGCCATCGAGCCCGGGGTGATCCCGCCAACATCGGCATGGTGGCCACGCGATGCGACATAGAACAGGATTTCCTTGCCGTCATCACCAAACACCGGCGTGATCAGCGTGATATCGGGCAGGTGCGTCCCGCCGTTATAAGGATCGTTCAGCATGTAAACATCGCCGGATTTCATTTTCCCGGCATTGTTTTCCATAACGGCCCGAACAGACTCACCCATCGATCCAAGATGGACCGGCATATGCGGGGCGTTGGCAATCAGAAGACCTTCCTGATCAAACAGCGCGCACGAGAAATCAAGCCGTTCCTTGATGTTGACCGAGTATGACGTGTTGGCAAGTGTGACCCCCATCTGTTCGGCAATATTCATGAACAGGTTGTTGAACACTTCCAGCATCACCGGATCGGCCTGCGTGCCAATCGCTTCCGACCGTTTCAACGGCACAACGCGGGTCAGCACAAGATGATCCCGGCCATTGACCTTGGCTTCCCAGCCCGGATCAAGCACCGTGGTCCCAACCGGCTCGACAATCACCGCCGGGCCGCGCACGGTGGCACCCGGTTTCAGATCTTCACGTTTATAGAATGGCGTTTCCTGTGATTTGCCATCAAACACCACCTTGCGGGTGGCAAGCGGATCGGGTTTGACGCCATCCTTGGAAACCTCGGCTTCGGCATCGGGCAGGCCTTGCGTTTCACCAATCGCCTCGACCGCGACGGCTTCCACCACCAGCGGCTTTTCATCCATGACAAAGCCGTAACGCTGCTTGTGCTGTTCTTCGAACTGCGCCTTGATCGATGCAACATCACCGAAATCAACAATCAACGGGTTATCCGTGCCGTCATAACGCAGATGCAGCTTTTTAAGCATGCTGATCTTGGCATCGGTAATGCCCTGCTCATGCAGCTCGCCGCGTGCTTCGGCGGCCAGTGCCTCAAGGCTTTCATCCAGTCCCGCAAGGGCAGCTGTTTCAAGCTTCGCCTCGACCGCCTGTTCGCGCATCGCGCGGATATCGGCAAGACCCATGCCATAGGCCGACAGAACCCCGGCAAACGGATGGACAAAAACGCGTGTCATGCCCAGCGTATCGGCCACCTGGCAGGCATGCTGCCCCCCGGCCCCGCCAAAGCATTGCAGGATGTAATCCGTCACGTCATAGCCGCGCTGCACCGAAATCTGCTTGATCGCGTTCGCCATATTTTCAACCGCGATCCGAAGGAACCCTTCGGCGACTTCTTCGGGGGTTCGGACCTGTCCGGTGGCGTCCTTGATCTTGAGCGCCATGTCGGCAAAGCCCGCCTTGACCGCATCGGCGTCAAGCGGCTCGTTGCCTTCGGGGCCAAACACATTCGGGAAGAAGTCCGGCTGAACCTTGCCCAGCATGACATTGATATCGGTCACCGCAAGCGGCCCGCCACGGCGATATGCCGCCGGTCCCGGATTGGCACCGGCACTGTCCGGACCAACACGGAAACGCGCGCCATCGAAATGCAGGATCGACCCGCCACCGGCCGCAACCGTATGGATTTTCATCATCGGGGCGCGCATGCGCACACCGGCAACCTGGGTTTCGAAATCGCGTTCATATTCGCCGTCATAATGCGAAACGTCGGTCGATGTGCCGCCCATATCAAAACCGATGACCTGGCTAAAGCCATCCATTTCCGCAGTCCGCACCATGCCGACAACACCGCCCGCCGGGCCCGACAGGATCGCATCCTTGCCCTGGAACTTCGCGGCATCGGTAAGACCGCCATTGGACTGCATGAACATCAGCTTCACACCGCCCAGTTCACCGGCAACCTGATCAACATAACGGCGCAGGATCGGCGACAGATAGGCATCAACAACCGTGGTATCGCCGCGCGACACCAGTTTCATCAACGGGCTGACCTGATTGCTGACCGATACCTGGGTAAAGCCGATCTCGCGTGCGATTTCGGCGGCCGCATTTTCATGGGCGGTATAACGATAACCATGCATGAACACGATGGCACATGCCCGGATGCCATCATCAAACGCTGCCTGCAAATCCTTCCGCAGGTTCTCGCGATCAAGCGCGGTCAGTTCCTCGCCCTGCGCGTCAAAGCGGCCATCGGCCTCGATCACGCGCTCATACAGCATTTCCGGCAGCCTGATATTGCGATCAAACAGCTTCGGGCGGTTCTGATAGGCAATGCGCAACGCATCACGGAAACCGGTCGTGGTCACCAGAACCGTGCGATCCCCTTTACGCTCAAGCAGGGCATTGGTCGCAACCGTGGTGCCCATCTTGACGGCTTCGATTTTCTCAGCCGGGATTTTTTCGCCCGCCGGAACGTCAAGCAATTCGCGAATGCCCTGAATGGCGGCATCGGCATAACGTTCCGGGTTTTCCGACAGCAGCTTGTGCGTCAGAAGGCTGCCATCGGGCTTGCGCGCGACGATATCGGTAAAGGTACCGCCACGGTCGATCCAGAACTGCCATTTTGGCTGTCCCGTCGTCTGATCTGTGGTTTGCGAAGTGGGCGAATTTTGGGTGTGCGAAGCCATGATGCTTACTCCTTCAGCATCGTATTCAAACAAATCTTGCGAATGCGCCGACCGTTAAACGGCGCGGGTCAGCCGTTCATTTTCTGCGGAAGCCAGGTGGCGATTTCGGGGAAGACCGTAATCAGCAAAACCGCCAGCAACAGCAGGAAGAAGAACGGCAGGGAAGCCAGCGCAATGGAAAACAGGTTTTTGCCTGTCAGCCCTTGCAGAACGAAAAGGTTGAAACCGACCGGTGGGGTGATCTGCGACATTTCGACCACCAGCACCACATAGATGCCAAACCACAAAAGATCGATCCCGGCGGCCTGCACCATCGGCAGGATCACCGACGTGGTCAGAACCACCACCGAAATCCCGTCAAGGAAGCAGCCCAGCACGATAAAGAACACCGTCAGTGCCGCGAGAAGCGCATAGGGCGAAAGGTTCATTTCCGCGATCCATGCCGCAAGCTCGCGCGGAATGCCGGTAAAGCCCATGGTGACGGTCAACACCGCCGCCCCGGCAAGGATGAAACCGATCATGCACGATGTGCGCGTCGCCCCCATCAGGCCGTCGATAAAGCTTGCCCAATTCAGCGACCCGCTGATCGCAGAGAGGATCAGCGCACCAACCACGCCAAAGGCCGCGGCCTCCGTCGGGGTGGCAATCCCGCCATAGATCGACCCGATCACCGCAGCAATCAGCGCGATCACCGGGATCAGGCGACCGGACGCCCGGACTTTCTCGACAAAGCTGTATACCGGCCCGGCAGGCGGCATCTTGTCCTTGTTGATCGTCGCCCAGATCATGACAAAGCCCATGAACAGGATGATCAGCATCGCACCAGGCAGGATGCCGGCAATAAACAGGCGTGCAATCGAAAGCTCGGCCGAAACCCCGTAAACAATCAGAATGATCGACGGCGGGATCAGAAGGCCAAGCGTACCGGAACCCGCAAGCGTGCCAAGGATCAGCTTGTCGGCATAGCCCTGCTTGCGCAGTTCCGGGATCGACATCCGGCCAATCGTGGCCGCCGTTGCCGCCGACGAACCTGATACAGCGGCAAAAATCCCGCAGCCCAGAATATTGACATGCAGCAACCGCCCCGGAAGCTTGTTCAGCCACGGCGCAAGACCGGTGAACATGTCCTCGGACAGCCGCGACCGGAACAGGATTTCACCCATCCAGATAAACAGCGGCAGCGGTGCCAGCGACCAGCTTGCAAGCCCCGACCACGCGGTCGTCGCGATGATCGGTCCGGTCTGCGCGCTGGTAAAAAACTCAAGTCCGATGACACCAACCGCAAACAGCGACAATGCCACCCAAAGCCCCGCCCCAAGGAACAGGAACATGATCCCCATAAGGATCAGGCCGATTTCAAGTACACCCATGACCGTCCCCCTATTCCGTCAGTTCGCTGGTTTCGCGCGTGGCAAAGCCGGGCTGCTGACCGCGTGCCACGTCGAACAATGCCTCAAGCATGGCGATGGTAAAAACAGCCAGTCCAAGCGCCATGGCGGCCTGCGGAATCCAAAGCGGAAATGCCAGAACACCGGGCGACGTATCGCCATACGAAAAACTTTCCTCTGCCAGAACCGCCATCCAGTAGGCGAAATACCCGCCAAGGAAACTTGCCAGCGCCAGCGTAATGGTCTCAACCACCCGGCGGACACCGCCCTTAAGATGGGATAACACGATCAGAACCCGGATGTGGGTGCCCGCCCGAAGTGCCGGACCAAGCGCCAGGAACGTCCCCGCCGCAAGCGAGAAACCGGCAAGTTCATTGGCATCATGCACGGCAATTCCAAAGAACCGGCCCAGCGACGACGCCAGGATCAGCAATGCGATGGCAACCAGAAAAATGGCTGCTAGCCCCGCACTGAATTTGAACAAATAATCTAATGATCTGCGCACAGCAGTCCCCTTTCCGCCCGCGGGATTTCCCAGTGGTGGCTGACAATACGGACAGTCATATCATGAATTTCGGCGGGGCGTCCCGATCCGGGCATTTTCACCCGGATCGGGAAACGTGGTTTCGCGCTTACTTCTTGAAGGCGTCGATGATGGCAGCCCCGGTATCACCGGCTTCGGCCTGCCAATCGGCAACCATCTGTTCGCCAACCTTGGCAAGACCGGCTTTCAGCTCGGCACTCGGTGCGGCAACATTCATGCCGTTATCGGCAAGAACCTTTTTCTGCGCGTCGGTTTCGGCCATGCTCATTTCCCAGCCACGGGTTTCGGCTTTGGCGGCTGCGTCCATGACGGCTTTCTGAACTTCCGGCGACAGACCGTCGAACGACTTGGCATTGACGATCACCATGTTTTTCGGAAGCCATGCCTGAACGTCATAGAAGTTTTCGACAAAGTCCCATGCCTTGGAATTCGCACCGGTCGAGGGCGAGGTCATCATCGCTTCGACAATGCCGGTCGCAAAGGCGGTCGGGATTTCCGGAACTTCAACCTGGGTGCCGACCATGCCGGTCAGATCAGCCAGTTTCGAGGTCGCGGCATTATAGGCGCGGAATTTAAGACCTTTGAGGTCTTCAACCGTGTTGACCGGCTTCGCGGTATAAAGACCCTGTGCCGGCCATGCGACGGCATAAAGAACCTTCAGGCCATCCGCCGCCAGCTTTTCCTCAACCGCCGGGCGCGAAGCTTCCCAAAGCTTTTTGGCTTCGTCATAGCTGGTCGCAAGGAACGGGATCGCGTCAACGCCGTAAACCGGGTCTTCGTTCGCCAGAAGCGAAATCAGGGTTTCACCGGCCGGAACCAGACCGCGCTGCACCGAACGTTTGATGTCCGGGTGTTTGAACAGCGAACCACCGGAATGAACCGTGATTTCAAGTTCACCGCCGGTCGCTTCTTTCACGTCCTTGGCAAATTCGATGATGTTCTGGGTGTGGAATGTCGCATCCGGATACGGGGTCGCCATATCCCATTTTTCGGCTGCCATGGCAAAACCGGCCGACATGGTCATCGCGGCAACTGCAACGGTGGAAAGTGCCTTTTTAAGCATCAGTCAAGTCTCCCTGTGTGTGATGAGGCCGACATGCATTTTCGCGCGCATCTCGTGACTCCGAAGTAGCCTCCCAACAGAACGGTCACATTTTACTGATAAATTGTCAATGTTGTTTCATGGCTGATATGCATAATGCGGGAAACTACGCAGGATATTTTATCGGCATTGCCCCACCCGAACGCCGATCAGAACGCCCCACCAATATGATATTCCTCGATTTATGGCCGTGTGCTAGTGTCCCGGCAAATAACAAACAGGGAGAAAGCCCGTGCAGGATCTTTCGGGGAAATCGGTCTGGATCACCGGTGCCGGTAGCGGCATTGGCGAGGCCATTGCAAAATCGCTTGCCGCGGCGGGCGCACAGGTCGCCCTGTCTGCACGGCGCGAAGAAGCCCTTCAGAAGGTCGCAAACGAAATCACCTCAGATGGCGGAAAGGTCGAAATCCACCCGCTTGATATCAGCAACAGCGATCAGGTCGCGGACGCCGCGCGCAACATTCAGGCGTCCATGGGCAAAATCAATGTCCTGATCAATTGTGCTGGCATGAACAGCCCCAAACGGCACTGGCGCGACCTTGATATCGCCGACTGGCACCGCATCGTCGCGGTCAATCTCAATGGTGTCGCCAACACGGTTTGCGCGACCCTGCCCCTTATGCGCGCGCAAAAGGACGGGCTGATCATCAATATTGCATCCTGGGCGGCAAAGCATGAATTCCCTGTCGCCGGACCGGCCTATGTCGCCTCCAAACGCGGCGTTGTCGACCTGTCGCACAGCATCAATCAGGAAGAAATGCACAACAATATCCGGTGCTGCTGCATAAGCCCCGGCGAAGTCGCCACCCCGATCCTTGATCAGCGCCCCGTCCCGATCAAAGAAGACGAACGCGCCCTGATGCTAAAGCCCGACGATCTGGCCGACATGGTCACCTATGTCGTCGCCGCCCCGGCACGGATCTGCTTCAACGAAATCATCATGTCTCCGACCCATAACCGGACCCTTCTGCCGCAGCCCTAAGGTCGGGACGCCCGAACACGCAGACAAGAAAAAGGCAGCCCCGATAACCATCGCGCTGCCTTTTGTCTGCTCTTCAGAAACTCTGGAAGTTAATCACATCGCACTCGCCGCACGCGATGCCTGATCATAAACGCCCGAAATCGCGCGCAGCGTCTTGGCCACATCGCCGACTTCCTCATGATTGACGCCCAGCCGCTGGAACGTCTCGATCAGGCAGGCCTCGCGGACGTCACGGTATTTCTGGCACATTTCGCGGCCTTCCTTGGTCGTCGAATAATGCACTTCCTTGCCGCGCTTGATCCCGTCAACCAGACCCAGCTTGCGCAGTTTCTTAAGCGAGTAATTCACCAGATGGCTGTCTTCGACATTCAGAACGAAACAAACCTCCGACAGGCTCTTTTCCCGTTCGCGTGAATTGACGTTATGCAGAACAAGGATATCAAGCACCGAAACATCGGGCATGCCTGCGGCCCGCATGCACCGCACCATCCAGCGGTTAAACGCATTACCCGACAGGATCAGGGCAAATTCAAGCTCGGAAAGCTCGGCGGCACGTTCCGATACAAGATGCGATGATGATACAATACGTGGTTTGTCGGTCATGCGGCGTTCCTGAAATCCCGTTGTTAACTTTCGCGATGCGCTTTGTGGCATTCACTTATACGCTTTGTCGGGATTTTATCGCAAAAAAAGCAGCCTGGACAAGCCCAGGCTGCATATCATTGCCGACATTTCGTTATCAAAGTGATCGCATCCGTTCCAGGAACCCGTCAATCTGACCGCGCAAATTGCCGCTTTGGGTGCCAAGATTATCGGCCGAACCATGCACGTCATTGGCGGCAACGTTGGTTTCCGCCACCGCTGCCGACACGCCCTGCATGGCCGCTGATATTTCCTCGGTCCCGGCGGCGGCCTGTTCGACATTCTGCGAAATCTCGCTGGTCGCAACCGTCTGCTGTTCGACCGCGGCGGCAACCGCAGCCGCCCGTTCGCTGATATCGGAAATCATCCGGACGATCTCGTCAATCGCTTCGACGGCCAATCCCGTCGCCTGCTGGATACCATTAATCTGGCTGGTGATTTCATCGGTGGCCTTCGCGGTCTGATTGGCAAGGTTCTTGACCTCGCTTGCCACAACCGCAAATCCCTTGCCGGCATCGCCTGCACGGGCGGCCTCGATGGTGGCATTAAGCGCCAGAAGGTTTGTCTGCCCGGCGATATCGCTGATCAGGCCGATCACTTCCCCGATCTTGAGCGCCGCATCATTAAGCCCCTGAATGTTTTCATTGGTATGGCGCGCGCGTTCGGTTGCCGATTGCGCCATGTTCGATGTTTCGCTGACCTGCCCGGAAATCTCGTTGATGGATGCCGCAAGCTCGGTCGCGGCCGTCGCGACAAGCTGCACGTTTGAGGATGCTTCCTCGGTCCCCGATGACACCGCCATCGACTGGCTTGCCGCCGTATCGGCACTGCGCCGAAGCACGTTTGACACCTGATGAAGCTGTTCGACCGCAACACCGACCTCGGCCATGACGGAAACCACCGCCTGATCAAATTCGCGGATATACTGTTCCTGCGTTTCCATGCGTTTGCGCCGACGCTCGTCCGCCTCGCGCTGGGCCGCTTCAAGCTTGACCCGCTCGATCCCGTTTTCCCGAAACACCAGAACCGCCCGCCCCATCGTGCCGATTTCATCCGCCCGATTGACTTCATTGATCTCGACATCAAAATCGTTATCGGCAAGCCGCGTCATTTTGCCGGTCAGCCCGGTAATCGCCCGCACAATCGCCTTCGACAGCAAGATCGACAGCACCAGCAACGCCAGTGCGCCAACCACAAACATCACCACCGTCGTGATCAGGCTGCGGCGCGAAATCGCCTCAGCCTCGGCCTTCATTGCGGTTGCGATGGCCGAAATATCGGCACTGAGCTGTTCCAGAACCGGCTCGGCTTCGGCGTAATAGTCACTCAGCTTGCCCAGTTCTTCCTCGCGCTGAAGGATCCCCGCCGCCAGCGCCTTGAAATCCGCGACATAGGATTTCATCAGATCGGTGATCTTCTGCTTTTCATCTGCCGGGATACTGTCCGCCGCTGCCAGTGCCGGGCCAAATTCCGCCAGACGGGCATCAATACGTTCGACATATCTCGGATCGATCCGCGCCAGGAAATCCTTCTCGTGACGGCGCATCATCAACATGATGATCGTCAGCTTGTCGGCCTCGTATTTCGCAAGCGCTTCTTCAACATTATGAACCGATCCGCGCAGGCTGCCCAAAAGACCGCTTTCCTCGTTCAGCCCGATTTCGCGTTGCAGATTGGCAATGGTGCGAAATTCGGCGGCATAATTGTCAAACGACGTTTCGATCATCGCAATTTCGCTGTCAAACCGGTCAAGCGCCGGGTCTGCGGCCAGTGCTTTCAGGCCGCTTTGAACGGTTGCAACGGTTTCGGCATGGGCGGCGACGTATTTTTCATCCAGCCGCAACAGGAAATCCTTCTCGCGTCGCCGCGCATTCAGAAATTCGCGCGCGATCCCGTCAACAACCAACCGGTCCTCAAGCGCCTGTTCTGCCTGCACTTCGGCGGTCTGCCGCTGATTGTCCGCCACAAACAGGACCACGGCAACGATGGCAAAAATCGATAATGCCGCCACCCCGATCAACGAGATTTGATAAATCAGCTTCATACGCGATAGAAAATTCATGTCACTTTCCCCGACAGGAACAGTCAAAAGGCACAATCCACCCTTAAAAAGGTATGGAACTTGTTTGAATGGTGGGGCTTGCGGGCGAAACCGGCATCTTGTGCGCTTCTGGTCTGGCCCAATTCTGTTAATTGGGTGTCCGCCCCCCGGTTTACAGGGGGCATACACCAACCTTTTTTGTTTTCAAACATCTGCCGGAAACAGACAAAAAAGGCAGTCCGGTTTCCCGAACTGCCTTTTGACGCGACATATGGCTTCTGGTTAAAGCGACCGCATCCTTTGCAGGAAGGTATCGATCTGGCGGCGCAATCCGCCGCTTTGATCGCCCAGATTTTCAGCCGATCCTCGCACATCGCCTGCCGCCGCATTGGTATCGGATACCGCACCCGATACGCCCTGCATGGCGGCCGAAATCTCGCTGGTGGCCGCGGCGGCCTGTTCGACATTCTGCGATATTTCACTGGTCGCAACCGTCTGCTGCTCGACCGCGGCGGCCACCGCCGATGCCCGTTCGCTGATATCGGTGATCATGCGAACGATTTCATCAATCGCATCCACCGCCGAACGCGTTGCCTGCTGAATGCCGTTGATCTGGGCCGAAATATCCTCGGTCGCACGCGCGGTCTGATTGGCAAGGTTCTTGACCTCGCTTGCAACCACCGCAAACCCCTTGCCCGCATCGCCTGCGCGCGCCGCCTCGATGGTCGCGTTCAACGCCAGAAGGTTGGTCTGCCCGGCAATATCGTTGATCAGCCCGATCACCTCACCAATCCGCAGGGCCGCGTCATTCAGGCCCTGGATTTCCTCATTCGTGCTTTGCGCCCGTTCGCTGGCCGATTGGGCCATGCTTGATGTTTCGGTTACCTGACCGGCGATTTCATGTATCGATGCCGAAAGCTCGGTCGCCGCCGTCGCGACAAGCTGCACGTTTGACGATGCTTCCTCGGTCCCGGCGGAAACCGCGCTGGATTGTTCGGTTGCGGTATTGGCGCTGTTGCGAAGGACCTCGGACACCGCATGCAATTGCTCGACCGCGCTGCCAACCGCCGTCATCATCGTGACGACCTCGGTATCAAATTCGCGGATATAGCTTTCCTGCGTTTCAAACCGCTTGCGCTGGGCTTCTTCGGCGGCGCGCTGATCGGCTTCCAGTTTCTGGCGTTCCACCCCGTTTTCACGAAACACCAGAACCGCACGTGCCATTTCGCCGATTTCATCCTTGCGGTCGACCTCGCCCAGATCGACGTCAAAATCGTTCCCGGCAAGCCGTGTCATTTTGCCGGTCAGACCGCCAATCGCATGCACAATGGCGCGCGACAGAATGATCGAAAACACCACCAGCAACACCGCACCAACCACAAAAATCCCGATGGTCATCATCAGGGCGGATTGCGCGATCTGTTCGGCTTCTTTCTGGATACGTACCACATTGGCCCCGATATCGGCACCAAGCTGTTCAAGAACCGGTTCGGCACTGCTGTAATGCGTGCTGAGTTCCGCAAGCGCCTCTTCACGCAGCAGCATCGTCGCCGACAGGGTTTTGAAATCATCGACATAGGATTTCATCAAATCCGACATCGATGCCTTCTTGTCGTCCTTGATGCTGGTTGCGGCATTTAATGCCTTCAAAAAGTCGGCCAGCCGGTTATCCATCTGTGTGATGATTTCGGGGTCGGGATGTGTAAGGAAATCCTTCTCAAGGCTGCGCATCATCAACATGATCATCGACATGTCCTTGGTCTGGCTCAGCCCCAGCATCGCCTCGAATTTGGCAACTTCGGCCAACGCATTTTCGATGTTCCGTGCGGCCGTATGCAGGCTGCCCAAAAGCCCGCTTTCACCATCCAGCCCGATATCACGTTGCAGGGCGACGGCTTTTTCAAATGCCGCCGCATAATTGTTGAATGCTGTGGTGATCAGATTGACATTGTCGCGGAATTCCACCAGTTGCGGGTCATTGGCAAGGGTTTCCAGACCGCTGCGAACTGCCGCAACCGTTGTCGCATGATCGGTCACAAACTGTTCATCCAGACGCAAAAGGAAATCCTTCTCGCGTCGCCTTGCATTCAGGAATTCGCGAAATACCCGATCCACCAGAAGCTGATCGGAAATTGCGTTGGCGGCTTCGTGCTCGGCCGATTTTCTTTGCTGGTCGCTGACAAACAAAACACCCGCGACAAAAACAAAAAGAACAAGCGCCACCAGCCCGACCAGTGAAATCTGGTAGACCAGCTTCATTCGTGACAGAAATTTCATCGTTTCCCCCGATGCAGTCTTTATCTTTGTTCATTCAACTTTGTTAATTCAACCTTGAGCTAAAGATTGTTACGAAAAACGTAATATTCCAGATAAATATCCGAAAAAGCCTGTTTCATAGACTTAAGGACTAGTATCGTCGGCCACCCGTACTATCTAATGCGCTTTGTCTGTCGGCATCTGGCCGATACGGCGATAAATGAATGTCCTTTTCGCAACCAAGAGCCTGATCAAAAGCATGAGCATCTGGGGTAAAATCATTGGCGGCACTGCGGGCTTTGCCCTTGGCGGGCCGCTTGGCGCCATTCTGGGTGCCGCGGCCGGTCATGTCGTCGACAGGATCAAGCACAATATCCGCACCGCCCGCATCGGCGGCTATACCGGCAGTACACAGGGCAGCTTCCCCGGTGGGCAGGATGCGCGCCAGGTCGCCTTTGCCACCGCCGTGGTCGTGCTGTCGGCCAAGATGGCCAAGGTCGATGGTGTGGTATCGCGTGATGAAATCAACGCCTTCAAGCGCGTGTTTCATATCCCGCCCGGCGAGGAAAAGAATGTCGGCCGCCTGTTTGACATGGCGCGCAAGTCATCGGATGGTTTTGAACCCTACGCCCAGCAGATCGCCCTTCTGTTCCGCGGCGAACGCGCCCTTCTCGAAGGCATCCTCGAAGCGCTTTATCAGATCGCGATGGCCGATGGTGCCCTGCATCCTGCCGAAAAGGATTACCTGCACAAGGTCGCAACCATATTCGGCTTTGCCGATGTTGATTTTGATCGCGTGCATCACGCCTATACCAGCCCCGGCGGCCCCGATCCCTATGAACAGCTTGGCCTTGGCCGCGATGCCAGTGACGATGACCTCAAGGCCGCCCATCGCAAACTGTCACGCGAAAACCATCCCGACACCCTGATCGCCAAGGGCATGCCGCCCGAATTCATCGAACAGGCAAACGACAAGATGGCCCGTATCAATGCCGCATGGGATCAGATCCGCAAGGAACGTGGCATTCGCTAGTTTGCCACGCACATCTGCCCTGCATGCAATGATTTCCCTTGCAAGATGCCGCGATTTGCGGTTTGCAGGGGGCCAGTTTTCATGACCTCAAGCTTATCGGTTTTTCCATGGCGCCACCGCTGATCAATATTAACGATATCCGTCTGACCTTTGGCGGCAACGATCTGTTTTCCGATGTCTCCTTTGCCATCGGCGAACGGGATCGCCTGTGCCTGGTCGGGCGCAATGGCGGCGGGAAATCGACCCTGCTTAAAATCATCGCCGGTGAAATCGAGGCCGATGGCGGCGAACGTTTCGTTCAGCCGGGCTGCAAGGTCGCCTATCTCAATCAGGAACCGAAATTCGATGGTTTCGCCACGGTCGAGGATTATGTCCTCTCGGCTCTGGACGAACACGAAATCGATTATGCCTATCGCGTTTACATGCTGCTGGACTCGGTCAATATCGATCCGCAGGCCGACCCGACCAAACTGTCGGGTGGTGAAGGCCGCCGCGCCGCAATTGCGCGCGCCCTGATCGCCGATCCGCAGGTCCTTCTGCTCGACGAGCCGACCAACCATCTTGACCTGCCAACCATCGAATGGCTTGAGGGCGAGATCAAAAACTTCCGCGGGGCGGTTGTCGCCATCTCACACGACCGCGCCTTCCTGAACGCGATTTCGACCGGCATTCTTTGGCTTGATCGCGGTGTCATGCACCGCACCGATCAGAACTTCGCGAAATTCGAAGAATGGTCCGAGGAAATCTTCCGCAAGGAAGCCGAGGAACGCGCCAAGCTTGATAAACTGATCGCCCAGGAAACCGTCTGGTCCGTGCAGGGCATCTCGGCACGGCGCAAACGCAACCAGGGCCGTCTGCGCCGTCTGTGGGACATGCGCGAAACCAGATCGCAGCAGATCGAACGCATCGGCAATGTGTCATTGGCCGCTGACGCCGGAAGCACCTCGGGCAAGGTCGTGATCGAGGCGACCGACATAACCAAATCATTTGGTGATCGCACGATCATCTCGGGTTTCTCGACCCGTATCCTGCGCGGCGACAAGGTCGGCATTATCGGCCCGAACGGGGCTGGCAAAACCACCCTGCTTAAAATGCTGACCGGGCAGCTTGAACCCGATAGCGGCACGATCAAGATCGGCACCAACCTGAATGCCAGCTATTTCGATCAGAAACGTGCCGCCCTTGATGACACCATGACCCTGTGGGATACGCTGTGCGATATCGGCGGTGATCAGGTCATGGTGCGCGGCAATCCCCGCCATGTCGTAAGCTATCTGCGCGATTTCCTGTTTGACGAAAAACAGGCCAGAAGCCCCGTTGGCGCGCTGTCGGGTGGGGAGCGCAACCGTTTGCTTCTCGCCAAACAGCTTGCCAAGCCGACCAACCTTCTGATCATGGACGAACCGACCAACGATCTTGATATGGATACGCTGGATCTGTTGCAGGAAATGCTCGCCGATTACGAAGGCACGCTTTTGCTCGTCAGCCACGACCGTGACTTCCTCGATCGCGTAGTGACGTCATCTATCGTGATGGAAGGCAACGGCATCGCCACCGAATATCCCGGCGGCTATTCCGATTATGTCGCGCAACGCAAACTGTCCGCCGCCCCCGCCGTCGCCGAGGAAAAGCTTGGCAGCACATCGGGCAAAGGCGGCAAAAAATCCGCCCCCGCCCCGGCGGCAAAGCCCAAGCCGACCGGCAAGATGAGCTATAAGGACCAGCGCGAATACGACAATCTGCCCGGCCAGATCGCCAAGCTCGAGGCCGAGATTGCCGAAATCGAAGCCGCCCTGTCCGATGGCAGCCTGTTCACCAAAGACCCGGATGCCTTCCAGAAAAAGGTCGACCGCATGGCCGCTGCGCGGGCCGAACTCGAAGCCGGCGAAGAACGCTGGCTCGAACTCGAAATGCTCCGCGAGGAACTCGGGCTTTCATAAGCCCGGGACCGCCGCCAACCGCTTGCAACTTTCCGGTTCAAACCGTAATCTTCTGATCGAACATTGCGGGGAATAGCCATGCGCGGCACGGTAAAACAGGATGCAATCGACGCGATTTCCAGACTACCCGATGATGCCAGTATGAATGACATCATGTACCGGCTTTACGTGCTGGAAAATATCCGCCGCGGGCAGGATGACATCACATCGGGCAAATACCATGACATGGACACGGTAAGGGCCAAGCTTAACTCTTGGTAACCAATGCTTTACGGCACTATTCGGATCAGTCACAATTTACCCGACAACTGAAAACAATTCACTTGTCGGGTTTCCCTTTCCATCCGATGAAGGGGCATACCGATAAACCCGCAAACGCGCCACCAGCGCCGATGCGCTTTGCCGAAAGCCCGTGCCATGCCCCTCAAAGCCGTTCTGATGGCCCTGTCCGTTGCCGTGATCTGGGGCGTCAATATGCTGACCGTCAAAGGCGCGGTCGGCGAAATCCCGCCCCTGATGCTGACCGCGATCCGCTTTGGTGCGGTTGCTGTCCTGCTGCTGCCCTTCACCAAAATGCCGTCGGGCCGCTTTGGCCGTCTCGCCATTCTGTCGGTCGTCTTTGGCACCGGTCATTTCGGGGTGCTGTTCTTTGCACTGTCGATGCTTGATGCCGGGCCGGTCGCGATCATCATTCTGCTTGGCGTACCGTTTTCCTCGATGCTGGCGACCTATTTCTTCAATGACCGGCTGGGCTGGAAACGGCTTTCGGGCATGACGCTGGCCTTTGCCGGGGTGATGATCATGTTCTGGGATCCGACCATGACCGACCTGCAATTGCCCCTGTTGCTGGTGGTGTTTGCCGCCTTCATGTGGGCGGTTGCCAATGTCATGATCAAGAAACTCGGCAATATCGATACCTTCCAGCTCAATGGCTGGATGGCGCTGATGGCCGCCCCGCAATTGCTGATCCTCTCGCTTGTGCTGGAACCCACGGCTGTCGATGCGATCTTTGATGCAAGCTGGGTCGCATGGGCCAACACGACGTTCACCGTCGTGATGTCGTCCATCGTGGCCTATGGCTTCTGGTATCATCTTCTGAAAACGCAGGATGTGAATGTGGTGGTGCCGTGGTCATTGCTGGCCCCGGTGATCAGTGTTGCCGGATCGTTCATTGTCTTTAACGAACCGATCAGCACCCTTAAAATTATCGGCGGCCTGACGGTTCTGGCCGGGGTTGGCGTGATCATGCTGCGCAAACCGCCGCAGCAACAGGAACAGGGAATGGACTGACCCGCAATGCCCACAATGTCTGCCGGAAACGACAACCTCAAGAACCGCATCATCGCCCGCCCCTCGCCCAATTGCGGCGACCGACCCGGTGATGCCAGGGGCGACCGCAAGGTCGATATCCTCGTCTTGCATTATACCGGCATGCAAAGCGGTAAGGCCGCGCTGGATCGTCTGTGCGATCCCGCCGCCTCCGTCTCAAGCCATTATCTGGTCGAGGAAGACGGCACCATTTTCCAATTGGTCGACGAGGATAAACGCGCCTGGCATGCCGGGCGCGGCCAGTGGCAGGAATGCGAAGATGTGAATTCCAGTTCCATCGGCATTGAAATCGTCAATCCCGGCCATGAATTCGGTTATCGCGCCTTTCCCGATATCCAGATCGATGCGGTCATCGCGCTGTGCCGCGATATCCTGACCCGTCATGATATCAGGCCGGATCGCATCATCGCCCATTCCGACATGGCCCCGGACCGCAAGGAAGACCCGGGCGAGCTTTTCCCGTGGGATCGGCTTGCCGCCAACGACATCGGATTATGGGCGAGCGCGGAACCAACGAAGGACGATGACGCCTGCACCGAAACCGAATTTGACGCAATGCTGGATCGTCTGGGATACGGGCCAAACGATACGCCTAAACGCCGCATCGCCTTTCAGCGCCACTGGCGGCCGTCCGATATTTCGGGAAAGCTCGATGGTGAATGTGCCGCGATCTTGCGCGCCCTGCTGGCGAAAGCCGGGCGATAGGTCGTCCGTCTACTGTGCGATCAGCCCGCCCGGATTGGCAATTGGCACGTCCGACAATCCGACATAGCGCGCAAAGCCGACCCGGCTGAAACCAAGATGCCGGCGATAGATATCATCCACCACCCCGTTCACCAGTCCGTGCGCCATTTCCCGGTCAAAATCATTGATGACCGATGCCAGTTCGGGCCGCAGGCTCATATACCGCTTGGCCGTCTCGACCGCCGGACGCAATACCTTGAACTCCATCAGGCTTTTCTGATCCCCGCCACTGAACCGCAGGCAAGCCAGATCGGTAAACAGCACATCGACATAATGCCGTTTCAGCATCTCGTAACCCTTGGCATATTCGGCGACTTCCACCGGATGCATGGTGTCATTGGCAAGGATTTCCTCGGGATAAGGCTGCCCGATGACTTTAAGCCAGTTGGTGTTATCAAGGCTTTCCGGCCCGTCATAGGTCGTAACCGTAAAGCTTGACCGCACAATCGCCACCGTCACCCGGCTGACAAGGGACTCGGCCGATGTCACAAGCCCGGTTTGATCCGCCATCGACAGATCATCCAGCAGCAAACCATCCACCGCCCCATAGCGGATTGAAAAATGGCAGCGCGCAAGCGGCATCTGCACGAACGTCACCGAATGTCCGGCATCTTCCAGAAAACGGGTCGCCATATCCACCGCAAGCCCGCGGGCAACGCCCTGATCGTCATAGGCATAGGGCGTCCATTCGTCATAGCACAGGCGCACGTCTTTTGCCTGTGCGACCAACGGCACAGAACAAAAGAATAATATCGCGCTCAAAACCCGAAGCGCCGCACCCATGGCCAATCCTTCAAATGAAAATCCGGCATCATCCATATGAAACCGGAAACAGGACATACCCCCTTACGAGGGATATGGCAAACCCGCAGTTTTCCCGGCTTCCATGCATTTTTCACATAGTTAAAATAACGATCGTATAAGCCCCTGTAGGCACTGCTTTTTCTTGACGACGGGGTCAATGTCACCTACATCACGCCCACCAGATGGCCGGATGGCCGCCCCTGTTCTTCGGAACGGGGGAGGAAAGTCCGGGCTCCATGGAAATACGGTGCCAGTTAACGGCTGGCGGGGGCGACCCTAGGGAAAGTGCCACAGAAAGCAAACCACCTGATCGCGCAAGCCATCAGGAAAGGGTGAAAGGGTGCGGTAAGAGCGCACCGGTCCTTCAGCAATGCGGGACGCATGGTAAACCCCACCGGGAGCAAAACCTAATAGGAATGGTCGGCCGGATGCTTCGGCATTGTCGGCAGGCGGGTTTCCGCGCCACCATTCGGGTTGGTTGCAGGAGGCGTCCGGCGACGGGCGTCCCAGATGAATGGCCATCCAGTGCGGTTCGCCGCATGGACAGAACCCGGCTTACAGGCCATCTGGTTATTTCTTTTTCTGATGCCGATAACAGATCGGCGGGGACCTGCCCCGCCGTCAAATGCGTAATCGCGCGATCCGCCTTATCCGCGTTCCGCGATGGATTGCGCAAAATACTTATCGGCATCTTCCTGCGTGCCGACGTCGAAACTCCCCGCCGTCTGATCCTTGATGATCTTGCCAAGGGTCGGCATCACCTTGCGGTCCACCTGGCTCTCGATGCTCCAAAGCTTGGATCGCATCAGCGATTTCGCACAATGCAGGAACGCTTCCTCGACCCGGATTCTGATCACCGTGATCGGCGGTTTTGGCGTATCGGCAAAATGCGCCAGCAATTCCGGATCATTATGGATTTCCGCCGTGCCATTTACGCGCAGCGTATCGTTGAAACCGGGCACGAAAAACAGCATCCCGACTTTCGGGTTTTCCACAATGTTCGATAACGTATCAACACGATTGTTACCCGGACGATCCGGCATCAGAAGCGTGTTGTCATCAAGCACCTTGATAAAGCCCGGCCCGTCGCCACGCGGGCTGACATCGCCATTGCCCTTGGCATCGGCTGATGAAATCACCGCAAATGGTGCCAGTTCGATGAAATGCCGGCAATGCGGATCAAGCTTCGGCAGCGCCTTTGAAACCGCCAATTCCATTGGCATTCCATAAATCTCGCGCAGCTTTTCATGGGTGTCGATTTTTGTCATGGGGCGCACCTTTTGCGGGAATCAGATGGGGAAACTGCGTCACCGTGAAACGCAAGTCAATCGCATTTCCCCCCGATCATCTGATCTGTCGTGCAAACCTTGGCAAACTCGCCATTCAGACTTGCCAGCGCCACATCATGCACAAGATCGGCATCAAAAACCCGCCCATCAGGCAGCCTGCGCTCAAACGCAAAACACGCATCGCTGACAATCGTGACCTCAAAGCCAAGGTTCGCCGCCATCCGCGTTGTCGTATTCACGCAATGATCGGTCGATATCCCGCAACAAACGATCCTTGAAATCCCGCGTGCGCGCAAATCGTCCTCAAGCGCCGTCCCGATAAAGGCTGAATTGACCTGCTTGCCATAAACCGCCTCGTCATCGGCCGGTGTCGCAAAATCGATGAATGCATGGCCCGGATGATCGGGATAAAGCCGCGATGTCGGCGTGGTTGAGTCGTGATGCACGTGAATGACCGGTGCGCCCTTTGCCCGCCAATGCGCCAGAAGCCTCGCGCCATTGGCCTCCGCATCCGGGTTGTTGCGCTGCCCCCAATAATCAAGGTCGGCAAAGCCCTGCTGCCAGTCGATCATGATCAGGGCTGTATTTTCGATTTCGGTCATTATCCATCTCTCCGGCTTATGTGTCTGTTGGCCCTAGATTATCCGATCGCCAAATGGCATAAATGACAACAATCCCTCATTTCAGGACAAAGCCCCTTTGATGCCCCCGCTACCCAATCCGCCCCGCCTCATTGTTTTCATCCTCACCCCGCAAACCGTGATGCTCGATGTCACAGGCCCGCTTCAGGCCTTTCACGAGGCCCGCGATCCGGCAACCGGCACCCCGCTTTATCGCACCATATTGGCCTCAAGCCTCGGCGGCCCGATCATGACCGATACCGGCATCGCGCTTGATACCGTCGCCCTTGCCGATCTTGATCCGGGCGAAATCCACACCCTGATCGCCGCCGGGTCCGATGAAATGCTTGATGCCCTTGGCGATGCCAATCTGATCGGCTGGCTTGAAAAATACCGGGGTAAAATTTCCCGCATCGGGTCGGTCTGTATCGGGGCGTTTATTCTCGGTGCCGCCGGAATGCTCAATGATCGCGCCTGTGTCACGCACTGGCGCTGGTGCGACCGCCTGCAAGCCATGTTCCCGCAAAGCCGTGTCGCCCCCGATCCGATCTTTGTCCGCGATGGCCCGGTCTGGACATCGGCCGGGGTGACAACCGGGATTGATATGGCGGTCGCGATGATCGAACAGGATCTTGGCCGTGACGCCGCCCTTGCCGTTGCACGCAGCCTGATCGTGTTTATCCGCCGCCCCGGCGGCCAGTCACAATTCAGTCTGCCGCTCGAACATCAGGCCAATGACAGCACCGGACGCTTTGATGATCTGCATGGCTGGATCGCGCAAAACCTTCAAACCCGGCTTTCGGTCGAAGACCTCGCCGAACAGACGGGCATGAGCCCGCGCAACTTTTCGCGCACCTACAAATCCGCCACCGGCCTGAGCCCGGCGCGCGCGGTCGAACTGATGCGCCTCGAAGCCGCCAGAACCGCACTTGAACAAACCGACAAACGCATCAGCCAGATCGCAATCACCTGTGGCTTTGGCGATGACGAACGCATGCGCCGCTGCTTCGTCAAACATCTGGGTGTGGCACCCAGCGACTACCGCGAACGGTTTAAAGCCACCACCTAAAGCCACCCCTTCCGCTTGAAATACCAAAGCGGAAGAACAGCCGACAGCACCATCAAACCAATCGCCAGCGGATAGCCAAACTGCCAGTCGAGTTCCGGCATAACCTCAAAGTTCATGCCATAAATGCTGGCGATCAGGGTCGGCGGCAGGAAGGCGGCGGCGGCGACCGAGAAAATCTTGATGATGTTGTTCTGTTCAAGATTGATCATGCCCAGCGTCGCATCAAGCAGGAACGTCACCTTGTTGGCGATGAAATTGGCATGTTCGGTGATCGACACGATATCGCGGGAAATGGTTTTAAGCCGCGTCTTGGCATCCTTTTTAAGCCGCGTCTGCGTCGACAGAAACAGCCCCAGCCGATGCAGGTTCAGCAAGCTGTCCTTGGCCTTGCCCGAAAGGTTCCCGGCCCGCCCGATGCGGCGCAGAACCGCCCGGTGATCCTGATCATGGGCCGGGTCATCGGGATTGGCAAAAACGATGTTTGATAACCCTTCAAGGTCGGCTGCCGCCTGCTCCATGATATCGGCCAGCCGGTCAACAATCTGTTCCAGCAACCCGAACAGAACCGCCTCGGCACTCGATGCCAGCGACGGGCTGCGATTGACCCGCCGGATAAAGGTCTTGAACGGCACCGGATCGGCATAGCGCAGCGTGATCAGGGTCTTTTTGACCAGGATAAAGGTGATCGCGGTCGTTTCCGGCTCGTCACTATTGGCCTTGTTTAACACCGATACCGTCATGAAAAGCGCGCCGTCTTCGTCATACAACCGCGATGAAAGCTCGATCTCCTGCATTTCCTCGCGCGTCGGGACTTCGATATCGAACCGCTTTTCGATCTCGTGGATTTCATCATCGGACGGGTTCAAAAGGTCAATCCAGACCGGCGTGCGTTCCGCCTTTGGCGACTTTGCGACACTTTCCGCAGCACTGATTTCGCCCTCAACGGCATCGCCGCCGACCGGTGCAGCATCGTCCGCCGGTGCCGCCGTATCGTCCGACGGGGTCCGGGCCGGGGCAAAAAACTCGTTGCTGTCCATGGTCACTCTCCATCCGCGCCAGATTACCGGACAGTACCGGGTACCGGTCTATTTGGGGCTTGTGCGTTTCATGTCATAGGCCCGAAGTACCCGTTCTGTCACGCGCCAAGCCATGACAAATCGGTTAAACGCCACCGGGGCGCGCCATCCCCGCTATTGAAACGGTAAAACCGTCTGAAACTCAAACGGATCAATGTCCGCATCGTTCCCGCGCTTTTCATCAAACTGCGTCTTGGCATAGGTAAGGAACTCATCCTTGCTGATCATTTTGTCAGAATTGGCATCAACCCCGCCAAACAGCAATTCCAGCCGGCGGCTTTCGGTCCGCAGCCGCTGCCGGTTGGCCTCCGGCGATCCCGGCAATGCCTCAACCGCGGCAAATTCACGCCCCACCAGAACACTGTCGCCATTGATATCACGCCGCCGAAACATCCAGCTCGCATAGGCCGCCGCCTCGTCCGCACTGATCCGCCCGTCATTATCCATGTCGATCGGATGATATTGCTGCCGATACATTGTCACCTGTTCGGGAATGCCGGTTGCAGCAGCGCTCGCCGCATTCTGCTTTGCCAGCGCCTTGGCAATCGCATCCTCAAGCCCCGGAATGGCCGCCGCACCCGTGCCGTTGGTGCCAGGGCCCGTCGGCACGCCCTCGCCATCCTCAAGCCCGCCCAGCCCGTTAAGCGCACCAAGCCCGCCAAGCCCGAACTGCCCCATCAATTGCGGATTGTTCTGCAATTGCTGCATGATCAGGGGCAATAACTGGCGCATTTCCGGCGACGTGACCTCGGGCGTGATTGTCGCACTGCCCTTATCCATCTGAAGGCTCTGGGCATGCACCGGCGCCCGAATGCCAAAAACTGCCACCAGGGCACAAGTCATTAACAATATGGCAGCTTTTTTCCGCAACACTCGTTCCCTTCGCCTGTCCTGACGCCGCCCCGCATCAGGATCACCATCATAGCATATCAGCACGGACCGGATCGCGGGCAACATTGCCCCATCAAAACCGATTAACGATCAAATGCCAATCCCCGAAGCCGGGATCGGTCCCCAAACCGGATCATCGCCATGTTGCGTGAAATGCCTCTACGTCATCCCGTGATATCCCATGCAGGACAAAAATGGTCTGCGAATGGATTTGCATGGGCGGGCATGGGGACGCGTGTGGGTTTTGATGGGCGAGAGCCGAAAATCACCCGGAAAACGGTTACTTTTGGCCCATTCGCACCCAATTCCGATATGCCCCAAAGCCGCAGGAAACCACATTATTACCCTATTTGATCCCATCAATTCCCATTGACCCCCATCAAAACCCATGGTACCCCATAACTAGGCACATTTACGGTGTCATGCGGGGCATATCCATTTCGACGCGGAAACTGATCATTCTCTGGCGGTTCGAAATGGGTTTTTGATCAGGGGAATGGCGAAGTGCTGTTCACAGGAACGCACATTCACAAGCTGGACCGAAAAGGGCGCGTCTCCGTGCCCAAGCGGTTCCGTGCGACCCTGGAACGCGAAACCTTCGCTGGCATCTATCTGTATCAATCCCACAAGGAAGCCGCTCTTGAAGGCTGTGGCGAAAGCCACATGGACCGCATTGCCGCGTCGATTGACGAACTGGCCATGTTCTCGGACGAGGCAGATGACCTTGCCGATACCATTCTTGGCGCATCGCACATGCTGCCGTTTGACGGCGAAGGCCGCATCATCCTGCCCCCGGAACTGATCGAATTCGCCCGCATCGAAGATCAGGTCGCCTTTGTCGGCCGTGGCCGCACCTTCCGCATCTGGAACCCGGAAATCTTCAAACCGCTACAGGACGCAAGCCGCACCCGCACCTTCAATCGCGGATCGACCCTCAAACTGAAACCGGCATCCGATTTCGCGCCGGGCAGCCGCCCCGCTGCCCCGACCGGCGAAATCGCCCCGGATGAAGAGGGAGACGCGTAATGAGCATCCATGACCTAAGCTTCGCCACAGGCGATGGCCCGCACAAACCGGTGCTGTTGCGCGAAGTTCTCGATGCCCTGTCCCCCGGGGCGGGCGAGATCATGGTGGACGGAACTTTTGGCGCGGGTGGATATTCCCGCGCCATTCTCGATCATGCGGACTGCGAACTTTACGCGATTGACCGCGACCCGACCGCCGTTGCCACCGGTAAGGCGATGGAAGCCGATTACGCCAACCGCTTCCACATGGTCGAAGGCTGCTTTGGCGATATGGGCACCCTTTTGCCCGCCGCTGGCGTGGATCAGGTGGACGGCATCGTCCTTGATATCGGCGTATCTTCCATGCAGCTTGATCAGGCCGACCGCGGATTTTCCTTCCGCGAAGACGGGCCGCTGGATATGCGCATGTCGATGTCCGGCCCGACCGCGGCCGATTTCGTCAATACCGCCGACGAGGAAGACATCGCCAATGTCATCTATCGCTATGGCGAGGAACGCGCATCGCGCAAGGTCGCGCACAAGATCGTTGAAATGCGCGCCGAGGCGCCCTTTGAAACCACCCTGCAACTGGCCCGCGCGGTCCGCTCTGTCGTGCGCAAATCCAAGGACGGCATTGATCCGGCAACCCGCACCTTCCAGGGGCTTCGCATTTATGTCAATGACGAGCTCGGCGAACTTGAACGCGCCATGCAGGCGGCTGAAAACCTTTTGAAACCGGGTGGCCGTCTGGTCATCGTGACCTTCCATTCGCTCGAAGATCGCAGTGTCAAAACCTTCATGAAGGAACGCTCGGGCGATCCGTCGAAAATGTCGCGCCGCCTTCCGGGCGAGCCAGAGGTCGCAACCCCGACCTTCACCACCATCACGCGCAAGGCCGTGACCGCGCAAAAGGACGAACTGCGCGCCAATCCGCGTGCGCGGTCAGCCAAACTGCGTGCGGTTGCCCGTAACGAACAGCCCCCAATGACAGGAGGTCGCAAATGACACGTGCCATGACCTTTATCGGGCTGTTTCTGACCATCGTTATCGGGGCGGGCACCTATTGGGTGTCGCACGAAGTCGAACGCCTTGAAAAACAGTATGCCGTCATTCAGTCGGACATCCTCAACGAACAGGAAAGCATCCACGTCCTCGACGCGGAATGGAGCTACCTGAACAGTCCGCAGCGCGTTGAAACGCTCGCCAATACCTATCTCAAGCTTGATCAGATCACCCCGCTTCAGATGGCAAGCATCAATGACCTGCCTGAAAATGCCGATCTGCATCAATACCGTCTTGATAAATTCGGCGAGGCCGTGGCCTTCCTGCCGGTACCGCGTGCGCGCCCCGATGAACTGGCCCCGGACGAAGCCGCCGAAGCCATGATCATCAATTCCCCGTCGCTTGCCAGCGTTCAGGAGGGCGGAGAATGAGCTTCTATCGTTTCTCATACTGGCTGCGCGGCGACCGCCCGGAACTGGGCCCTGATCAACGCGAACGTCACGCGATTGAAACCGCGCGCAACCGCATCTTCATTACCGGTGCGATGTTTGCCGTCGGCTTTGTCTGGATTACCGCCGGTCTGGTCGATGCCACCGTTCTGCGTCAGGGCAACGAACCCGAAATGGCATCGGGATCGGACACCCGCGAACTCAAAACCGAACGTGCCGATATCGTTGATCGCAACGGCATGCTGCTTGCGACGGACCTTCCGACCAATTCGCTTTATGCCGATGCCCGCGTGATCAAGGACCCGGTTGGCTCGGCCGATCAATTGCTGACCGTCCTGCCCGATCTGGATCGCGACACCCTGATCCGTCATCTAAGCTCGCAAAAGGCTTTCGTCTGGATCCGCCGCAACCTGACACCCGAACAGCAATATGCGGTTAACTCGCTTGGCGTGCCGGGGCTTAATTTCCAGCGCGAAGAACGCCGCGTCTATCCGCATGGCCGTCTGTTTGCCCATGTGCTGGGCTTCACCGATATCGACAATAACGGCATCGCCGGTGCCGAACGCAAATTTGATAACGAACTGCGCATCAATAACGGCCCGCTGCAACTCTCCCTTGATACCCGCATTCAATACGCGCTCGAGGAAGAAGTCGAAAACGCGATGAAGACCTATGACGCGGTCGGTGCGACCGGCATGGTCATGGATATCTATACCGGCGAAGTGCTCGGCATGATGTCGCTGCCCGATTTTGATCCGCACCGCCCCGGTCAGGCCCCGGCGGATGCGCGCTTTAACCGCGCGACGCTGGGCGTTTATGAAATGGGCTCGGTGTTCAAGCTGTTTAACACCGCGATTGCGCTTGAAACCGGCACCGTCAATCTCGACAGCATGTATGACGCCTCCCAGCCGATCCGCGTCGGGCGCTTCGCGATTAGCGACTATCGCGGCGAAAACCGCTGGCTGTCGGTGTCCGAGATCATCAAATATTCGTCAAACATTGGTTCCGCCCGCATCGCCCTTGATTTCGGGACCGAGACCCAGCGCAAATATCTCAAGAAATTCGGCATCCTCGACACACCACAGATCGAGCTGCCCGAAGTCGGCTCTCCGCTTGTGCCCAATCCGTGGCGCGAAGTGAACACCATGACCATTTCCTTTGGCCATGGTCTTGCCGTGACACCGCTTCAGGTCGTCAGCGGCATCTCCGCCCTTGCAAATGGCGGCATTTTGCGCCCGGCAACGATCCTCAAACAGGACGGCGCACCGGCGGGTGAACGCGTTATTTCCCGGCAAACCTCGGACAAGATGCGGCGTCTGATGCGCCTCGTCGTGACCGATGGATCGGGCAAAAAGGCTGAAGTTCCGGGTTACTTCCTTGGGGGTAAAACCGGGACGTCGGAAAAACTCGTGAACGGGCGCTATGTCAAGAACGCCCGCATGTCGACCTTTGTCGCCGCCTTCCCGATGCAGGACCCGAAATATGTGGTCCTGGTGACGCTGGACGAGCCCAAAGGCACCAAAGAAACGTATGGATTTGCCACAGCCGGTTGGGTGTCCGCCCCGGCAGTCGGCAAGGTTGTGACACGTATTGCTCCCCTTCTGGGCATTGAACCGGCGAATGCGAAGGCGCCGGAGATTGAGCAAGCGCTGCATATCGACCTTCGCAAGGGGGAGCGCAAACTTGCGTCTTTCTGAACTCATGGCAGGTGATCAAGCGGCACTTAAACATGCCGACGGACGGGACCCGAACATTACGGGCCTGACAGCAAACTCACGCACCGTGAAGGATGGCTATCTGTTTGCCGCCCTGTCTGGTGCCAAAACCGACGGATCGAAATACATCAATGATGCGATCCGGCTGGGTGCAGCCGCCATCCTTGCAAAGGAAGGCACCCCCAAACCCGCCGCCGCAACGGTTCCGCTGATCCCGGTGGAAAACCCGCGCCAGCGTTACGCGCAACTCGCTGCCCGCTTCTATGGCAAACAGCCGGCCAATATCGCGGCCATCACGGGTACGAACGGCAAAACCTCCACCGCTGTTTTCACCGAACAGCTCTGGACGATCCTTGGCAATATGTCGGGCTCGATCGGAACCCTTGGCATTCGTGCCGCCGGTGCGAAAATCCCCGGCTCGCTGACCACCCCCGATCCGGTGGCCCTTCATCAAAGTCTTAATGAAATGTCTGAAATCGGTGTCACCCACGTCGCGATGGAAGCCTCCTCGCACGGGCTCGATCAGCATCGCCTTGACGGGGTGAAAGTCACGGTTGCCGCCTTTACCAACCTGACCCGTGATCACCTTGATTATCATGGCAATTTCGAAAAATACTTCGCTGCCAAGGCCCGCCTGTTTGCCGATCTTCTGGCCGAAAACGGCACCGCGGTTCTCAATGCCGATGTCCCGCAATTCAAAATCCTGCGCTCCATGTGCGAGGGACGCGGCATTTCGGTGATGTCCTATGGCCTTGCCGCCGATGATATCAAACTGCTCGAAGCCAAGCCCGATGCCACCGGCACCAAACTTAAACTCGCCATCGACAAGGGCGAATATGGCGTGCATCTGCCGCTTATGGGTTCGTTCCAGGTGATGAATGCCCTTGCCGCCCTTGGCATCGTCATTGCGTCGGGTGCCGATGTCGATGATGCGGTTGCCGCCCTTGAAAAGCTTGAAGGTGTACGGGGCCGCATGGAACTGGTTGGCAAAACCAGCTTCGGCGCGCCGGTCTTTGTTGATTACGCCCACACGCCCGATGCGCTTGAAACCGTGATCAAGGCCGTCCGCCCGCACGCCAAGGGCCGCATCATCTGCGTCTTTGGCGCAGGTGGTGATCGTGACACCGGCAAACGCCCGGAAATGGGCCGCGTGGTCAAGGAAAACGCCGATATCGCCATCATCACCGATGACAATCCGCGCAGCGAAGACCCCGCCAAAATCCGTGCTGCGATCAAGGCTGCCTGCGAAGGTGCGGTTGAAATCGGCGACCGGGCCGAGGCGATCAAACGCGGCATTGGTATCTTGCAACGTAACGATATTCTTATTATTGCCGGAAAAGGCCATGAAAGAGGCCAAATTGTCGGCGATACGGTTCTGCCTTTCGATGATGCCGCGGTCGCGCGCAACATCCTTCTGGGCGGTAACTGATTGATTTTAAAACCAGCCACGACGCCAAAGATCGTGCTGGATGCGGATACGAAAGAAACCCAAAAATGACCAAGGCTGTTTTATGGACGGCAAAAGACGCCGAAAAAGCCACCGGGGGCAAGGCAACCGGCAACTGGCAGGCGTCCGGCGTATCGATTGACAGCCGCAAGGCCGCCAAGGGCGATCTGTTCATCGCGCTCAAAGGCCCCAATTTCGACGGTCACAAATTCGCCCAGACCGCCCTTGATAACGGCTGTGCGGCCGCCATGGTGTCGGACACCAAAACCCTTGGCAATGGCGCACCAGCCCTTGTGGTCGATGATACGCTTGATGCGATGGTCCGCCTTGGCCTTGCCGGGCGCGAACGATCAAACGCCAAAATCATCGCGATCACCGGCTCCGTCGGCAAGACCGGCACCAAAGAGGCGCTCAAATACGTTCTGAACGAACAGGCCCTGACCCACGCCAGCCCCGCCAGCTTCAATAACCATTGGGGTGTCCCCATGAGCCTCGCCACCCTGCCGGTGGCGGCCGAATATGGCGTATTTGAAATCGGCATGAACCATCCCGGCGAAATCAGCCCGCTGGTCAAGATGGTCCGCCCCAAGGTCGCCCTGATCACAACGGTCGTCGGCGCACATACCGAATATTTCAGGGACGAGGCCGAAATCGCACAGGCCAAGGCTGAAATCTTCGATGGCCTTGATGCCGATGGCACCGTGATCCTCAACCGCGACAACCTGCATTATTTTGCATTGGCCAGGCGCGCGAAGGAACTCGGCATCAAGAATATCAAATGCTTTGGCACCGATGCCATGGCCGATTACCGCCTGTTCGAAGCCAACATTGTCACCAATGGTTCTGCCGTGCGTGCGCGCATCGGCGGCCGTGACATCGAATATTTCATCGGCTGCCCCGGCGAACACTGGGTTCTGAACTCGCTTGCGGTTCTGGCCTGTGTTGATGCGATTGGCGGCGATGTGCTGCGCGCCGCACAGGATCTGGCCGATTTCACTCCGCCTGCCGGTCGCGGTGAAACCCATATTCTGCCGCTGCCCAATGGGGCAGACGGCACCTATACCCTGATTGACGATGCCTATAACGCCAACCCGACCTCGATGATGGCAGGTCTAAGCGTGCTGGCCCAAAGCAAACCCGAAGGATCGGGGCGCAGGATCGCGGTTCTGGGCGATATGCGCGAACTGGGCGATGCTGCGCAAAAACTGCATGCAGACCTGCATCAGCCGCTGGTTGCCCTTGGCATCGAACGTGTTTATACGGTCGGCCCGCTGATGGCCAACCTTGCGGAAACCCTGCCGGGCGAACTCCATGCCGGCCATTTTGACGCCGCCGAAGACGCAATTGACCCGATAAAGGCCGATTTGCAGGCGGATGACGTGGTTTTGGTCAAAGGATCGCTTGGCATTTACGTTTCGAAAATTGTCTCGGCCTTAAAATCACCGGATGGCGCATCTGGCGCTGCATCCAAAAGTTAAGACGCAGAAGGAACCCCCGGGGCGATGCTCTATAATCTGCTTTATCCGCTGGCCGACCAGTTTCCGATCTTCAACCTGTTCCGTTACATCACGTTTCGGACCGGCGGCGCGATTATCACATCGCTTATTCTGGCCTTTGTGCTGGGCCCGTCCCTGATCAACTGGCTGCGCTCCAAACAAAGCGAAGGCCAGCCGATCCGCGATGACGGCCCCGAAAGCCACCTTCTGACCAAAAAGGGCACGCCGACGATGGGCGGCCTTTTGCTGTTGCTGTGCACCTCCATCGGCACCCTTTTGTGGGCGGATCTGTCCAATGCCTATGTCTGGGCGGTGCTGCTGGTGACCATCGGTTACGGGTTCCTCGGCTTCCTTGATGATTTCCTGAAAGTTTCCAAACGCAATACCAAGGGCCTGCCGGGCAAACTGAAGCTGCTCGGCCAGTTTTCGATTGCCGCGGCTGCCGCATGGTGGATTTCCACCAACACCGCCGATCCGCTATCGACCGCCCTTGCCTTCCCGTTTTTCAAGAACTTCCTGCTTGATCTCGGCTGGTTCTTTGTGCCCTTCGCCATGTTTGTCATGGTCGGCGCGTCCAACGCGGTCAACCTGACCGACGGTCTTGATGGCCTTGCCATCGTGCCGGTGATGATTGCCGCGGCCAGCTTCGCGCTCATCACCTATCTGATCGGCAACATCCAGTTCGCCGAATATCTGCAGGTCCATTATGTCGCCGGATCGGGCGAACTGACCATCTTCCTTGGTGCCCTTGTCGGGGCTGGTCTTGGCTTCCTTTGGTACAACGCCCCGCCTGCCATGGTGTTCATGGGCGATACCGGGTCGCTGGCCTTGGGCGGTGCGCTGGGTGCGGTTTCGGTTGTCACCAAACACGAACTGGTCCTTGCCATCATCGGTGGTCTGTTTGTCCTTGAAACGCTGTCGGTGATCATTCAGGTCGGCTCGTTCAAAATGACCGGCAAGCGCGTGTTTCGCATGGCGCCGCTGCATCACCATTTCGAAAAAAAGGGCTGGCAGGAACCGACCATCGTTATCCGGTTCTGGATCATTGCCGTCATTCTGGCCCTTGTCGGGCTGGCAACGCTTAAACTCCGTTAAATTAAGGACATCCCGCCTTGATCGACCTGTCACATCTGCGCGGCAAAACCATCGCGGTTCTGGGTCTGGGCAAATCCGGACTGGCCAGTGTCAAGGCACTGGTCAATGGCGGTGCCATCGTCTGGGCATGGGATGACAACGCGGAAAGCCGTGGCCAGCTAGAGGCCTTCGGCCTCGCCCCGATCAATCTCGCGGAATGTGACTGGACCGAACCCGATATGCTGGTCATCAGCCCCGGCATTCCGTCCACCTTCCCGACCCCGCATCCTGCGGCCGAAAAGGCGCGCCGTGCGGGCAAGCCGATCATCTGCGATGTCGAACTGCTGTGCACCGCCCTTCCCGATGTACCCAGCATCGCGATCACCGGCACCAACGGCAAATCAACCACGACCGCCCTGACCGCCCATATCCTGTCAAACGCCGGGATCAAGACTCAGGCGGGCGGCAATCTTGGCAATCCGGCCCTGGGATTTGATCCCGCCGGTCCCGATGACTGCTTTGTGCTGGAACTCTCATCCTATCAACTCGAACTGCTCCATGACGCCAGTTTCGATGCCTGCGGCCTGCTCAACATCACGCCCGATCATCTGGATCGTCACGGCGGCATGGATGGCTATATCGGTGCCAAACGCCGCGTCTTTGCGCGCAACAAGGGCCCGAAATGGGCAGTGATTTCGGTCGATGACGATCCCTGCGCGCGCATGGCGGTTGAACTCGCCCGCGAAGGCGGTCGCCGCGTGATCGAGGTATCGGTCCATAAACCGGCCCCGCATGGCATTTACGTTGAAAATGGCTGGCTGATCGATGATCTGTCGGGCGCACAGGCCCGGATCATGGATCTGGTCACGGTCGCCCATATGCCCGGCGTCCATAACTGGCAAAACATCGCATTCGCCTATGCCCTTTGCCGGGCACGCGGGGTTGTGGCATCGAAAATCATCGAAGGCATCATGACCTTCCCCGGCCTCGCCCACCGGCAGGAACGGCTGGGCATGGCCGATGGCGTCACCTTTGTGAATGACAGCAAGGCGACCAACGCCGAAGCCACCGCCAAGGCCCTTTCGGCCTATCGTGATATCTACTGGATTTTGGGTGGCAAACCCAAGGAAGGCGGCATTGACGGCCTGCAGGCATTTTATCCGCAAATCAAAAAGGCCTATCTGATCGGCGCTGCCGCCGATGCCTTTGCCGAAACGCTGGGCGATGACCTGCCATGGCAGAAATGCGAAACGCTGGATCGCGCCACCGCGGCAGCCTTCCTTGACGCCAGGGAAGGCATCGCATCACGCGCAGTCGATATGCCGGTCGTGCTGCTCTCGCCGGCCTGCGCATCGTTCGATCAGTTCAAAAGTTTCGAAGCCCGCGGCGATGCCTTCCGCGACCTGTTTAACGCGCTGGCACATGCCGGGCAGGAGAAACCATGAAAACCCTGTTTGGCAACAGCACCAACAACAACATCGCCTTTTCGCGCGCCGATACCTCGGTGCTCGGCATCTGGTGGTGGACGGTGGATCGCTGGATGCTGGCCGCGGTCATCCTGCTGATGGGGATTGGCGCGCTGCTGGTCATGTCGGCAAGCCCGCCGGTGGCGGACCGCATTAATGTCGACAGCTTCCATTTCGTCCGCCGGCAGTTCGTCTTCCTCGGCCTTGCCGCCATCTGCGCCTTTGGCATTTCGCTGCTTTCGATCAAATGGGTGCGGCGCCTGGCCTCGATCATGTTTCTGGGCGTGATCTGCCTTCTGATCATTACCCCCTTTGTCGGCTCGGAAATCAAGGGTGCTGTGCGCTGGATT
This sequence comes from Thalassospira lucentensis, assembly GCF_032921865.1. NCBI lineage: Bacteria > Pseudomonadati > Pseudomonadota > Alphaproteobacteria > Rhodospirillales > Thalassospiraceae > Thalassospira > Thalassospira lucentensis. The sequence continues at coordinate 561,230 of NZ_CP136684.1, forward strand.
CATCTGGCCGGGATCACCCTGCAACCGTCCGAATTCCTCAAGCCCTGCTTTGCGGTTGTGGTGGCCTGGATGTTTTCCGAAGGCCGGCTTAACCCGAACTTCCCGGGCTATATCGTCTCCTGCATGCTGCTTGCGACCTGCATCATCCTTCTGATGATCCAGCCCGACTTTGGCCAGACCGTGGTGGTCACCGCCATCTGGTCGACCCAGATTTTCCTCGCAGGCCTGCCGATGGTGCTGGTCTTTGGCCTTGGCCTTGGCGTGGTCGGCCTGGCGGTTGGCGCCTATCTGGTGCTGCCGCACGTGCAGTCGCGTGTGGACCGCTTCCTGGATCCGGCATCGGGCGACAACTATCAGATCGACCGCTCGATGGAGGCCTTCATGAATGGCGGCCTGATGGGTCAGGGCCCCGGCGAGGGTTCGGTGAAAAACTACCTGCCCGACGCCCATTCCGACTTCATCTTTGCCGTCGCGGGCGAAGAATTCGGCCTTCTGTTCTGCGTTCTCGTGGTTGGTGTGTTCAGCTTCGTCATCATGCGCGGCCTCTCGCGCCTGATGGGCGAACGCAACCTGTTTGTCGTGCTGGCCGTCACCGGCATTCTGGTCCAGTTCGGTTTGCAGGCCGTGATCAACATGGCCTCCACCCTGCAACTGGTCCCGCCAAAAGGCATGACCCTGCCCTTCATCTCCTATGGCGGCTCCGCCACGATTGGCATCGCGATCGGCATGGGCTTCGTTCTGGCCTTAACCCGCAAACGCCCGGGCGAATAAGCCAACCGCCACAGAACATCGTTTTGATTTTACAATGCCAATTGGTCTTTAAACTCTTTGGATAGCAAATCTCGGATCACAGACGCCTGTAATCGAATTTGAATCCATTCGACGGAAAAGTACGCGGCCCAAGGGTCTGATACTTCAGGAAGCTTATCAATAGCCGCAATAAATTCCGAAATGCACCGGCGCAGAAATGGGCTCATTTTTTCGGCATTCTCGTCTACCCATTCGGTCAGCAACATATCGTCGATTGCATTGCACATTTCATCGGGGGAACTGACCCATTTCCCAATGCCAAACCAACTTTCCCTTTGATATTCAACATCAGAGAAATCAGTAAATAGTGATAAGATCCTGACAACCGTTAGATCATTCATCGACTGAACCTAAAATCAAAAACAGCACGAAAATCACCCAAGACACTATCACTTTCGTCGAATCATCCAAACCACCGTCACTCCCGCGAAAGCGGGAGTCCATCTCGCCAAACGCTCTGCGCGCAATGCCTGCGCACCTTCCCGATCACCACAGCGATCGTTGTCCATGACAACTTTTGTTGTTGACGCCACCGTCAATAAAGTGGATCATGCACCGTACACGGTACAGATCGGGATCAGATGAAGAAACTTGAAGCACGTTTCTTCCGAACCCTTGGCGGGATTGAACCTGTCCGGGAATTTCTCAAGGAACTTGCGCCGCAAGACCGCAAAACACTCGGCATGGACATCGCCACCGTGGAATATGGCTGGCCTGTCGGCATGCCAGCCTGCCGGTCATTAGGCAAAGGTCTTTGGGAAGTCCGCAGCAACATTTCCGACAAAAGGATTGTCAGGGTTGTTTTCTGCATCGCCGACGGTGAAATGCTTTTGCTTCATGCCTTCATCAAGAAAACGCAAAAAACGCCCCAAACCGACTTTGACCTTGCTCTGACGCGCAAGAAGGAACTGGAACAATGACCAACCATACTGGCTCTTCTTTTGACGACTTTCTCGAAGAAGAAGGCATTCGCGAAGAAGTCGAAACCGTGGCCATCAAGCGAGTCCTCGCGTGGCAACTGCGTCAGGAAATGGAAAAGCAAAATCTGAGCAAGGCCGAAATGGCCCGCCTGATGAAAACAAGCCGCACCCAGCTTGAACGCCTGCTTGATGACACCAACGACAAGGTGCAGCTCGACACGATCCAGCGCGGCGCCAAGGCCGTCGGCCGCACGCTCAAGCTCGAACTGGTCTAAGCCCCCACATCTCCACTCTCTCGTCACTTCCGCGAAAGCAGGAGCCCCAACACAGCCAGCCCGACAGCGCATAGCTGCCCGGTTGATTCCGCATATTGACATATCGGAAAATCCCGATATATTTCACGTCATGGAAATGCTCGAAATATTCAAAGCCCTCTCGAACCGGACCCGCCTTGAAATCCTCAAAGGCTTGAAAGAGCCTGCGAAGAACTTTCCTCCGCAGGATGAAGGCGACGTCGATACGGTTGGAGTTTGCGTCAGCAGTATTCAGGAAGGTGTCGGACTGTCGCAATCGACGGTGTCCGATTACCTTGCGACGCTGCAACGGGTGGGTCTGGTGGAAGTCAGACGCATCGGTCAGTGGACCTACTACAAGCGGAACGAAGCAACCATCCGCGCTCTTGCCGAGGCTATCGGAAAAGAACTGTAGTTTTTTTGCCCGAATATATCGAGAAATTGCGATATCCCTTTTTGCCGAAATAAGGCAGTAAAATGAAAGTCCAGACAATGAAAGCTCAGATACTCAAATCCTTTGGCGGCCCGGAAGCCTTTGAACTTCAGGACGTCGCCAAGCCCGTCCCGCAGGCCGGACAGGTCCTTGTCCGTGTCCACGCCACCTCCATCAATCCGCTGGATTATCAGGTCCGGCGCGGTGATTATCCCGATTATGTACCCCTGCCCGCCATTACCGGGCATGACGTTTCGGGCGTCGTCGAAAGCGTCGGCCCCGGCGTGACCAGCTTCGTCCCCGGTGATGAAGTCTGGTACACCCCGCAGATTTTTGACGGGGACGGAAGCTACGCCGAATACCATGTCGCTTCGGAAAAAATTATTGGCAAAAAACCGGCCTCGCTCAGCCACCTCGAAGCCGCCAGTCTGACGCTGGTCGGCGGCACGGCGTGGGAGGCACTGGTGGTGCGTGCGGGCCTTCGTGTCGGTGAAAGCATCCTGATCCACGGCGGTGCCGGCGGTGTCGGCCATGTGGCAATCCAGGTCGCGAAAGCCATAGGTGCCAAGGTCTTCACCACCGTACGCGAAGATAACTTCGAATTCGCCCAAAGCCTCGGCGCGGACGTCCTCATCGACTACACCAAGGAGGATTATGTCGATGCCATCCTGCGCGAAACCGATGGCAAAGGGGTGGATGTCATCTTTGACACCATCGGCGGCAATACACTCGCCAAAAGTGCCGATGCACTGGCCCAGCTTGGCCGTGTCGTCTCGATTGTCGATATCGCACAGCCGCAGAACCTGATCGAAGCCTGGGGCAAAAACGCCAGCTACCACTTCGTGTTCACCCGCCAGAACCGGGGCAAGCTTGACGAGCTAAGCACCCTGATCGAACGCGGCCAGCTCCGCCCCCATGTCGGTGCCGTCTATTCACTGGCCGACATCCCGCTTGCCCACGCCCGGCTGGAAAACCCCGATAACGGCCTCCGGGGGAAAATCGCGATCAAGGTCGCTCCATAACCCGGCAACCACCCGACCACAACCTAACAACACCTCGACAACGCCGCACCTTCTGGTGCGGCGTTTCCTTTCCGGACAGGCCCCTTATCCTGCTTCCGCCAAAACTGGATTCCCGCCTTCGCGGGAATGACGACAAAGGGGCAGCGACCGCTCCCCACCCCCAAAACCCACCGTCACTCCCGCGAACGCGGGAGTCCAGCCTGCCCCTTCCTCAAAAACACCAGCCTTGATTGACTTTTAGCGATACAGTACCCGCACCTGTTCGCCCCAAACACGACACCAAGGCCCCACCATGATCAAAATCCAGCACGCCGAACCCCGCCACCGCACCGGATGGGAACGCCTCTGGCGGCAAAACATCATCCAGTTCGGCGCACCCGACATGCCAAACGACGTGATTGATGGCCTGTGGCAGCGCATCCTTGATCCCGGCCACCCGATGCAGGCATGGCTGGCCTTGGATCATGACCAAGATGATGATGACCAATCCGTCATCGGACTGGCCCACCTGATTATCCACCCGCACACCTTCACGCTGCGCGATGTCGCCTATCTCGAAGATTTCTGGGTATCACCCGATCACCGAAGCCGCGGCATCGGCGGCCTGATGATGGATGCCCTGCAGGAACAGGCCAGACAAAACAACTGGCTCCGCCTCTACTGGCTCACCGCCAGCGACAACCACGGCGCCCAACGCCTCTATGACCGGCTGGCAAAACGGGTTGATTCGGTGCTGTATAAGATTGATACAATTTAAAAGTTACACCATTAAAAATTCATACAACCAACGAGATATTATCCTATCTTTACTTCCCAGTAAGTCCGCAACCATATGCCAAATATAGTGACATTGGACGCCAATTAAATACACTTAAAGTTGAATTTCAATATATCGGGAAACATTTCAATGATCGACGAGAAAGAAAAATTAACAGACTACGATCACTACGCAATATCTCGCGTAGATACTGTTCAAAACTGGCGAATGGATGTGTTGAGCCACACTCACACTATCGCCAATGACAGCATCAAAAGCCTGATACTACTGAATGGGGGAACTATTCCTGCTTTAGCCACATTGAAAAGCTTATCACCAGCACCTGAAATTCAGGGATTATTTGCAGCTGTTGCACTTTTCATGCTTGGCCTGTTATTCGCCCTTTTCGCACAGCTCTCAATGCACATATCTCTCAGAATGATGGGACGACATTTTGATGCTGTCACCAGCGATTTCATCGACGCCTACAGAGCGTACCGAAAAGGTGGTGACAAATCCTCAAACGCGAAGGTTTTTGAAGAAAGGACAGACCAATCGTTGCTCAACGAAGCCAAAGAAAAGAAATGGAATCAAAGAGCTAGAATTTCTACGTTTCTCTCTTTACTATCATTTATCATCGGTGCGTTTGTCGCAATGTACGCATTCTACCCGGCAGCATCGTAGTCCGATGACTAAACTTTAAGCCTAATAACCTGCAGCGAATTACATTCCCGCCTGCGCGGGAATGACGAACCGGGGGTTCACTCTCCAACCACAAGAACCACCGTCACTCCCGCGAACGCGGGAGTCCATCGCGCCATAGGCTCGGTCTTGCCTAAGACGTCAAAGCCGCCCGTCCTCTCAAAACTTCAAAACGCACCAATCCACCCCAAAAAAACGACAAAATCCTCGCCTACAAACACCCGCGCTTGAAGGGATGTTAACCTTTCTCGGGTTCTGATAGGGGCAAACCGTCGTTGCATATGTGGATCTGATGACCGACATCCAGAATATTGAAGTTTCCCCGATGGAACACCCGTTGGCAGGACAGGTGATCGCCCTGACATCGGGCGGCACCGGCGGCCATATGTTTCCGGCGGTTGCACTGGCGCGCGCCCTTGTCAGGCGCGGAGCCCACGTGCTGTTTTTCACTGATGCCCGCGCCTCGCGCTATACCGAAGGGGTCGAGGGGGTTGAAACCATCATCCTGCCGGCCGGCGGCATTGCCGGAAAGGGCCTTAAGGGCCGTCTGACTGGCGCACTTCGCCTTGGCCTTGGCACGATGAAGGCGCGCGCGCTTCTGAAAAAATCCCGTCCCGCCGCGGTCATCGGCTTTGGCGGTTATGCCTCGATCCCGGCAACGCTTTCGGCCAAATGGCTTGGCATCCCGTTTGCCATTCATGAACAGAACGCGGTTCTGGGCCGGGCCAACCGGATGGTTGCGGGTGCCGCCCACCGCATCGCGACATCCTTCCCGACGGTCAAACTGATCGCGCCCAATGACGCGGCCAAGGTCATCTGGACCGGCAACCCGATCCGCCACGAAGTCGCCGCCCTCGCCAGCACCGAATATGACGCCCCAACATCCGAGGGCCCGGTGCGCCTGCTGATTACCGGCGGGTCGCAGGGGGCACGCGTTCTATCCGAAATTCTGCCCGCCGCACTGGTCGCCCTGCCGCGTGATTTGCGCAACCGCCTGATCGTGACCCAGCAGGCCCGCGAAGAAGACCTAGACGCGGTGCGCAAAACCTATGAAGGATCGGGCATTGATGTGACCCTGGCATCCTTTATCGATGACATCCCCGAACGTCTGCGCGATTGCCATCTGGTGATTGCGCGGTCCGGTGCCTCCACCGTGGCCGAACTGACCGCAGCCGGTCGTCCGGCCCTTCTGGTGCCGCTGCCCAGTGCGATTGACGATCACCAGCGTTTCAACGCCCAGCAGGTCGAAGAAGCCGGTGGCGCGTGGCTATTGCCACAAGACCGTTTCACGATCGAGATTTTAAGCGAACGTTTGACCAAACTTCTGCAAAACCCGGCGGCACTCACCCGTGCGGCCAAGGCTGCCAAGGCCACCGGTCGCCCCAATGCCGCCGAACGGCTGGCCGACATGGTGCTGGATCTGCTGGGGCTGAACCCGGCCGGCAGCCCCGATAATGATAACATGACAAAGAAAGACCCCCAGAAGGTATGAGGAGACACTCCATGAACACCCTGCCGCTCAACATCGGCACCATCCATTTTGTCGGTATTGGTGGCATCGGCATGTCCGGCATTGCCGAAATCCTGCACAACCTTGGTTACACGGTGCAGGGGTCCGATATTTCCGACAATGCCAATGTGCAGCGCCTGCGCGATCTGGGGATCAGGGTTTTCGTCGGTCATCAGGCCGCCAATGTCGAAGACGCCAAGGTGGTGGTGATCTCCACCGCCGTCAAACCCGACAACCCCGAAGTCGTCGCCGCGCGTGCTGATATGATCCCGGTTGTCCGCCGCTCCGAAATGCTGGCCGAACTGATGCGGCTCAAGGCCGCGATTGCGGTGGGTGGCACGCATGGCAAAACCACCACCACCTCGCTGGTGGCCACCATGCTCGATGCCGCAGGGCTTGATCCGACCGTGATCAATGGCGGCATCATCAATTCCTATGGCACCAATGCGCGCCTTGGCGATGGTGACTGGATGGTGGTCGAGGCCGATGAGTCTGATGGCACGTTCGTTAAGGTCCCCTCGACCATTTCGGTCGTGACCAATATCGACCCGGAACATCTTGATCACTGGAAAAACTTTGATCAGCTGCGCGATGCCTTCAAGAACTTCGTTCAGAACATCCCGTTCTATGGCTTTGCGGTTCTGTGCATCGACCACCCCGAAGTCCAGGCCCTGATCGGCAAGGTCACGGACCGCCGCATCTTTACCTTTGGCTTCTCCCCACAGGCCGATGTGCGTGCGGTCAATGTCCGTACCGAAATCGGCCAAAGCACCTTTGACGTGGTTATTCGCGAACGGGTCGATAGCGAGGAACGCGTGATCAGGGATGTCCGCCTGCCGATGGTTGGCGATCATAACGTGTCAAACTCGCTGGCCGCGATCACGGTCGCGCTCGAACTTGGCATTCCTGACGATAAAATCGTCTCTGCCTTTGACGGTTTCACCGGCGTCAAACGCCGCTTTACCAAAACCGGCGAGGTCGATGGTGTCACCATCATCGATGATTACGGCCACCACCCGGTCGAAATCAAGGCGGTGCTGAAAGCCGCCCGCAAGGCAACCGAAAACAACGTCATCGCCGTGGTTCAGCCGCACCGCTATTCGCGCCTGCATGACCTGTTCGAGGAATTCTGCACCTGCTTTAACGATGCCGACAGCGTGATCGTCGCCGACGTTTACGAAGCCGGCGAAAGCCCGATTGAAGGTGCCAATCGCGACGCACTGGTCGAAGGGCTGCGCAATCGCGGCCACCGCCATGTCGCCGCCCTTGAAGGCCCGGAATCACTGGCAAGCATGATCGCCAAGGAGGCCAAACCGGGCGATCTGGTCGTCTGCCTGGGTGCCGGATCGATCAGCGCATGGGCCAACGCCCTGCCCGCACAGCTTGAAGCGCTTAAGAACTGAAACTGAAACCGAAACCTGAAACGGATTTGACGAGTTTGTCATGAGTACGCCGGGACATCACACACCGCTTATTGATCGCCTGCCAAAGGTGCGCGGCAAGCTGCGCGAAGGCGCACAATTGTCCAAGGTCACCTGGTTTCAGGTCGGCGGCCCGGCCGATGTGATGTTCCGCCCGGCTGATGAAATGGATCTGGCCGATTTCATCAAAAGCCGTCCGGCCGAAATTCCGATCACCGTCATCGGGGTTGGCTCGAACCTTCTGGTCCGTGATGGCGGCATTCGTGGCGTGGTCGTCCGTCTGGGTCGGCCCTTTACCGATGCCATCATCAAGGATGGCGAAATTCATGCCGGGGCCGGTGCGCTTGACCTGAACGTTGCGCAAATGGCGCGCGACGCCGGGATTGCCGGGCTTGAGTTTCTGTCCGGCATTCCGGGCACGATTGGCGGCGCGCTTCGCATGAATGCCGGGGCCTATGGCACGGAAATCAAGGATGTTCTGGTCAGCGCCAATGCGATTGACGGCAATGGCGACCTTCATACCGTCACCGCCAAGGCGATGGATATGACGTACCGGCATTGTGGCCTGCCCGAAGACTGGATTTTCACATCCGCCATCCTGCGTGGCAAGCCGGGCGACCCGGCCGAGATCACCAAGCGCATGGATGAAATCCACGAAGCCCGCGCCGGATCACAGCCGATCAAATCGCGTACCGGCGGATCGACCTTCGCCAATCCCCTGCCCGATAGTGCATGGGAAGTCATTGATGCCGCCGGGTGCCGGGGGCTGACGATTGGCGGGGCGCAGATGTCGCCGCAACATTGCAATTTCATGATCAATCTGGGCAATGCCACCGCCTTTGATCTCGAAGAACTCGGCGAAACCGTGCGCGAGCGCGTGAAAAAACATAGTGGCGTCGATCTGCGCTGGGAAATCCGGCGCATCGGCGACCGACTGGGACACTCGATCATAGGAAAAGACGCATGAGCAAGCATGTCGCCGTCATTTATGGCGGCTGGTCCGCAGAACGCCCCGTTTCCCTGTCCTCGGGCACGGAATGCATCAAGGCGCTGCGTGAAAAGGGCTATCGCGTCACCGAAATTGATGCCGGTCGCGATCTGGCCGCCCAGCTTGCCGCGATTGACCCCAAACCCGATGTCGTATTCAACGCTCTGCATGGCCGCTGGGGCGAGGATGGCTGCGTGCAAGGGTTGCTTGAAATCATGGGCATTCCCTATACCCATTCGGGTGTGCGCGCATCCTCCATCGCCATGGATAAAATGTCGGCCAAGGCGATGTTCATGGAATATGACATTCCCTGTGCCCGCCATGTCTGGGTCTCGCGCGATGAAATCGCATCGGGCAATGCCCTGCCACCGCCCTATGTCCTGAAACCCAATAACGAGGGGTCCTCCGTCGGGGTGGAAATCATCCTGACGGCCGAGGAAGAACAGAACATGCTGGCCCGCGAATGGACGCATGGCGACGGCGTGATGCAGGAAGAATTCATTCCCGGCCGCGAAATGACCGTGGCGGTCAAGGATGGCAAGGCGATGGAAATCATCGAAATCATGACCGGCAATCATGCCTTTTATGATTTTGAATCAAAATATGTCGCCGGCGGCTCCGAACATATCATCCCCGCCGATATCCCCGGCGACCTTCGCGCCAAAATTCAGGATTGCGCCGAAAAGGCCTATCGCGCGCTTGGCTGCCGCGGGATTGCGCGCGCCGATTTCCGCTATGACCCGACTGAAGACCGCGTCGCGATCCTTGAAATCAACACCCAGCCCGGCATGACCCCGACATCGCTGGTCCCCGATGCCGCCCGTCATGACGGGCTAAGCTTCGCCGACATTGTCGCCTGGATGGTCGAGGACGCCTCATGCGAACGCTGATGCTCACACTTGTGCATAAAGTCTCTGGAAATGGCTGCCATGTATAGCACCCCGCCCAGCACCCTCGAAGAACAGGCCCGCGAACGCCGCGAGAAGCTTGAACAGCAGCACAGTGTTGGCGCCAACCTGAAAAAACTGGTGCGTGTTTTCTGGTGGTCGAGCCTCACGGCCCTGCTGATCGCCGGGCCCTTTGCGCTGTGGTATACCGGCAAGGCCGAAAAATGGTATGCGGTCGCCGAGGTCGAGGCGATCCGCCTTTCCGCCGAATTTGGCATGACGGTGAAAAATATCGAAGTCCGCGGTCGCGAAAAAACCGACCCCGAAGCCCTTCTTGCCGCCATCGGCCAGAAGCCCGGCACCCCGATTGTCACCTTTGATGTCGATGCCGCGCGCGAACGCATCGAACAGCTTTCCTGGGTGCGCGATGCAATTGTCGAACGCCGCCTGCCCAACACCCTGATCGTCTCGATCTCCGAACGCCAGCCGGTCGCCCTGTGGCAGACCGATCATGGCCATACCGTGATCGATGCCGATGGCGCGCAGCTTCAGGATTACGAACTGGGTGATTATCTTGACCTGCCGGTCGTGGTCGGCGCCGACGCCCCCGAACATGCCAGCGAAATGCTGACCACGCTTAAATCCATCCCGCGCCTGTTTGACATGGTCAGCGGCGCACAGCGCATCGGCAACCGCCGCTGGAACATCCAGCTTGCCAACGGCATGTTCATCCGCCTGCCCGAGGAAAACATGGACAAGGCCTGGGCACGCCTCGATCAGCTTGATCAAGAACACCACATCCTGTCACGCGACGTCCTGATCGTCGATCTCCGCCTGCCCGACCGCACCTTTGTCCGCCTGACACCGGGGGCGGCTGAGCAACGCCGCAACCCGCCAAAGAAGGGTAATGCGGCCTAGTGCCGCGTACCGTTTTCTCTAAAAAAAAGACCCGGAGCAAAAGGGCGGCTTCTGCTCCGGGGATAGCCGGTCGGTCGAAAATCAACCGTCCGGCCGGTGGGGGGTAAGGTCAAATTGCGTTATTTTGCAATCCGATTGACCGGCGCCAATCCCTGACGGATACGGTTGACGTTATCTGCCATGACATTTCTGCGCCGTTCAATCGTGCCATGCGTCCAGCCCGACATATGGGGCGTCATTGTAACGTTACCGAGCTCATGAAACGGCAGGCGCGAGGGATAGGTCACCGCGTCCGGTCCGCTCGGATACTGGTACCATGTATCAATAAAGGCATGTGCGATCAGGCCGTCTTTTAACGCCCCAAACAGCGCCTCTTCATCAACCACGCCACCGCGGCCGACATTCATGAAAACCGCAGTCGGCTTCATGCTGGCAAACGCCTTGCCATCAACAAGGCCGGTCGTGTTGGCCGCCAGCGGCAGCGTATTTACGACAACATCCACATGCGCCAGCATTTCCCTGAAATCATCAATGGCATGAAACGCATCGATCTGGCTCTGGTCCTCGGGGCGGGAACGGTTGGCAACATGCACATTCATGCCAAACGCCTTGGCGCGTTGGGCAATCGCCTTGCCGATATGCCCGTAACCCAGAATACCGATTGTGGTACTGCCAAGCTCCGTTCTCATGCCAGACGGACCACCCGCCCAATATTTCCAGTCCCCTTTGCGCAAACGCGCGTCGGCATCCGCAAGCGGAACATGACGTGACAGCAACGCACACATCGCATATTCCGCAATCGCAATCTCGTGCCCGAAACAATTGCAAAGATCGGCATCCACCGGCAGATCCGGAACACGGATGCCGTCATAGCCCGCACCTGGCACCTGATAAAGCTTCAGGTTACGCGGCGATGGAAAACTGTCATCAAACCTGATGCCGATAATGACATCTGCCGTGGCATAGGCTTCGCGATCCGCCTCACGGCCAAGATGATCGGGCAACAGAACAAGCTCATGCGCCGCATCAAGCAATTCGGCAAAACCGGGATGAAAAGTCGAGGCATTCGCCCCATGGAACACGACCTTCACGAAATCCTCCCAAATATGGTTATTATTTTTCGCTTTGATATTTTCTGATATTTCACAAAATTTCAATAGGAAAATCGCAAAATCCTATTGGCCCTCCGGCCCCTTATCTCAAAATGGATCAAAGTCCTGCGTCACGTCAAAAATGCTCGGTGCGATACTGTTTTCAAGAACCGGGAACATCGCATCCACAAACTCGATCAGCTTGTCCGACGCAATCAGTGCCGCATCCTTTTCCCCCTCGACAACCGCATTCAGCACATCGAGATGGCTGTCGATGGTCACGTCAAGCGACACCCCATCAACCGTCTGCGTATGATAAATCCATCCCAGACGGCGGAAAATCGTGTGCAGGGGACGCAACGTATATTCAAGAAACGGCTCGCCGCAGGCTGCCAGCATCATCTGATCAATCCGGCGATCGAATTCGTTGAACTCGACAATCGTCATCTTGTCGCGATGCGTTGTCAAAAGCCCGATCAGATGGCGCATCTGACTTCTGTGTGACGTACTCGCCCGCGCACTCGCCAAAGAAACAACAAACCTTTCCATATCGCGCCGCAGCCGCAACAGCAAATGGGTGCGTGTCAGGTCAATCGGCGCAATCTGGATGCCCTGGCGGGGCTGAATGATCATAAGGGTATCGGCTGACAGGCGCGTGACCGCCTGATGAACCGGCGTGCGGCTGATACCGGTTGCGGTTTGCAAATCCTGTATGCGCAGATAACTGCCCGGCTTCAATTCACAGGTCACGATAAGTTCTTCAAGCTTGTTATAGGCAAGCTCGTTCAGGTTTTTGCCCCCGCCCGATCCCGTTTTTCCCGGCTCGGAAGAATCGCCCGAAATGACCTTATCTTTCTGTTTCGACGCCATTATTTCTCTCTGTAATTTCATAAAAAGTCACAATATATTTGTTTTTATTCAATACCATATATACACATTCCCATGGATGGAAAAGTAAAACCTGTTGAAGTTCCCGCTTGATACATGCTACTGATGTTTCGTGAAATATCACAACATGTCACATAAGGGAGGAACCAACGACATGAAAAAACTAACAAAAACATTAACCGCTCTGGCCGCCACCGGCTTTCTGACTTTCACCACCTCACAGGCCTTCGCAGCCGACCCGACCCCGCTGCAATTCCAGACACATCACAACGCCTCCTCATTGCAGGGCAAGGCACTGTTGCGGTTTGCCGACCTTGTCAAAGAATATTCCGACGGCACCGTGCAGGTCGAAATGCACACCAGTTCATCGGTCGTGAACTCGAACGAAGCCTTCGAAGCATCCAGCATGGGCATCATTGACGGTGACGCAACCGGTGCGGGCTATATCACCGGCAAAAACCCTGCCTTCCAGTTCTATGGCGACATCATGGGCGGCTACAGCACCCCGGAACAGCTCCTTGGCTGGTACAGGGATGGCGGTCTCGACCTCGCAAACGAGCTGTATCACAAATTCAACATGCATCTTGTCGGTGTCTTCATCGCAACCCCCAAATCATTAAGCTCAACCACCCCGCTTGCCGGGATCAATGATCTTAAGGGCTGGAAATTCCGCTCGCCTCCGGGCATGGAATCCGAAATTTTCCAGAAACTTGGCGCTGGCCCGGTTGTGATGCCGTTTGGCGAGGTGTTCACCGCCATGTCCACCGGCACGGTTTCGGGGGCGGATGCCTCCACACTCGCCGTGAACAAGAAACTCGGCCTCTATGACATCGCCAAATACGCGACCTATCCCGGCTTCCATTCCATGCCGATCGAACATATCGCCATTAATCTCGAAAAATGGAATGCGCTGGACGAGGCCCAGCAAAAGGCCATGCAGGACGCCATTGCAACGATTGCCCCGGAAGTCATCGCAGAATCAAACAAGCTTGATCAGGAAGCCGCCAAGGAACTGACCGAGGCCGGCGTCACCCTCGAAGACTGGAGCAACGAAGACCGTCTGGCATTCCGCAAGGCGGCACAGGAAGTATGGGCCGACTGGGCAACGCGGAGCCCCGAAGCCAAAGCAGCCTATGACGCACATATCGCCTACATGAAGAAAAACGGCATCCTCGACTAACCAGCAAGTCCGTCATTTTGATCCTCGGGGGTTTCCCCCGGGGGCTTTTCTGGAGGTCCGCGATGCAGGCAACCCCGAAACGCGTGCGCAGCTTTCAATTCGTCGTCGCACTATTTTCCCTTCTTCTTTTGATCATTGTCGGGGTGACTTTTTACGAAGTCATCGCACGCTACATATTCAAAACCCCGACAATCTGGGCCAATGAACTGGCCCTGTGGCTCTCGGCAATCCTGTTTCTGGCCGCGGGCCTCTATGCCATGCAAAGAGACCAGCATCTCAGAATTACCGTCCTCTATGACGCAAGCCCCGCATGGCTTCAGCGCATATTCGATCTCATCACGCTGGCCTGCTGCCTGACATTCTGTCTGGGCATTGCATGGTTCGGCGCGCCCAGCTCGTGGCAATCCCTGATGAATTGGGAACCGTTTGGCACGGCATGGAACCCGCCGATCCCGGCAACGGTCAAGCCGCTCATTGTTCTGACAACCGGTTTGATGGCGCTTTACGCAATCATCAACTGCGTCAAAAGGTTCCGTGGCATCCCCGCCGACACAGCAGAATCAGTCACGGAGGACAACCGTGTCGATTGAACTCATTTCCATTATCCTCGTCGGTGGCGTCTTTGCCCTGATGGCGCTGGGTGTTCCGCTGGCTTTCGCCGCCGGGTCGCTTGCCGTCCTCGTCAGCTATCTTAAATTCGGTCCGGCGGTCATCGCACTTGCCCATAAAACGGTTTACGGGCTTGCGACCGAATATTCGCTGCTGTCCGTACCGCTTTTCATTCTGATGGCAACCCTGCTGGAACGCTCCCGACTGGCTCAGGATCTATACGATGCCCTGTTCAAGGTTTTCGGGAATCTGAAGGGCGGCGTTGCGACCGTAACCCTGATCATTTCCGTTTTCATGGCCGCCATCAGCGGCATCATCGGCGGCGAAATCGTTCTGCTTGGTCTGATTGCCCTGCCACAGATGATGCGCCTGCAATATGACCGGAAACTCTCCATCGGGATCATCTGCGCGGGCGGGTCACTCGGCACAATGGTGCCGCCCTCGATTGTCCTGATCATTTACGGCCTGACCGCCGATGTCTCGGTGCAAAAGCTCTTTCTGGCGTCGTTCGTACCGGGCTTCGCGCTCGCCTTTGCCTACTTCGCCTATATCTACATTCGCTGCACGCTTAATCCGGCCCTGACCCCAAAGGCACCGGAAAAGACCGAGCCCTTCACAAAACAGGATTTCTTACGCGGCGTTCTGCCACTGCTTGTTCTGATCGGCATCGTTTTTGGCTGCATCTATGGTGGGGTGACCTCCATTACCGAGGCCGCGGGCATCGCGGTTGGCGTATCCATCCTCATCATCGCCCTGCGATCCGAACTGAACATAACCATGCTGTGGCAGGCCCTGACACGCACCCTGCAATCCTGCGGGATTATCCTGTGGGTGACGTTTGGCGCGGCATCGCTGATTGCGATTTACAATCTTTCGGGCGGCCAGCGTTTTGTCACCGGCATGATCACCGGTCTGGATATCGCGCCAGTTGTCACGATCATGCTGATGATGGCGATCTTCATCGTCCTTGGGCTGTTCATGGACTGGATCGGCATCCTGCTTCTGACCATTCCGATCTTTGTGCCGATCGTCACCCAGCTTGGCTATGACCCGGTATGGTTCGGGGTGCTTTTCTCGCTGACCATGCAGGTGGCATTCCTCTCACCACCTTTTGGCCCGGCCGCTTTCTATCTCAAAAGCGTCGCCCCGCCGGAAATCACCCTTCAGACGATTTTCGCGTCTCTCTGGCCTTTCATGCTCATTCAGATCGCCTTCCTGGCGCTGATGCTCACCTTCCCGTCCATCGCGCTATGGCTGCCGGAAATACTCAATTAATCTGAATTCGGATAAGAAAATGAAGATCACAGCAATCAAAACCTACCGCGTAGACGAATTTGCCAATGTCCTGTGGGTCCATGTCGAAACGGATGCGGGCATTACCGGCCTTGGCGAAACCTTCTATGGTGCCGGTGCGGTCGAAGCACACATTCACGATACACTGGCCGGGCGCCTGATCGGGCAGAACCCCCTTCACATCGAAGCCCTGCACAAGGAAATGGTCAACCTGCCGATGGCACAGTCATCGACGGGCGCGGAATATCGTGCGGCATCCGCCATCGACATTGCCCTTTGGGACATCTTTGGCAAGGTCTGCGACCAGCCCGTCCATCAGATGCTGGGCGGTTTGTGCTGGGATAAAATCCGGATTTACAACACCTGTGCCGGATATCGTTATGTCCGCACCAACAATATCAAACCCGTATCGAACTGGAACCTTGGCGAACCGGAAGGCCCCTATGAGGATCTGGACGGTTTCATGAACCGCCCGGCCCAACTGGCCGAAAACCTTCTGGAATCCGGCATCACGGCCATGAAAATCTGGCCATTTGATCCGATGGCGGCCGAAACACGCGGTCAGTACATCACCGCCGAACAGATGAAAAAGGCGATCCGTCCCTTCGAAGAAATCCGCAAGGCCGTGGGCGACAGAATGGAAATCATGGTGGAATTCCATTCCCAATGGAACCTGCCGACCGCCAAGAAGATCGCCCGCGAACTCGAACAGTTCAGCCCGACCTGGTACGAAGACCCGATCCGCATGAACTCGCCACAGGCTCTGGCAGAATTTGCCGCATCCACCGATGTCTGGACCTGCGCCAGTGAAACACTGGGATCACGCTGGCCCTACAAGGATATGCTCGACCGCGATGCAACCCATGTGGTCATGGTGGACCTGTGCTGGACCGGCGGCCTTACCGAAGGCAAGAAAATCGCCGCCCTGGCCGAAACATGGCATCGCCCGTTTGCCCCGCATGACTGCATCGGGCCGGTTGGTTTTGCCGCCGCCATTCACATGTCGTTCAGCCAGCCAAACACCCTCATCCAGGAAAGTGTCCGCGCCTTCTACAAGGGTTGGTACAATGAACTGGTGACCGCTGTTCCGAAAATCGAAAACGGTTATGTCTATCCGATGGAAGGCCCCGGCCTTGGCGTCGAATTGCAGAAAACCTTCTTTGATCGCAGCGACCTGACCGTCCGCGAAAGCAAAGCCTGAAAATAAAAGCCCGTTGGAGGAAACATGTCTCTCGAACTTTTCTCGCTCGCCGGTAAAACAGCCCTCATAACCGGCTCTTCCCGCGGTCTTGGTCGCGCCTTTGCCGAAGGTCTGGCTGCGGCCGGGGCTACCGTCATCCTGAACGGCACCAATTCCGAACGGCTTTCGCAGGCCTGCAAGGAAATGTCTGATGCCGGCATGAAAGTCGATATGTCCCTATTTGACGTCACCGACGAAGCCGCAATCAGAGCCGCCTTTGACCGCTTTGATGCGGCCGGTATGCAAATCGACATCTTGATCAATAACGCCGGTATCCAGTTCCGCAAACCCATGCTGGAACTCGACACCGCCGACTGGCAGCGCGTGATTGATACCAATCTGACATCCGCCTTCATGATTGGCCGCGAAGCCGCCAAACGCATGGTCAAACGCGGGCATGGCAAAATCGTCAATATCGGATCGCTGACAAGCGAACTGGCGCGTGCCACCGTCGCCCCCTACACCGTCGCCAAGGGCGGCATCAAAATGCTGACCAAGGCCATGGCAGCCGAATGGGGCGAACACGGCCTTCAGGCCAACGCGATTGGTCCGGGCTACATGCTCACCGACATGAACGCGGCCCTGACATCCAACCCGGAATTTGACGTCTGGGTCAAGGCACGCACCCCCGCCCGGCGCTGGGGCCGGCCTGACGAACTGATCGGCACGGCGATTTATCTCTGCTCGGATGCGTCCAACTATGTGAACGGTCAGATCATCTATGCCGATGGCGGCATGATTTCCGTTCTTTAAGGTGATCTTACATGTACTCTGTTGTCATACATTCACCCCACGACCTGCGTGTCGATCAGATCGACCAGCCCGGCGCACCGGAACCGGGCACGATAACCGTTCAGATCGACAAGGGCGGCATTTGCGGCTCGGACCTGCACTACTATCATAACGGCGGTTTTGGCACGGTTAAAATCCGCGAACCGATGATTTTGGGGCATGAAGTCGCCGGTACGATCATTGCCGTTGGCCAAAACGTGACCGGCCTTGCCGTTAATGACAAGGTCGCGGTCAATCCTTCCATGCCATGCAACCAATGCCAGTATTGCCGCGCGAACATGCGCAACCAATGCACCGACATGCGCTTCTTTGGCAGCGCAATGCGCTTTCCCCATCAACAGGGCCTGTTCCGCCAACAGATCAACCTGCCCGCCGAACAACTGGTCAAGCTGTCCCCGGACATCAATATGGAACACGCCGCCTGCAGCGAACCCTTGGCCGTCTGCCTGCATGCCGTGCGTCAGGCCGGGGCGCTGTCGGGGAAAAAAGTCCTCGTTTCCGGTTGCGGTCCCATCGGCTGCCTGACCATTCTGGCCGCCGCCCATTCCGGGGCGCACTGGATTACCGCGACCGATCTGTCAAAGGCCGCCCTGGATGTTGCGGCAAAGGCAGGTGCCAATAGCTGTATCGATGTCGCCCGCAATGCCGATGCCTTCAAAACGCTCGGCATGAACAAGGGCACGCAGGATGTGGTCTTTGAATGCTCCGGCAGTCCGCAGGCGCTTGCCAATGCATTCGATGCGGTCAAACCGGGTGGCACCATCATCACGGTCGGCCTTGGCGGCAATGGCGAACTCCCGCTCAGTCTCGCCGTCACCAAAGAAGTCAGAATGATCGGAAGCTTCCGCTTTGATGCGGAATTTGCCCAGGCCGCAGAACTGATTGACCGCAAGGTCATTGACGTTTCACCGATCATCAGCTCGGTCCTGTCCTTCCGGGACGCCAAAACCGCCTTCGACCTTGCCTCGGATCGCAGCCAATCCATGAAAGTACAACTGGATTTCGGCTGACGGCTGACCTATTCGTCCGCGCGCCCCTATCGCCGCGCGGATCACCGGGGCGGGCAAGACATCTCGATAACCTTGCCCGCACTCGCTGCCGCCATCTATCTCGGGTAAAGATGCAGACCATACGCACGCGACCGCGTTAAACAGCTTTCATGGGTGCAAAACGCACTTCTCCCCCTTGCCCGCTCGCCCCCATCTTTGTCCGCCTGACCTCGGGCCACCAACAACACCTCAACCCACCAAAAAAGGTAACGCTGCCCGACGCCACATGCCCTGCCCGCAAAGTACCCCGAAACAATCCTCATACAAATACAATTAATGGCGGATTTTCGGGATTTATCTGGCAGACCGAGGCTCAAAAACTGCCTGAAATGCCGGTTTTGAAAATCAATTCCTCATACAAATAAAAACGCTATTTTCACGCTTCGCCGGGCCGATGATTCACGCCCGAAAAGCGATCAACAACCAAAAATCAATAATCGACTGTATTTTTCATTTTAAGTGAATAATAAATCCCGGAAATCTGGCGTTCAGATATCGTTGCGCCACACCGGGATTGGCGCGCTCAGCGATTGCAGATTTGCCCCTTCCCGTCCCTCGATCACGTCGAGCAGATGGGTCGCCAATTGCTGCCCGGCAACGATCAGATCCTCGCGCAGGCTGTCGATCCGGGGCCGGGTAAAGTTCAGCAAATCCGACGTTTCCTTGGCGATCACATCGATGTCCCGCCCGACATCCATCCCCGACTGGATCATCCCGTCAATCAGCGCCATCGCGCACAGCTCGCTTCCGCAAATCACCCCGTCGGGCACATAATCCTGATGGCGCAATGCCATGCCGGCCTGACGCAAAACCTCGCTGCTGCTATCAAGGTCGATCCCGCCAAGCACCTGAAAAGGAACACTTTCTGCCTCCGCCACCGCCGCCAGCCCCGCCAGCGTTTCCTGATAATAGGAAAACTCCGACGGCGGCGACAGCAGTGCCAGCCGCCTGCGCCCCCGCGCAATCAGGCGCCGTGCCGCCATCTCGCAAAACGCCCGGTTATCAAAATCATGGTAGGCATGATCGGGTGCCGAAAGGCACCGCCCATGCGCCACGAACGGCAGCCCGCTTTGGGATAGCGCCTGCACCCTCTCGTCATCGGGCCTGATATGGGTGATGATCACCCCGTCGGCAGCACGGGTATTAAGCACATAGCGCACCGGGTCCATCGGGTCATCGGTACGTGATTGTGGTGTTACAACAAGGTGATAGGGCGTGCCACGGATGACATCGGAAATGCCGACGATCAGCCGTCTGGCAAATTCCGGCACCTTGTCGGTCTGATCAAGGATCAGGCTGATAACATTGGTTTTTCCCGTCCGCAAACGCACCCCGGCCCGGTCCGGATGATAGCCGATGGCGTCCGCCACCTTGCGCACGCGCAGCTTGGTTTTGGCACTAATATCATGCGCATCCTTAAGCGCGCGCGACACCGTCGTCACACCAAGACCGGTCATTTCCGCAATGGTTTTAAGGGTCGGCCGGGATGGGGCGGCGGGGCGCCCGGCCTTCCCGGCAAGATCGTGATCGGACAGTTGTCAAAGCCTCCGTCGGGTATTTCTAGCGCAGTCTTACGCCGCTTTCAGGGTCAAAAAACACAACTTTTTCAAGGTTGAACACCAGTTCGGCATGGCTGTTGGCCTGCCCGTTCCAGTCCTGATGCAGGCGGGTCACCACCTCCTTGCCGCCCAGCGACGTGATGGCAAAAATATCCGCCCCGGCCGGTTCAACCACATCGATCCGGCACGATGCACTGACCGCCTGCTGCCCGTCACGCACCAGTGCCCGGTTATCGGCATCGGTAATCGCCTCGGGCCGGATGCCGATAATGACCTCCTGCCCGTCACGCGCCCGGACATCCGCAGGCAGTTGTTGAAATTCAAGCACCAGCGGCTCTTCGCCCGCCCGCGCCATTTCAACCGCATTGCCCCGCACCGTCGCCGGGATCAGGTTCATCGCGGGCGACCCCATGAAATCGGCAACAAACAGGTTGGCCGGATCGTTATAAATCTCCGCCGGGGTGCCGTATTGCTGGACAATGCCGTCCTTCAGAACCGCGATCCGCGTGCCCAGCGTCATGGCTTCGATCTGGTCATGGGTGACATAGACAATCGTGGTGCCGAATGTCTGATGCATGCGTTTGATTTCGGTGCGCATATCCACGCGCAGCTTGGCATCAAGGTTTGATAGCGGTTCATCAAACAGGAAAAGCTGCGGATTTCGCACAAGTGCGCGACCCATCGCAACGCGCTGGCGCTGCCCGCCCGAAAGCTGGCCGGGTTTGCGATCCAGAAGATGTTCGATCTGAAGCGTCTTGGCGACCTCGGCGACCTTGGCGTCGCGTTCATCCTTTGGCATGCCGCGCATTTCAAGGCCAAACGCGATGTTCTGCCCGACATTCATGTTGGGATAAAGCGCATAGCTTTGAAACACCATCGCGATATTGCGTTCAGACGGCGGCAGGTCATCAATGACATTCCCCGCAATACGGATTTCCCCGGTTGTCAGCTTTTCCAGCCCCGCAATGGTATTGAGCAAGGTCGATTTGCCACAGCCCGACGGCCCGACAAGTACCAGAAAACCACCTTCTTCAACATCCAGCGTAATGTCACGCAGCACATTGATCGGGCCAAAACTTTTGCACACCTTGTCGATTTGCAGAAAGGACATGATAACTTCCCTGTAAGTCTTTTTATGAGCTAACCCTTGACCGCACCGGCCATCAATCCGCGCACGAAATAGCGCCCGGAAACGATGTAAACGATCAGTGTCGGAAGGGCGGCAAGGACCGCACCGGCAAAGTGCACATTGTATTCCTTGACCCCGGTCGAGGACGAAACGAGGTTGTTGAGCGCAACCGTCATCGGCATTGAATCAAAATCGGCAAATGACGCCCCGAACAGGAAATCATTCCAGATATTGGTAAATTGCCAGATCACGGTCACCACAATGATCGGCCCCGAACTGGGCAGAAGAATGCGGGTGAAGGTCCGCCAGAACCCGGCCCCGTCCATCTTGGCCGCCTTGATCAGCTCGTCCGGGAATGCCGCGTAATAATTGCGGAAAAACAGCGTGGTAAAGCCAAGCCCGTAAACCACATGCACCAGAACCAGCCCGCCGGTCGTACCTGCCAGACCAATCATGCCCAGCACGCGTGCCATCGGGATCAGGACGATCTGGAACGGGATAAAACAGGCAAACAGCATCAGACCAAAAATGATCTTGTCGCCCGGAAACCGCCATTTGGTCAGGACATACCCATTCAGCGCCCCAAGGGCTGTCGAAATCGCCACGGCAGGCACCACCATCATGATGCTGTTGATGAAATACGGGCTTAATCCGGTCGGCTCGACCCCGATCTGGGCTTTGGACCACGCGGTCAGCCACGGCTCGAAGGTGAACATCTCGGGAAACGACATCATGTTGCCGCCCCGGATTTCATCAAGCGTCTTGACCGAATTGACCAGCATGACAAACAGCGGCAGCAGGTAATAAACCGCAAACAGGATTAGAACCGCATAAAGGGCTGCCCGCAAAAGCTTTCCGGTGCCAAAGGAGGGTTGCGTTGAACGGGACATTAGCGGCGCTCCCGAAGTTCGGAATAAAGATAGGGCACAATGATCGAGGCAATCATCGCCAGCATAATCACCGCCGACGATGCACCGACCCCCATCTGGTTTCGCGTGAAGGTATAGGAATACATAAACGTCGCGGGCAGTTCGGTCGCCCGCCCCGGCCCGCCATTGGTCAGCGCAATGACAAGGTCATAGGCCTTGATCGCCAGATGGGCCAGAACCACAAAGGCCGATAGGAACACCGGGCGCAATTGCGGAATGACGATACGGGTATAAAGGCTCCAGCGGCTCGCACCATCCATCTGGGCGGCTTTGAGGATTTCACTGTCGATCCCGCGCAAACCTGCCAGAAACATCGCCATGACAAAGCCCGACGATTGCCAGACTGCGGCAATCACCACGGTATAGATCGCCATGTCGCGATCCTTGATCCAGTTGAAGGTAAAGCTTTCCCATCCCCAGAGATGCATGGTGTTTTCAAGACCAAGCCCCGGATCAAGAAACCATTTCCATGCCGTGCCGGTGACGATGAAGGACAGTGCCATCGGATACAGATATATCGGACGCAAAATGCCTTCGCCGCGAATTTTCTGATCCAGCAGGATCGCCAGAAGCAATCCCAAAACCGTACAGATCGCGATATAAAGAATGCCGAAAATCGCAAGGTTTTGCAGGGCAATCAGCCAGTTCCGCTGCCCCCACAGATTGGCATAATTGCCAAGCCCTTCCAGTTCATAGGACGGCAGCATCCGGCTGTCGGTCAGCGACAGATAACCGGTGTAAGCAATAAATCCGTAAACGAATAAAAGGATCAGAAACAGGCTGGGGCTCAGCACCAGACGGGGCAGAACCTCCCGCAGGGTTGCCTGTGCCTTGCCGGGCAAGGATGGTTGCATGGGTGATTCTCCGCACTTTATCCGGCGGCCGGAATGTTATCCGGCCGCCGGTTTCATTTCGGTCTTATTGGGCGGACTCAACCGCGTTAACCAGCTCCTCGACAGCGGTTGCGCTGTCATATTCGCCGTTAAAATGCGCGGTAATCACGTCATACATTGCGTTTTTGACCCCGGCCGGAACCGAATGGCCATGCGCCATCGACCCGAACAGCGTGCCTTTTTCATTGGCAGCAGCCAGTTCGGCCATGCCTTTTTTGCCACACGCATCAAAATCATCATTCGGAACATCGGTGCGCGCCGGGACGGAACCCTTAACCACGTTAAATGCCGACTGGAAGCTTGGCGACATCACGGCAGAAGCCAGTTTCAACTGTGCATCCCGGCGATCCTCGCCAACCTGGAACATGACGAACTGGTCGGAGTTGAACGTCACCGCATCCTGGGTCCCGGGGAAACGGAAGCACAGGAAATCGGTATCAGGAACTTTGCCGGCATTAAGAAACTCGCCCTTGGCCCAGTCACCCATGAACTGCACACCGGCTTCCTTGTTGATCACCATCGCGGTCGCAAGGTTCCAGTCGCGGCCCGAGAAATTGTCATCAACATAGGTCCGCAGTTTCGCCATCCGGTCAAACACGGTTTTCATCGTATCCGAACCCAGTGCATCCGGATCGGTATCGATCATCGATGCCTGATAGAAATCCGGTCCCCCGGTTGCCATGACAACCGCGTCAAAGATGGTGGCATCCTGCCATGCCTGCCCGCCATGCGCGACCGCGGTGTAACCGGCCTCCTTGATTTTATCGAGTGCTGCGATCAGCTCGTCCCAGTTGGTCGGCTGTTTCAGGCCCAGTTCATCAAAAATCGCCTTGTTGGCCCAGACCCAGTTGGTTGAATGGACGTTGACCGGGGCAGCAATCCAGTGACCGTCATATTTCGAAAACCCTTTAAGGGCCTCGGGAACAACATCTTCCCAGCCTTCCTCGGCGGCCAGTTCATCAAGATTGGCCAGAACACCTTCGCCCGCCCAGTCCTTGATATCAAAACCCAGCATCTGCACGGCGGTCGGGGCGTTGCCCGATGTGACACGGGCGCGAAGCACGGTCATTGCCTGCTCGCCACCGCCACCAGCAACGGGCATGTCATTCCATGAAACACCCTGATCTTCGAGGTCCTTTTTAAGAACCTGAAGCGCCTTTGCCTCGCCGCCCGACGTCCACCAATGCAGGACTTCCACACTTTCCTGCGCCGATGCGATGCTGGTCGAAAGCCCGAGTGCCGCGATCATACCGATCCCGGCACGTGTCATTTTGCCAAGAAACATGCTGTTTCCTCCCTGTTGGTTTTTTAATTCGGCAGTTGATTACTGCAACGTTACAGTTGGGAGTCAAGCGGCTCCTGTAACGTTGCAGTACAGCAAAGCCGTCAGCAGGCAGAAAACCTGTGGTTGATCGGCGCATGTTTTTGCATCGCAAAACAGCCCCCGATATGCTGCCAAAAACAAGAATGCAGAAGACTCCACCCTGCCTTAACCAATTTGCAACAGCTTATGGGCGAAAACCGGCGTAAGGTCCGTCAGGAAAAGACAGATCAATTTATTAAAAAGTTCAGAGCATTCAATTGGCACGCAGCAAAACCAGATCAGGCTTGATCGCGGCCTTGGACATCGGCACGTCCAAGGTCTGTTGCTTTATTGCCCGTCGTGAAAAGGGCGAAGCCCCGAAAGTCATCGGTATCGGGCATAACATGTCCAAGGGGCTGCAAAGCGGATCAATTGCCAATCTTGACGCTGCGCAGGAAGTCGTCCTTGCGGCGGTGAATGCGGCCGAGAAAATGGCGGGCCACACAATTGATTCCGTCATCGTCAATCTGTCGGGCGGCAGCCCTGAATCCGAAACCCACACGGTTGAATTGCCGCTGGGCTCACGTCCGATCGGCAATCTTGAAATCCGCAAACTGAACGATCAGAAGGAAGCCGTCCTGCGTCAGGCAGGCGACGAGCTGATCCATACCGTGCCGCTGGGCTTCCGGGTGGATGCCGCGACGGGGCTTCGCGATCCGCGTGGCATGTACGGGTCCGTGGTCGGGCTTGATCTGCATTTTGTCCGCACCCAGACCGCCCCGCTTCGCAATCTGGAAACCCTTCTGGGCCGTTGCCATCTGGGGATCGAGGAAACGGTGGTCACACCGCTGGCATCCGGCCTGTCGGCTTTGACGGCTGATCAGCGCGACCTTGGCGCGACTGTCATTGATATGGGGGCCGGAACCACAAGCGTTGCCGTCTTCCACGGTGGTCAGGTGATCTATACCGCGACGGTGCCGGTTGGCGGGGCGCATGTGACACGTGATATCGCCTATGGGCTGAACACGTCGCTTAATCATGCCGAACGCATGAAAACATTGCATGGCAGTGCGCTGACATCGCCATCTGATGATCAGGAAATCCTTGCTGTTCCGGTGATCGGCGATGAAGACGAAAACAACGTCAATCATGTACCGCGTTCGATGCTGATCAACATCATCAAGCCTAGGCTCGAAGAAACGTTTGAGTTGATCCGTGATCAGCTTGACGAACATGGCCTGTCGCAGATCGGCGGCCGTTCCATCGTTCTGACGGGCGGCGCCAGCCAGCTTAACGCGATTGCCGATCTGGCAAGCCAGATGTTTGAACGTCCCGCAACCATTGCCACCCCACACGGTGTATCGGGCCTTGCCGAAGCAACCGCGGGACCGGCATTTTCGGCCTGTGCGGGTTTGTTGTTGCGCGCCCTGCAGCAGCAGAACGACCCGCTTAGCGAAGCCATGAACCAGATCCGCCAGTCGGGCGGGCGCTGGGGCCGGCTTGGCGCGTGGTTCAAGGAAAACTTCTGAAACCGAGTTATTTTCGGGGCCGATATCCGAAACCGGACGGTTCGCGATGCGCCTTTTGCGCGACACGAAAATTATTTAACGCAAAAAACGCGATAATTTTTCGAAATCTTCCATTGTTATTAACACGGCAATAACTCTTTGCCCGCTAAAACGAATGCCAAGGTCTAATGTCCGGGGGACACCTGAGACGTAGCGTGGCAAAGGGAAGGCTGCGCCGATCTTGAGCTCTAAAGCGCGGAGAGGAAGAGCAAACAATGAGCACGATCAATTTTTCCGTTCCTGAAACGGAAGAAAACCTGAAACCGAAGATTACGGTTATTGGCGTCGGTGGCGCCGGTGGCAATGCTGTTAACAACATGATCGCATCCGAACTTGAAGGTTGTGATTTTGTTGTTGCCAACACGGACTCACAGGCCCTGAGCCAGAGCAAAGCCGCACGCAAAATGCAGCTTGGCCGTAAAATCACGCAAGGCCTGGGTGCCGGTGCACGTCCCGATGCGGGCAGTGCAGCCGCAGAAGAATCCATTGAAGACATTCAGGCCCAGCTTGAAGGCAGCCACATGGTGTTCATCACCGCGGGCATGGGCGGCGGTACCGGTACTGGTGCGGCCCCGGTCATTGCACGTGCTGCCAAGGAAGCAGGCATTCTGACGGTTGGTGTCGTTACCAAACCGTTCCATTTCGAAGGCACGCGCCGCATGCGCACCGCCGAACAGGGGATCGAGCAGCTTCAGCAATATGTTGATACGCTGATCATTATTCCGAACCAGAATCTGTTCCGGGTCGCGAATGAAAAAACCACATTCGCAGATGCCTTCCAGATGGCGGATGACGTTCTGCGCAATGGCGTGCGTTCGATTACCGACCTTATGATGGTTCCGGGCCTTGTGAACCTTGACTTTGCCGACATTCGCACCGTCATGAGCGAAATGGGCAAAGCCATGATGGGCACCGGCGAAGCCACCGGCGAGAAACGTGCCCTCGAGGCCGCCGAGGCCGCCATTGCAAATCCGCTTCTGGAAGATGCTTCGATGAAGGGCGCACGTGCGGTCCTCATCAACATCACCGGCGGTATGGATATGGCCCTTTACGAAGTCGACGAAGCCGCGAACCGTATTCGCGAGGAAGTTGCTTCGGAAGCCAACATCATCTTTGGTTCGACGTTCGATCCGACCATCGAAGGCGCGCTTCGCGTTTCCGTGGTTGCCACGGGCATTGATGCCGAGGAAGTCCGTCGCCCGCAGCCGACCACCGTTTCGGTCGCCCCGGTCAAACCGGTCGAGCAGGCAGCAAAAGCGGCAACCCCGTCCTTTGGCCAGCACGGTGCGGCCGCAGCCGTCGCCAGCGCCCCGGAAACCGCCGTTGCCAGCGCACATGACGGTTATCAGGGCGGTGCATCGATTGACGAAATTCCGGCCGAACGTTTTGCCGCAACCGGCAGCGCACAGCAGCCGGAACTGAGCAATCAGCCGGCGTCCGATACCGGTTCAATCGAACTGGGCCAGACCGTTCTGAAGCCGAAGCCGGTTTCGCGTCCGGCACAGCATTTCACCCCGGCCGAAAAGCCGAAAGAAAACGGTGACATGGCCTTTATTCCGCCGCGTCCGGCCCGCCCGAGCGATGCAGAACAAAACCACAGCCCGGATGTGTTCGAAGCAGCAGATGCCCAGAACGCAACCCCGCCGCGCTTTGGCCTGCGGACCCTGTTTGGCAAGAACAAGGGTGGACACGACGATCATGGGGAACAGTCTCACCACGCAGCACCGCGTCAGGCACATCCGCAGCCGCAGGCTCCGGCACCACGTCAGACCGAAATGTCGCTTGGCGAGACCGCAAACCACTCCTTGAAGGCGGATCCAGCTTCCCGCGTCAAGACGTCGAATGCGTCTGACGACCTTCTGGAAATCCCTGCCTTCCTGCGTCGTCAGGCCAACTGACGACATTCTCCGCGCGAAAAAGGGGAAGGCTTTGGCCTTCCCCTTTTTTTAAATGCGGAACCTGCAAGTGAAACCCTCGGAACATTGTAATCCGAAATTGTATTTTTCCGGTTTTTCGAAATTAATTATATATTTTTCAATACGTTAAGTCGCTTACAAAGCGTAACAAAGAGTGATTTGTCCTCTTGTCACAGTATCTGTAGGGTCTGACACTAAGAAATGGGGTTAACACCCCGATGCGCCAGACATAGCGCATTTGATGAATAACTTACTGACCTGACTCTTCTGGGGGTTCCCGTGAATAAGATTACAGACCTCAGCGCGGCCTTTACGTCTTCGGACATATCCGATCAGGATATCGTACGCCAGCGCACCCTTAAAGCATCGATCGGCTGTGCCGGTGTCGGGCTGCATTCAGGTCATAAAATCCGCATTACCCTGCACCCTGCACCTGAAAATCACGGTATCGTATTTCGCCGCGTGGATCTGGATGGCCAGCCACTGTTTCCGGCACGTTACGATGGCGTGATCGACACGCAGCTTTGCACCTGCCTTGGCGACCGCGATGCCGGGATCAAGATCGGCACGATCGAACATCTGATGGCGGCCCTTGCCGGTAGCCGCATAGACAACGTTCTGATCGATATCGATGCCGACGAAGTGCCGGTCATGGATGGCAGTTCCGCACCGTTCAACTTCCTGATCGATTGCGTCGGGATCGAGGAACAGGACGCACCGCGTCAGGTGATCGAGGTCCTGAAACCGGTGGAAGTCGAATATAAGGGCTGCACCGCACGGATCGAACCGGGTCATGGCTTTGAAGTCGATTTCGAAATCGACTTCGCCAGCAAAGCAATCAACAACCAGCGCATGTCGGTGAAATTCGATGATGGCGTGTTTGTTGCCAATATTGCGCGCGCCCGTACTTTTGGCTTCCTTCACGAAGTCGAAGCCATGCGGTCGATGGGCCTGGCACGCGGCGGTTCGCTTGACAATGCGGTCGTGCTTTCGGGTGACGAAGTCATGAACGAGGAAGGCCTTCGTTATGATGACGAGTTCGTCCGCCACAAGATTCTTGATGCCCTTGGCGATCTTTACACCGCCGGCAAGCAATTGCAGGGCAAGGTCACGGCGTACAAGTCCGGCCACCATGTCAACAACCTGCTTTTGAAGGCGCTGTTTGCCGATGCAAGCGCATGGCGTGTTGCACCGATGCGCAAATCTGCCCTTCATGCGGTTGAAACGCCCGTTCTTGCAACGGCTTGAGCCGATCCTGTGAACAGGTCTTATCTATAAAGGCGGTCCTTCGGGGCCGCTTTTTTTATTGTGTTTCACAACCACAGTTTGCACGGTGCTAATTGCAATTTCGTCAGGGCACCAGAAAAGTACCGGCAAAGGGCACACAACTACTTGCCCTATGCCCATACCGGCATGATATAGTCCGGCAAATTTCCACCTGAATGCGTCACAAAGCTTAAGGAAACGTCACAGTGCTTCGTAAGGCTTCCGCCAAGAATGTTATTGCTGCTTGTGGTCTGGCCCTGCTTCTTGCGGCCTGCTCCAGCGACGACAAACCGGAATATGTCGAACGCCCGGTTTCCGAGCTTTACAACGGCGCACAGGACCTTCTGGATGCCAAGGAATACCAGAAAGCCGCCGAGGCATTTGACGAAGTCGAACGTCAGCACCCCTATTCGGTCTGGGCAACCAAGGCGACCCTGATGTCGGCCTATGCCTATTATCAGGACAACAAATATGACGATGCGATCACCGCAATCGATCGCTTCATATCGCTGCACCCGGCCAACCCGGATGTGCCATACGCCTACTACCTCAAGGCACTGTCCTATTACGAACAGATTTCCGACGTTGGCCGCGATCAGCAGATGACCCAGCATGCGATGGATTCGCTTGATGACGTGATCCGCCGTTTCCCCGACAGCCAGTATGCACGCGATGCAAAACTGAAAAAGGACCTGACGGTTGACCACCTTGCCGGCAAGGAAATGAGTGTTGGCCGCTATTATCAGGATCGCGGCGAATATCTGGCGGCAATCAACCGATTCAAATCGGTTCTCGATAAATACCAGACCACCACCCACGTGCCCGAGGCACTGGCCCGCCTGACCGAAAGCTATCTGGCACTTGGTCTTGATGGCGAAGCCAAACGTACCGCATCGGTACTGGGCCATAACTTCCCTGGCAGCCCGTGGTATGAGGATTTTTACGATCTTCTGGTGGGTGATGGTCTGAACACGCGCGAAAGCGAAAGCTGGTGGCATTCGACCACCACCGCACTTGGTGACTGGTTCTGATTCTCGTCGCGTCGAACTATTATTCGAACGAGAACACACCAAGAACACCGATTTCTTGTCAGTTGTTTTTCAACATTTTTCGCTCTTTCCTGCGGAACACAGGGATGTGGTGAATTTTGCGCTCTGCCAAAGCTTGCAAGGCGCGCTGCGATTGGGCACTCTGCTTGTCGCGACGTCGCCTGACCGGCACAATCGCACCTGTTTTAACAATGTCAGTATCCCGCAATGCTTCGACGGCTTAGCATCCGAAATGTTGTTCTGATCGACAAGCTGGACCTTGATTTCCGCGATGGGCTTAGTGTGCTTACCGGGGAAACCGGTGCGGGAAAATCGATCCTTCTTGATTCATTGGGTCTGGCATTGGGCGCGCGCGCCGATAGCGGCCTTGTCCGCCATGGCACGAATAAATGCAGCGTCACCGCAACCTTCACCCTGCCCGCCGGTCATCCGGTTTACGGGCTTCTGGCCGAACAGGATATCGAGGTTGAAGACGACGAACTCGTGGTGCGTCGTGTTGTCACCTCGGACGGGCGGTCACGCGCCTATGTCAATGATCAGTCGGTTTCGGTCGGGCTTTTGCGCGATGTCGGCAATTACTGCGTCGAAATTCAGGGCCAGTTTGATCAGCACGGTTTGCTGGACCCGACCACCCATCGTGCGACCCTTGATGCCCATGGCAATCTTGGCAGTCTTGCCCTTGCGGTACGGGATCAATGGCGTGCATGGCGGGATACACAAAAGGAACTGACTGCGGCCACCAACCGGATCAACAAGGCGCGCGAAGAGGAAGAATGGCTGCGCCATGCGGTTGACGAGCTTGAAAAGCTTGGCCCCGAGGAAGGCGAGGAGGAACGCCTTGCCGAGGAACGCCAGTTCCTGATGCATGGGGAAAAGCTTGTCGCGGCCCTTAACGATGCCGAGAGCGAACTTTCGCGGGGCAAAGGTGCCGAAAGTGCACTTCGCAGTGCGCAGCGCCATCTTGAACGCGAATTGCAAAAGGCCGAAGGCCGGTTCGAACCGATTATCGAGGCACTGGACCGGGCCGCGATCGAGCTTGAAGAAGCATCGCGTGCGATATCGGTTACCCTTGCCGATCTGAATGTCGATACCGGACAGCAGGAAAATGTCGAGGAACGGCTTTTTGCGCTGCGCGCGGCGGCCCGCAAATACAATGTGCCGGTCGATGGGCTGAATGGCCTGATGAAGGAATACCGCAGCCAGATCGATCAGCTTGAATTCGGTGAAAAGGAACTGTCGCGCCTGACGGCTGCGGTTGCCGAACACCGCGCGGCCTTTATCGATGCCGCGCAAAAGCTTCATGGTGCACGCAAAGCCGCCGCCGAAACGCTTGATACCGCGATCAATGCCGAACTGCCGCCGCTTCGTATGGAAAAGGCGCGCTTTGTCACCGACATTGCCGAGCTGGAAGAAAACGAATGGGGCATCGACGGGATCGACCGCATTCAGTTCATGGTCGCCACCAACCCCGGCAGTCCGGCCGGACCACTGAACAAAATCGCATCCGGGGGCGAGCTTTCCCGCTTCCTGCTGGCACTCAAGGTGGTTCTGGCACGCGTTTCCGCCGTGCCTAGCCTTGTGTTTGACGAAGTCGACAGCGGTGTTGGCGGGGCGACGGCGGCCGCCATTGGCGAACGCCTGCATTTGCTGGCCGAGGAACGCCAGATCCTTGTCATCACGCACAGCCCGCAGGTCGCCGCGCGTGGACGCACCCATTTCAATATTGCCAAAAGCGAAAATGACGGCAGCATGGTGACCCGTGTGAACGAGCTGGTCGATGGTGCCCGGCGCGAGGAAATCGCGCGGATGCTGGCCGGTCATTCGATCACCGCCGAAGCCCGTGCTGCGGCCGACAGCCTGTTAGACCAACCCCGCTAGAACGTTTGCACGGGTTCATCCCCCTGCCCGTTCCAGCCCCTTAAATACGGATAAAAAGAAATATGAGCGCCGAACAAGGGTCAACCTCGTCCATTGTCCCCGATATGCCCGAAACCCGGACCGAGGCAGGCCTGCAGCATGCCGAAATTTCCGACCGTATTCGCGGCTTTAACGAGGCGTATTATATCAATGACGAACCACTGGTTCCCGATGCGGAATACGATGCGCTGTTCAATCGCCTGATCGAACTTGAAGCACGCTATCCGACGCTCAAGAAAAACAGCCCGACACAGGAAGTTGGTGCCGCACCGGCCGATGGTTTTGCCAAAATCAAGCATGCGCGTCCGATGCTGTCGCTTGCCAACGCATTCTCGCGCGAGGACATTGTTGATTTCCTGGCCCGTATTCGCCGGTTCCTGAACCTGACAGCACATAGTCCGGTCGAAATCGTTGGTGAACCCAAGATCGATGGCCTGTCGCTGTCGCTGCGTTATGAAAACCGCGAACTGGTCAGTGCGGCAACGCGTGGCGACGGGACAGAGGGCGAGGACGTGACCGCCAATGTCGCCCATATTACCGATATCCCAAAAACCCTGCCCGAAGATGCGCCGGTCGATATCGTTGAAATCCGTGGCGAGGTTTACATGGCGCGTTCGGCCTTCCAGAAGCTGAATGAAACGCAGGCCGAAACCGGTGGCAAAACATTTGCCAATCCGCGCAATGCCGCCGCCGGGTCACTTCGCCAGCTTGACCCGACCATCAGCGCCAAACGTCCGCTTCGTTTCTTTGCCTATAGTTTTGGGGAACTTTCTGAAAGCCTTGCCCAGACGCATTGGGATTTCATCAGCAAGATCAAAGGCTGGGGCTTTGTGACCAATCCCCACACGACGCTTTTGCACAATACCGACGAGATCATGGCCTTCTACGAGGAACTCGGCAATCAGCGCGCCGAACTTGATTACGATATTGACGGCATTGTCTATAAGGTCAACGACTTCGAATTGCAGTTGCGGCTTGGCTTTGTCAGCCGGTCACCACGCTGGGCGATTGCCCATAAATTCCCGGCGGAACAGGCCCGCACCCGTGTCAAGGCGATTGATATCCAGGTTGGCCGTACCGGCGCACTGACCCCGGTTGCGCGGCTTGAACCCGTCACTGTGGGCGGTGTTGTGGTGTCCAACGCAACCCTCCATAACCGCGATGAAATCGAACGGCTGGGCGTGCAGGTCAATGACCTTGTTGTTATCCAGCGGGCTGGCGATGTCATCCCGCAGGTGGTCGAGGTTATTGTCGATGAACGTCCCGATGATGCCGTGCCCTATCACTTCCCGGAAACCTGCCCGAAATGCGGCAGCCATGCCATACGCGAAGAAGGCGAAGCCGTCACACGGTGCAGCGGCGGGTTGATCTGCCCTGCGCAGGCGGTCGAACGTCTTAAGCATTTTGTATCGCGTAATGCGTTCGACATCGAAGGCATGGGTGGCAAACATATCGAGGCGTTCTTTGACCTTGGCTGGGTCAAATCACCGGCCGATATTTTCCGGATCGAGGAAAAGCACGGTGATGCCCTTCGCAAGCTTGAAGGCTGGGGCGATAAATCGGCTGAAAAACTGTTTGCCAGCATCAATGAACGGCGCACTGTGCCACTGGACCGTTTTATCTACGCACTTGGCATCCGCCAGATAGGACAGGCTACCGCAAAGCTTCTGGCCCGGCATTACGGATCGATCGCGGAATGGCGCACGGCCATGAATGATGCCGGAACGCCCGATAGTGATGCGTTGCGCGACCTGATCAATATCGACCAGATCGGCCCCAGTGTGGCCCATGACCTGATTGAATTCATGGCCGAAGAACATAACCGAGATGTTCTTGATGACCTTCAGGCCGTTCTGACCATCGAAAATGTCGAAGCCCCGCAGGTTACAGACAGCCCCGTTAGCGGCAAAACGGTTGTCTTTACCGGCAAGCTGGAACTGTTTTCGCGCAACGAGGCCAAGGTCAAGGCCGAAAGCCTTGGCGCCAAAGTTGCCGGTTCCGTTTCGGCGAAAACAGATTTTCTGGTTGCAGGACCGGGCGCGGGATCCAAATTAAAGAAAGCAGAAGAATTAGGTGTTACTGTTTTGGATGAACAAGGATGGCTTGATCTGATCGCAGAATGATCAGCACGGGCAAAAGCGGAAGGAAAACGTATCCGATGGAAGACCTGGGCAGCTTTTTTCGCCGCTATGCCGATGCACATCTTAAATTCGAAGCAGACGCCCTCGACGCGTTCTATAATTTCCCCTGCCTGATCAATGATCTGATGGGGGTGCATGCCATCGGCTCGGTCGAGGATCTGCATAAATACAATCAGTCATTTTTTGACGAATTGAAAAATGCCGATCTGGCGATGGCCAAATCGATGCTGATAGAACAGCATTCCGCCCTGCCCGGCGGATCGCGCGCCATTGTGTCCTTCCGGTTCGGCAATTCGGAAAACAACCTGATCTTTGATTGCGATTATGCCTTTGCCCTGCTCAAACAGGACGAGACATGGAAGATCGTTTTCGCCCAGCTTGACGAAATCCGATATAGCGACCTTTACTGACACATCAGGGGCCCATATGCCTGCCGCACCTTTCGTCCGTGCAGCCTGTCTGAGCGTTGCGATCTGCGCAACGTTACATGCCCCTGTCCATGCTGATCCCGATTTTGACGAACTGGTCGGCAAGGCGCGCGCCGTTGATGGCGACACGCTGGAGTTTGGTTTCAAACGCATTGATCTTTGGGGGGCGGACGCGCTTGAGCGGTTTCAGCGATGCATCGTGAATGATCAAACCACGGCATGCGGTGCGGATGCATGGCAGGTCATCACCAATCTGATCGCCGCCGGGCCGATCACGTGCAAGGTGCAGGGCAAGAACCGCTATCACCGCAATATGGCGATCTGTCGCAATGCCAATGGTCAGGATATCGGTCAGGGCCTGATTGCGCGCGGCATGGCCGTGGCACGGACCGATGAAATGCCGTCTTATGGTTCGGTTGAAAACAGTGCACGGCAAAGCCGTGCCGGGGCATGGGGCGGGCAGTTTATCGACCCGTTGCTGTGGCGGCGCGGGGAACGGTTACCGGAACATCAAACCGAAGTCCGCCGCTGGCAACGCGACGAATAAGGGCCGAGATCAGGCACCTTTGCCCGGTGCATCCGCTGCCGGGCCGCGCTCGGTATCTGCCGCGTTGACGTCATCCGAACCACGACCGGTTGCCGAAAAGAACGGCCGGGCCAGCAACCGGCCAAGACCAGCCAGTGTGACGCCATTCTTGATCGACGCAACGCCGACAATAACCACAGCAAAGCCAAGCGCCTGCGGTGCCGTCAGCACCTCGCCCAGCAACAGCCAAGCGGCAAAGAATGTCATGGCAGGCCCCGAAAGCGAAATCAGTGCGGCCTGCGTCGCCCCGATCCGCCGGATGCCTTCATAAAGCAGGAAGAACGGGATCACGGTGCAAAAGATCGAAATGCCCGCCGTCCACAAAACCCCGTCAACATTCAGGTTTAGCGGCTTGGTCACAACCAGCTCATAAAGGATCATCGATATACCGGCCATGGTATTGACCAGGGCGGCAAAATGCATCGACCCAATGACCGAAATCATCCGTTGCCCGAAATAAAGGTAACAGGCGTAAGTCAGGGCGGATGCAAACGCCAGCGACGCTCCCAGCCAAAGCTGATCTGAAACGGCACCGATCCCGTTGGGGGCGAGAACAAGTACCAACCCGACATAAGTAACCGCAAAGCAGACAAACTGGCGCAAGGGAGGAAGCCGCCACTTATGCAGGCATTCAAGGATCAGGACGATGGCCGGGAATGTGAAAAGCACGATCCGCGAGACGGTGACATCAATCACCGACACGGCGGTAAAATCAAACAGGGCAGCGGCAAAGAACAGCCCGCCATAAAGCGCGCCCCAGAGAATATCGACCGGCTTCATCGTACGTTCGCCCGGCCGGTGTTTGCCAAACAGATAAACACCGATCCAGAAAAACGGCATCGCGATCAGAAAACGCAGCAGCAGCAAACCATCCACCGTCATGCCGGTGGCATAAACGTATTTCGCCAACAGCCCCTTCATTGCGAATGCCACAGTCGACAGCAATACAAGGGTCAGGGCCGAACCCGATGGCTTTGCCACGGATTTGGCATCTGCTGGCGCAGATGGTTTTGTCATTATTGTCTCCGGTCTCTCTCGACCTTAACTATCTGCCGCGCATAGCCATTATTCAATTCGAATTAAATGTTATCAGATATCAGGATTTGCTATATCTAACAAAACATCCGCCGGTTCATATTCCTTTTGGATTGCAGATAAATGGACATCAAACAGCTTCGAAGCTTTGTTCACATTGCCGAACTTGGCAGCCTGTCGCGCGCGGCCGACCGGCTTAACCTGTCGCAACCAGCCCTTAGCCGGCAGCTTAACCTTCTGGAAGAAGCACTTGATACCCGCCTGCTGGAACGGACCGGGCGCGGGGTCAAACTGACCGAAGCCGGTCAGATGCTGGCGGAACGGGCACGGGTTATTCTGGGTGATCTGGCGCGCCTTGAAGCTGACCTGTCAGCCCGACGCAGCAAGGTAACCGGCCATGTCCATGTCGGGGTGCCGCCCAGTGCCGGGATCGTCATTACCGGTGCGCTGGTCGAAGCATTGCGCGAACGCTATCCCGATCTGAACATCTCGATTGCCGAGGATCTGACAGGCGACGTGCAGGAAGGATTGCTATCAGGGCGTCTTGATATCGGCATCCTGCATGATGGCATGATATCGCGCAGCCTGCATGCCGAACCATTATGGCGCGAAGACCTGTTTCTGATTTCCCATCCGTCGCGCGTTGGCGAAGGCGAAACCGAAATTGCCTATGAAGATGTTTTGGCGCTGCCATTGATCATGCCAACCCCGAAACACGGTCTGCGCGCCAAGATGCAGGAAGCCGCATTTCGTGCCGGTCGCCCCCTGACCCCGGTGGTCGAAGCCGACGCATTGCGGGTTCTGGTGGATCTGGTGCATCGTGATCTCGGCCATACGGTTTTGCCGCGAAGCTCATTGGTGATGGAACTATCGACCGGGCGGCTCAAGGCACGGCGGATCGTCAATCCGCAATTGTCGCGCAAGGTGATGCTGTCCTGGCTTCAGGACCGCCCGCTCAGTACCGGGGCCAAGGCCGTGCTTGATACATTGCGCGATCTGGCGGGCACCATGCCGATGGCTGATAACTGAAAAACAAAACCCCGGCACGACGACCGTACCGGGGTTTGCTGGAAGGGCTTTGAGGCGATCAGACCGGGGCTTCGGAATCAGATGATTTCTGCCACAGGTTCAGGCCACCATCCGTCGCGTATTTGTCGATCTCAGCCAGTTCCTCGGCACTGAATTCAAGATTTTTCAGGGCATCAAGGCTGTTATCAAGCTGTTCGACATGACGCGCCCCAATCAGGGCCGATG
Organism: Thalassospira lucentensis; assembly: GCF_032921865.1. Taxonomy (NCBI): domain Bacteria; kingdom Pseudomonadati; phylum Pseudomonadota; class Alphaproteobacteria; order Rhodospirillales; family Thalassospiraceae; genus Thalassospira; species Thalassospira lucentensis. The sequence goes on from NZ_CP136684.1 coordinate 599,006, forward strand.
TGATTTCCGGGCGACGCAGCACCCATGCAATCGCCATCTGTGCCAGTGTCTGACCACGGCGTTTGGCGATTTCGTTCAGGGCGCGCACACGGTTCAGGTTGTCTTCGGACAGCATGCCGGACTGGAACGACCCTTCAAGGGCGGCACGGGAATTTTCCGGCACACCGTTGAGGTATTTGTTGGTCAGAAGCCCCTGCGCAAGCGGCGAGAAAGCAATGCAGCCAATGCCAAGCTCGGACAGGGTATCAAGCAGCCCTTCGGTTTCGACCCAGCGGTTCAGCATCGAATAGGATGGCTGATGAATGACGCAGGGCGTGCCCAGATCGGACAGGATCGCCTGCGCCTTGCGCGTCATTTCGGCGGAATAGGACGAAATGCCGACATAAAGCGCCTTGCCCGAACGCACGATCTGATCGAGTGCGCCCATGGTTTCGGCAAGCGGCGTGTTCGGATCAACACGGTGCGAATAAAAGATATCAACATAATCAAGCCCCATCCGCGACAGGCTTTGATCCAGACTTGAAATCAGATATTTGCGCGAACCCCATTCGCCATACGGCCCCGGCCACATGCGGTACCCCGCCTTGGTCGAAATTACCAGTTCGTCGCGATGGGATTTCAGATCCTTTGCCAGCACCTTGCCAAAGTTTTCCTCGGCCGATCCGGGGGGCGGGCCATAGTTGTTGGCAAGATCGAAATGGATGACACCGCGATCAAAGGCACGCCGAATCATCGCGCGCTGCGTTTCAAAAACGTCAACACCGCCGAAATTCTGCCAAAGGCCCAGCGTGATCTGCGGCAGCATCAGGCCGCTTTTGCCCGACCGGTTATAGGTTGCATTGTCGTAACGTGCGGGATTGGCATTCCAGCCTTCTTCCACTGACGCCATTTATTCCTCCTGCCTATTTTCTTTTGGGGTCATGCCCGCAATTGAATCGATCCAATGTTTTATTCATAAGGCAAAAAGTCCGCGCTGTCAGGCGTGTTAACAAGAAAAAACCGCCCCAATATGTCGGGACGGTTTTGCATTGTGCCTTGCCTGAAGGCCGAACTTACGCCACGCGTTTCTTGATCGGTGCCGTTGCCTTTTGCAGCCATTCAAGAAGATCTTCGTCAAGATCGTCGGCATACATGGCATAGACCTGTGCATGGTAATCGTTCAGCCACTGCAATTCATCCTTGGTCATCAGTTCCGGATCAATCAGTTTGCGTTCAATCGGCGAGAAGGTCAGCGTTTCAAAGCCCAGCATCGGGCGATCCGCCCCGACCGGACCATCGACTTCGACAACCGCAATCAGGTTTTCAATCCGGATGCCATATTCGCCTTCCTTATAGAAACCCGGCTCGTTCGACAGGATCATGCCGGGTTTAAGCGCGATCTTGTTCGGTGCCTTGGAAATCCGCTGCGGACCTTCGTGAACGCCAAGGTAACTGCCTACGCCATGACCGGTGCCATGGTCGAAATCAAGCCCGGCTTCCCAAAGCGGCGCACGGGCAAGGGTATCAAGCTGCTGCCCGGTGGTGCCAACCGGGAAAATCGCGCGCGCAAGTGCGATATGCCCCTTCAGCACACGGGTGAACCGATCCCGATGTTCCTGGGTCGGTTGCCCGATCACGGTTGTACGGGTGATATCGGTGGTACCATCCAGATACTGCCCGCCACTATCGATCAGGAAAATTTCGCCCGGTGACAATTTCCGATTGGTTTCGGGGGTATTGCGATAATGGCAAAGCGCGCCATTCGGGCCGCTGCCCGGGATGGTTTCAAAACTGGTATCGCGGAATAACGGATCTTCAGCACGAAGTGCGAGAAGTTTGTCTGCCGCCATGCGTTCGTCAATGCTGCCATCGGCTGCGGCTTCTTCGAGCCATGCAAAATAACGAATGATCTTTTCGCCGTCGCGCTTATGTGCCTTGCGCGATCCTTCAAGTTCGACCTCGTTCTTGCAGGCTTTGGGCAACGCCACCGGATCACGGCCGATCCGCATCGTCGCACCGGCATCGGAAAGCTTCATGCGCAACCAGTCGGATGCGGTTGCCTCGTCCAGGCGGACCGACTGATTGCCCAACGCGCCAAGGGCTTCTTCGAGTTCGCCGGGTTGGCGGATGGTCGCATCATTTTCAAGCCATTTGACGGTTTCAGCCGGAAATTTGCGTTCATCCATAAACAGATCAACCGATGCATCGCCATGAATGATGGCATATCCCAACGGCAGCGGAATATGGGGCACATCGCCCCCCCGGATATTCAGAAGCCATGCGATGCTGTCAGGCGCTGAAATCACGGCACTGTCGCATTCCAGTTTTTCGAGCATTTCGGCAATCTGTTTGCGTTTTTCCGCATTTGTTTTACCGGCATGTTCCAGAAGATGCGGGCGCACGGGCGCAACCGGCATGGCGGGCTGTTTACGCCACAGAACATCAATCGGATTGGGCTCGATTGCGACCAGTTCGGCACCAACACCCTCGCACGCACCACGCAGATGTTCGGCCTGCTGGACAGTATGCAGATGCGGGTCATAGGCCAGCTTCTGTCCGGATTTAAGATTGTCATGAATCCAGCCGACAACCGGTTCATCGACCAGATGTCGATATTCGTAAATGTCGCGGTCGACCTGCTGACGGACCTGAATGGTGTAACGGCCATCGACAAACACGGCGGCCTTGTCGGCAAGCACCACCGCCGCCCCGGCCGACCCGGTAAAACCGGTCAGCCATGCCAGACGTTCGGCACAGGCCGGAACATATTCGCCCTGATGTTCATCTGATCGCGGCACGACGAAACCATCGACACCCTTGGCGGCAAGATATTTGCGAAGCGCTTCGATCCGGGCCGCGGCATCATAGCCGTCCTTGGCATACAGAAATTCCGATTTGCGTTCATCGCGCAATGCCAGCAGGGCCGATTTCAGATCATCGCCAAGCTTGCCACCGACCAGATCAAGCCAGTCGGTTCGCGTATCGCCATTGGCACTGGCAAGAACACCGTCAATCAGATCGACAATGGCAGTGACGTCCTTGTTAACGCCGTCACGTTCAAGCATGGCAGCAAGTTGGGTATCGCCGGGAAGGGTCATCAAAATCCTCGTTTCTGTGCGTGGGGCAGCATCCGACCAAAGCTATCTAAGGGTTTTCGCCGATCACTTGCAAGATGGAATACCAGAAAACGTGGCAGGACACGCCAATCGGACGACCGGTAAACTACACCGGCGTCACGCCTATACCACCACATGCATGATGGGTATGAAAGCCCTGCAAGCTTCGCAATACAAATTAAGAGATGTTTAATCTATTACAGGCGCGTGACAAAAAGATGGCCCGTCGGGACGTCAATTTGCAGGAGACCAAAACGGTGATCCGTTTTCCAATTACTGTCCAGAACGTTGTTCAATCGCGTCGTCGTCAGACGGCCTATGACGGTCTAGAGCGCCTCACCCTTACGGAACGAGCCGCGCTCGGCCTTGATACAGGCCCTGCCCTTCTGGCAGACGATGCTGAAAGCCATCATCGGGGTCAGACCCTTTCGATGGAAGCAACGGACAGGGAATAGGGATCAATCCCGCCCGCGAAGGTCTTTGATGCCATTGGACGAAGCGCAGGATCGAAGGTTCACGATCCTTGCGGTCTTTTTTGTCTTTCCCTCTGAGACGGCCCTGCTACTCCACGGCAGGGCCGTTTCTTTTTGACCAGAGCGTAAAAGCCGCGCCATAGTATCGCCCGACGTTGATTTTCGGGGAAACATCCATGACAAAAACCGTTCTGATCACCGGTGGATCACGCGGCATTGGCCGTGCCACCGCCATTCTGTGTGCGCAAAACGACTGGAACGTCGCCATCAGCTATGTCGGCAACAAGGAAAGTGCCGATGAAACCTGTGCGCTGTGCGAACGGGCCGGACGAACCGGCAATGTCTTCGCCCAGAAATGCGACGTGAAATACGAACAGGACGTCCTGGACCTGTTTCAGGCAACGCTTGACCGGTTCGGCACAATCGATGCGGTTGTCAATAATGCCGGGATCGTCGCCCCCAAAAGCGATCTGGCGGATATGAGCATCGAACGGATGAAATCGGTGTTTGATACCAATGTGCTGGGGGCTTACATCGTGGCCCGCGAAGCTGCACGCGCCCTGTCACATGCGGGCGGTTCAATCGTCAATGTATCCTCGATGGCCTCCAAACTGGGATCACCGGGCGAATATGTTGATTATGCCGGATCCAAGGGCGCGATTGATACCCTGACGATCGGGCTTTCCAAGGAACTTGGCCCCAGGGGCATTCGCGTCAATGCCGTGCGGCCGGGCATTATTGATACCGATATCCACGGCAGTGCCGGCCGACCGGAACGGGTTGCCGAACTTGGCCCGTTCTGCCCGCTGGGACGGGCGGGCAAGGCAAACGAGGTCGCCAATCTGATCTACTGGCTGCTCTCAGATGATGCGTCCTATGTCACCGGGGCACTGATTGACGTGGCTGGCGGGCGATAACATGATCCGCGGCAGGATTTGACTGCGATGATCCTGTCCGGCACTCTGCACCCTGCATTGAGCGGAAAGGAAGCCGAGATGAGCATCGTCAGCGCCAGCCGAAACAATCTGATTGCGCGTGAACTCAAACGTGTCGATGGCCGCACCCCGCGTGCAAGGACCAAGCTTGCCAAACATCAGAAAATGGCTGCCAATCCATTCCGGTTCCTGCGGGGTGCCGCCCAGATGTTTTATGGCGACCTGAAATCCGGTCGTATCGTCCTGCCCGAAAGTCTGACGGACAAACGGCTGATTACCGCCATCATGGGCGATTGCCATCTGGTGAATTTCGGGCTTCTGACCGAAGACGGGTCACATGGCGACGATGTGATTTTCTGTCCTAATGATTTCGACGATGCCTGTTTCGGGCTGGCAAGCTGGGATCTGGCGCGGTTCTGTACCAGCCTGTTTCTGGCCTGCGACTATGCCGACGGACTAACGAATGACGATTACGACAGTGACGAAATGAATGATCTGTCTGGTCTTGAAGCGGCCAGCCAGAAGGATGCGAAAAAGGCCGCGGACGCATTCCTGAAAAGCTACCGGAAGACCCTGGAAAAGATCGTTTCCGACCCGGATCACCGCCGCAGTGCTGTTTTGAAATTCTCCAAGGGCCATATCCTTGAAGCTGCGCGCGAAAAGGCTTTGAAACGGGCCGCAGGGGGCAAGAAGTTTGAAACCAAAAGCGCACTTGGCAAGGCGGTCGAACTGACCGATGGCACATTGCGGTTCCGCGACCTTCCGGAACGTTACAAGCGTCTGGATGCGGCCACCATGTCAGAAATCAGACGCGTTTTCCGCCCCTATGTCGATGACAGCATCCTTGATATCGTTCTTCGCGTCGGGGCGGGCACCGGATCGGTCAATATGGACCGGTTTTATCTTCTGGTCGGGCCCGATGAGGTCGACGGGCCGGAAGATTTGCCGCTATGTCATATCGTCGAAATCAAGCAACAGCGCGAAGCCGCCCCTATCCACCATTTCCCCGATATCAGCCCGAATAACCGCCTGAACCCGGCGCATCTTTCGGTCGACTGCCAGCGGGTGATGCAGCGCCGCCCCGACCTTGTGCTTGATGAAGTCGTCTGGCGCGACGACCACTGGCTGGTGCGATCCCGCCACCATGCACGGGTCGGTCTTGATCCCGAGGATATCTGCCTTGCCACAAAGAACCCGGGCAAGGCGCTTAAGCAATATGCCAGATCATGCGGCTCCGCGCTGGCACTGGCGCATGCGCGCGGCGACATCCGGTCCACCCGGTTCGAGGAAACCATGATCAGGGCGCTTGATCGCGATGCGGAAGGACTTGTTGCCGCAGCAGAAGGCTATGCCGATCAAACCATGTGCGATTGCCTTGCCCTGCAAAAAATGGTGATGCCGCCCCTTCTGAGTTAGCAAATGTCTTGCGGCATTTATGCATGGCGGACATTCTGCCAGCCGCGCATTTGCCGATATCAAAAACGCGGCCTGTCGATACAATTCCGGCGTTGTGTTCTTGTTGGAGCAACGCACATAAATGGACGACTTTTTCTGGTGGATCGTTCTGATCGGCTTTGCCGCACAGCTTGTTGATGGTGCGCTTGGCATGGCCTATGGCCTGACATCGACATCGCTCCTGATCAGCATCGGCCTGCCCCCGACGCAAGCCAGTGCCACAGTGCACGCCGCCGAGGTTTTCACCACCGCCGTTTCCGGCACATCACATCATTTCGCGCGCAATGTTGACTGGAAAATGGTCAGGACACTGGCGATTGCCGGTTCCATCGGCGGGGCTGCCGGGGCGGCGTTGCTGTCATCGGGGATCGGCGAATATCTTGCGCCGTTTGTCGCCCTTTACCTAAGCGCACTGGGCGTTCTGGTCATTGCCAAGGCGGTGCGCAAGGTACAACCGCCTGCGGCGATGCGCGGGCTTGCCCCGCTTGGTCTGGTTGGCGGGTTCCTTGATGCGGTTGGTGGCGGCGGATGGGGACCGATCGTATCAAGCACGCTGGTCTATCGCGGCCATGCCGAACCGCACCGGATGCTGGGCACCTCGGCGGCATCGGAATTTTTCGTGACAGTGATGATCACCGTGACCTTTGCCGGGCATTTCGGACTGGAAAGTTTCGGGATGGCGGCACTGGCACTGGTGATCGGCGGCGTGCCCGCCGCACCGCTTGCCGCCGTGCTTGTCCGCATCATCCCGCGCAAACCCCTGATGATCGCGGTCGGATTGCTGATCGTGATCCTTGGCGGGTTCGGGATTTACCGGTTTGTCAGTGCGTTGCTGGTGGCTTAACCAACCACCAGCGTCGTCCATTCCTCGACCGGGAAACGCTTGACCAGTGACAGGCCAACATCGCGGTAGGCCGACAGGACAAACTGTTCCTGATGGGACAGAAGCCCCGACAGAACCACATAACCCCCTTCGGCCAGCGTACCGCGCAGGTCGCGTGCCATATGGCGCAACGGACGGGCAAGGATATTGGCACACACAATGTCGTAATAACCGGCATTGCGGATGCGCACGTCGCTAAAGCCGTTGGAATGGATCGCGGTGACCAGATCGGTGATCTTGTTGATCCGGGCATTTTCACGGGCAACGCGCACCGATGCGGCATCGATATCAGCCATCATCACCGGGCAGCGCCACGTTTTGGCACATGCCATGCCCAGAATGCCGGACCCGCAGCCCATATCAAGCGCGTTGTAACGGTACGAATGTTTGGCGATCCAGTCGATTGCCGCAAGGCACCCCTTGGTCGTCTGATGTTCGCCAGATCCGAATGCCAGACCGGCATCGACCTGCAAACCGGTTTTGGCAACCGGAATACCGTCTTCCCAGTGCGAGCCATGAACATAGAACCGGCCAACCGAAATCGGCTTGAAGCTGCGCAGATTGTCGCTGACCCAGTCTTTGGGCTCGTAGGTGCCAAATTCGACCACCGGCACATCAACACCGACCGCAGACGCCATCAATGATACGGCGGTTTCAACCGCAGTCTTGTCAAGATGATCACCCGAAAAGCCTTCGACCTTCCAGGGCGCAGTCGGATCGCCCGGCCGTTCGAAATGCGACAGGGCATCGCAATGCTCATACAACGCCTCGGCAAAGGCCGGGGCATATTTGCCATCAACCTCGAAGGTGAAATTATAGCAACGAACGGTTTCGGTCATATCGCTTCTCGCAAGATTGCGGCGGCCGTTTGACCGCACCAGAAATAATGTCCGGGCGGCTTAACCCGGCAGGATGAAACTGTCGACCACTTTCTTTGTGCCGACACCTTCGAAATGGATTTCAAGCTTGTTGCCATCGACCGCCTTGACGGTACCGGGGCCGAATTTGCGATGACGTACCGCATCGCCGACCTTGTATTTCGATGATTTCGAACTGGTGGTGTAGCTGGTTTCACCATCCGGCTTTACATCAATCACATTTTTGCGCACCCGGTCCTGCCATCCCGCGCTGGCAAACCGGCGTTCACCCGTCCCGCCATAGGGGTTATAGCTTTCCGCCGGTTTGTTATCCGCCCAGCTTGGCATTTTCATCCAGTCGTCGGCCCCCCATGCACCGGGCGATACATTGCCGCGATGATTGCCAAGGCCGGTGTCGCTGATGCGTTCGACATGCTCGTCCGGCAATTCATCGACAAAGCGCGACGGCAGGGCCGATTGCCACTGGTTATAAATCCGCCGGTTGGCCGCATAGGAAACAGTGGCACGTTTGCGTGCGCGCGTGATGCCGACATAAGCCAGACGGCGTTCTTCCTCCAGGCCCTTCACCCCGCTTTCATCCATGGCGCGCTGATGGGGGAAAACGCCTTCTTCCCAGCCGGGCAGAAAGACATAGTCAAATTCCAGCCCCTTGGCCGCATGCAGGGTCATGATGGTGACTTTTTCCTGATCGGCGTTCTGTTCGTTTTCCATCACCAGCGACACATGCTCAAGGAAGCTGGTCAGGTTTTCAAACTCCCCAATCGCAGATACCAGTTCTTTGAGGTTCTCCAGACGGCCGGGCGCATCGATTTCCTTCGATGTCCGCCACATATCGGTATAGCCGCTTTCGTCCAGAACCGTTTCAAGCACCGCCACATGCGATGTGGTTTCAAGCATCTCTCGCCAGCGTTTGAAATCGCCCAGCAACCCGCCAATCGCCTGACGCATTTTGGGTTTGAGTTCCTCGGTCCCGATCAGATCAAGCGCCGCCGCCGGAAGCGAAACCGCCTGATCACGCGAATATTGATGCAGGGTTTGCAAGGTCGCCTTCCCCACCCCGCGCTTGGGCACATTGACGATGCGTTCAAACGCAAGGCTGTCATCAGGTTGGGCGACCATGCGGATATAAGCCAGCGCATCGCGGATTTCCTGACGTTCATAGAAGCGCGGTCCGCCAACAACCCGGTAAGGGATACCCAGCGTGATCAGCCGTTCCTCAAACTCGCGGGTCTGGAACCCGGCACGAACAAGGATCGCCATATGGGATGCGCCAACACCCTTGCTTTGCAGGGCTTCGATATCCTCGCCAACCAGCCGCGCCTCGGCCTCACCATCCCAGACACCTTTGACAAAGACCTTTTCGCCGGTATCAAGTTCAGTCCAAAGCTCCTTGCCCAGACGACCATCGTTAAAGGTGATCAGCTTGGACGCAGCCGCCAGAATATGCGGGGTGGAACGATAATTCTGTTCCAGCCGGACGACCTTGGCACCGGGGAAATCGGACTCGAAACGCAGGATGTTGCCGACCTCGGCCCCGCGCCAGCTATAGATCGCCTGATCATCATCACCGACACAGCAGATATTGCGATGAACCATCGCCAGCGCGCGCAGCCAAAGATATTGGGCCACGTTGGTATCCTGATATTCATCGACCAGAACATAGCGGAAGGTTTCCTGATAACGGCGCAGGATTTCCGGATGTTTCTGAAACAGGGTCAGGCAATGCAGCAAAAGATCGCCAAAGTCGGCCGCATTCAGAACCGCCAGACGTTCCTGATAGATTTTATACAGGTACTTGGCCCCACCATTGGCGAACTCGACACTTTCATTGACCCGTTCGGGTGAAAGCCCCTTGTCCTTCCAGCGCTGGATGATCCCCATCAGTTGCTTGGCAGGCCATTTTTTCTGATCAATCTGTTCGGCATCCATGATCTGCTTAAGCAGGCGGACCTGATCATCGCTATCAAGGATCGTGAAGTTTGATTGCAACCCGACCAGTTCGGCATGGCGGCGCAATAGGCGGGCCGCCAGCGAGTGGAAAGTCCCCAGCCACCATCCTTCAACCGGACGGCCCAGAGCATGGGCGACACGTTCCTGCATTTCCTTGGCCGCGCGGTTGGTAAAGGTCACGGCAAGAATTTGCTGCGGATGCAGGCGCTCCGTCTGTCCCTTGGTTTCCAGCAGATGGGCAAGACGGGTCGTCAGAACGCGCGTTTTCCCCGTCCCGGCACCTGCCAGCACCAGCAACGGACCATCAAGCGTTTCGACCGCTTCGCGTTGCTCGGCATTCAGATTGGCAAGGTAATCGGGTGCGGGTGCGTCCTGAAGGCGCATTTCCGGGCTTGCGGCGAATTCATCGATTTCAAAGGGATCATCCATCATGTCGGGATATATAACATGCTCTGCAAACGGGGCCAGTATTGGCATTCAATCAAGTGGCGATATCGGGTTGCTTATTGTGCAACAAATCGGGAACGTCGACCAATTTTTTCCCTGAAAATATTTTTCCGCCTGCTTTTCTGCGCCAGTTTTTCCGCTGCCTTGCGTGAACAGTCATAACGACAATCACCACGCAAGGAGCCCCCGATGAGCGGCATCGACAGTCTGAGTGCCAGTCTTGCGCAAATATTTGGCCCGTCACAATCATCGGCCAGCAGCCAGTCTACCGAAAGCAGTAGCGGCGTAGAAGGCATTGGCGGATTTGCGCTCGCCAGTGCGCAAAGCACGGCCTCGACACAGGCGGTCGACGCGGTTTCGGAAATTGCTGCCAACGGACAGGGCAGCGTTGATCAGCTTTCTGATCAGATCAAAGCCATGCTGCTCGAAATGCAGGAAAGCACGGATACATCGGCCACCGATGGCGATTTTGACGCGCAGCAACTGTTTGATGACCTTGATACCGATGATGACAGCACCCTGACCAAGGATGAATTCCTGGCAGGCAAACCCGACGATGTCAGCGATGAAATGGCTGAAAACCTGTGGTCGATGATGGCAGGTAGCGAAGCCGAAAGCATTTCCCAAGACGATTACCTGACAGGCATGGCTCCCCCACCCGGTGCCACAACGACTACGGCAGCAGCGGATGAAAGCACGGACAGTTCATCTGGTGGTGACAGTGCCGCAACAGCCGATACCGAAAGTTACGACCCGCTTGATACCAACGAAGACGGCATTGTCAGCCTTGCCGAACTGATGGCTGCCGCCCCGGCGGACGAAACTCCATCCGCCAGCAGCCTGCCCGACACCAGCAGCCAGACCAGCAGCACAGGCGATGACGCCGCCGCCACCATCGGCAATGGCGCAACACCGTTCGATAACCGCCTGATGGCACAGTTGATGTCATAACTGATCGCGTAATACCGGGTCTCTTCGACGAAGCGAGAACCCCAACCTGCCGTCGGCCACGATATCAAACCGGCGGCATTTTTTTGCCTGCCACGTTCGGGAAAGCCCCTAGAACAGCTTGGGCGGCGCATCGCCGCGTTCTTCGCTTTGCAGTTCCAGAAGCGCGTTGTTATAGGCCATCATCGCGTCCTTTTCGTGGACGAAACCGACCATAAGACGTTCTTCCTCGTTATTGATCACCGGCAGGTGTTCCTCGCCGGTCTGTTCCATCAGACGCACGGCCTTTTCGATGCTGTCAGTACGCAGCAGAACCGGCGGCTTGGATCGGGCGACCTGCCCTGCGGTGACTTCTTCGCCCATTTCCGGATCAAACGCCGCATGGCGCAAATCGGCCAGTGTGATCGTACCGTGCAACCGGCCGTCATCATCAATCACGAACAGTTCGGAATAAGGTGCATTGATCAGCTTTTCGCGAATGGACGGCATCCCGTCGCCAAGCGGCACGGTCTGATATTCCGCCTTCATGATGTCGGCGACCTTCATCATGCGCAGCAAATTCATTTCCCGGCCCCAGCGGGTCGAAAGCCCCCGGCATTTAAGCTGCCAGGCAAAAAACGATCCGCCTTGGAACTGGTCCATCACAATTGATGCAATCACCGATGCCACCATCACCGCAATCGTCAGGGCATAGTCGCCGGTCAGTTCAAAGATGATCAGGGTCGTTGAAATCGGCGCGCCAAGCATGGCCGCCGCCACCGCCCCCATGCCGACCAGTGTATAGGCCCCGTACCCCGATGACAGATCGGGGAAAATCGCCGTTGCCGTCACCCCGAATGCCCCGCCCAGCATCGCACCAAGGAAAAGGGCCGGACTGAAAATCCCGCCCGCAAAGCCCATGCCGATGCAGATCGCGACCATTGCGGCCTTCACGATCAGAAGCTGTACGAGAAATGACCAGCCATACGCCCCGTAAAGCGCATCATTCATCGCACCATAACCAACGCCGACAATCTGCGGGAACTTGATCGCAACAATACCGATCACAAGCCCCGCCACTGCGGGCCGCAACCAGCCCGGAATTTTCGATGCCTTGGCCGCCATTTGCACCACCGGGATGGCACGCGTTACGCAAATCGCGGTGATCCCCGCCGCAACTCCCAAAAGCGCAAAGGCCGGAAATTCCAGAAACGACTGGATTTCATTGGCCGGCAACAGAAAGGCGATGTCGCTGCCGAAATAAAGCCGGGTGATGATCGTACCGGTCACCGATGCCAGAACAATCGGTGCAAATGCGGTCAGGGCATAATGGCCAAGGGCAACCTCGTGGGCAAACAGCGCGCCCGCCAGCGGCGCATTGAAAGACGCCGCAACCGCGGATGCCACCCCGCATCCAAGCAGGGTGCGCGCCGTGCTGCGCCGCAGATGAAGAATACGCGCCAGCCACGCCCCGAACGACGCCCCCATATGGACAACCGGCCCCTCGCGGCCAAGCGACGCACCGGTTCCCAGCGACACCGCGCTGATGAACACCGATTTGATCCCACAGCGTGACGACATGCGTGCATCGTGAAACAGGGCGGCATCAACCACGTCGGCCACCCCGTGGGTACGCCGTTCGGGCAAAAACCGGTAAATGAAAACCCCGACAAACAACCCGCCCAGTGTCGGCACCATGATCAAATGCCACGCCGGAAGATGCGCAAGATATTCATGGACCGCTTCCTCGCCCGAACCAAAGGTCAGCAACTGCACAAACAGGATGCCTTCGCGAAACAGGATGGTCCCGCCCCCGGCCATCGCGCCGACCACAAGTGCCAGGATCGACAGCACAAGCTGCTCGCTTTTGACGATACGTCGCAATTGCCCAAGCAACTGGTTGGATTTGAAAAGCTTTTCGGCCATATCGGGTTACCGGCGGGAACGGGTGAAACAGGAAGCTGTCATATGATCACAAGGTGTTGCGAATAAAAGGTAAAGGTCGGCAAATCCAGTGATATTTGCCAATAGCTGCCCCTTGCCTGATGCAGATGATGACCGCGGGTTACCTCAAATGCGTTGCCAAGGCCGGTCAGGTTCGGGCCAAGTCGATGACGCGACAGTGCTTTTTTCAGAAAACCATCATTGATCTTCGAACGGGAAATAACGCATGCTTGACGTCATACAGGTTTCCGAAGCCTGCGGGACTTTCCCCGAATAACAATAAATTCCTTTTTCAGGACTTCCGATAAATGACTGAAAGTCAAAAATCGGGCGCCACCATCGCCCGTCCGCTTCCGGGTTTTGTCGAATTCGTTGTGTTAATGGCAATCACGATTGGTCTGGTTGCGCTTTCGATCGACAATCTTTTACCCGCATTTGGTCCGATCGCCCTGGATTACGGCATCGAGGACGGCAACCGCATGCAGTTGCTGATCTATGTTTTCATGATTGCCTTTGGCCTGATGCAGATTGTCTATGGGCCGCTGGCTGACAGTTTCGGCCGCAAACGCGTTTTGATGCTGGGTCTTTTCATTTATGCCATCGGGACCGTCATGGCGATTTTTGCCGACAGTTACGATCACCTTCTGGTCGCGCGTTTCGTTCAGGGGCTTGGCGCGGCGGCCCCGCGCGTCCTGACGATTGCGATCACGCGTGACTGTTTCGAAGGCCGCGAAATGGCCCGCGTCATGTCGTTCGTGATGATGATCTTTATCATCGTGCCGGTCTTTGCCCCGGCATCGGGCAGCCTGATCCTGGCGCTTGCCAACTGGCACATGATTTTCGTCAGCACCCTTGTGCTGGCGATCATTATTGCCGTCTGGTACAGCCTGCGAATGCCCGAAACGCTTAATCCCGAATACCGGCATAAACTGTCACTCAACCGGATTGCGCGCGATATCAAAACCACCATCACCACTCGCCAGACGCTGGGTTATGCAACGGCGATGGGGCTGATGTTTGCCTGCCTGATGGCCTATATCGGATCGGCACAGCAGATTTTCGAAACCGAGGTTTACGGACTTGGCGTCTGGTTCCCGCTGGTGTTCGGGATGATCGCCGCCTGCATGAGCGTTTCATCCTTCGTCAATGCCCGCCTTGTCCGCAAGATCGGCATGCACAAGCTGTCGCAGGGGGGGCTTCTTGTGATGGCAATCAGCAGCCTGATCAATCTGGGCATCGCCTTTGCCTTTGACGGTGCCCCGCCGCTTCCGGTGTTTGGTGTCGGTCTTACGGTCACACTGTTCTGTTTTTCCATGACCATGCCAAACTTCAATTCGCTGGCGATGGAACCGGTTGGCAGGATTGCCGGCACCGCATCCTCGATGATCGGGGTTTACAGCACCCTGATCGGTGTTGTCGCGGGCGGGATCATCGGCCAGTTGTTCAATGGCACGGTCATTCCGCTGATTGGCGGTTATCTGGTGCTGGCGGTGCTGGCCATCGTGATTGTCGGCATCACCGAACGCGGGAAGTTTTTCCACGCGACGCACTGATGTCCGATCAAATGTAAAAAAGCCCCGCAGCCGGAAAGCTGCGGGGCTTTTTGTTTGATACGATCACGCCTGACGGGGATCGTAATTCAGGTTCGGCGCCAGCCAGCGTTCTGCCTCGGCCAAAGTCATGCCCTTGCGTTCGGCATAGCTTTCGACCTGATCGCGTTCGATCTTGCCAAGGCCGAAATATTTGGCTTCGGGATGGGCGAAATAGAACCCGCTGACCGAGGATGCCGGGGTCATGGCACAGCTTTCGGTCAGTCTGACACCGACATTCTTTTCCGCATCGAGCAACTGCCACAGCGTGCGTTTTTCCGTATGTTCCGGGCAGGCCGGATATCCCGGTGCCGGACGGATACCGCGATAGTTTTCGGCAATCAGTTCCGCATTCGGAAGGTTCTCATCCGCCGCATAACCCCAAAGCTCCTTACGCACCTTTTCATGCATGCGTTCGGCAAAGGCCTCGGCAAATCGGTCGCCAAGGGCCTTGACCAGAATGGCGTTGTAATCGTCATGCTCGGCTTCAAGCTTTTTGGCGATTTCTTCGACCTGCGGCCCGGCGGTGACGACGAAGCCACCGATATAATCGGTCTTACCGGATTCCTTGGGCGCGATGTAATCGGCAAGGGCGCGGTTCGGGCGTGAATTGTTTTCACGGAACATCTGCTGGCGAAGCGTGCGCAGCATTACCGGTTCATTCTGATCGGGTGCCGGGGTGACTTCGATATCGTCACCCACCGAATTGGCCGGCCAGATACCGACAACCGCACAGGGCTTGAACCATTTTTCATCGACAATGCGTTTGAGCATCGCCTTGGCGTCTTCGTAAAGGCCACGTGCGGTTTCACCGACCTTCTCGTCCTGCAGAATATCCGGGAAACGGCCATGCAGTTCCCAGGTTTCAAAGAACGGCTTCCAGTCGAACCGTTCAACCAGTTCGGCCAGATCAAAGGTTTCAAACCGGGTAATGCCCGGTTTGGCCGGTGCGGGAACATCATAGGCATCCCAGTCAAGCTGCACCTTGTTGGCGCGCGCGTCCGCAATGGCAAAACGTTTTTTCTGCAATTGCTGGGCGGCGTGTTTTTCCGCCATCGCGATATATTCCGCCCGGATTTCCGCAGCAAACCGTTCCCGGTGGGTCTCAGACACAAGCTGGCTTGCGACACCCACCGCACGCGATGCGTCAATCACGTAAACCACCGACTTGTTATAGTTCGGGGCAATCTTGACTGCGGTATGGACCTTGGACGTGGTTGCGCCACCGATCAGAAGCGGGATGTTGAGCCCCTCTCGTTCCATTTCGGCCGCCACATAGGTCATTTCCTCAAGCGACGGCGTGATCAGGCCCGAAAGACCGATCATGTCGACCTTTTCGGCCTTGGCGGTTTCGATGATTTTCTGGGTCGGCACCATCACGCCAAGATCAAGGACCTCGAAATTATTACATTGCAGGACCACGCCCACGATGTTCTTGCCGATGTCGTGCACATCACCCTTGACCGTCGCCAGCAGGATTTTGCCGTTGGTTTCGCGCACCCCATCCTTTTCCGCCTCGATGAACGGAATCAGGTAAGCCACGGCCTTTTTCATCACGCGCGCGGATTTGACCACCTGGGGCAGGAACATCTTGCCCGCACCAAACAGGTCACCGACCACATTCATGCCATCCATCAACGGCCCTTCGATAACGTGAAGGGGTTTGTCGGCCTGCTGGCGGGCTTCTTCGGTGTCTTCTTCGACGAACTCGGCAATGCCATTGACCAGCGCATGGGCCAGTCGTTCATTGACCGGCTTTTTGCGCCATTCCAGATCGACTTTCTTCTCAGGCCCGCCGGTGCCCTTGTATTTTTCGGCAATTTCCAGCAAACGGTCGGTCGCATCCGGGCGACGGTTCAGGATCACGTCCTCGACCCGTTCACGCAGTTCAAGCGGGATTTCCTCATACACCACAAGCTGACCGGCATTGACGATGCCCATATCCATGCCGGCCTGCGTTGCATAATACAGGAACACGGAATGCATCGCTTCGCGGACCGGATTGTTCCCCCTAAACGAGAAGGAAACGTTGGAAACACCGCCGGAAATCTTGGCGTATGGCAGGCGTTCCTTGATCAGCTTGCAGGCCTCGATGAAATCGACGGCATAATTGTCGTGTTCCTCGATCCCGGTCGCCACCGCAAAAATGTTCGGATCGAAAATGATGTCTTCGGGCGGGAAGCCGACCTTGTCGACCAGCACGCGATAGCTGCGTTCGCAAATCTCGATCTTGCGGGTAACCGTATCGGCCTGCCCTTTTTCATCAAAGGCCATCACGACGACAGCGGCACCATAACGGCGCAGAAGACGTGCCTGCTTGATAAAGGGTTCCTCGCCTTCTTTCAGGCTGATGGAGTTGACGATCCCCTTGCCCTGAAGACATTTCAGACCGGCTTCGATCACGTTCCATTTGGAACTGTCGATCATGATCGGCACGCGGGCAATATCGGGTTCGGCCGCCAGAAGATTGACGAATTTGACCATCGCCGTTTCGGCATCCAGCATCGCATCGTCCATATTGATGTCGATGATCTGCGCGCCGTTTTCGACCTGCTGACGGGCAACCTCAAGGGCCGCGTCGTAATTTTCCTCGACGATCAGGTTTTTGAACTTGATCGATCCTGCGACGTTCGTGCGCTCGCCGATATTGATGAATCTTGAAATGTCACTCATGGGTCTGTTCGATCTCTTTTTTCAGCTTCCCGGCATCAGGCGGCGTTGAACGGCTCAAGGCCCGAAAGGCGCATTTTCGGCTCGATCACGGGCAGTTTGCGCGGATTGGCATTTGCCACCGCATCGGCAATCGCCTTGATATGGGGCGGCGTCGTGCCACAGCAGCCGCCCAGCAGATTGACCATGCCGGTATCGGCCCATTCCTTGACCAAAGCCGCCATTTCGGCATCCGACTGGTCATATTCGCCAAATTCGTTGGGCAGGCCCGCATTGGGATAAACCGAAACCCGGCATTCGGCAATGCGTGACAGTTCCTGAACATAGGGGCGCAACTGTGCCGCCCCCAATGCGCAGTTAAGCCCGATCGAGAACGGCTTGGCATGACGGACCGAATTGTAAAACGCCTCGGTGGTCTGTCCCGAAAGGGTCCGGCCCGACGCATCGGTGATCGTGCCCGAAATCAGAACCGGCACATCTTCACCGCGTTCTTCAAGCACTTCGTCGATGGCAAACAGGGCCGCCTTGGCATTGAGCGTATCGAAAATGGTTTCCACCAGAAGCGCATCCGCCCCGCCATCCAGAAGACCATTGACGGCTTCCTTATAAGCTTCGCGTAGCTGATCGAAGTTAACACCGCGGAAACCCGGATTGTTCACATCGGGCGAAATCGATGCGGTGCGGTTGGTCGGGCCGATGGCACCATTGACAAAGCGCACATCGCCGGGATGGGCGGCTTCCCATTCATCACAGGCCGCACGCGCGATTTTCGCACTTTCGTAATTGATCTCGTAGGCAAGGCTTTCCATACCGTAATCGGCCTGCGCAATTGTCGTCGCACTAAAGGTATTGGTCCCCTGAAGGTCCGCACCCGCGGCAATATATTGCAGATGGATATCCTTGATGATGTCAGGCCGGGTCAGGGACAGCAGATCGTTATTGCCCTTCAGATCCTGTTTCCAATCGGCAAAGCGTTCGCCGCGATAATCTTCCTCGCTCAGCTTGTGCTTCTGGATCATGGTGCCCATCGCACCATCAAGGATCAGGATTTTGTTCTCGGCCCGTTTACGCAGCAGGGCAATGCGTTCCTTGCGGTCATTCATCATCGTCATCCAGTCGTTTTGATCATGCAGGCTGTTTGGGCGGGCCGGTTCAGGCAGCAGCCTGTGCAACACCGCGAATACCCAGCGCATGACAGATGGCATATGTCAGTTCGGCACGGTTTAGCGTGTAGAAGTGGAAATCGGTAACACCCTCGGCCATCAGGCCCTCGACCTGTGAAATGGCTTCGTGGAAGGCAACCATGCGGCGCGTGTCGGGATCTTCGTCAAGGTCTTCAAACCGCCAATGCAGGCGCTTGGGCACCGATGCCCCGCACATATCGGCAAATTTCAAAAGCGATCCGAAATTGGTCACCGGCAGGATGCCCGGCACAATCGGTGCGGTGATCCCGGCAGCAGCACATTTGTCGCGGAACCGAAGGAAAACCTCGTTATCAAAGAAGAACTGCGTGATCGCGCGGTTCGCCCCGGCGTCGATCTTGTGCTTCAGATATTCGATTTCGAAATCGGCATTGGGGGCATCCGGGTGGGTTTCCGGATAGGCCGAAACCGAAATATCGAAATCCGCAATCCGTTTAAGCCCCTCGACCAGATCAACCGCATAAGGATATCCCCCCGGCGTCGGGACATATTTATCGCCCGCATCGGGCAGATCCCCGCGCAGGGCAACAATCGACCGAATACCTTCATCCCAGTAATTGCGCGCAATACCTTCGATTTCTTCCTTGGTATGGCCAACACAGGTCAGGTGAGCCGCCGCCGGAATGCCGGTTTCGCCCTGAATGCGGGTGACACTGCTATGCGTGCGGTCGCGGGTTGATCCGCCTGCCCCGTAGGTTACCGAAACAAAAGACGGGTTCAGCGGCGCCAGACGGTGGATCGAACGCCACATGGTTTCTTCCATCTTTTCCGTTTTCGGCGGAAAGAATTCGAATGAAACCCGCAAATCGCCATGCGAAGTGCCCTGTGGTGCGATGTCGTTTTTAACCGTCATTCTTTTAATCCTGTCTTGTCGTTCCGGTGGAACGGGTCGTTATGCGTTATTATTGTTGGCGATAAGCCTGCCCGACTATTACTCGGCGGCCTCGTTATTGTTATTTGCCTGCAATGCCTTCTGCCCCTGCTCCGATGCATGTGCGGACCAGATCCGCACCGTCAAGGGTTTGCCGGGCAGGCTTATGACATCACCGGGCGAAAGTTCACATGCGCGAAACCACGTATTGATCGCCCCGTCTTCAAAACCAAGCCGACGGTGCGCGTGCTCCTCGCGCAGTTCCTCACGGTCATGGGTGGCGAAATCAACCACCACCAGCCTGCCATTCGGGGCCAGCACACGGGCGGCTTCGGCAATGGCGGCTTCGGGGCGTTCGGCGTAATGCAGCACCTGATGCAGGGTCACAACGTCAAACATCCCGGCGGGATAGGGCAGTTGATACATATCGGCCTGCCGTACCAGACAGTTTGACAGATCGGCACGCTGCAAGCGCGCCCGGGCAACCGCCAGCATCTCGCGCGACATATCAACGCCGACACCCTCTTCGGCCGTTTTGCCCAGAAGTTCCAGAATCCGGCCCGTGCCGGTACCGATATCAAGAATCCGGCCGCCGGAAAGATCGCCGATGGCATCAATCAGGGCCTGCTCGACGACCGTTTCATCAATATGAAGCGACCGGATGCGATCCCAGTCATCGGCATTGGCCCGGAAATATTCGCGGGCAATCTGTTCGCGCTGCGCCTTGACCTGCTCCAGCCGGGCACGATCCAGGGCCAGTATCTCGTCACTTTCAGGCAGAAGGGCAAGAACCGGCTGAACCAGTTCCGCACCGGGGCCGCTATTGGGGGTGCGATAAAATACCCAGGTGCCTTCACGGAATCGGACAAGCAACCCGGCTTCGCACAGCAGTTTAAGATGGCGCGACACACGCGGCTGGCTCTGCCCGATGATCTGGGTGATCTCGCTGACGGTCAGTTCGCATTCGGCACAGATCGCCAACAGGCGAAGCCGTGTCGCTTCTGCCGCCGCGCGCAATCTCGCAAGAACCTGTTCCATTTCAGCGCCTCCATTGATCTGACCAAAGATATAAAGATATGTTTATATTTAATCAAGACCTATTTACCCACTCAAAAGGAGTATGGCAAAAAGGCAACATGCCAAATCCCATTGATCAGGCTCATAATTTTGTGTGCTGGCGTTTAAAACTTCCCTATGCTAACCACATGAATATCTGAGACGTGTGCATCGCACATTCCTGTTTTCTTCGCGGGCAGCAGGTTGGGTAATGTTCTTGAAGTCCCGATTTCAAGGGCGTCTCGGGGTCGGGGAAAGTTTGTATCGAAATCGTTTGGCAAAAATAATGAAACTTCGAACTTTGCTTTCGCTGTGCGCTGGTGCATCTCTGTCCATGCTGACAGCATGCGCGTCCACCCAGCCGGCACAGGACACAAGTGACTATGACCCCCTCGAACCGGTAAACCGGGTCGTTCACGGGGTGAATGGTGCCGTTGATTTTATGGTCCTTTACCCCGCCGCCATGTGGTATCGCGACATCGCGCCCCAACCGGTCAAAACCGCCGTCCGCAGCTTTGTGCGCAATATCGGTGAACCGGTCAATGCGCTGAACTCGCTGCTTCAGGGTGACCCTGATCAGGCCGCTAACTCGGTGCAGCGCTTCATCATGAACACCACGATCGGCTTCCTTGGTTTCAATGATGTGGCTGCCGATTTCGGCATCGCCTATCATTCCGAAGATTTCGGCCAAACTCTTGGCCATTACGGCATCGGTGGCGGTCCTTACATCGTCCTGCCGCTGCTTGGTCCGTCGAACCTGCGTGATACCGCCGGTATTGCGGTCGATTATGTAAGCAATCCGCTGACCTGGGGCAGCCGGAACAGCGAAACCCTTGATACGCTCTATCTCGGTTCGCTGGCTCTGACCGCACTCAATGCGCGCTACAGCACGCTCAACCAGCTTAACGAATTGCAACAAACCTCGATTGACTATTATGCTGCTTTGCGTAGCCTCTATCGTCAGCAACGTAACGCCGCCATTCGCAACGGCGCAGAACCTTCTGCACCGGAATTCGAAGACGAAAGCGCTTCTGCCGACTTTGATGACGCGTTTGAAGCAGCAGCAAATTAATGGTTCGATCGAACATGAAAAGCAGAATTGCGATTCCCGCTTTGGCGGCAGCAATCGTCAGCGTGACCGGCCTTATGGCCGGTCCTGCATTTGCAGGTAACGCGACTTCCGCATCGTCCCATACGGTCGAAGTCGCAGCCAGCCGCAGTGCAACCGACGTCATCAAAACCCTTGCGAGCGAGGCAATTGTCGGCCTGACCGATCAATCGCTTAGCAACGACACCCGCCGACAGAACTTTGTCGCGCTGATGGATCGTTACTTCGCAATGGATGTGATTTCCCGGTTTGTCCTCGGGCGCTATTGGCGCTCCATCTCCGAGGAAGAACTCAACGAGTTCGCCGACCTCCTGCAGGACTATCTGGCCCTTAACTATGCCAGCCAGTTCAAGGATTTCAATGGCGAGCAGTTCGTTGTCGGCGACGAGAAACAGCAGAACAAGGATACGTTCGTCAACTCGCAGTTCGTCCGCCCGGACGGCCCGCCGGTGTCGATCGTCTGGCGTCTGCGCGAATTCGGTGATGAATATAAAATCATTGATGTGACCGTCGAAGGCCTCAGCATGGGCATCACCCAGCGCGACGAATTTACCGCTGTCATCCAGAAAAATGGTGGCGAGGTTTCCGCCCTGACAGAAAACCTGCGGGCGAAAGTCGGAAAATAATTCCGTCGCAACCGGAACAGAAATCAAAAGCCACCGGCGATGATTTGCCGGTGGCTTTTTTCATGCTTGCGGCCCGAATGCCAACCCAAGATGCCCGCAAAGAAAAGGCCGCCCGATGGGCGGCCTTTGTCATTAACCGCGGGTCAGCGGCTTGTATTTGATGCGATGCGGACGATCCGCCGCGTCGCCATAGCGGCGTTTGTAATCCGCTTCATATTCCTGATAGTTGCCTTCGAACCATTCGACATGCGAATTGCCCTCATAGGCTAGGATGTGGGTCGCGATACGGTCAAGGAAGAAACGATCGTGCGAGATAACCACGGCACAACCGGCAAATTCCAGCAGACCTTCTTCAAGCGCACGCAGCGTATCGACATCAAGATCGTTGGTCGGTTCGTCAAGCAGCAGAACGTTCGCGCCCGATTTCAGCATCTTGGCAAGGTGAACGCGGTTACGTTCACCACCTGAAAGCTGCCCGACTTTCTTCTGCTGATCGGCCCCTTTGAACGCGAACTGCGATACATAGGCACGCGAGCTCATCGGACGTTTGCCCAGAAGGATTTCGTCCAGCCCGTCAGAAACTTCCTGCCAGACGGTTTTGTTCGGATCAAGCGAGTTCACGCGACTGATCGACATAGCCCATCTTGACGGTTTCACCGATCTTGAGCGTACCGGCATCCGGTTTATCACTGCCAGTCAGCATCTTGAACAAAGTGGTTTTACCCGCACCGTTCGGACCGATCACACCAACGATGCCCCCCGGCGGCAGACGGAAATGCAGATCATCAAACAGAAGCTTGTCACCAAATGCCTTGGTCAGACCTTCGGCCGTGATCACCTCGTTACCAAGGCGTTCGGCAATCGGAATAACAATCTTGGTTGAATCCGGAACCGCCTTGGCGGCTTCCGCAACGAGATCGTCATAGGCACGGACACGGGCCTTGGATTTCGCCTGACGGCCTTTCGGGTTCTGACGGATCCAGTCCAGTTCGGATGCAAGCTGTTTCTGACGGCTGCCTTCCTGACGGGCTTCCTGATCCAGACGCTTCTGCTTCTGTTCGAGCCAGGATGAATAGTTGCCTTCGTACGGGATGCCCTGACCACGGTCGAGTTCAAGGATCCAGCCGGTAACGTTATCAAGGAAGTAACGATCGTGGGTGACCAGAATGACAGTGCCCTGATAATCTTCAAGGTGACGTTCCAGCCACGCAACCAATTCCGCATCCAGATGGTTGGTCGGTTCGTCAAGCAGCAGGATATCAGGCTTTGCCAGCAACAGACGGCAAAGCGCAACGCGGCGGCGCTCACCACCCGAAAGCTTGCTTACGTCGGAATCCTTGGGCGGGCAGCGCAGCGCGTCCATGGCGATATCAAGCGTCCGCTCAAGATCCCAGCCATTGGCCGCATCAATGCGTTCCTGCAATTCGCCCTGCTCGGCGAGGAGATTGTTCATCTCGTCGTCGGTCATCGGCTCGCCAAACGCCATGCTGATTTCGTTAAAGCGCGCCAGATCGTCAACAATCTGACCACAGCCTTCCATAACGTTACCCAGAACGTCCTTTGCCGGGTTCAGCTGCGGTTCCTGTTCAAGGTAACCAACACGGACACCCTCGGCAGGCCAGGCTTCACCCGAAAAATCCTTTTCGATACCCGCCATGATTTTAAGCAGGGTCGATTTACCGGCACCGTTGTTCCCGAGAACACCGATCTTCACACCCGGCAGGAAGGACAGCGTGATGCCTTTGAAAAGTTCACGACCACCCGGAAGGATCTTGGTCAGGTCCTTCATGACGTAAATATACTGGTAGGATGCCATTAAATTCCCCATCCAAAATGTGAGAAATCCCGGACCATGCCGGGACATGCGGATCATCGCATTGCGACCATCCAGAAAGCTTTGCCCGTTTGTAACCGACCGGCCCCTTACAAACAATGACAAACAACGGCAATCACTGTGATGCGCTTTGAATGTGTGCGGGTGGAAACGACGCGGGCCAAAACGCGTCGCAAAACACCCCGTTCGGGGCAAAATCAACCGTTAATAATGCAGAATCAAACAAATATGCGCGTATTTCGATTAAAAACAGCATGTCATTGTGCAGCGCCGAACAATGTCGAAAAAATGGCGGATTTTGTGGGTTTTTTCAGTGTTTCCAGCAGGTTGGGGAACGCAGGAGCACTAATATATACGACTAATGATTAGCTTCTGGCGCATTCTGAAAACTGTTATCGAATTTGTTGGCAATGGTGTGTGCAGACGCCACCACTGCATCAAAAGCAGGCGGACCGGGACAAAAAAGAACTCAATAACCGGTCGGCAGGGAAGTTTTCATTTTCTAGGAAGGAGACGCGCTATGGATGAGCAAAGCGCAGCCTACTGGAAGCGAAACGTAAAACTGGTGACCACTTTGCTGATCATCTGGTTTGTCGTTTCCTACGGTTTCGGCATCTTGTTTGTCGATGCGATGAACAGCATCAAGATTGCGGGCTTTGAGCTCGGATTCTGGTTTGCCCAGCAAGGGTCCATTTACGTCTTTGTCGCGTTGATTTTCGTCTACGTGAGCAAGATGAACAAACTGGACCGTGAATTCGACGTTCACGAAGACGACTGACGTCAACAAAGTTCCGGATCCGGGGAGACAGACAAATGGATCTTACTACCCTTACCTATATTGTCGTCGGTCTGAGTTTCGCGCTGTATATCGGCATCGCGATCTGGGCCAAGGCAAGCACCACCGGCGAGTTTTATGTCGCTGGCAAGGGCGTTAACCCGGTCGTCAACGGTATGGCGACCGCCGCAGACTGGATGTCTGCTGCATCCTTCATTTCAATGGCCGGCCTGATTGCCTTCCTTGGCTATGGCGGCTCGGTTTACCTGATGGGCTGGACCGGCGGCTACTGCCTGCTGGCAATGCTTCTGGCACCTTACCTGCGTAAGTACGGCAAATTCACCGTGCCGGAATTCATCGGCGACCGTTACTATTCCAAAGCAGCGCGTATCGTTGCCGTTATCTGCCTGATCTTCATCTCGTTCACCTATGTTGCAGGCCAGATGCGCGGCGTTGGTATCGTGTTCTCGCGCTTCCTCGAAGTCGAAATCCTGACCGGCCTGATCGTCGGCATGGGCATCGTCTTCATCTATGCCGTTCTTGGCGGCATGAAGGGCATCACCTACACCCAGGTGGCACAGTATTGCGTGCTGATCATTGCCTATACCATTCCGGCAATCTTCATCGCCTTCCAGCTTACCGGCAATCCGCTGCCGCAGCTGGCATTCGGTTCCACGGTTAACGGCACGGGCGATTACATGCTCGACCGTCTGAACCAGATCGTGACCGAACTGGGCTTCCTTGAATATACCACCACCAGCAAATCGACGATCGACATCTTCTGCATCACGCTTGCGCTGATGGTCGGTACGGCAGGTCTGCCGCACGTTATCGTCCGCTTCTTCACGGTTCCGAAGGTCCGCGATGCGCGTTCTTCGGCCGGTTGGGCACTGGTCTTCATCGCGATCCTTTACACCACTGCCCCGGCAGTTGGCGCAATGGCTCGCCTGAACCTGACCGAAACCGTCCAGATCGGCGCCGTTGGCGATCCGGAAGGCAACCTTAAAGTCGAAGATCGTCCGGACTGGATGAGCCGTTGGGAAGCCACCGGCCTCCTGAAATTCGAAGACAAAAACGGCGATGGCCGTATCCAGTACTATAACGATGCCAACAAGGACTTTGCCGCCAAAGCCGCCGAATATGGCTGGGCCGGTAACGAACTTAAAGTTGACAACGACATCATGGTTCTGGCCAACCCTGAAATCGCACAGCTTCCGAACTGGGTGATTGCCCTTGTCGCTGCCGGTGGTATTGCCGCCGCACTGTCAACGGCAGCCGGTCTGTTGCTTGTGATTTCGTCGGGTATCTCGCATGACCTTCTGAAAGGCACATTGACGCCGGATATGACAGAAGGACAGGAACTGATGGCCGGTCGTATCGCAGCAGCCGTTGCGATCCTGATTGCCGGTTATCTGGGATACAATCCGCCCGGCTTCGTGGCGCAGGTGGTGGCCTTTGCCTTCGGTCTGGCTGCCGCATCGCTGTTCCCGGTTATCATCATGGGGATCTTCTCCAAGAAGGTTAACCGTGAAGGCGCGATTGCCGGGATGCTTGTCGGCCTGGTCTTCACCATGGGTTATATCATGTCCTACAAGGGCATCTTTATCCCGGTGCTGATCGAAAACGTTCCGGCAAACTGGCTGTTCGGCATTTCGCCGGAAGGCATCGGTGTTGTTGGTATGATCCTGAACTTCCTCGTTGCTTTCGGCGTGTCGAAAGTTACGGCGGAACCGCCGGCACATATCCAGCACATGATTGAAGACATCCGCGTTCCGAAAGGAGCCGGTGGCGCCGTTGACCACTAATCGGTCGACTGGTTTGCAAGAAACCTGTTGCTGGCCCCCGGAAGTTATTCCGGGGGCCTTTTCTTTTGCCTCGAAGTCGGGCAACAATGCACCACGACAGGGAGGAATGGTCATATGAGTCTGGAACTAAAAGAAATCAGCGATTTCCTCAAACAGCATCACCCCTTCGATCTGTTGCCAGACGACGTGATCGAGGCGTTGCCAAAGCGCCTTACCGCGCGCTATTTCCGCAAAGGCACCAAAGTCCTCTCACCTGAACAGCAATGCCTGCATCTGCATATTATCCGGACGGGCGGAACCGAAACACGCGATCCCGATGGCCAGCTTCTGGCCCGCCTTGGTGAAGGTGAATGTTTCGGCGTACGCGCGATGTTCCGCAATGGCAAGGCCGCCAACAACATCACCATGCTCGAGGACAGCCTTGTCTATCTGCTGCCCGAAAAGGATTTCCACGATCTGGCGGGGAAATACCCGCAGTTCAATTACTTCTTTGAACAGATGGGC
This sequence comes from Thalassospira lucentensis, assembly GCF_032921865.1. Taxonomy (NCBI): domain Bacteria; kingdom Pseudomonadati; phylum Pseudomonadota; class Alphaproteobacteria; order Rhodospirillales; family Thalassospiraceae; genus Thalassospira; species Thalassospira lucentensis. Next base: position 626,033 of record NZ_CP136684.1, read on the forward strand.
GGTGCCCGCCTTCGCAGCGGCATGCAGTTGCTTGAAAAACGTGATGATGATCAGCTTAAACTGATGTCCATCCGGGTTTCCGATCTGATCGCGCGTGATCTGGTCAGTATCGATATCGGTGCATCTATTCTCGAAGCAGGCAAGCTGATGAGTGCCGAACGGGTTTCCTGCCTGCTGATCACGCAAAACGGGGACGAGGTTGCCGGTATCATGACCGACCGTGACCTGCGCAACCGCGTTGTTGCCGAAGCCCGATCCTTTGACGAACCGGTGACAAATATCATGACCCCGAACCCGATCAGCATCGGGCCGGACGATTATGCCTTTGACGCGCTTCTGACCATGACGCGCAACAATGTCCGTCACCTTCCGGTGATGAAGGATGGCAAGGCAATCGGCGTGATTACCACCAACAACCTGCTGGCGCGCCAATCGCTTTCCGCCGTCCACATGGTGGGCCGCATCCGCAAGATGACCAGACCGGCAGACATGGCAAAGGTCATTGCGCAAATCCCCGAATTGCTCAGCAACCTGATCGAAGCCGGGGCGACATCGCGCAATGCGGGGCATATCGTCACCACCCTTTCGGATGCGGCAACATCGCGCCTGCTGCAACTGGCCGAGGAAAAATTTGGCCCGCCGCCTGTCCCTTATGTCTGGATGGCGGGTGGATCACAGGGGCGGCAGGAACAGACCGCCCTTTCGGATCAGGATAACTGCCTGATCCTTGATGACGCCTATGATCCCGAACAGCACGGGGATTATTTCAAATCACTGGCCGATTTTGTCTGTGATGGCCTTGATACCGTCGGCTACATCTATTGCCCCGGCGAGATGATGGCGAAAACCGACGAATGGCGTCAGCCTGTCCGTGTCTGGCAGCAATATTTCAACAAATGGATCGAACAGCCCGAGCCAAAGGCCCTGATGCTGTGTTCCGTCTGGTTCGACCTGCGGGTGATCCATGGGACACGTGCGATCTTTGAAGACCTGCATCGGATGATTGTCACCAAGGCAAAGGGCAACCGCATTTTCCTGGCCTATATGGTTGGCAACGCCCTCACCCATCATGTGCCGCTTGGCTTCTTTAAAAACTTTGTCATGATCCGTGGCGGCGAACATGATCGCACGCTGGATATGAAACATAACGGCGTGGTGCCGATTGTCGATATCGCGCGCATCCATGCGCTTGCGAACGGCATTGACGTGGTCAATACCTATGAACGGCTCGAGGCCGCGATGGCCTTCCCCTCGATCAGCAAACAGGGGGCATCCGACCTTCTGGATGCGTTTGAATTCATCAGCATAACGCGCCTGAAACATCAGGTCCGGCAAATTCGTGACGGGGATCGCCCCGATAACTTCCTGCATCCCGAAAGCCTGTCGGCATTTGAACGCACCCATCTGAAAGATGCGTTTTCGGTGATCAAGAATCTCCAGGCCGCCCTTGAAAGCGCCTTTGGCAAAAGCGGGACATAACAATGGGCCTGCGTCAGAAAATCATCGATAGCGACTTTTACCGCCAGATTGTCCAGCGTCGGGCAACCGGGCCGCTTCGCGCCTATTACGATATCCCTGCCGCCGATCCCGATACGCCGGTCCGCGATGTCGAATTTGTCGCCCTTGATCTGGAAACCACCGGCCTTGATCCGAAACAGGATGAAATCGTTTCGATTGGCCTTGTGATCATTCGCCGCCTTGAAGTCGATTTTTCAAGCTGCCAGCATCTTCTGGTACGCCCCAAAAAGGAACTCAGCGAAAGCTCGGTGATCGTGCATCGCATTTTCGATACCGATGTCGAACAGGCACCCGATATCGAAATCGCGCTGGCCCATATCCTGCCGATTCTGGCCGGGCGGGTTCTGGTGGCCCATCACGCACCGATTGAACTGGGCTTTCTTGGTCATGCCTGCAAACGTTACTTTGGCGCATCCCTGCAAATGCCGACCGTCGATACGCTGGTACTGGCCCTTCGCGATCTGCACCGGCAGGGGCAACCGATGAAGGCCGGGGCGCTGAAACTGGAATCACTGCGCCATACCCACAACCTGCCGCCGTATCGCGTTCACAATGCCCTTTCCGATGCGATTGCCGCATCGGGCCTGTTTCTGGCACAGATTGCCAAGCGTGATCCGAAAGGTGAACTTGAGCTTCGCCGCGTGCTGCGCTAATCCGTTATCAGGGGAAACGGGAACACCCGCCAGACTGATCAAGTCATAACAATAAATCAGGGGACTTCGCGCCGGATGTATGTGTTTATTCTGACGACCGTTGTGGTCGGTTTTGCCTGTGCCGGTGTCGTCATGCTGCTGTTTCGCCTGTGGGGGCGAAAGGCACCGAAATATGTCATTCCATTTGTCGCGGCAATCGGCATGTTTGCCTACATGATCTGGGACGAATATAGCTGGTTTGATCGCTATTCGTCACGCCTGCCGGGACAGATCAGCATCGTGCAGACTTTTGCCGACGAAAATCCGTTTGCACCCTGGACGCTGATTTCAGCCCCAGTTAACCGCTTCACCGCCATCGACAGCGAAAAGATTGTCGTTAATCCGGATAACCCCGATCAGAAGCGGGTCACCACCCTGCTGCTTAAAAAGGGTGCCGAAACGCTCGCCCTTACCCATCTGGTGGAATGCGGTGCGAACAGGCGCGGATATATCACCGCCCAAACCGAACTGGATGCCAACGGTTTCCCGACCGGAATTGATGAATGGTTCGCCATGAATGACGACGATCCGCTGCGATCGGTCTGCAACTGAACCGGATATTCCAACCATTCAAGACAGGGATCGGCATTGCCGGTCCTTTCTTTTTGGCGATCCCGACCGGTTTCGTCCTGACGGTGCAGGTGGTTGACGCCCCGCTATATTTCATGAAATATAGCGGGGATTGTTACCCCTTCCCAACCCCATCAGCACGGTTTTTCTCATGCGCCATCTGATCCAAACCGGTCTTGCTTCCCTGCTGCTTCTGGCTGCCGCAACCACCGCCCGCGCCGAGGAAATCACGGTCTTTGCCGCCGCCAGCCTCACCGATGCCATGACACAGGTAGCCCAAAGCTATGCCACGGCAACCGGGGACACATTGCAACTATCCTTTGCCAGTTCATCGACACTGGCCCGTCAGATCGCCGCAGGCGCCCCGGCTGATCTCTATATTTCAGCCAATCAGAAATGGATGACCTGGCTTGCCGATCAGAACCTGATTGCCGCCAACAGCCGCCATGACCTTCTGGCCAATGCGCTTGTCCTGATTGCACCCGCCGACAGCGACCTTGCCCCGATCACGATCAATTCCCAAACCGATCTGACCAGACTGATCGGTGACGAGGACCGCATTGCCGTTGGCGACCCGGACCATGTCCCGGCGGGGATTTACGCCAGACAGGCACTTGAAAACCTTGGTCAGTGGGATGCCATCGAACCAAGGCTGGCACGCGCCGATAATGTGCGAGCCGCCCTGGCACTGGTAGAACGGGGCGAGGCACCGCTCGGCATTGTCTATGCCACCGATGCCGCCATCGCGACCGATGTTAAAATCATCGCCACCTTCCCCGAAAACAGTCATCCGGCCATTACCTATCCGGTTGCCATCACCACCGGGCAAACAAACCCCGCCGCGGTAAAATTGCTGGCGTGGCTTTTGGGGGATGACGCGGGCATCATTTTTGCGGAATATGGTTTCAACCGCCCGGCAACCAGCCCGAAGACACAATAACAAACCATGATCACACTCACCGAAGCCGAGATCGAAGCCCTGCTGCTTAGCCTGCGCATTTCCGGCGTGGCGGTGATATGTGCCCTGCCCTTTGCCATTCTGGCCGCATCCCTTCTGGCGCAGGCCCGCTTTCCCGGCAGGATTTTGGTCGATGCCCTGGTGCATCTGCCCCTCATCCTGCCACCGGTTGTGATGGGCTATCTGCTGCTGATCAGTTTTGGCACCCGCGCGCCGCTTGGCGCGTGGTTGCTGGAAACGTTTGATATCCGTCTGATTTTCAGTTGGACCGGGGCGGCACTGGCCGCGGGGATCGTCAGCTTCCCGTTTCAGGTGCGCGCCATCAGGCTGGCACTGGAAAACATCGACCCCGGCCTTTATCACGCCGCCGAAACGCTGGGGGCCGGGCCGGTCGACCGGTTCTTCAGCCTGACATTGCCGCTGGCCCTGCCCGGTATCATTGCCGGGGCGATTACCGCCTTTGCCGCAAGCCTTGGCGAATTTGGGGCCATCATCACATTTGTGTCCAACGTTCCGGGTGAAACACGCACCCTGCCGCTTGCGATCTATACCGCGATCCAGACACCGGGCGGCGAACTGGCCGCCGCACGCCTTGCAGCCATTTCCATCGGACTTGCCCTGATCGGGCTCGTACTTTCGGAATTTGCCATGCGCCATATTCGCAAAAGGGCCCGCGCATGAGCATTTCCGTCGATATCCGCCACAAGATCGGCAAGCTGGACCTGCATGCGCAGTTCGATATTGCCGAGCCCGGCATTACCGCCCTTTTTGGCCCGTCGGGCAGCGGCAAAACCACCATCATCAATGCGATTGCCGGGTTGCTGCGCCCGGATCGGGGGCGGATCACCATCCATGACCGCCCTGTCTATGACAGCATGAAGCGGATCAATCTGGCACCGCGCAAACGCCGGGTTGGCTATGTGTTTCAGGATGCCAGACTGTTCCCGCATCTGAGTGTCGCGGCCAACTTGTTTTACGGCCATAAACGTTGCGACCGGCCCATGAACAAAGCCGCCTACGATGATGTCATCACGATGCTCGGTATCGGCAATCTGCTATCGCGCCGCCCCAACCTTCTTTCCGGCGGCGAGAAACAGCGCGTCTCACTCGGCCGGGCATTGCTCGGCAATCCGGAAATCCTGCTGCTGGACGAACCGCTCTCGGCCCTTGATCAGGGCCGCAAGAACGAGATCATCCCCTATCTGGAAAATCTGCGTGACGCACGGCAATTGCCGATCCTTTATGTCAGCCACGCGATTGATGAAGTCGCCCGTCTGGCCGATCATATGGTGGTGATGGAAGGTGGCAAAACGCTTGCCAGCGGATCGGTGTTTGACATGCTGGGCCGAACCGACCTTGCCCCGCTTGCCGGGCAGTTCGATACGGGAACCGTGCTGCCCGCCACGGTCAAAAGCCGCGACCCGCAGGGTGTCATAAGCTTCCTTGACTGTGCCGGGCAACGATTTGTCGTACCCTTCCTTGGCAAGAAATCCGGAAGCCCGGTGCGCCTGCATATCCGGGCACGTGATGTGATGATCGCCCGGACAGCCCCGACCGGGATAAGCGCCAACAACGTCCTGCCGGTAACGATCCGCGATATCGCCGATAATGGCGGCGATACGCTGGATGTCACACTGGGGCTGGGTCATGACGATACCGGTGAAAACCGCACAATCCATGCCCGCATCACCCAATGGTCGGCAACACGCCTGAAACTTGCCATCGGACAAAGGGTCTTTGCGGTGATCAAATCGGTCACGGTCGACGGGCATTTGCGCGCCGACGATCTTTAAGACCCGTCTTCGGTCGGCGGGGACGGATCATCTGCCAGTTCATCGGCAAGCCTGCGCAACTGATCCGCCAACGCTTCATCCGCACGGGTTTGCGCATCGTCGTAAATCGCAATGATCCGCATCCCCGTCCCGGTCAGGCTGGCCCCGCCACGGCCTGCACCCCCCATCCGGGTTTCAACAACCGGGGCGGCAAAGCTTCTGTTCAATTCTTCAAGCAGCATCCATGCCCGGCGATAGGACATGCCCATCGACCGCGCCGCCGCCGAAATTGACTGTTCACGATCAATCGCGCGCAGCAGATCGATCTTGCCATAACCAAGGCGAACCCCATCGGGCAATTCGATTTTAAGCCGGATTTTAAGGTCGGTTTTTCTCATGACGGACAATCTAGCGCCTTGGTCACATGCGCGCTACTGCCAACCGTAAACCGGGTGCAGATACAATCAGTTAACCGGGCTCACCAGCGTCCCATCGGCAAACCACTGTGCCAGATTATCGACCACCATCTGCGCCATCGCGTCGCGGGTTTCAACCGTGCCACTGGCGTTGTGGGGATACAGCACGACATTGTCAAACTCGGCAAAGGCACGGTCCATATGCGGTTCATTATGGAACACATCAAGCCCCGCCCCGGCAATCACGCCATCCCGAAGTGCCGCAATCAGGGCCGGTTCATCAATCACCGAACCACGGGCGATATTGATGACAAAACCACGCGGGCCAAGTGCCTTCAGGACGTCGGCATTGATGATCCCCTGTGTCGCCGCCCCGCCGGGGCAGGAAACCATCAAAACATCCGCCCAGTTCGCGAGCCCGATCAGATCGGCCTCATAATGATAATCGACCGGTTTTTTGGACCGTCCGAAATAACCGATTTCCATGCCAATCGGCTCCGCCCGCGACGCAATCGCCTGCCCGATCCGGCCAAGCCCGACAATGCCAAGTTTCTTGCCGCGTGCCGTTGTGGTTAACGGCATCGCCCCCTTTTCCGACCATTGTCCGCTGCGCGCCCAATGATCACCAACAACCAGCCGCCGAAGCGTCGCCAGCAGCAGCATGATCGCGGTATCGGCAACATCGTCATTCAAAACATCGGGCGTATTGGAAACGCGAATACCGCGCGCCGTACAGGCCGCGATATCAATCGCATCATAACCGACCCCGAAACTTGTAATGACCCTAAGGTTCGGAAGCTTCCCGATCAGCTCCGTCGGCACCCCGACCCCGGCGGTCGAAACAAGGGCTGTAATCCTGTCCGCCACATTGGCCAGAAACGCATCCTTGTCCGTCGCCTGATCCCAGCGATGCAGTTCATATTTCGCAGCAAGTTCTTCCATATGACGCGGCCGGATGGCCGAAACGACGAGGATATGTTTGTCAGAACGCGACATCGGGGCTTCTCCGTTGGTGGCGGGAGGTCACAGACTAGCGGCATGCAACTTGTAAAACAAGAGAACAGGGCAATTAACAGGCCCGCGCACATGCCCCCTGAACTTGCCACCTGTCGCTGCGCCATTGCACACTACCTGCCCGGATGGCGAATATGTACAACAGATATGACGCAAATATCCAATCGCGACGTCGCAAATTCACATCTAATCGTGCAAAATCATGACACTTGGTGGAGCCGCTTCTCATGACGCATTTTTCTGCTTTGTCGCTGTTAAAGAATGCTCTTACAGGACAAAAGAACTGGCAGGAGCAATGGCCCGACAGCCAACCGAAGGCAGAATATGATGTCGTCATTGTCGGTGCTGGCGGTCACGGGCTTGGCGCGGCCTACTATCTGGCCAAGGAACATGGCATCACCAATGTCGCCGTGATCGACAAGGGTTGGCTGGGTGGCGGCAATACCGGGCGCAACACCACGATCATCCGGTCAAACTATCTTTATGATGAAAGTGCGCGGCTTTATGACCATGCCGTTGATCTCTGGGAAGGTCTTAGCCAGGATCTGAATTACAACGTCATGTTTTCGCGCCGCGGCGTTCTGATGCTCGCACACAATGTTCACGACGTTCAGTCTTTCCAGCGCCACATCCATTCCAACCGCCTGAACGGTGTCGATAACCGCTGGCTCACGGCCGAGGAAGCCAAGGAATTCTGTCCGCCGCTTAATATTTCGCCCAATGCACGCTATCCGGTCGTCGGTGCCGCGCTTCAGATGCGTGCCGGAACCGCCCGCCATGATGCGGTTGCGTGGGGCTATGCGCGCGGGGCATCGCAACGCGGTGTCGACATCATCCAGAACTGCCCGGTCACCGCGATCCGCCGCGGGCCGGATGGCGCGGTCGAAGGTGTTGAAACCGCCAAGGGCTTTATCCGTGCGAAAAAGGTCGCGGTTTCTGCCGCCGGTCACACCAGTGTCGTTATGGAAACCGCCGGTGTGCGCATGCCGCTTGAAAGCTATCCGTTGCAGGCACTGGTATCCGAACCGGTCAAGCCGATCTTCCCCTGTGTCGTCATGTCCAACACCGTGCATGCCTATATCAGCCAGTCGGACAAGGGCGAACTCGTGATCGGGTCGGGCACCGATCAATATACCAGTTATTCGCAACGTGGCGGCCTGCCGCTGATCGAACATACGGTTGCCGCGATCTGCGAGATTTTCCCGATCTTCAACCGCATGCGGATGCTGCGCAAATGGGGCGGCATTGTTGACGTGACCCCGGATCGCTCCCCGATCCTTGGCATGACCCCCGTCCCCGGCCTTTACGTCAATTGCGGCTGGGGCACGGGCGGGTTCAAGGCCACACCGGGGGCTGCCCATACGCTTGCATGGACGGTTGCCAAAGGCACCCCGCATGACATCAACGCCCCCTTCACGCTGGACCGTTTCCGGACCGGCCGTCTGATTGACGAAGCGGCCGCAGCCGCCGTCGCACACTGAGGAGAACGAACATGCTTCTCATCCATTGCCCCTATTGCGATGAAACGCTGCCGGAACTGGAATTCACCTATGGCGGCGAAGCCCATATCGCGCGTCCGGAAAATCCGGCGGACAAAACCGATGATGAATGGCGCGATTTCCTGTTTATCCGCACCAATGTCAAGGGACCGCATTTTGAACGCTGGCGTCATGCCCATGGCTGCGGCCGGTTCTTTAACGCCGTGCGCGACACCGTCTCGGACCGGTTCCTGACGACATACAAGGCAGGCGAACCGCGCCCTGACCTTGCCGTTTTGCTTGAAGATGCCGCAAAGAAGGAGCCTTCGAAATGACCGCTTTCCGTGTTCCGGGGCGTGGCCGGGTCCTTCACAATCGGCCGGTTTCCTTCACCTTTGATGGCGATACCTATCAGGGCCTTGAAGGCGACACTGTCGCATCTGCCCTGATCGCCAATGGTGTTCACCTGATGGGGCGTTCGTTCAAATATCATCGTCCGCGTGGCCCGATTGCGGCGGGATCAGAAGAACCCAATGCCCTGATCGGAACGCGCCGCGGCAAGGGGCAGTTTGAACCCAACACGCGCGCAACCGTGCAGGAAATCTGGAACGGGCTTGAAACCAGCAGCCAGAACAAATATCCCAGCCTGAAATTTGATATCGGCGCGATCAATGACCGCCTTTACATGCTGTTTTCCGCCGGGTTCTATTACAAGACCTTCATGTGGCCACGCTCCTTCTGGGACAAGGTTTACGAGCCCTTCATCCGGGCGGCTGCCGGTCTTGGCGTGTCACCGACCGAACCCGATCCGGACAATTATGCATCCCGTTATCTGCATACCGATATTCTGGTTGTCGGTGCCGGTCCTGCCGGTCTTGCCGCCGCACGTGCCGCGGCGGAATCCGGGCTTCGCGTGACACTGGTCGATGAAAACGCCGAACCGGGCGGAACGATATTAAGCGAACCACAGGCAAAAATTGACGGCAAACCGGCATGGGACTGGCTGGAGACCGAGCTTGATACCCTGACCGACCTTGGTGTCCGGATCATGACCCGCACCACAGCGATTGGCTATTACCATCAGAACATGATCGGCCTGTGTCAGAAACTGACCGATCATCTCGAAAAACCGGCCGCCAGCACCCCGCGGGAACGGATGTGGCGGGTCCGCGCCAAACAGGTCATTCTGGCGCAGGGTGCACTTGAAAAGCCGCTGGTATTTGATGGCAATGATCGTCCGGGCGTGATGCTGGCCGGGTCGGCGCAAACATATCTGAACCGCTATGGCGTGCGTGTCGGAAACAATGTCGTTGTGGTTACCAGCCATGACAGCGCATGGTATGCGGCCTTTGATCTGGCATCGGCCGGAACGAAGATCGAAGCCATTGTCGACACCCGCCCGACCCCGAATGCCGACCTTGTCAAAGAAGCCGCCGCACGCGGGATCACGGTCTTTGCCGGTTATACCGCAACCGGCACCTCGGGCCGCCTGCGCATCAAATCGGTGCGGATCAACAAGGTTGAAAATGGCACCGTTATGGCCGCCCAGACATTGGCTTGCGACAGCCTTCTGGTCTGCGGGGGCTGAACTCCGTCGCTCCATCTGTTTTCCCACACCAAGGGGACGCTTAAATGGGATGACCAAAGCCAGACCTTCCTGCCCGACCGCATTACCGAGGATTGCCAGATCGCCGGTGCCGGGCGTGGCCTTTGGGGGATCGAAGCCGCCCTTAATGACGGGGCCGCGATGGGCGCTACGGCGGCCAGGGCGCTTGGCAAAACCGCCACGGTCAAAACGCTTTCGGTTGCCGATGATCGCCCCGGTTCGGGTGCCAGCCACACCGAACTTCCGACCGACCTTGATGCTGGCAAGGCCCGCGCCTTTGTCGATTATCAGAACGATGTGACGGCCAAGGATCTGCGCCTTGCCGTGCGCGAAGGCATGCGCTCGATCGAGCATGTCAAACGCTACACCACCAATGGCATGGCAACCGATCAGGGCAAGATGTCAAACATCAACGGCCTGAACATTGCCGCCGATGCGCTTGGCAAGAAACAGCCCGAAGTCGGCCTGACCACCTTCCGCCCGCCCTATACCCCGACGACCTTCGGGGCGTTTGTCGGCTATCACAAGGGTGATCATTTCGAGGTCACCCGCAAAACCCCCATCGATAGCTGGGCCGAGGAAAACGGCGCCGTGTTCGAACCGGTCAGCCTGTGGCGTCGTGCATGGTATTTTCCCAAGGACGGCGAGGATATGGACGCCGCCGTGCGTCGCGAATGCCGCGAAACGCGCAAATCGCTTGGCATGTTTGACGCATCAACCCTTGGCAAGATCGAGGTGGTCGGCCCCGATGCGGTTGAATTCATGAACCGCATGTATACCAACCCCTGGACCAAACTTGCCCCCGGTCGCACCCGTTATGGCCTTTTGCTTGGCGATGATGGTTATATCCGCGATGACGGCGTGATTGGCCGTCTGACCGATGACCGTTTCCACATCACCACCACCACCGGTGGGGCGGCGCGCGTCCTGAACATGATGGAAGATTACCTTCAGACGGAATGGCCGGATCTGAAAGTCTGGCTGACCTCGACCACCGAACAATGGGCGACAATTGCGCTGAACGGTCCGAATGCGCGCAATCTTCTGGCCCCGTTTGTCGAGGGGCTCGATATTTCCGACGAAGCCTTCCCGCATATGTCGATTGCCGAATGCTCGGTTGCCGGTTTCCCGGCCCGCCTGTTCCGGGTCAGCTTCACGGGCGAACTTGGCTTTGAGGTCAATGTCCCTGCCCGCCATGGCCGGGCCCTTTGGGAAACGCTGTTCGCGGCGGGTCAGAAATACGATATCTGCCCCTATGGCACCGAAACCATGCATGTCCTGCGTGCCGAAAAGGGCTTCATCATTGTCGGTCAGGATACCGACGGGACGGTGACGCCTTATGACGCGGGTGCCGGATGGGCCGTTGGCAAAAACAAGCCCGACTTTGTCGGGATGCGGGCCCTTAACCGCCCGGACCTGACGGCAGAAGGCCGCAAGCAACTGGTCGGGCTTCTGACCGATGATGGCACGTCCAAACTTGAAGAAGGCGCGCAGATTGTCCTTGATCCGAACCAGCCGATCCCGATGAAGATGGTCGGCCACGTGACATCGTCCTATCACAGCGACGCGGCAGGTCGCCCGATTGCCCTTGCCCTGATCGAAGGCGGCCACGGCAAGACCGGCGAAACGGTTTATATCCCGATGCCGGACCGGACGATCAGGGCCACCATCACCGGCACGGTCTTTTACGACCCCGAAAATGCGCGTCTCAAACTTTAAATTCCAAGGTCATACAAGCGGAGATGACTGCAATGACTGCACATATCGACCTGTCCAAAGCCGGGATACTGGCCGAAAGCTCCGCCGTGCGTGTAGCACTTCTGCCCCCTGTCGCCCGCTTTTCCCTTCGGGCCGCAACGCCGGAACAAAAAGCCCTGTCAAAGGCGCTTGGCATAACCCTCCCGGCCAAAATCGGTCAGTGCGGGCGCAAAGGGGATATTGAAATCATATGCCTTGGCCCGGACGAATGGACGATCATCGCCCCCGAAGATCAGGCAGGAATGATCACCGATGCCTGTGCGGCGATCTATGCCAAAACCCCGCACAGCCTGACGGAAATTTCCGACCGCGAAGTCACCCTGCAAATCACCGGCCCAAAGGCCAGCGACCTTATCACCATCGGATGCCCGCGCGACCTTGATCAGCTACCAACCGGCGAAGCACGCCGCACGGTTTTTGATGGTGTGTCGGCGGTGCTTTGGCGGGATGGCGATCAGGATTACCGCCTCGATCTGTGGCGCTCCTTCGCCCCGCACGTCATCGCCCTTCTGGAAACGGGTTGCGCTGAACTGGCGGGCGAATAGCGCGATGCCCTTATATGAGAAAAGGACTTTCTGGCTGATCTCGCGTCAGCCATCCCTCAGAAACTCGCCTCTCTAATAAGGCCTGCAACGACCGCCTCGTAAAGGCGGCGTGCCCAGCTCATGGGTTCTGCGTCAATCTGTAACGTACCGCGCTGCATCATGGAAAAGCCCGCCTCAACCGGGGTGTTTTCCTTGCCCGTTGCAACGACCCCCTCCACCTTGAAGACCGGGTCATGCGGTGTATAGCGGCCCTCCCTGTCAACCGTCGCGGCGATTGTTCCGCCATGGACCGCGGCAAGTGCAGGTGCCTCGATATAAGTGCTGTTAAACCGCTCGACCGTTCCGATCCCGATTTCCAGAACGGGTTGCGTAACCTGTTCGGGATAGAACTTTGCCGAAGGCCCGTTTCCAATCCGGGCGATATCGCGCTGGGATACATAGGCGACGACTTCCCATGCCGAACGTTCGCTGGCACCGACAATCCGCGCAATCGGGGTGCGCGGTGCGATCCAGTCGCCAACCCGGAGATCCTCGGTCAATTCACGAACAAAGCCGTCAATCGGTGCCCGCAGGGTCAAAAGATCCTGGCGGGCTTCCAGTGCAACGATCCGGGCGGCCAGACGGCGCATTTCCTGAAGACGGGTGGCATAGTCGCCAAGATCATCCCGGCTGGCCTCGGTTTGCGCCAGCAATATCCGCGCCTCGGCAAGTTCCAGTTCCCGGATACGGTGTTCGGCATCAAGTTCCGGCGCGCTCAGGATGGCAATCGTATCCCCGGCACGGACCCGGTCCCCTTTTTTGACCGTGATTTCGGCAATCTGGCCTGCAACCGTGCTGATGATTTCCGCATCATTGCCGGCCTGAAGCACCGCATCTGCGGAAACACGTGATTGCCAGGGCACGAATGTCAGAACCGCCAGCACCAATAATAGCAATCCGGTCACGATCAGAGACGGTGTTGCTTTTGCCAAATGGCGATCTTTCCACCAGTGTTTCATTTCGCTGAAAACCGGAATGACGATGAACCACGCGATTTCGACGACAAAAAGGATAATGCCGAGAACCTTGAAAAACAGGTGGTAAACGACAAGCGCGATGCCAAGAAACAGAAAGAAGCGATAAATCCACACCGAAATCGCAAAAACCGTCAGCATCCGCCGCTTTTTTCGCGGCATCGGTTCCGGGGCCGGATGCCCGAACCGGAAAAGCATTTCGCGGATCGTCCATTTGGCCATCGCAAAGGACCGGTTTTGCAGATTGGCAATACCCAGAAAATCCGACAGCAGATAATAACCGTCAAACCGCATGAAAGGGCTGAGATTGATCAGAAGCGTTGTGATCCAGGTCGTCGTCGCCAGCAGGAACACCGCACTTTGCAAGGGTCCCGGCGGCACAATATGCCAGAAAAAAGTCGCCAGCAGCGCCAGCGCCAGCTCGACCCGGATACCCGCCGCCGCAATGCGCAGCCTTTTTTCCTTGCTGATAATCCGCCACGCATCGGATGTATCGGTATAAAGCACCGGATACATCACCAGAAACGCAACCCCCATCGACGGAACCCGGCAGCCATAGCGCGCCGCACTATAGGCATGCCCGAATTCATGAAGGATTTTGGCCAGGGTCAGGGTGATGGCCATCCACACCACACCCTGCCAGTTGGCAAAGCCCATGAATGTCGACACAAACAGGTCCCATTGGCGCAATGTCAGGAAAATGCCGATGATGCCCAGAAACAGCCCCCCCAACTGAACAGGTCGCGATGCAATCACATCGGCAATGGCCTGGGTTCTGCGCAGGAAACTGTCCGGATGAACCAGCGGGACACGAACAAAAAGGTAATTGTGGATCGCCCATTTCCAGAAGGGCGGCTTGCCGGCATTGGCAATGCGCGAAAACTCGGCCACGGTCTCGCTGCTGTCACGCTGCAACAGGCCATTGCCATGCAGGAACTTTATCAGTCCGCTCAGCGATGCTTCGTCAATTGTCAGAACCGTATCGCGGCAGATCCGGTCAATGATCGCCTGCCCCTGCCGCAACGGCCACCGGCGCAGCATTTCAAACGCGGCATAGCCGATCCTGAAATAGCGGTTGCGTACCGGGTCATGGATCGTCCAGCACGGCGCGCCATATTCATCGGTTCCGGCAGGCAGAAGTCGCAGGTCTTCGCGAAGCGGCGGTACGACCATATCCTTTGCCTGATCCTGCGATGCGATTGCCATCCGCTCAGAACCCGATCATCTGGCGCAGGGCCGAAAGCGGCCGACGGAAAAGGAACAGCGCCAGGGGAACATGGTCCCCCATGATCTTGGCCGATCCCTTCAACCCGATACGGGGAATGTCATCCGGACTGTCAAAGCGCGCCACCGCCTGATAGGCCAATATGCCTTCGGGCGTTTCCTTTGGCTGATAGGCGGCATATTCAAGCGTTGCATCAACCGAACCAAGCGGATCAGCATCCAGAAACAGTCGAACTTCCGCCCCCGATTGCAGGGCGATGGCATCGGAAACCGGAATGGAAATGCCAAGTTCGGCGGCATCGGGTGCGGCAATGGCCATGACCTGTTCACCGGTTGAAACAGGTCGCCCCCGCCAGTCATTGGAATCACTGAAAATGGCGATGCCCGATTGCGGTGCCCTGACCTCAACCTGCGAAAGCTGATATCGGCTGAATTCCGCCTGTTCCTGACGCAGGGCCAGACGGGTCTGCGACAGGGCAACTTCGGCACGGCCTTTGGCGTCACCAAATGCCTGCTGCGATGCACGGCGCAGTTCAGCCTCGGCGGTATCGACCGCGCGCAGGGCGATTTCATAATTGGCCCGGAATTCCGCATCCTCGAAGGAAAACAGAAGATCGTCCTTTGCCACCGGTGCGTTCGGGCGGACGTGGATTTCGCGAATAACGCCGGTGATCGGGGCCGCAATCATGACCGGATCACGTGGCATGACTGTCGCAGGCGCGATAATGCTTTGCCGAACCGGGATCGACAGCACAATGACAAGACCGATCAAAACCCCGGCCACAACGGCGCGGCGTTTTTTCCCGGCCTCAAACATCCCGCCCCGCCTTTTGCGCGGACGAAGCGCATTCCACGCATGGCCAAGCGCATCGGTCAGTTGTTCAACAAGAAGAAGCTCCCCGTCCTGCCATTCCGGGGCCCGGATCAGCAACAGAAGGCCAAGCGATGTACCATCCGGGGCAAGAACCGGCTGGGACATGATATTGTCCTGAAGAAACTCCCGCCAGTCCGCCTCCAACTCCCCGCCATCCGCGCTACGCGATAATGTCCGTTTCTGATCGGACCGGATGTTGCGATTGGCAAGCTTTTCGACAAACCGGATATAGGGGGCATTACGGTCCACCGTCGGCACGTTCGAAACAGCCACCACCCGCAATTTCCCGTCCAGCCCGTGCGCGAGCAATACCGCCTGCTGATAGGAAATCAGACGGCGCGTTTCGGTGACCGCGACGAACTGAAGTGCGGTCATATCCCGGGCCTGACGGATGGATTTTTCAATGCCCAGCAAAATTGCGGATGCTGTGATGGTACTCATTTTACCCGTCGGTTCTGGTCGCGCGCGGCTTGATCCTGTGCCGGAAGCCGTCAGGATTCCGGTTCAAAAACAGCGACACCGCTCATTCCCGGCAACAGCGTCCCGGCATCGCCATTTATGGCTGCAAAGACTTTAACCGTCTGGCTGACCGGGTCAATATCGGCACCGATCCGTTCGGTGGTTGCCGCAATGACCGATCCCGTTTCCTCGATCCGTGCCTTGAAGCTCTGCCCGGTCGAAAGCCACGACAGCCAGCTTGACGGCACGATCAGTTCAAGTTCGAGATTGCCCGAACCAATGATTTCCATCAGTTCATCACCGGGATTGGCAATCTGATAGGGCTGGCTCAGCCATTGAACCACTGCCCCGTCGTAGGGTGCCGTAATCTTGCAGCGGTCAAGATACACATCCTGAAGCTGCAACTGCGCAAGTGTCCGGTCCCTTGCGGCTTCGGCCATCACGACATCAAGCTCGCCGACACTGCGCAATTCAAACAGGCGTTTTTGCGATTTCAGCTGGGCATCGGCCTGGCGATAATCGGCTGCCGCGGTTGCGCGCTGTGCCTTGTAAGCCGCACAGTCGAACGAAATCAGCAGATCGCCCTTGCGAAATGCCTGCCCCGGACGCACCGCGATCCTGTCAATTCTGGCGGCAAGTTCGCCGGCAAGAACGGCGCGATCCTGTGTGGTCACCAGAACCCGTGTTTCGAGGGGGTCCGTTCTTTCCTGCGCATCTGCCGAAACCGGCAACAAAAAAGCCGAAACCGCAAGCGTGCAGAACATGCTTGCGGCGGCGGTAAATCTGCGGCCCGGATCGTCAATCCGATATCCGCGCAACGACGTCATGGCAAAAAGCATCACTGAACAGCGGCCTGCTTCATTTCATTTTCTGCCACCGGGCCTTTGTCCCCTTCGGCCACGGTAACCGGTGCATCATAATCCCCCTGGTTCCAGCGCGTCAAAACCTCGCCGACGCTCCGGGCAAGGGTATCGACCGAATCATCGGGAATATCGTTCGGGAACGGATCCGCCCCGATCGAGGCAAACAGACGGCCATAGGATGCCTGCATGTCGGCATAGGCCATGTCGCGTTGCAGATTGCTGAGCAACGCCCGGACATCGGCCCGGATCGCCTGCCCCTCGCCGACCGCATTGGCCGACTGGCTGGCATTGACGGTTTCCGATATCTGGTCCTGCACCGATGCGATCCGGTCGGTCAGTTCAAAATCGCGCTTGGCATAGGCAAAACGCAGTTGGGCGATATTGACCTGACTGATGACCGCCATGCTCAGTGCAAGGCGGCGCACTTCCGAAAGTTCGATCTGGCTGTCGGCAAGGCGCATGTTTGCCGGTGCCTTGAACAGCTGCATCAGGTTCCACGAAAGATCAAGCGACCCCTCGTACCAGTCGGAATTGACCTTGTAGCTGTCGGTCGTGTGATTGATACCCGCACTGAAATTAAGGCCCGGCACCATCTGCACGATGGCGATCTTTGCTTCCTGCTGGTTGATCCGCAACTGATAGGCTTCCGAACGCAGTTCCGAACGGTTTTTCAGGGCTTCGAGTTCAAGTTCCTCGGCACTCATCGTCAGAACCGGCATCGGGCCACTGTCGGGCTCAACCGCCGCCTCGACCGTAAAGTCGCTATCGGGATGAATATTCATCAGAACCGCAAGCTCGGTGCGGGCTTCGACCAGCTGACGCTGGCGGGTTTCAAGCTCGCGCAGGGTCAGAAGAAGGTCTTCCTGATAGGTCAGCGCATCAAGCGGCGCACCAACCCGTTCGCGCACCTGCGTTTCCGACCGCGAAAGTGCCGTGCGAACCTTTTCCAGGACCGGCTTGAACTGCACCAGCGCCCGTTCGGCTGCGGCTGCGCGCCAATAGGCACTGCGCGTATCATTGATAACGTTATGGATCACCTGGCGGCGGCGTTCCTTGACGATAAGCGCCATGTCCGCCTGCTGATGGGCGCGCATATAGCCAATGGCAAAATCCAGCACATTCCAGCTTACCGTCAGGTCGCTATCGCGGATTTTCTTGTCCGAACTGATCGAGGTAGAGGTCTTGTCCTCGTTGAACGTGAAATCCGGACGGCTGCGCTGTGTCCAGCCCGAACTGGCCACAACATCGGGCAGAAGATTGACATTGGCAACGTCAAGCTGCCCCATCGCCACCGCTTCTTCCATCAGTTTCAGCCGGTGATCAAGGTTGTATTTAAGCGCACGTGCAATCGCTTCTTCAAGCGTCAGCGGACCGGTGATCTTTTCCTGTTTTTCAAACAGACGCGCCAGATCCTTCTCAACGCGCGCATTGTTTTCTGTCACCGTCAACGGCTCCGGCGCAACGGCACAGGCCGATAACAATGCCGCCGTTGTCAGTGCGACGGCCACATTCCGCCATTTTCGGAAAGTCCCGGGAAACTTTAAAGCACGATAAACCAAGACGGTATTCCCCCAAGTAAATTCAAATTCCCGAATATCTGCCCGATACATATCCGGTGATCCGTTGCATCATCCGGGCCTGTTCCGGTTCTGTCCAGAAACCGGAACATCCCTTTTCCCATATTGCCCCGCGCCTGATCTTTCACAACCGGTCGGGGCATTTTTCAATCCGGCGGTCAGACAGGTGCGACCGCCGGAAAAACATCAAGAAAATCATCGATCAAATCATCAAGCAATTCATCACGCCGGAATACGATAGGTGCCCAGAACCTGATCAAGCAGCATCGTTTCCATTTCGGCGGCATCGCCAAACGCCGCCAGTTGCGCGGTGAAATCGTCAAGCGCTTTGGCCAGTTCGGCCTCGCCCTTGCCATCGCTCATGGCCTGATCACCGTTGCCATCGCCCGTGGATGTCTCACCACCTGTGCCACCTTCGGTGCCCGGGCCCTCGCCCCCGGGTGAAGGCGCTCCCAGAATACCGTCATTGCCAACAGGTGTTCCGGTTCCCGCTTCGCCACCGACACCGCCGCCAAATCCGCCGCCGAAGCCGCCGCTGCCCAAACCACCACCAAGGCCACCGCCCAGACCACCACCCAAGCCGCCACCGCTCAGGCCACCACCACCAAGGCCGCCACCGATACCACCGCCCAAGCCACCACCAAGACCACTGCCCCCGAAGCCACCGCTCGTCAGAACAGCACCGCCGCCACCGCCCAGTCCGGTGGTAACACCCAGCCCGCTACCGGCCTGGTTGATGCTAAGCCCTGCCGAAACCGGCGTGCCGGAATTGCCAATCGGGCTGGTATTGCCCAACTGGCCCGTCACGGTTGTCTGGATCGGGCCACCGGAAATGAACTGTCCGCCCGAACCACTGCCATTCGATCCCGCACTAAGCGCATTGCTGACCGGCGTCCCCGCATCCCCGCCCGATCCCGGCGTTTGCAGGATCGGCGGTATCGTTACGACCGGTGCAGGTGGCGGTGCGGGCGGCGGCGGTGGTGGCGTTACCACCGGCGCGGTCACCCTTACCGTGACCGTGCTTACCGTACTGCTGTTGCCGTCGATATCAGAAAGCGTCACGCTGATCGTACGGTTCCCCGCCGTCGGCGTGCCCGAACTGTTTTCATAGGCAACAGCACGCACCAGCTCCTGGATATTTGTCAGATTGGCCGCGGTATTAAAGTTGATCCGAAGGGTATTGCCCGCGGCAATATTGTTTGCCAGCGTGCCGATAATCGTCCCGTTGACACGCACATTCGATCCGGTTGTCGTACCGTCAAGCGTAACAGTACCGGCTGTATCGATCTTGAGAATATCCTGTGACGCAGAACCACCACCGGTGATGCTGACCGTAAGGTTGCCGCCATTGCTAAAAGCACCCGCCTGGAAATCAGCATCCGATACGGTCGCATTCTGCCCGGCATCAAGCTTGACCGTCTGCCCGGTTGTATAGGCAATGCTGTCGCCTGAAAGGCCGCCGATGGCCGGGCGGGCGGTAACATTGACCGTAACCGTATCGGTGTCGGTATCCGTGCCGTCCGATGTTAAGACGGTAATCGTTTGCGAACCGGTCGTGGTTGCTGTGTATCGCAGATTGGCCAGTGTCGCATTGACATCGGCGACACTGCCCGAAATCTGGATGGAATTGGTGCCGCCACCCGTGATGGTCGCATTGCCCGTCGTGGTAAAGGTCCCCGCACCATTCGGCACCGAGACTGTGGTGGTGACGGTCGCGCTATCGTCATCACCAACCGAGATACCGGTAATTGCCTTCGCCTCGCCAGCAACAGCGGACTGGGAGCCCGGCAGGGTATTGACCGGCGCATCATTGACGGCACTGACCGCAACCGTCGCCGCGATGGACACACTTGCGGCATCCGCACCACCATTGGCCGTGCCACCACTATCGGTAATGCCGGTAAGCGTCACGACGCGGCTCGATGTACCGGGATTGTCACTGGTTGAGGAATAGGTCATGCCATCGACCACGGTTTGTGCTTGCGCCGTCGTCATGGTACCGCCGGTAATCGTGATCGTTGCCACGCCCCCGGTGACCGAAATGTTATAGCTCAGTCCGTTGCCACCGGTGGTCGTCCCCGATGTGCCATCGGTCAGGGCAATGGCCGTACCGTCAAGCGTGATACGGTCGCTCGCTTCGGCATTGGTAACCGTAAAAGTCATGCCCGAAATCGTCTGGCCGGTTTCAGCCGTTCCGATGGTCACGCCAGAAAACAGATCAACCGCCGTGCCATTTTCGGTAAAGGTCGGGGTGCCGCCGGTGGCCGAAACCGTCGGCGCATCGTTGATACCCACCACATTGACCGTGATCTCGGCGGGGCTGGAGGTAAAACCACCCGAGTCATCGGTTAATGTCACCTGAACCGTACGCGCCCCCGTGGTCGGATCATCAGTACTGTTGTTGCTGTACTGAATGGCCGCCAGAAGGCTCGCGACCCGTGCAGGTGTCGCATCTTCATTGAAGTTGATAACCAGATCGTTGCCTGCTGCAATATTGTTGGCCAGCGTACCGATCACCACGCCCCCGATGGTGACATCCGAACCGGCCGTGCCTCCAGACAGAATACTCCCACCAATTGTCAGGATATCCTGCGCCGCGTCGCCGCCTGCGGTAATACTGACGGTCAGATTACCACCGTTGAAATTGGCATTGTCACTGTCGGCAACAGTCGCCGCCGTTCCGGTATCAACGGCAACCGCGCCGCCGCCTTCGGTATAGGTGACACTATCACCATCCAGATTGCCGATAACCGGGGCGAAAACGATATTCACGCTACTGTTGGCAGCCGTGCTGTTGGCTTCGCTATCATTGACAACAAAACTGATCGTGCGCGTCCCGGTCGCTGGCGAAGCGTCCGCGTTGCTGAAGGTCACGGAACGCAGGGCGGCCTGCCATTGCGCCAGTGTCGCCGTCCCCCCCTCCGATTCCAGGCTCAGAACGCCGGTTCCGGCATCATAAGTCCCGGTAATATTCCCAAACGCCCCGCCGGGGGTAAAGCCAAGTGTATCACCGGCGGCCTGACCTCCCGTGATCGAAACGGTTGCCGAGGCCAGTGTGGTATCATCCACATCCAGGACCGTCAGGCTGTTACTGATAACGATCTCCGTACCACTTCCAGCCGAGAAATTGACACTGTTGCCGCCATTGGCCAATGCGGGCGCATCATTAACAGCATTCACCGTGACAGTCGAAGCGATAGTAACAGAAGCACTGTCGACACCCCCGTTTGCTGTCCCGCCACTGTCGGTAACGCCGGTCAAGGTCACAACACGGTTGGCTGTACCGGGATTTTCACTGGTTGAGGAATAGGTCATGCCGTCAATGACGGTTTGTGCCGACGCCGTCGTCATGGTGCCACCCGAAATCGTGACCGTCGCGATGCCGTCTGCAATCGACACATTATAATTCAGGCTATTGCCGCCGGTGGTGCCTGAAGCCCCGTCCGAGAGAGTAATGGCCGTACCGTCAAACGTGATGCGGTCGCTGGCTTCGGCATTGGTAACCGTAAAGGTCATGCCCGAAATCGTCTGGCCGCTTTCGACCGTGCTGATTTCCACATCGGAAAACAGATCAACCGCCGAACCGTTTTCGGTAAAGCTCGGCGTGCCACCGGTCGCACTCAGGGTTGGTGCGTCATTCACACCGGTAATCGAGACCGTAACCTGATTTGTTCCGACGGAATTCAATGAACCATCATTGAATGTGTAGTCAAGTGCGACGGAACTCGCCGGTGCCTCGGAGCTATTGCTATATGCAATATTCTGCATCGCAGAATTCACCAGAGCAGTTGTCGCATTGGAGTTGAACGTCAGTTCAAGCGTTCCGGCACTGTTCGTCGTGACCGTACCAATCGTTGTTCCGTTATAGGTAAGGTCGCCACTCTCCGTCAGACTTCCGAGCAAGCCGCTATTGCTAAAGACATCGTTGCTGTTTGCACCGCCATTACGAACAATGGTCAATGTCGCACCAGCATAGCTACCAGCCGCATCAAGCTCTGCGTCAAGCACCGTGACATTGCTGTCTAGCACAACAACACTGCCATTTTCTGTAAAGGACGGCGTACCATCAAGGTTGGAGAATGTTGGCGCATCATTAACAGCATTCACCGTGACAGTCGAAGCGATAGTAACAGAAGCACTGTCGACACCACCATTTGCTATCCCGCCACTGTCGGTAATACCGGTCAAGGTCACAACACGGTTGGCGGTACCGGGATTTTCACTGGTTGAGGAATAGGTCATGCCATCAATGACGGTTTGTGCCGTCGCTGTCGTCATACTGCCACCCGAAATCGTGACCGTCGCGATGCCGCCTGCAATCGACACATTGTAAGTCAGGCTGTTGCCGCCGGTGGTGCCTGAAGCCCCGTCCGAGAGAGTAATGGCCGTACCGTCAAGCGTGATACGGTCGCTGGCTTCGGCATTGGTAACCGTGAAGGTCATGCCCGAAATCGTCTGGCCGCTTTCGACCGTGCTGATTTCCACATCGGAAAACAGATCAACCACCGAACCGTTTTCGGTAAAGCTCGGCGTGCCGCCCGTCGCACTCAGGGTCGGCGCATTATTCACCCCCGTGATGGATACAGTCACAGATCCGGTCGCCGTCCCCGGATTGTCGCCCGTACCCTGCGCATTGCCGGAGTTGCCATCACTGAATGTCCAGTCAATCTGCACGCTTGACGCCGGGTCATCCGACGAGTTGCTGTAACGGACCGCCTGCATCACTTGATTGACAAGTGCGGTTGTCGGGATCGTTCCATTGTTCTGGAACGTAATCGTCAACTGACCATCAATTGATGTGTCAAAACTCGCAATAACATTGCCACCGCTTTCGATATTCGATCCGTTTACCGTCAGGCCGCCGCCAGAAATCATCGAAAACACGTCAGAGGCATTCGCACCGCCACTGCGCACCAGCACGAATGACGCCCCGGCAAAATTGCCATTTCCGCCATTGAGCGATCCAAGCTCATCATCCGAAACCGTTACATCACCATCAAGGACAACAGCACTGCCATCCTCGGTAAAGGACGGGGTACCATCCAGATTTGACAATTCAGGGGCATCGTTGACTGCGGTTACGTTGATCTGGGTCGTACCGGCCGCGATAGCACCGCCACCTTTCCCGTCATTCACTGTCGCGGTAATCTGGGCAACATTGCTACCGGTCACATTTGACTCTGCCGTATAACGAATACGACTGGAGGCATCGAGATACGTATTGATGTCCGCCGCACTACCCACAAGGGTAATTGTTCGCGCGTCCACAAGCGTTCCGACCACCCCGTTGCCAACAGATGCGCCATCCGCCGGGGTTGCAAAGGTTCCCGCAGTCGCAACAAGCGTCAGTGTGATGGTATCACCGTCAACATCGGCAAAGCTCGATGACGAAAGATTGACGTTTGACAACGTGTCTTCCGCAACCGAAATACTGGCGGGCATTGACCCGCTCGGGTTGTCGTTTACAGCCGTCGCATTAAGCGTAATGGTGCCCTCATCGGGGCCGGTATCCGCCGCATCACGAATACGGGTTGTGATCGAAACGTCCTGATCCCAGTGTTCCGACGGCGTGAAAGCAACCGCCGCAAGTGCCGCATTCACATCCGAAACCGATCCGGTAACTGTCCACACACCTGAGACCGAATTATAGTTCGATGTTGCAGACCCGAAAGTGCCGGTGCTCAGACTGCCCGCCGCACTGTCGCCAAGTGTCAGGGTCGCGGTAACTGTGTCACCGTCAACATCGGCAACAACGATATCGCCAAGCGCAACACTACCCCCATCTTCGGTGAATGGCACCGTTTGCGTCAGATTGGTCGCCGTCGGCGCGGTGTTACTGACAGCAGGACTGAGATTCAGATTGTCAATCGCCAAGGCGCCATTTCCTGTAAAGGTGAAACGCACCTCGTCAACCGCGTCATAGGCACTGCCAAAAGTCAGGGTACCAAAATAACCGTTGGTATCCCCGTTCTGATCAAGGTTGTTGTAAGTAATGGCACCCGTACTATCATCGACCGTAAGATCGACTGTATCTGAAGTCCCGGAAACTAAAACCCCATCTTTATATCCTGCGATGGTTACACTCGTTCCAAAGTTATTAAAGTGGTTGCCAATGTCAAAGGAGTTGAGATCAAAGTCCGTACCGTCGGTGGATTTAAAGTAGAAAGAGGAAACACCTGCTATACCGACATGATTGAGTATGATGGCTCTATCCCCTGCTTCGCCATCAAGGTTGAGATCCGTTTGCAACTCATCACTGCTCGGGGTGGCTATACCTACTGCAGAACCCGCCCCGAAGGTCCAGTCCCCCACCACAACCGACGTTACATCGTTCTGATTGATCAAGCCTTCATCGTCAAAGTTCTCATTGGTCGCTGCCAGAACATCGGCAAAGGATTGCATGGCATTGTCGGCAAAGATAACCGGCGTTTCGATATCACCGCTGGCGGCTTCCATATCCCAGTCACCGCCAAGCGCATCGGCCCCTGTCATATCGTCGGACGCGGAAATATCCGCACCGGTCAGTGCGGCAAGCTGGTTGATGAAATCCTGCCCGCTGCCATCCGCCCCAATATTACAGCCATAAAGAACAATATCGCCGGTTTCGGAAAGCGCATTGCCAATCAGTTGCAGCGCATCCGCATTGGCCGCAAGCGTATCAAGTGTCAGCGCCCCGCCACCAAGGTTAAGTGCGCCGGTACCCCCGTGGCTTAGGATATGCAGCCCGTCGATCCCCGACATGCCATCAAGTACCGATGCAATATCGCTAACCGTCGCATTCTGCTGTAAAATAATGACTTCGACATTCGCGCCAAGTCCGTCAATCAGGGTCTGATAATCCTGAACCGACGGATCAACAATCACCACATCCTTGCGATCATCATTGGCAATACCGCCAACCGCAGCAGGTACGTGATCCGCATTATCGCCCGCGTCATTCGATGACTGGCTGTCACTATCCGCATGGGCATTTTCGGCCTCTGCCTCGGCGGCGGCATCCTGGGCGGCTTCGGCTCCTGTGGCGGCACCGGCAGCGTCGAACATGAAGCGCTGCTCAAGGGCGATAGGTGCAATATCGGACCAGGTATTCTGTACCATTGTATGGTTGCGGTCCCGTGCTGTCATGTTTGCAGCCATAATTATCACACCCCGTCTTGCGTTTCGGGCAACCCGCGTCACCCGAAAACCCCGTACTGCCTTGCAATAATTGCAATAAAACTTCCGCCATACATCAGGCCGACACATCTCGCCAACTCTTGGATCAAAAGCCCGGATGTGCCGACTGCCGCATGAACTGCTACCAAAAGTAGCCGATCAAAAGACAAAAATCGAATGAACATATACCATTGACAGAATATGTCAGTTTTCTACGCCTCGGTATGCATTACCATCCTGAGGCAACCTTTTCGGGCAAATGGCATTTGAAATGTTCGCCATCGTACATGTTAAGAAAAGATAATCTATCAGTGATTGGTCTCCGGTCTATATCTTTGTATAATACCTGTGACCGGTCAGAATCAAGACCTGTCAGCATGAAATCTCGATTTTCAGTGTTTTTGGGGAGATGATCGTGAAGAAAACAACCATATTCTGCTTCTTGCCGACCCTGGCCTTTGCCGGGATGCTTGGCACATCGCAACCGGCCAGCGCCTGCGGGGAAGAGGCCTATACTGGCGAGACCTGTATTACAGCCGCCAGCTATTGCCCGCGCAATACCGTCGAGGCATCCGGCCAGATCCTTGCTATTAACGATAATCAGGCCCTGTACTCCCTTATCGGATGCACGTTTGGCGGTGATTGCAAGACGAGTTTCGGGATTCCTGACCTGCGCGGTCGCGCCCCGGTTTCTTATGGGCAAGGTCCGGGACTGTACCCCCGTCAATTCGGACAATATTACGGGACCGAAGCAATCACCCAGACAATCGACCAGATGCCAGCCCATAACCACGACGCAACCTTCACCCCGAACGGTGGCGGCGGTGGTGGAACAGATGCCTCGGTGATGGTCTCCCAGGATCCGGCAACAACCGATTCCCCTGCCGGCGGCAAGTATCTGGCAAAGGCCACCACAGGCTTGGCACCAATCAAAATCTATAATAACGGCACCAACCTGACCGAACTTGAAGGTGTTTCGGGCGGCGGCGGTGGCGGCTCGACCGGGGGTACCGTTACGGTTGGTGTTACCGGCGGCACCGAGACCGGCGGCACCCAGCCGATGGAAGTTGCCGGGCCGCGTCTTGCGATGCGCTATTGCATTGTAACCAATGGCCTCTATCCGCCACGCCCCTGATACCGGTCAGGAAATGAAAATCACCTGTCACTACGTTTGATGACATGAGGTTCAAATGTCTGCAAAAATTTCACGAAAATCACTGACCGGGATTGCCGGGATTGCCATGGCCACATCGCTCCTTGCCTTTTC
The DNA here is from genome assembly GCF_032921865.1 of Thalassospira lucentensis. Lineage (NCBI taxonomy): Bacteria > Pseudomonadati > Pseudomonadota > Alphaproteobacteria > Rhodospirillales > Thalassospiraceae > Thalassospira > Thalassospira lucentensis. The sequence continues at coordinate 652,792 of NZ_CP136684.1, forward strand.
CGGTCCGGCGCGTGCCTGCGGCGCGGATGCCTATCTCGGCCAGGTCTGTTCGATGGCGATCATGAACTACTGCCCGGCAGGCACCGAGTTAGCTGCGGGACAGCTCCTCGACATATCGGATAATCAGGCCTTGTTCGCGCTGCTTGGCTGCGAATTTGGCGGGGATTGCCGTTCGACATTCCGGCTTCCTGATTTACGCGGGCGGGCTGCCGTGGGATATGGCTCCGGTCCCGGACTTGATCCCCATCCTTTTGCACAGCCTTACGGGAGAGAATACACCTATCAGTCGGTTGATCAGATGCCGCCCCATTCCCATACGGCAACCTTTACCCCGTCGGGTAGTGGGGGCGGTGGTGGCGGAACCGATGTCTCGGTCGCGGTTTCCCAAGATGCGGCAACAACCAATTCCCCCGCCGGGGGCAAGTATCTGGCCAAGGCGACCACAGGTTTGGCACCAATCAAAATTTACAATGACGGCACCAACCTGACCGAACTTGAAGGCGTTTCGGGCGGTGGCGGAACATCCGGTGGCGGTACTGTCGAAATCGGGGAAACCGGTGGCGGAGAATCCATGCCGATTGCCGGACCGCGGTTGGCGATGCGCTATTGCATCGTGACCGAAGGCATTTGGCCGCCAAGATCCTGACCACGAAATCCTGATAACTTCCAGGCAGCAAGCAGCCTGGCGATGATGGATGCAACGGCAGAACAGCTCAGCCAAAACCGGACTTCCCGCACTCAGGGAAGTCCGGACGAACCTCGGGCTTTCGTATCCTCACCTGCGGAACGCAGACAGGCCTCCCCGGCCACGACCCACTCTGGTACCTTCCGGCCATGAAGACATTTCCGGCAACAAGCGAACCCCGGACAAATCTCGTGCCTCCACCAATCTCGCCAAACAGGCCATCTCGGGCCCGCCCCCCCGTTTCGGTCACCTCCGGCCATGGCAACACTTCCCGACCGAGGCATAGACAAACTTCGGGCGCACGGGCCCCACCTGTCCACCATCGTCGGGCCACAACTCACTGCTGCCCCCTGCTGCCATTCCTGCCGCTCCCGGCAAATTTAACGCTCCTTTCCCCAAAAGACGCACCTCTCCCATCATGACAAATGACCGGGTTGGTTCTCTTAGTCCCTTTACAGAATACCGCCATAATGGCTCCGCCAGCCGCCGCCCCACATCCTGCGGAATGCCCCGCCGCCCTGCCCGTGTCGATGTCCGTATCTTTGCCGCTGCATCCTGATCACCTCTTTCATCCGGCCCCAAACGCAAAAACCCGCAAGGCACAAGGCCTTGCGGGTTTCGGTCCGGGTGCATTTCTCCCGTTGACTTTTCTCTTATGCCACAAATAAAAGAACAAATCAAGAACTTTTTTCAGAAAATTACATGATAAGCAAGATGTGGCACATGCCCATTGGATGGTGTCACGTGCCAGAAAAGCTGACATTTCACCCGCGGTCACTTTTATGGGCTCAAAAACATGAACGTCGGCACACTCGGCCAGCCTGTCAGATCCGGTTGATTGTTTTCCGGTCTCTACTTCCCGGACTGAAGTTTTGAATCCGAATATGCTTGTCTCAGATGGGTGACATCCCTCTCAAGACGATGAATTCTTTGCTCGAGATCAAGCAGATAATCCCCCTCTGGATCATCAACCCATTCAAACTTTCCGACGCAACCCTGACACTTTTTCCATAACCGCTGAAACATTTCAGTTTCTCCCTTTTCGTCCGACCAAAGCCAAATTCCTGCAAAATTGGCTCTCCTCTGCATTGCGACATAACCGCTACGATAATCTGTTCAAGACGCTACAAAGTTCGCCCAATGCATGTTCACCGGAAATACGGCACCCTAGGTCCGCCTCAAATCCTTCCACAAGCTCACGTGCCTGCCTCAGAAGACTCGCCCCATCCGGGGTAAGTGCAATCCTATGGGCACGACGGTCCTTCCGATCTTCATCCCGAACAACCAATCCACGTCGCACCAACGGCGCAAGATTGGCCGTAATCGTGGCGTGATCCTTTCCAAGCAGCTCTGCCAGATCTTTCTGACGAAGGTCGCCATCCAAGCCGATGGCATCCAAAATCATCAACTGTGAACCGGTTATTCCGATCGACTGCAAGACGCTGTTAAGACGCCTTGAAATCACACGGTTGACCCGCTGCAAAACAAAGCAGAAACGTCCGGATAACGGTATGTCGCCGTTTGCCTGTATCGGTTTTGTCCCCGACGGGTTTCTCTTATTCTGCTGCATTATTCGGGCGTTTTTCATGGAGGCCAATGTTTGCAGGAGCCCGTTCCATGTCAGACGCCGGTTTGATCCGGAACCAAACGGCATAAAGCGCAGGCAGGAAGAGCAGGATCAGAACTGTCCCGGCAGCAGTCCCCCCAATCAGCGTGTAAGCCATTGAGCCCCAGAACACCGAATGCGTCAGAGGAACAAAGGCCAGTACAGCCGCAAGAGCCGTCAGGATGACCGGTCGCGCACGCTGGACCGTTGCCTCGACAACAGCATGATAGTCATCAAGCCCCGCGGCGCGGTTATCCTTGATCTGCTCTGTCAGGATCAGGGTGTTGCGCATCAAAATCCCGGCCAACCCGATCAATCCCAAAATGGCGTTGAAACCAAAGGGTTGATTGAAGGCGATCAGTGTCGGAACAACCCCGACAAGCCCCAATGGCGCGGTCAGCATGACCATGGTCATGGTCGACAGGCTCCGGACCTGCAGGATGATAACGATCAGGGTGGCAGCAATCATTGCCGGGAAGATTTTTGCAAGGGCCGTATTTGCCTTGACCGATTCCTCGATGCTTCCGCCCATTTCAATGCGATATCCGACCGGAAGCGACGCAATCAGCGGCTGAAATGCCTCCATAATCTGCTTTGAAACCTCTGGCGGCTGCGTTGCCTCGTTGATGTCCGAGCGGACCGTGATCACCGGTGTGCGATCACGCCGTTTCAGGACCGGTTCTTCGAGCTGTATTTCGGTTCTTCCGATCTGATCGAGCGGAATTTGCTGTCCGTCCCGGCTCATCAACGAGAAATCTGCAAGCCGGGCAGGATCAAGACGCGTTTCCCCGGCACTGCGTGCCACGACAGGTACATTGCGAATGTTTTCGCGAACCTGCGTCACCGGAATCCCCGTCAGCAGGAACTGCATCTGCTGTGCCGCCTCGGCCGGTGACAGGCCAATAAGATTGAGACGGTCCTGATCCGGCGTGAAGCGCAGGACCGGCGCACGGTTGCCCCAGTCGCGATTTGCCTGCCGGACATCGGGAACCTTGCGCATGATCTCCAGCGCCTTTTCGGAAATCTCGTAAAGCTTTTCCGGGTCAGGCCCGGTAATACGAAACTCGACGGGGAACGGGGTATAGGGACCGAACACCAATTGCGTAACACGAACATAGGCTTCCTGTGCAAGTCCGTCGGATACGGCCTTCCGAAGGCGATGTTTCAGTGCCTCCCGCCCTTCTGCGTCCGGTGTCAGAACCACGATCTTGGCAAAGGATGGATCAGGAAGTTCGGGCGCCATTGCAAAAAAGAAGCGCGGCGCGCCCTGCCCGATATAACTGGTAACGATCTTTGCCTCGGGCTGTTGTTGCAGCCAGTTTTCAATCTTCTCGACCGCTGCCGTTGTGGTTTCGATGCTCGTCCCTTCGGGCAGGCGCACCTCAACCAGCACTTCGGGGCGATCCGACGTCGGGAAGAATTGCTGCTTGATAAGCCCCATTCCGGCCCCGGAGAGAAGGAAGGCAAAGACAACAAGGCCACATGTCAGGAATTTGTGACGCACGGCATAACGGATCAGCCCGCGAAGACGCCGATAATTCGGTGTGTCATAGATCGCGTGATGGCCACCTTCGACCGGCTTGATCGCCGGCAGCATCTTGACGCCAAGATAGGGCGTGAAAATCACCGCCACAAGCCAGGAGACAATAAGCGCGAAACCGACAATCCAGAAGATATTGCCAGCATATTCACCCGCACTGGAACTGGCAAAACCAACCGGCATCAAACCAATGATCGTGACCAGTGTACCGGAAAGCATCGGGGCTGCGGTGTGGCTCCAGGCATAGGCCGCGGCCTTGATGCGATCCATGCCCTCTTCCATTTTGACCACCATGACCTCGATGGCGATGATGGCATCATCGACAAGCAGGCCAAGCGCCAGAATAAGCGCGCCAAGTGTAATACGATCAAAAAACCTGCCGGTTTCCAGCATAATCAGAAAGACAACGGCAAGAGTCAGCGGAACAGCAGCCGCAACAACGATCCCGACCCGCCAGCCAAGACTGATCAGGCTCACCAGCAGAACAACCCCAAGCGCCATGGCGAATTTCATCATGAACTCGCCCACGGCCGCGTTGATATTCACGGCTTGGTCACTGACCTTCTCGAAGCTGATGCCAAGCGGCAATGTCTTTGCGATGGCAGCAGACCGGTCTTCCAGTGCTTCGCCGAGGTCCAGTCCGTTCCAACCCTGTTGCATCACGACTGACAACAGGAGTGCCGGTTCACCGTCATGACGGATAATGTAGGTCGGCGGATCTTCATATCCACGACGAACCTCGGCAACATCCGAAAGCTTCAGCGTACGGCCACCCGCAACAATCGGCGTATCCGCGATGGTCTGGATGCTGTTATAGGCGCCATCAAACCGAAGGAAGACCTGCGGACCGCGTGTGTCGATTGAACCGGCTGGCGTAACGGTGTTCTGGCGTTGCAAAGCACCCGCAATCTCTTGCATCGATATGCCGAGTGTCGCGAGCTTCGCATAGGAGAATTCAACAAAAATCTGTTCGGCCCGCTCGCCAAGAATATTGATCTTCTTGACGCCGGGAACATGCAAAAGGTCCTGACGGATCGTTTCGGCCTGCCGGACCAGATCGCGCATCGGCATGCCCCGGGCCTGCAGGGCATACAGAGCAAAACTTACATCCGAATATTCATCATTAACGAAGGGACCCACGACGCCGGACGGCAGATTGCGGGCTTCATCCCCCAGTTTCTTGCGTGCCTGATAGAACTCTTCGTCAACTTCTGACGGCGGCGTACTGTCTTTCAATGTGACAGTCAGAAAGGCATATCCGGGGCGCGTTATCGTCTCTACACGATCATACCATGCCAGTTCCTGAACCCGCTTTTCCAACGGTTCAGCGACAAGGTCCTGCATCTCGCGCGCGGTTGCTCCGGGCCATGCGGCTGTCACGGTCAGCGTCTTGATGGTAAAGGAGGGATCTTCCGCCCGGCCCAAATTTACAAAGGCGTAAATCCCGGCGGCGGCCAGCAGAATGATAAAGAATAATGTGACAGCTCTCTCGCGAACGGCGAGCGCGGAAAGATTGAAACGCATCAGTTCGCCGCCTCTGCCTGAAGGGTCGTTCGGATTGCAGTACCGTCCGCAAGCAGATGCGCACCAAGGGCAACAATCTCCTGTCCTTCATTGATCCCGGTCACAATTGCGGTTTCTTCCCCAAGCTTCCTGATCTGTACCGGTACAAACTGCACAGACGCGGAATCCTGCGTGATCGTCCAGACACCCGTTCGACGGCCATCATCAAGAACCGCGCCAATCGGCACCACGACGCCTGATTGCTGGTCCTGGCTGGCAATCGAAACCGTCACTGTTGCGCCAAGTGGCGCTGAGGCGGCTTTACCTTCAAGCACATAGCGGGATTCATAGGTACGCGTCAGCGGATCGGCAGCATCAGATATCTGCCGCAAACGCGCGTTCCCGTGCGCTTCATTCTGTCCATAAACACTGGCGATAGCCACGGATCCGATTTCAGGACGGATCGTTTCAGGAAGGGCAATAACCGCCTCCCGCGGCCCGGCATGGGCAAGCTGAATGACGGTTTGCCCCGCAGCGATGACCTGCCCCGGTTCGCCAAGTGTCGCAACCACTGTTCCATCGGCATCGGCTAACAATGTGGAATAGGTTGCTTCATTTTCGGCCACTTTCGCATCCGCTTGTGCAGCGGCCAATTGAGCTTGTGCCGTATCGCGGATCGCCTTGACCTGTTCATAACGTTGCCGACTGGCCGCCAGCCCGTCCTTGACCAGTGCTGCGTATCTTTTCTCGTCTGCCTGCGCCTGCACAAAGGATGCACGCGCCGCCGCAACCGCATTGCGTTTTGCCGTCAGGGCAAGCTGCAAATCCGTCTCGTCAAGTCTCATCAAAGGCTGCCCTGCTTCGACCTGCTGTCCGACATCGACAAAACGTTCGACAATTTTGCCCGGCACGCGAAATCCCAGATTGCTTTGAACCCGCGCGGCAACGGTGCCCGTGAAAGAACGCTCAGCCCCATGAACACCCGCCGCCCTTGCAACTTTCACCAAAACCGGTGCTTCACGCGGATCTGTCGCCGCCGACGCTTCGCCGGGTGCGGATTGCGAGAGAACAGCAAACCCGATCGCCCCGACAGTTGCCAATGCGACCGCACCAAAAAGAAATAGCCGTTTGCGCCTCATAGCGGAGCCTTTCACTGGAAAACTTAACCGACAAATTAGATTACATACGACATCATTAATTCATTTAGATTTCGATCGCAATCTATTTTATGCACAAGGCACGGCTGAAACCAGGGGACTCTCCGATCACTTGCACCGGGACGGAAAACCGGATATAGATGTTAGTTGAAATCTAACTACGGATATCAAGCAATGCGTGTCAGCCGTGAACAAGCCACCCGAAACCGTCAGAATGTGATCGACGTCGCCAGCCGTCTGTTCCGGGAACACGGATTTGACGGGATTGGCCTCAAGGATCTGATGAAAAGTGCCGGATTAACTCAGGGCGCTTTTTACAAACAGTTCGCCTCAAAAGAGGACCTTATCGCACAGGCATCGCAACGCGCGCTCGGGGGATCGACGGAACAATGGATCGAAGCCACCGAGAAAAATCCGGACAATCCGCTTGAGGCCGCGGTCGCATTCTATCTCAGCAAGGACCATCAGGAAGCCAGAATGGATGGCTGCCCGATCGTCGCACTTGGTGCCGATGCCGCCCGGCAAAGCCCTGACGTCAAAGCTTCATTTGAAGCTGGCGTGAAGGCTCATCTTGACGTGCTTGGCCAAATGATTTCGACAGCCAGCGAGGCAGAGCGGGAAGAAAAATCAATCGCCATCCTGTCGCTGATGGTTGGTGCCCTGACATTGGCCCGAGTTGTCAACGACCCGGAGATGGCAAAATCATTTCTGGATGCTGCGGCCAAAAAAGTCCGGGAAATCGCCTGAGATCGCGACCACCAAGCATTTTGCGAAGAACAGAATGTCGGGACGAACATGTCCCGTCAGGAATCTGGCAATTTCGAAAATCGCTGCCCAGCATAAAGCTCCTGTTCACGGGGCTTCGTGCGCCAATGCGACGCCCTCCTTCAATACAAAGCCTGACAGCCTTCTTCTCACTGTCATGCATCATGAAGTGCGGTAGCACGCGTGATCAGGACCGCACCCGCCGCTTCTATCGCATGACCAGGCACGATGCCACCTACCTCCACACTCACACAATATATCGGGTCGCCCCTGCAGCCTGCAGGACAGACGACCTCACGACCGCCAAAGCCTCCGCCTCAAGGAACAGGCCATTTGACGGGAAAAATCCCCCAGCAGTCAGATGCTCTGCCTGATCACATATTATTTCCTGCGACAGCTAGTTAGATTTCGATTGAAATCTAACTTATTTATAGAGTATGAACGAAATCTATTCACTCAGTCGGACAATGCTGGGGATTCCATCATCCCAAAACAGGAAAGAACAACCATGCCGAATTCTAAAGTTGTGGTCGTAACCGGCGTATCGTCTGGCATTGGCCGCGCTACTGCCATCAAGTTTGCCCAAATGGGCTGCCGGGTCTTTGGGACCGTGCGAAATATTGAAAAAGCACAGTCCATAGAAGGCGTTGAACTGATCGAGATGGATGTCCGCGACGAAACGGCTGTTCAAAATGGTGTTCAAGCCATCATTGCGCAGGCCAATCGCATTGATGTCGTGATCAACAGTGCGGGCGTGACCCTGCTCGGCGCGACAGAAGAGACCTCTATTGCCGAAGCACAGTCGCTATTTGATACCAACGTTTTTGGCATCCTGCGCGTCGTAAAAGCTGTCCTGCCCTACATGCGCGAACAAGGTTCGGGGCGCATTGTTAATATCAGCTCGGTACTGGGTTTTCTTCCTGCGCCGTATATGGGCCTCTATTCAGCATCGAAGCATGCTGTTGAAGGCCTCTCGGAGACTTCTGGATCATGAAGTCCGCAAGTTTGGAATCCGGGTATCGCTTGTCGAACCGTCCTTCACCAAGACCAATATGGACATCAATGCGCCGCAGACAACGTCCACAATCTCCGCCTATGACAAGAACCGCAGCACTGTATTCGAAGCCATTCAAAAGAATGTCCACAAAGCCCCCGAGCCCGATGAAGTCGCCACCACGATTGTCAATGCAGCCTTGGGTACATGGAAGATGCGACGGACACCAAAAGGCGAGGCCTCGCTTCTCAGAAAACTGCGACGGTTCATGCCTTTCGGCCCGGTGGATTCCGGCCTCAGGAAAACCTTTGGGCTTTCCTGAACGGATTAGCACCATAACCCCGAATTACGAGAACCGACGGAAGGAAACTCTCGCACACTTTCACCTCTGGAAGGCTCAGCATCAACAAAACCGGTATCCAACTCCCGGCTCGTTTTCGATATAGGTCGGGTTCAGCGGATCATCGCCAAGTTTCTGGCGCAGATGACCAATATAGATACGCAGATAATGCGTTTCACTTTCCTGCGCAGGTCCCCAGATTTCGCGCAAAATCTGTTGATGGGTCACAATCCGGCCTGCGTTACGCGCCAGCAGGGTCAGGAGTGCGAACTCCTTTTTGGTGAGTTTCAATTCGTTCTCACCCTTAAAAACCCTGTGCGCGGCCAGGTCGATCTTCAGCTCGCCCGAAACAATCTCGCTACTGGTCAGGTCTTCGGATTTGCGGCTGCGTAAGATAACCCGCACCCGTGCGATCAATTCGGCAATTCCGAACGGCTTGGTCACGTAATCGTTTGCGCCACGGTCCAATGCAGTCACTTTTTCTTCCTCATTGGCACGCACGGACAGTACGATAATCGGGACCTCACTCCATTCCCGGATTTTCGCCAAAACCTCCTGCCCATCCAGATCGGGCAGTCCAAGATCAAGAATGACAAGATGCGGGGTTTCAAGGGCACATTTCTCGATGCCGGATTTGCCGTTTTCGGCCTCGATCACCTCATACCCTTGCGCGCCAAGGCTGATCCGCAGGAATTTGCGAATTTGCGGTTCGTCATCAATGATCAGCACTTTGGCCTGATCGCGCATGTCAGTTTCCTTCCGCACTGCCATCCTGCAAATCCTCGTCATCTTCTGCAACCGTCGGCATCGCGGTCATCGGCAGCGTTATGGCAATGGTTGTGCCCACACCCTGCGGCCCGTCGAGTGCAACGATACGTCCGCCGTGCGCCTCGATAAAACCGCGGCAGATCGATAATCCAAGCCCCGTACCCGCCACCTGGCTATCGCCTGCGCGAACACGATAGAAAACATCAAAAACAGCCTGCCGGGCTTCGGCCGGAATACCGCGCCCGTTATCCGATATCTCGACCACCATCCGTGTTTTATCTGCCTTGGCACTTACTGTAATCCGACCATCATCAGCGGTATGCTTTACAGCATTATCAAGAACATTGAACAGAACCTGTTCGATCAGAACCGGATCAAGCTGGATCGGTGACAGATCGGGCGACACTTGCACATCAAAGGATCGCAAACCGGCATATTTGCGGACATGCTTGACCGCACGACCGATGATCTCGGCCAGATCGGACCATTCCTTTTTCGGCTGCAAGGCACCATAGCCAAGCCGCGTCATATCCAGAAGGTTCTGGACGAACCGGTTCAGACGTTCGCTTTCCTCCAGGATGGTCTGGGTAAGCTGCCCGCGATCCTCTTCTCCCATGCTGTCGCCATAGCTTGATAATGTCGTCGCCGACCCGATGATCGATACCAGTGGGGTGCGCAAATCATGCGATACCGAAGACAAAAGTGCCGCGCGGAGCTGCTCGGTCTCGCTCAGCAATCGTGCTTCTTCGATATCGGTCGCAAGACGGGTACGCTCAACAGCAACCGCAACCTGATCGACAAGCGCCTCAAGCAGGCGACGCTGGGAAGGCCCCAATGTGCGCGCATCTTCCCTGAAGCGGACACCAAGAACACCAAGCGGTCCCTGCGGGGTATTCACCGGCATGAATAGCCATTCTGCTGTAGGCAGGGTTTCCGATCGCCATCCGGCCGGTTTGGAATGCTCCCACGCCCATTCGGCGGCCCCCCAATCCTTAAGCCCCAACTGGTCTTCTGGCGGGTAGGCTGCGGTAATTTCCAACGATCCGTCCGCACCCGGCTGCAGGACCATCGACTGACAATCAAGCGTCGCGGCCACATGATGCACCGCCGCCCACAACACATCGTCAAGCGACGCCGCCGCTGCAATCTTGCGACTGAAATCATAAAGATTGGCGGTGCGCTTGCCGCTGGTTTTCATGGCATCGACCTGAAGGCGCAGACGTCCTGCCAGATTGCCAACAATGACCGAAACAATCAGGAAAAATACGATGGTAATCAGCTGTTCATGATGGAACACCGACAGGGTGTAATAGGGAACAGTGAAGAAGAAATTGTAGGAAATGAAAGACAGCAGACTGACGGCAATCGACGGCCACATGCCGCAACGGATTGCAGTTAACAGTACCGCCAGAAGATAAATCAGCGACAGATTGCCAAGCGGCACATAGCGGTCGGCAAAAAGTGCGGCAACGGTTGCCACAGTAACGCTGCCAAAGACCCATGAAAGGCTGCGTGACCGCCAGCTTCCGGGCTCGAACGGATTGTCCGAGATCAGCGAACGTTTTTTCTCATCCGCGTCCGCGGCAATGACCGTAACATCAAAACCCTCGGCATTCTCAAGCAGCTTGCGCGCCACATTTTCACGCAACAATCCGGTCCAGCGTCTTCGCCTTGGCCGTCCGATCAGAAGACGCGTGACATTGCGTTTGGACGCCAATGCGGAAATCTCGCGTGCCAAATGGGATTCCGCCTGGAGCGTGACAATTTCCGCCCCCAACTGTTCCGCCAGACGCAGTGCTTCGGCAATGTCATCTTTTTCGGCATTCGCCATCCGGTCGTCGCGTGGTGTTTCGACATGCAAGGCGATCCACGGAACACGCTGGCGTTCTGCCATCCGCTTGGCCGTGCGCACCAGCTTTTTGGCCACCGGACTTTCATTCAGGCACACCATCAGGCGGTCCTGCGTCGGCCATGGGCCGCTGACCGCATGGGTACGCATATATTCCAGCATCTGTGCATCAATGCGTTCGGCGGCAATACGCATCGCCAGTTCGCGAAGTGCGGTCAGATTTCCCTTGCTGAAGAAATGCCGGAGCGCGCGCCCCACCTGATCGATGACATAAACCTTGCCATCGCGCAGTCTTTGCAAAAGATCATCAGGCGGCAGATCGATCAGTTCAATTTCATTGGCTTTTTCAAGGAAACTGTCTGGCAGGGTTTCGCGTACGCGAACACGTGAAATCCGGGCGACAATATCGTTCAGGCTTTCAAGATGCTGGATGTTCAGCGTCGTATAGACATCAATCCCGGCATCAAGCAGTTCATCAATATCCTGATAGCGTTTTTCGTGACGACTGCCCGGCACATTGGTGTGTGCCAGTTCATCAACAAGGGCGATTTCCGGCTTGCGCCAGATGATCGCGTCAATGTCCATTTCCCCAAAAACACGGCCCCGATGCAAAAGCCTCTTGCGCGGCAATGCTTCAAGACCGCGCAAGAGGTTTTCGGTTTCCACGCGCCCGTGGGTTTCGACAATGCCGACAATAACGTCCCGCCCCTCCTTCCGCCGTTCCTGCGCGGCCTGAAGCATGGCATAGGTCTTTCCGACGCCGGGATAGGCGCCCAGAAAGATCTTGAGCTTGCCCCTTTCATCCTTGCGGGTCTGTTCCAGCAGGGCTTCGGGGGATGGACGGTCCTCTTCGTCGGTCATCTTGCGTCGATCAAAGCCTTTCGTATTTATCCTGTCATATCAGAACCATCGGCGGATCACCCGGATAAATCGCCGATAGACTGACAGCACCTTGCTCCGGAGCCAGACAGCGCGCATTTCCTCTGCCTCGCGCTGAACCTGTCTTTGCCGGGCACCGGACTGCCGAAAGACAGCCCGATACCCTGTATTTTTGGAATAATCCATCGGATCAGGACGACATTTCGTCCAAAGCCAGATTCAGCATCAGAACATTGACCCGCGGCTCTCCGATCAACCCAAAGGTTCTATCTTCAATATGGGCTGCAACCAGTTCCTCCAGATCATTGAGCGGGATGTTTCTGGCTTTAGCCACCCTTTCCATCTGGAAGCGGGCACTTTCGGGCGAGATATCGGGGTCAAGTCCGCTGCCCGATGCCGTCAACAAATCCATTGGCACCGGGCGATTGCCGTTTTCCGCCGAAAGATCAAGGGCACGGGCCTTGATCCCGTTGACCAGTTCCCGGTTCGTCGCCCCAAGATTGGAACCACCGGAATTATCGCCCTCATAGCCATCGCCGGCATAGGAAGGGCGCGGATGGAAATAGCGATCACCTTCAAACTTCTGGCCGATCAGGCGCGAACCGACGACAACGCCATCCTTTTCAATCAGGCTGCCATTAACTTCCTCCGTAAACAGCCCCTGACCGATCCCGGTCATTGCCAGCGGATAGGCAACACCGGTTATCACCGTCATCACAGCAGCCATGCCAATGGCCGGACGTAACAAGTTCAACATGACAAATTCTCCGTTAAACCAGACCGACGGCATTGATCAGAAGGTCAATGACCTTGATGCCGACAAAGGGAACGATCAGGCCACCAAGGCCATAGATCAGAAGATTTCGACGCAGCAGAGCCGCCGCACTGCCCGGCGTAAACCGTACCCCGCGCAGAGCCAGCGGGATCAGGGCGATAATGATCAGGGCATTAAAGATCACCGCCGAAAGGATCGCACTTTGCGGGCTGGCAAGCCCCATGATGTTCAGCGCACCAAGCTGCGGATAGGCCGCAATGAAAAGCGCGGGCAGGATCGCGAAATACTTGGCAACATCGTTGGCAATCGAAAATGTTGTCAACGCGCCCCTGCTGATCAGCAACTGTTTGCCGACCTGGACGATCTCGATCAGCTTGGTCGGATCGCTATCAAGGTCGACAAGGTTGCCCGCCTCGCGTGCGGCCTGGGTGCCATCATTCATCGCAACCCCGACATCTGCCTGTGCCAAGGCCGGCGCATCGTTCGATCCGTCACCGCACATCGCCACCAGACGCCCGCCTTCCTGTTCCTGACGGATCAGTTCCAGTTTCTTCTCCGGCGTTGCCTCGGCCAGAAAATCATCCACCCCGGCCTCGGCAGCGATTGCCGCAGCCGTTAACGGGTTGTCACCCGTAATCATGACGGTCCGGATGCCCATGGCACGCAGTTCGGCAAACCGTTCACGAATGCCCGGCTTGATGATGTCTTTCAGATGAATGACACCCATGATCTTGTGGTTTTTCGCGACCACAAGCGGCGTACCACCTGATTTGGCGATGCCATCAACGATCCGGCCAAGTTCGGCAACCTGCGGACCCGCTTCGGCATATGCCCGCATCGCATCCCCGGCACCTTTACGATATTCATCCTCACCGATATCCGCACCGGACATACGGGTTTCGGCACTAAAGGCAATTGCCTTGGACAGTTTCGATTTATCACCCCGGAAATCAAACAGCTTGCCAGCCAGCTCGACAATCGATTTGCCCTCTGGTGTGTCGTCGGCAAGCGATGCGATTGCCGCAGCTTCGGCCACTTCCCGGTCTGTGACACCTTTGAGTGGCACAAATTCGTCTGCCATGCGGTTGCCAAAGGTAATGGTTCCGGTTTTATCAAGCAGCAGCGTATCGACATCCCCCGATGCCTCAACCGCACGCCCGGACTTGGCGATGACATTGGCCTTGACCAGACGGTCCATACCGGCAATCCCGATGGCAGACAGCAAACCGCCAATTGTCGTCGGGATCAGGGTCACCAGCAACGCAATCAGAAACGCCATCGGGATCGACGTCCCCGAGAACAGCGCGAACGGTTCAAGCGTGACGACGACGATCAGGAAGATGATCGACATGCCGACCAGCAGGATATTAAGCGCGATCTCGTTTGGTGTTTTCTGACGCTGCGCGCCCTCAACCATCGCAATCATGCGATCAAGGAAGCTTTCGCCCGGTTTGGCGGTGACACGGACTTTAAGCCAGTCCGACACAATCCGCGTCCCGCCGGTTACCGCCGACCGGTCCCCGCCACTTTCGCGGATTACCGGGGCCAATTCACCGGTAATGGCAGATTCATCGACCGAAGCAATCCCTTCGACGATCTCGCCATCGACCGGGATGACATCGCCCGCCTCGACCAGCACAAAGTCACCGGGCGAAAGACGGCTGCTTGCGACCATTTCGACGGCGGTTTTTTCCGCGTTGCGGAGCTTTTTTGCCTGGGTTTCCTTATTGGTTGACCGCAGGCTATCGGCACGTGCCTTGCCACGCCCTTCGGCGACCGCCTCGGCAAAATTGGCAAACAGGACGGTAAACCAAAGCCAGACGGTAATCTGGATCAGGGCCGACAGGTCCGGACCGCCCGTCATGCCTGTATGAATGCTGATGACAGTTGCCATCAGTGCACCGGCCTCAACCATGAACATCACCGGATTGCGGATCATGATCCGCGGATCAAGCTTGCGAAACGCCTCAATACTGGCAGTCCGGACAAGCGCCCCGTCCATCAGACGGGAATTTTCTGTTTTCTTCATTTTCTGTACTCCTCCGGTCAGTAGGCAATTCCGGCCAGCATTGCGAAATGCTCCGCAATCGGGCCGAGTGCCAGTGCCGGGAAGAAAGTGAGGCCGCCGACAATCAGAATGACGGCAATCAGAAGGGTAACGAAAAGCGGACCGTGGGTCGGGAATGTGCCGCCCGAAACCGGAACGACATTCTTCGTCCCGAGCGAACCGGCAATCGCCAGGATCGGAATGATGAAGCCATAACGCCCCAGCAGCATCGCAATGCCCTGCAAGGTGGTATGGAACGGCATTCCAGCCCCGAACCCGGCAAAGGCCGAGCCGTTATTGCCCGTCGCCGAGCTATAGGCATAAAGGATTTCCGAAAGCCCGTGCGGTCCGGCATCCTGTACTGCCGTCATAGCGACCGGAACGGTCGCCGACAGGGCCCCGAATACCAGAATGCCGATCGGCATGGTCAGGATGGCCAGAACAGCCAGCTTGATCTCGCGGGCTTCGATCTTCTTGCCCAGATATTCCGGCGTCCGCCCGACCATAAGTCCGGCAATGAAAACCGTCAGAACAACAAACAGCAGCATGCCGTAGAAACCGGCACCAACACCGCCATAGACGATTTCGCCAAGCTGCATGTTCAGCATCGTTACCATGCCGCCAAGCGGTGTCAGACTGTCATGCATGGCATTGACCGATCCGTTCGACGCAGCAGTTGTCGCTGTCGCCCACAGGGTGGAATTCAGGATACCGAAACGGGTTTCCTTGCCTTCCATATTGCCCGGATCGGCAATAATCGTGCTGGAATTTGTCAGCAACGCATTGCCTGCCTTTTCCGCACTATAGGTCGCGGCAAATCCACCGACAAACAGCACGGCCATCACCGCGAAAATCGCAATGCCCTGGCGCTTGTCATTAACCATCTTGCCAAACAGGAAGCAGAATGCCGCCGGGATCAGCAGGATATAAACCATCTGAAGCAGATTGCTGAGCGGTGTCGGGTTTTCGTAAGGATGCGACGAATTGACGTTAAAGAAGCCGCCGCCATTGGTGCCAAGCTGCTTGATCGCGATCTGCGATGCCGCCGGTCCCTGTGCCAGAACCTGTTTTGTTCCCTCAAGTGTCGTTGCATCTACATAGGAATTCAGGTTCTGCGGAACGCCCTGCGACATCAGGAAAATTGCTGCGATAATCGAAAGCGGCAGTAGAATGTAAAGAACCCCGCGCGTCATATCGACATGGAAGTTGCCAAGATCACGGATTTTGCGACCAGCAAACCCGCGGATCACGGCAACGGCAACCGCCATGCCCGTTGATGCACTGACAAAGTTCTGCATGGTCAATCCGACCATCTGACTGAAATAGGACAGTGAGGTTTCACCGCCATAGGCCTGCCAGTTGGTATTGGTGACAAAACTGACCGCTGTATTAAACGCCAGATCGGACGACATCGGCGCTAGATCGGCCGAATTCCACGGCAAAAGATGCTGCAAACGCAGAATGGCAAACAGCAAAACCCATCCGGCCGCGTTAAAGGCCAGAAGGGTCACGGCATATCGCGACCAATGTTGCGATGCCTGCGCATCGATACCGCAAATGCGATAAATGACTTTCTCAACCGGCTTGAAAACGGGGGACAGCAAAACCGCCTGTCCGCTGTAAACCCGGTACATATACCCGCCCAGCAACGGGGCGCACGCCAGCAGGATCGCGCAATAAAGCGCGAACTGGCCGAGATCGGTTGTCATCGGGAACTCCGTCCTAGAATTTTTCGGCCCGGATCAGGGCGTAAAACAGATAGACAATCAGCGCGGCCGATACCGCACCGCCAAGGATGTAACTGATCATGGAACCTCCTAGATCCTTGCGCAGCCGCGTACCGCAAGCCCGCACATGGCAAAGGCACCCAATGCCAGAACGGCATAGATCAGATCGAACATGGGATACTCCTGTAGTGTTCGGATCAACCGCTACAGGCTAGGAGGGAGAGCCGTAAAAATACGATGGCAGAAATCTATGCTGTCCGATGATAGGCATAAAAAATGCGTAAAAATCCCGCTGACAGCACGCAGCAGTGCCTTCTAAACGGCTGTAATTAGCATACACGCCAGAGGCCATAACCCCGAATGATGACAAGCGGGGCATTCGGGTATTTCACCTGAAAATCTGGGAGCTTTGAGACAAAGAGACAATACCCATATAATATGAGTATTGTCTCTTTGTCATGTGCCACAAAAGGTGACATCCGACTTGCTTTTAAACCAACTACTTAGCGTTCCCGCTTGCCAGATAAGTTGACACGGATTGACACATAAGCTGACAAAAAGCTGCAGAATTGACAGAAAAGATGACATTCCCCTGCATTGGCAACAGCGCTAGCAGGTTCGATGTCACCGATGCGCAACAACCCGCTTCTAAACTATTTCAATTATCCGTTCTTAACTCAATCCCACCAGAAACTTGATAGCAGGAACACCAGCAAGATCTGGAATTCCAAACGTCCAAGGATCATTGCAACATCAAGCAACCATTTTGCCGCATCCGGCAAAGTCTGGTAGTTAGACTAAACTAGGATCGCACGATATCACCTTGGTCATATTCACCCTTGACCGATACAGTCCAACACCATATAAAATAGACCAGTCGTATACTAATTGGAAAAAATGATGTCTACCGCAGCCAAATCCGACAAAGCCACCGATGTAAAGTCTCACATCCTGGATACCGCTCAACGGCTGATCGCCGCGCGCGGGTTTTCTGGCGTGGGCTTGAACGAGATTCTGGCCGGTGCGAGCGTCCCGAAAGGTTCGTTCTATTATTATTTTTCTTCGAAAGAGGCTTTCGGCCGCGACTTGCTAGAGCACTATTTTAGCAAGTATTTGAACGAGCTCGACGCGTTGCTCGCCGACGAAGATGTGCCCGCCCGCTCCCGACTGGCGGCCTATTGGCGCTTCTGGAAGGACAATCAGGAAAGCGAAGACCCTTGCGGAAAATGCCTTGCGGTCAAGCTTGGCGCAGAGGTATCAGACATTTCCGAGGACATGCGAATCGCGTTGAAAAATGGCACATCAGCGATCATCGGCCGACTATCCAAGGTCATCAAACAAGGGTTGGTGGATGGCTCGATCAAGAGCACACGCAACCCCTACGATCTGGCCGAAACGTTATATCAGCTCTGGCTTGGCGCGAGTATCATGACCAAAATCGCCCGTAATCCAAGCCCTTTCGACGCGGCGATGGCCGCAACCGACCAGATGCTATCGGGAAATTAAAGAAAATCAGGAGCGATAATTTTTCATTTGACTCCTTATAGACGACCGGTCTAATTTAAAAATCACAAACAACAGACAGCACGTCTGCACCGCCCAACTTTATCGCAACACGCGGCCATTACACCGCAGTAGACTGTCACTAAAGGAGAATACACATGAAAGTCCTTATGGTTCTGACATCCCACGATCAGCTCGGCAACACCGGCCGCAAGACCGGCTTCTGGCTTGAAGAACTTGCCGCTCCCTATTACGTATTCAAGGAAGCTGGCTACGAGATCACGCTTGCCTCGCCGAACGGTGGCCAACCGCCGCTTGACCCCAAGAGTAACGAGCCAGACTTCCAGACCGCCGCAACCCGCCGTTTCGAGGCAGATGCCGAAGCGAACAAAGCGCTCGCCAACACCGCGAAGCTGGCAGAGGTTTCTGCCGAGGACTTTGATACGGTCTTCTATCCGGGCGGGCATGGCCCGCTCTGGGATTTGGCCGAAAGCAAAGACTCGTCCGGTCTGATCGAAAGCTTCATCTCTGCAAACAAACACGTCGCACTTGTCTGCCATGCACCAGGCGTACTGCGTCACGTAAAAGCCTCTGACGGCCGTGCACTGGTCGATGGCAAGAAGGTCACAGGCTTCACCAACACCGAAGAAGCTGCCGTTGGACTTACCGATGTCGTCCCGTTCCTCGTCGAGGACGAGCTCAAAGCCAAGGGCGGCATCTATTCCAGCGGAGCAGACTGGGCATCCTATGTTGTACAGGATGGGTTGCTCATTACCGGTCAGAACCCGGCGTCATCCACCGACGCAGCCGAGCGCCTAATTGAAGCGCTGAAGGCATCGTCATGAGCGCCTATGTCATCTTCGTTCGGGAAACAGTAACCGATGAACACGCTCTTGAGCGTTACCGGGAACGTACACCCGCCGCGAGGGAAGCTCATCCGCTCGAACCGCTGGCATTCTATGGCGCCCATGAGGTGCTTGAGGGCGAACCGGTCGACGGGGTCGCAATTCTGAAGTTTTCCTCAATGGCCGATGCACGCGCCTGGTATGAGAGCCCCGAATATCAAGCAGCACGACCTCATCGTCTGCAGGGTAGCACGGGCAAGATGTATCTCGTCGAGGGAACAGACGCTTAGGAACAATAACGTCATTAAATTTGCAGGCAGTCACCGCGCCAACAGTGACTGCCCGCCAAGCAGGGGCGCATGTCGCGTCCTCTAACTCCGGACTGGCAAAACCATTTTCAACTAGCGCCAGCCCGAGACACCGCAAGGAGCAGTACCATGAATTCTATTACCACAGTCGGCAAGCCGACCTCCAGCAACAATTTCTTCACTGGCACCTTCTATCTCACTATCGCAGGTAAACTGGTCGAAGCAAAGAACACCTTTGACGTCATCAACCCGTCAACAGGCAAAGTTTTCGCCAAGGCACCTGCCGCCAGTGCCGAGCAGCTTGACGATGCAATCGCAGCGGCCAAAGCCGCCTTCAAGGACTGGTCCGCGCTCAGCTATGACGCACGTCAGGTCTATTTGAATTCCTATGCTGATGCACTTCAGGAAAATCGTGACGATCTGGTCCGCCTCTTGACTCTGGAGCAGGGTAAGCCGCTCGAAACGATGGCTGCACCCGAGGTTGATCAGGCGATTTCGTATATCCGCCAGATTGCCAACCGTCGCGTTCCCGTCGAAATCGTCGAGGAAAACGACTCTCACATCGTCGAACTCCACCACGTTCCTCTTGGCGTTGTCGGCGGTATTACACCTTGGAACTTCCCGGTATTGCTCGCCTTGTGGAAGATTGCACCAGCACTGATCACCGGTAATACATTCGTGCTCAAGCCGACACCTTTCACGCCACTGACTGCGCTGCGTTTCGGTGAAATCGCCCAAAGCGTCCTTCCGGCAGGCGTGCTGTCTGTCGTAACGGGTCTTGATGAACTTGGTCCGCAACTGACCAATCACCCGGATATCGCGAAGATCAGCTTTACGGGGTCAACCGAAACCGGCAAGCACGTCCTTCGTGCAGCAGCGGGAACGGTCAAACGCGTAACCCTGGAATTGGGTGGCAACGATGCAGCCATTGTTCTGCCCGACGCCGATTACAAAACGATCATTCCCCAACTCTTCTGGGGAGCACTAGGCCATCAGGGACAGTGGTGCGTAGGCATTAAACGTCTTTACGTGCACCGCTCGTTCCATGCCGACTTCGTGAAAGCATTTGTCGACTATGCCAAAACGGTAAAAGTTGGCGATGGTCTCGATCCGGAAGTTGGTGTCGGTCCGGTCCAGAACAAGATGCAGTTCGACAAACTGAAAACCTTCCTCGACGACATCAAGGCCAATGGCCAGAAGATCGTCCTCGGCGGCGAAATCGACGAAAACCAGTCAGGGTATTTCTTCCCGATCACTGTCGTTGATAATCCGCCTGAAGACAGCAAAATCGTTCAGGAAGAACAGTTTGGCCCGATCGTTCCGATCATCGCATATGACGATGTGGACGACGCAGTGAACCGCGCAAACGACTCAATCTGGGGTCTTGGCGGTTCGGTCTGGGGTCGCGACACCAAGGCTGCGGTCGAAGTCGCCAACCGGATTGAAGCCGGCATGGTCTGGGTCAACGAGATCCACACCCAGGGCGTTGATATCCCGTTTGGCGGCGTCAAACAGTCGGGCATTGGCACCGAGCAGGGCCATGAAGGCCGCCTGCTCTTTACGAACCCGAAGACTGTATTGATCCACAAATAAGTGGTTTCTCCCCAGGACGGCTCCAGCAGGAGCCGTCCTGTACGGGACCCCCATCATCTTTCCGAAAACAACGGCTCCCGAACCCTTTCGTTCAGAGCGAGGGCGGTACTACGCCCGCACAGATGAGATGGAGCTATAAAATGACTTCCAATCAAGTTTACTTCAAACAGGTAAAGTTAGGCCGTCATAAACTTACCAACCGTATCGTGCTTCCACCCCTAACCCGCCAACGTGCGGCCCAGCCGGGTGACACAGCAACCGATCTCATGGCCGAATATTACCGTCAGCGCGCAAGTGCCGGCTTCATGGTAACCGAAGGCACCCAGATTGAGCCGCGTGGGCAGGGCTATTCCTGGACACCTGGCATTTACACCAAAGAACAGATCAACGGATGGCGCAAGGTCACGAATGCTGTGCATGAAGAAGGTGGCGTCATCTTCGCACAGCTCTGGCATGTCGGACGTGTCTCGCACAATGCGCTTCAGCCCAATGGCGAAGCGCCGGTAGCGCCATCGGCGATCACACCGCAAAAGGTGAAAGCATTTATCGAAACAGCACCCGGTGAAGGTAAGCTCGTCTTGCCACCACAGCCTCGCGAACTGAGCGTAGCAGAGATCAAGGAGCTGGTGGGTTTATACGCCCAAGCTGCGCGCAATGCGATTGAGGCCGGCTTTGACGGTGTAGAACTGCACTGTGCAAATGGCTATCTGATCAATCAGTTCATCTCCGAGCATGCCAATACCCGTACCGACGAATATGGCGGTTCGCTGGAGAACCGGCTTCGTTTCCTGCGCGAGATTGTCGATGCAGTTGTCGATGTGGTTGGTGCGGATCGAATGGGTGTGCGTTTCACACCACTGTTTGAGACCACCGATCAGGACCGCGTCTATATCGGTCTCGTCGAGACAGATCCGCACAACACCTATATCGAGGCAATCAAAATACTCGAAAATGCTGGTGTCGCCTATCTGTCCATTGCCGAAGCTGACTGGGAAAATGCGCCCGATCTGCCGGTAACCTTCCGTCAGGCAGTGCGTGACACTTATTCCGGCCGTGTCATCTATGCCGGAAAGTATACGGTCGAACGCGGCGCACGCCTGTTGGAGACCGGCCTGGCAGATATGATCGCATTTGGCCGCACTTTCATTGCCAATCCAGATCTGCCTGCACGTATCGCCAACAACTGGCCACTGAACCAGCTTGACCCCGCCACACTTTATGGTGGTGCCGAAAAAGGGTTCACCGACTACCCGACTTACAAGGCCCCGGCACTCAAAACCGCCATTTGACATATCCCTGTCAATGAGCCGCACCCCAGAGATTCTGGCGACAGCTCATTGACGGGCTATTCCCCAAACAAGCCCCCCACGCACACATGAAGACGGAAATCAAAATGAACGAAGGAATCAAAGGAAAAGTCGTCCTGATAACCGGTGGCAGCACCGGTCTGGGCGCTGTAACCGCACAATTGCTTGCTGAACGCGGCGCCAAGGTTGCTGTCGCAGCCCGCCGGAAGGACAAGCTTGATAATGTCGTAGCCGAGATTGAGGCAGCCGGCGGCATTGCCAAAGCCTATACACTGGACGTGACCGACAAGCACCAGGTCGAGGCTGTGGTTGCGAATGTGGTCACCGACTTTGGAAAACTCGACGTATTGATCAACAATGCCGGGCTCATGCCGATCCGCCCCATGTCGGAAGCAAACACCGATGAATGGGATCAGATGATCGATGTGAACCTCAAAGGCGTTCTTTACGGTATTGCGGCCGCACTGCCACGTTTTCTTGCACAGGAAAGCGGCCATATCATCAATTTGAGTTCTGTCGCAGGCGTTAAGGTATTTGCACCGGGCGGGACTGTTTATTCAGGCACCAAGTTCGCGGTCAGCGCGATCTCCGAAGGCCTGCGCCAGGAAGTCGGCGAAAAAGTACGCGTGACCTCAATTGAGCCGGGTGCAGTTGAGAGCGATCTCAAACTTGGCACGTCGGGGACCGCCAAAGACACCGTACTTGATTTTTACAAGAACGCCATTCCTGCGTCGTCGGTCGCGCGTGCGATTGCATTTGCTATCGAACAACCCGCAGACGTCGACATCAATGCAATCGAGCTGCGGCCAACCAGCCAGCAGTTCTAAAACGGTAACCGGCGTGTCGGTGTCATCACGCCGCCTTTCAGTATTGAGTGATTGGAACGCAAGATGTCAGTGACCCCGAACGTCGTCAGGAGCACAGAGTTAGGTGCTCCTGCGTCTCCCCCCCTTCCTCCGTTCACCGTTACCGAAGAGGCACCCGGCATTGTGCCGGCTGCACGAATCCCGCTTGGTATCGGCATTGTCTGCCTGGTCCTTATCGCGCTGGGACTGCGGCCCGCGATCGTGTCAATCGGCCCCATCCTCCCAGATATGATCAATGACTTTGCACTTTCACATACCCAGGCATCGTTGCTGACCGCCATTCCCACGTTATTAATGGGGCTGCTCGCACTGCCGACACCTTGGCTTTCCCGTCGCTTCGGCCGGGATCGTGCAATCATTGCTGCCCTTTTCTTGCTTGCAGTAGCAACCGCCGGCCGGGCTGTTTCGGAATCGACAACCGTCCTGTTTATTGCAACCGCGGCTGTCGGCGTGGGCATTGCGATCGCCGGCGCGCTCGCACCCGGTTTTGTCAAGGAAAGCTTTCCCAGCCGGGTTGCCATGCTGATGGGAATCTATGCCATGGCCTTGTCGCTGGGCAGTACGTTTGCAGCCAGTGCGACCGGTATTCTGACCGATCTTTTCGGATCCTGGCGTGTACCTGCCGGGGCTTGGGCCATACCGGCAATCCTTGGTGTCATTGCCTGGCTCCATGTTGAAAGGCGCGGCACAAAGTCTCTCCGACTGAAGACAAAAATATCCAGTGCAAAGTTGCCGGTGCGCAACCGTACGGCTTGGTTTGTTGCCACGTTCTTTGCCCTCAATAATGTGATGTTCTACAGCTATATATCCTGGATCGCGCCAGTCTATGTCGACCTTGGACATTCCGCGTCATCAGCCGGCGTGATACTGGCCTGCTTTACCTTGGCATTTATGTCTGCAAACCCGTTATTCGGCGCAATTAGCCGTAACGAAGACAGGCGCGTATACCTTGGACTGGGAGCCGCTATCAGCCTGACAGGTGCCATCTGGATCGCCGTTGCACCCGATGGTTTCCCACTGGTTGCCATTTCACTCGCCGCATTCGGCACTGGCGGTGCTTTCACGCTCTCAATGACCTTGCCGCTCGACAATGCCCAGACAGACGGCGAGGCAACGTCCTGGAACGCTTTTGTCATGACGGTAAGCTATCTTGTCGGCGCGACCGGACCGGTGCTTGTTGGTTTTCTGCGCGACCTGACCGGTAGTTTCGATATGCCTATGTGGGTTCTTGTCGCTGTGAGTGCGGCGATGCTCGCGACGACACCACTTCTTCGGCCATATCACCATCGCCAGACTGCCAAGGACAGCCTGATTCAAATTAATTTCGAACAACATGGAGAGCCAAAATGAAGATATTTATCATCGGTGTTGCTGGTGGTGTTGGTCTTCGGATAGCAGAACAGCTTGTCAAATCGGGTGATGCCCCCTTGGGTCTCGTTAGGAAACCTGAGCAGGCGGAGGCCCTGGCCGCTAACGACATTCAGACGACAATGGGCGACTTGGTCGCGATGTCCGTCAACGAACTGGCCGAAAAAATGCTTGGATTTGATGCTGTTATCTTCAGCGCAGGTGCAGGCGGCAAAGGAGGCCCCGAGGCAAGAACACAAGTTGATGGCAGCGGACCAGGCAAGGTGGCTACCGCAGCAAAACAGGCAGGTATACGCCGCTTCATACTGGTTTCGGTCTTTCCTGAAGCTTGGCGTGAACGCCACATGAATGAGTCGTTCGAACATTACATGGTCGAGAAAAAACGAGCAGAGACCGAATTGGTGCTCACTGATCTTGATTGGTTAATCGTGCGTCCCTCTGCACTGACGAACGAGCCTGGCACAGGACGCGTCGATCTTGGCTTGGCCAAAATCCACACCCAGATCGCCCGAGACGACCTTGCGACAACGATTACCGCGCTACTACGAACCCCTGACCTTAATCGGGAGATCATCGAAGTAACCGGTGGAAATGTTGCAATCGAAGCTGCAATTGACACGTTCAAGAATACCAGACGCCGGTAGGAGACAGAAACCTTCGGATGGTCAAAGCGTTTGCTTCAGGTTTCCAATGGCCCTTTCATACTCAACAGGCAAGGCCAATTGCGCGAGATGATGACAGTCAACGTTTGGTATCGTGCGAGAATGGCTTTGTGAAAAATCCGCGCCTGTCCGGGACAAAAATTGTTGTTTGACGGTTTTTGTCCCGGCAGGGAACGGTTTCGATGAGCCCTGGCGTTAACCGACTTTCGCAGTCAATTTTCCGCTATTACCCCACCCCAAAATAGCTTCCGGAAGTTTTCCGGAATTTCTTCAAAACCTTCGACGAATTGCTCGCTATATTTAAGGGGCTGAGCTGCCAGCTGCATGGAGAGTTCGAGGCTCAGTAAAGGCAAGCGCGGGCAGGGCGCATGGTATTTAGAATGAGCTACTCGTTTTCCCAAATAGGCTCAATCCTGCATTGATACATTATTATTTCTGAGATTTACCTCTACGACTTAGTCAGAGATTTGCGGTAAACCTCGATTTCTTCCCTCAAGACATGGGTTTTGTTCGAGATGCTCAATCAGCATTTCGGTAAGGACTTGAACTTTTCGGACAGGATGCTGGCCAGGTGGCCGGACAACATATGCCGCCGCCGGTGGCGGGGGATAGCTTGTCATGACCGGAATCAGGGTACCGGATCTTAAATATTCACAGATCAAGCTGTCAGGAAGGTACGCAAGGCCCAGCCCGGCGGTTGCCGCAGCGGTAAGAGCGATGCCGTTGTCAGATTTGAAGCGTCCCTGAGGTTGCACCGAGATGATCCTGTCGCAATCCATAAATTTCCAGGACTCTGTTCCCTGCATAAGGGCCTGATGCCCTATGAGTTCTTTGGGTGTTTCCGGCGCTCCATGTGTCTCGATGTAAGACGGGCTTGCGACAAGTTTTAAATGGATAGGGCCAATACGCTTAGCGAGCAAGTTGGAATTTTCAAGGTGGCCCACCCGGATCGCGCAATCAAAACCTTCGGCGATAAGGTCAGCAAAACGGTCGCTGTAGGAAGCATGAAGCTGAAGCTGGGGATAGCGTTGCGCCATCTTCGCAAGAACGGGTGCAAAATGTGTTGGTCCCAATGAGAGCGGCATGGCAATTCTTAGGCGCCCCCGAATATCCCCCGTGGGCATGATCGTATCCCTCGCAATTTCGATTTCGGCACTCACCTTTGCGGCGTGTTCGCGAAATGCAACCCCGGGCTCGGTGAGGGCAGCCCCTCTTGTTGTTCGGGCAAGAAGCTGCACACCAAGCGCTGCTTCAAGCCGAAAGAGCCTGCGACTGACAATTGATTTGGATATGCCGAGCCGCCGTGCAGCGGGCGAAACGCCTCCCGCATCGGCAACTACGACGAATGTTTCTATGTCTTCTATATTCAACTTGGCGTTCTCTATTTCACGACACAGCAGCACGTCACAGTATGTTGATTTACTCCGCGCGAAACTGAGCGTATCAATCTCATAGATGTACAGCGGTTACTGGTTGTGATCTCAGAAAAAGACATTTCGAAATGAGTGTTAAAGAAACCTCGGACCGACTTGGCTGTCTTTGAGGTATTTCTTCAATGATGCTCAAGCCGGCATGGGGATGTACTCATCACGATCATTGAGAGGGAGATCGAAACGTCCTTTGCCCCAGTTTGCTGCGCGCCATTCGGCTTTGGCTTCTTCGATACGCTCTTTTGACGAGGCAACGAAGTTCCACCAGATGTAACGTGGCCCCTCAAGGGTGGAGCCGCCGAGGATCATGATCCGAGCACCTTTCTCACCGGCCGAGACGGTGATTTTGTCTCCTGGACGGAAGACCATCATTTGAGATGATTGATACTCCTGTCCAGCTATCAATATTGAGCCTTCGACGATGTAGATCCCTCTGTCCTCGTGATTATCGGGCAAAGGCAATCGACCTCCTGCTTCGAGCATCACATCGGCGTAAAAGGTCTCGGAGAGCATTGTCGCAGGCGCAACCTTGCCATAGGCGTTGCCGAGAATTAGTCGAAGCTTGACGCCCGAATCCTCGATTATTGGCAGCGTCTCTTTATTATGGTGTTCGAATGTCGGGGCTATATCCTCGTACTGATCTGGTAGTGCGAGCCAAGTCTGTATCCCGAACAAACTGTTGGGCCCAGACCGGGCTTGCGCTGAAGTCCGCTCTGAGTGGGATACACCGCGCCCGGCAACCATCCAGTTCAACTCACCGGGACGGATGATCTGGTCTGCCCCTGTACTATCCCGATGATGGAAATCACCGCGGAAAAGATACGTTACTGTGCCAAGACCGATATGCGGGTGTGGTCTTACATCAACACCTAGGCCGGTCAGAAATTCTGCCGGTCCCGCCTGATCAAAGAAGATGAAGGGTCCCACCATCTGCCGCTTTGGTGCAGGCAAGGCGCGACGAACCTCAAAACCGCCAAGATCTCTTGCGCGCGGGACAATAAGTGTCTCAATCGCCCCAGTATCTACATCATCGGGGCAGCCCGGTTGCAATGCGGGGTTCCAACTCATACGCGCACTCCTTAGTCTGTACTTAGTGCCCTTACAGACCCAGCAGGCAAAATGCACTACCGATCAGAGGGATACCCCAGACTGGCGTATGTTTTTTCGCTCCGCTAGTCACGTTATGTGCTTAACTGTGTCGCACGAAGTGGAATGTCTGCTCGGAATAAGACTGACCGAGATGACTGGGTTGGCGCTTGCTGGCTTGTCAGGGCTATTCTTCCCAGAGATGGGGATTGGACTGGACATGCTCAATCAGCATTTCGGTCAGTATGCGCACCTTGCGGTCCAGGTAACTTCCCGGTGGTCGCACCACAAAGCCCGCTCCCGATTTTGGGGGATATTGCGGCATCACCGGAACGAGGGCTCCGGAGACCAAGTATTCGTGGGTAAGGCAATTGGGAAGACATCCAATCCCAAGACCTTCTGCGGCAGCAGCGGTCAGTGCTATGCCATTGTCCGACTTGAAACGCCCTTGCGGCTGCACCGTGACGATTTTGTCACCGTCCATCAAATGCCACGCCTCGGTACCCTGTAAAACGGCTTGGTGAAGTACAATATCTTCGGGCGTTTCAGGTGCACCATACATCTCTATGTACGAGGGGCTTGCAACGAGCTTGCCATGAATGGGCGCAAACCGCTTTGCAATCAGGTTGGAGTCAGGAAGGTGGCCCAGCCGGATCGCGCAATCGAACCCCTCGGCGATAATATCTACGAAACGATCACTATAGCAGGCATTGATTTGAAGCTGGGGATGGCGTTGCGCCATTTTTGCAAGAACAGGGGCAAAGTGGGTCGGACCAAATGAAAGCGGCATGGCGATACGAAGCCGTCCGCAAAGCTCACCCGTTGGCAGCAGTGTGTCTTTCGCCAACTCTAATTCATCACAAATCCTCGCAGCATGTTCGCGAAATGTCGCTCCGGCCTCAGTAAGTGCCGCACCTCGGGTCGTACGTGCCAGAAGCTGGACACCAAGCGCCAATTCCAGACGTGAAAGTCGCCGACTGACGATTGATTTGGAGAGACCCAATCGACGCGCGGCAGGAGAAATTCCCCCAGAGTCAGCAACTTCCACAAATGTTTCTAATTCTTCTATGTCCAATTTCGCGTTCCCTGTGCTGCGACACAGCATATCATATACGGGCACTAGTGTCTTATCCAGAGACCTGCGACTGTCGTTTCATAGGGCACCTAAAAATCCAGTTGAGCAAACCTGCCCTAATTACAAAAACAGAAGGGACAGCCTATGAATATTCGCAATGGCCTTGCTTCACTCCTTCGCCCCGAAGACTCAGTACTTGTGTTGATCGACCATCAACCCTACCAACTTGCAAATCTCAACAGCCACGATCCTCACATGGTGGTGAACAACACGGTGGGGCTGGCAAAAGCTGCCAAGGCGTTTGGCGTGCCGACCATCTTAACTTCCGTGATCGCACGTCAGGGCGGGAACATTTTCCCCCAGATTACCGATGTTTTCCCCGGACAGGAAATCATTGACCGGACTTTGATCAACACCTGGCAAGACCCAAAAGTGGTAGATGTCGTCAAGGAAACAGGACGCAAGCAACTTGTCATTGCGGGCCTGTGGACCGAAGTCTGTGTCGCCATGCCAACGATTCAGGCCCTCGGCGAAGGGTGGGATGTCACGGTCGTAACAGATGCATGCGGCGGTGTTTCAGTCGAGGCACATGAAGTCGCTATCCAAAGGATGATCTCAGCCGGCGCGAACATGATGACATGGCTGGCCCTGGCCTCCGAATGGCAACGCGACTGGGCGCGCGAAGAACATATTCCCGAACTTGCCGAGATACTTAAGCAACATGCCGGGGCGAGTGGTGTCGCATTCCAATGGGAACAGCAACTGCTTAACACACCTGTCCCCGGCTAGGGATAAATAATGGACTGATCAGATTCCAGATGAACGCCCGAGGATTTGTCACGGCTCTTCATCACTTCTTGAATAGCAGAATAGAAATGGCACTCTGCTTTGTAAAAAGGCAGAAAAACCATTGGGTTACTTTAACCATTTCTTTTTCTTTGAACAAATTATTGTCTTGGGTGCGCAATGGAATTATCATCATATATTGCCTTTATCTTGATCAGCGCAGCTCAAAGCGCGACGCCCGGTCCGTCGACATTGTTTCTCGTTAACAATGCTCTTGCCTTTGGGTGGCGTCGCGCATTGGGCGCACTAAGTGGCGATCTTGTCGCAATTGCACTGCTAGCCACACTTTCGGTGGTCGGCTTGGGTGCTTTGCTAGAAGCGTATCCGCTGATTTTTCTTAGTCTGCGCCTGCTTGGTGCGTTCTATGTTTTGTGGCTGGGATGGACTTATCTCAGACCCGTCAATCAACCGAAAGAGGTCGACGGAACTGCAGAGATAGTACGTGGACGCAACGGATTGGCTCTCTGGTTTCACTCATTCGGCGTCGGGATCAGCAACCCAAAGGCGGTTTTGTTTTTTGCGGCCCTGTTCCCGCAGTTTATTCCCGCTGAGAGCGGCCCAGCTGTTCTGGCACTTCTGGTTTTGACGTTTGTCGTTGCAAAGCTTGTTGTTCTTGGTGGTTACGCCATCGGGGCGCGGCACGTCGTAAAGCTGTTTCAAAAGCCGCAACATGCAAGGCGTGGGCGTGCGTTGACTGGCGTAATCTTTATTGTTTTTGGCGTGCTTATGATCGTGTCTGCGATCCCGAATTCCTAGTCCCCGACCCTTTCCACAGCCCTTATTGCACTCAGGCAATGGCGTTCTATTAAACAGGAGACCTAAATTGGAAAAGCTCGAACTTCTTACTCCGAAAAATTCGCAGATCATCTTCATCGATCACCAGCCGCAAATGGCATTCGGCGTTCAGTCGATTGATCGTCAGGTTCTGAAAAACAACACCGTTGGCCTTGCGAAGGCTGCCAAGATTTTCAACATCCCGACCACGATCACGACCGTCGAAACCGAGAGCTTTTCGGGGCATACCTATCCGGAACTTCTGGCAGTATTTCCTGAAAATCCGCTTCTTGAACGGACCTCGATGAATTCCTGGGACGATCAGAAAGTACGCGATGCACTGGCGGCAAACGGCCGCAAAAAAGTAATCGTTTCCGGCCTGTGGACCGAAGTCTGTAACAACTCCTTCGCGTTCTGTGCGATGCTTGAAGGCGGTTATGAAATCTATATGGTCGCCGATGCATCCGGCGGTACGTCGGTCGATGCGCATAATTATGCGATGGATCGTATGGTGCAGGCCGGTGTCGTACCGGTCACCTGGCAGCAGGTTCTGCTGGAATGGCAGCGCGACTGGGCACACCGTGAAACCTACAACGATGTCATGGCACTCGTGAAAGAACATTCCGGCGCATATGGCATGGGCGTCGATTATGCCTACACCATGGTTCACAAGGCACCGGAACGTGTTGAACATGGTCCCCGGATTGCGCCAAAAGCAGCTTCCTGATCGATAGAGGAAACGCGGCAGATACAAAATATCTGCCGCGTTTTTTCGTTCGAAGCCCTCTGTGATGCCAAATTCTAAATGCCGGTTCCAAATCGCGTGACTCACTGAACGGGCGCGTATGAGCGGCAGCTGCGGGGCTTGGTGTTGAAAGGTCACACACATGAAACGCCGGACATTTCTTCAGGGTGCCGCTGCAAGCACAGCACTCAGTGCGTTGCCAATCAGATCAACTGGAAGTACCGAGATGAGCAAGACAGCCGAAACAATCATCCACAATGCCCGCATTACGACGCTTGATCCAAAAAATCCGGAAGTCGACGCAATTGCGATTGTCGATGGCAAAGTATTGGCCATCGGCGCCGAAGCCGATATGCGCAAGTTTGCCGATGGCAAAACCAAAATGATCAATGGCGGCGGCCGTCGCATCATTCCGGGACTTAATGACAGCCATACCCACCTTATTCGCGGCGGGTTGAACTACAATATGGAATTGCGCTGGGAAAATGTTCCATCAGTCGCAGATGCCCTGCGCATGCTCAAAGCACAGGCCGCTGTCACGCCTGCACCGCAATGGGTGCGTGTCGTTGGCGGCTGGTCGGAATTCCAGTTTGCCGAACGCCGGATGCCAACCCTTGATGAAATCAATGCTGCCGCACCAGATACGCCGGTTTTCATCCTGCACCTTTATGGGCGTGCTTTATTGAACCAGGCCGCAATCAAGGTTCTTGGTTTTGATAAAAACACACCAAACCCGCCCGGTGGTGTCATTGAAAAGGATGCCAAGGGTAATCCGACCGGTTTGCTGCTGGCGAAACCATCTGCCTTGATTCTGTATTCTACGCTGGCCAAGGGTCCCAAGCTTCCGATTGAGGATCAGATCAATTCCACCCGTCACTATATGCGTGAAATGAACCGGCTTGGCATCACCAGCGTCATTGATGCGGGCGGCGGCGGACAGAATTCTCCCGAAGATTACGATGTCATTCGCCGTCTGCATGATGACGGGCAGATGACCGTCCGCATCGCCTATAACCTGTTTGCGCAAAACGCCGGGAACGAGCTTAGCGATTATGAACGCTGGGTCGGAATGACCGAACCGGGTGCTGGCGATGATATGTTGCGGATGAACGGCGCCGGTGAAAACCTTGCCTGGTCCGCAGCAGATTTTGAAAACTTCCTTGAACCGCGCCCCGATCTGGCGCCGGTCATGGAAAGCGAACTCGAACCCATCGTCGAATTGCTGGCTGAACGCGAATGGCCGTTCCGCATTCATGCGACCTATGACGAAACCATCGACCGTTTCCTCGGTGTTTTCGAACGGGTGAATGGCAAACAGCCGTTCAAGACGCGGTTTATCATTGATCATGCTGAGACCGTTTCCGAACGCAATATCGAACGGATCAAGGCACTGGGCGGCGGGATCGCGATCCAGCATCGCATGGCCTTCCAAGGCGAATATTTTGTCGACCGTTACGGCAAGGATGCTGCCATGGCGACCCCGCCTGTTTCCAAAATGCTGGAATATGGTCTTCCGGTCGGGGCGGGAACGGATGCGACCCGCGTTGCATCCTATGACCCGTGGGTCGGTCTTTACTGGCTTACTACCGGCAAGACGGTTGGCGGTATGTCGCTTTACGACAATGACAACGTTCTTGATCGTGAAACTGCGCTCATGCTGTGGACGAAAGGGTCGGCATGGTTCTCGGGCGAGGCGGATGTCAAAGGGTCGCTTGCGCCGGGGCAATATGCTGATCTGGCAGTTCTGTCGGCGGATTATATGGCCGTCCCGCCCGAAGAAATCCGTCGGATCAACTCGGTCATGACCATGGTTGGCGGCAAAGTGGTTTACGGCGAAGGAGGGTATCAGTCCCTGTCGCCGGAAATCCCACCAGCATCGCCATCCTGGAGTCCGGTTTTACATCAACAAAGCCCGGCCCAACGTCCTGAAGCCTCAACACATGAACGTGCCTGCCACGATGGTTGTTCGCATGGTTGCGGCGTTCACGGCCACGACCATGGCATTGCATGGAACAATCCAATCCCGGTTGCAGACAGCAAATCTTTCTGGGGCGCGCTGGGTTGTTCCTGCTTCGCGGTATAGCAAAGGAGAAGAGAATGACTGTTTCCCCTTATGTCGTTTCACTTGGAATCGGGCTTGGTGTTGGTGTGATTTATGCGCTGCTGGGAACCCGATCCCCAGCCCCACCCGTCATCGCACTCCTTGGACTGCTTGGTATGCTCGCCGGTGAAACTGCGGTGAACTGGGCCAAAGACAGGATGTCTGCCCAAGAAGCCGCTGCACACTGCCTACATGGCAAATCATTTGGTGTAGCAAGTGACGCCAAAGGTGCTCAAACCAAGTGTGGCCCAGCATCGCCTGAAACAAAATCATAACCCCCTGGTGCGCCGGTCAATTCCATTTGGAAACCGGCGCACCGAACCAGGTTTGTTTCAGCGTAACTGACAATTTCCGTTTCCTTTACCATGAGAACAATGTCATGACACCAGCCCCCATCTCGAAATTGTTAAACAGCGTTATATTTGAACTGGGTATCCGGGTTGCTCTGACCTGTCCGTTTTGGCTGTCTGGTTTGACAAAACTGTTCAACTGGTCGGCAGCGATAGGTGAGATGAACCATTTCGGACTTTCGCCCGCGGCACCACTGGCAGCAGGCATTATTCTTCTCCAGCTGGGTGGCTCTATTGCCATCATCCTGGGGCGCCAAGTGTGGCTGGCCGCTGGCGCATTGGGAATATTTACCGCTGTGGCGACACTCACTGCACATGCGTACTGGACTTTTCCAGAGGCAGAGCGCGCCGGACAAAGCAACATATTTTTTGAGCATGTTGCGATCATTGCAGGGCTCGCACTTGTAGCAATTCTGTCCGAAAAAACATCCCGACGCATTTAGTGCGCTTTGCGCGCATTAGATGATTAAATGCGCATTACCATCTTCATCTGGAAGAGGAAAAATGAACGAGACCAAACCAGTTGACACAGGTCCATGGGCACCGTTTCGGCATCGGGCGTTCGCCTTTTTGTGGGTGGCAACCGTCATATCGAATATCGGCACCTGGATGCACGATGTCGGCGCAGGTTGGCTCATGACAGAGCTGTCACCCTCGCCGCTCGTTGTCTCGCTGGTGCAGGCGGCGACCACATTGCCCGTATTCCTGTTTGCAATCTTTGCCGGAGCGCTTGCGGACTTAATGGATCGCAGAAAATTACTGATTTCCATCAATCTGGTAATGGCGGGCTTGGCTGCAGCGCTCTCTGCCATGGTTTATCTGCAATTGGTTACGCCTTTGATCCTGATCCTGTTTACATTTTTGATGGGAACCTGTGCAGCATTGATGGCACCGGCATGGCAGGCGATCGTTCCAGGGCTGGTTGACAAGCCCCGACTGGGGGCTGCAATTGCGCTGAATTCCATGGGCATTAACGTCAGCCGCGCAATCGGTCCGGCACTTGCAGGATTTCTGATTGTCAGTGTCGGGCTGGTATCTCCGTTTGCGCTTAATGCGCTTAGTTTTATTGGCATTCTTGTCGTTCTGTTCTTCTGGCGGCCCCAACAAAATGTGGAAACCATGCCGCGGGAACGCATGTTAAGCGCGATAGGTACGGGTCTTCGCTATGTGTTTAATAGCCCGCCGGTGATCGCCACCTTGATCCGGGCTGTTGCATTCTTTCTGTTTGCCAGCGCCTACTGGGCCATGTTGCCACTGATTGCGCGCAACATGCTGGACGGCGGGGCTCAGCTTTATGGAATTCTGCTGGCCAGTGTTGGCACAGGCGCCGTAGCCGGCGCCATTGTTCTACCGAAAATCAAGGCACGACTTGGTCCAGACAAAACCATTATGGCCGGTACTATCGGAACAGCTCTTGTGATGTTGAGCTTCGCTTTGGTTCAGCATCCAATCGTGGCAGTTATGGCCTCCTTCATTGCCGGGGCATCATGGATAGCGGTTTTATCTTCGTTGAATGTGTCCACGCAGACAGCTTTGCCTGACTGGGTACGAGCACGGGGATTGTCGGTATTTCTGACGCTGTTTTTCGGCTCGATGTCAGTTGGCAGCGTGGCATGGGGCTGGCTTGCTGAACGATTTTCGATTGAAACGGCGTTGCTGGCTGCCGGGATTGGGGCAATCATTTTGATGATCGCAACAATGCGAATTCGGCTCAATCAGGGGGCCAAACTTGACCTGACCCCGTCAATGCACTGGCCCGAACCAATCCTGTCTGAAAGTGTCGAACAGGATCGCGGTCCTGTCATGATAAGGATTTCCTATCGGATCGCCCCGAAAGATCACGAGACGTTCCAGCAGCTCATGACTGAAATGCGCAAAGCCCGTCAGCGCCATGGCGCCTACCATTGGGGGCTTCATCAGGACAGTGCTGATCACGACCTGTTTGTCGAAACATGGTCGGAAGGTTCTTGGATAGAACATTTACGTCATCACAAACGGGTATCTGGCGCGGATCGCGATATACAGGAAAAGGTTAACCGCATGCATCTGGGCGACACAAAACCAAAAGTTGATCATTTAATTGCAGTTAAGTGAGATGCCCTCTTTCCTTCAGAAGGCCAAAGATCATTTAACTTCCAAACGGATTGGAAAAAGTGCAGCAAGCTTTGCCGCATTAACGATTACGTCGCTGAGCACATTGATCGGCGCGGCAATGGCAGATAATTCATTGGGCTCATCGGCCAGTGAACGCAAGACCGTGACACTTGCCTGCAATCCGTTCCCGGCAGCGATGATCGCCGACAACGACGTTATGCCGGGATTTGACGTTGAAATCTTGCGTGCCGCATTCGCCACACGCGACATCAAACTTTTAACGCCCTTCTATCCTTGGAAGCGGGCCTACTTTCTTGCCAGTGCAGGTCATGTTGACGGGCTTTGTTCTTGTAGCTACCTGCCAGAAAGAGACGCAGAATTCCTATATTCTGATCCACTTGGCGACGGAGAGATCGCCATGTATAGCACCAATGAACAGGTTTTTGACATGATCGACACCGAAGACGCATCCAAACTGACCGTTGGTGTTGTGAATGGATACAGTCTGGAGGTGTACGCGCGCAAAGCAAAGTTTGATGTCATGATTGCCAATAGCGAGAAAGCGCTGGTCAATCTTTTGAACTCAAATCGAATTGACGCGGCCTTAACGTTTCGCCCCCCTATGGACTATTACCTGCTCAATGGAGATGAGGACGGGCTCCCTGATGCAGAAAGAATAAGGACCAAGGTAATATCGACCAGTTCCCATTACTCCTGCATTTCCCGCAAGACCGAGACCCCGGAAATTATTCTGGATCATTTGAATGCTGGTCTGAAGACAATCCGCCAGAGTGGTCTTTTTGACAGCATTTTGGCAAAGTATCGAACTGGCCCAAATACTTCTGATGCGGCGCCAGAGCAAAACTAACAGCTTTGTCGTTCACCGGACTGGTATGGGGACATGCCCCATACCATAAGTTGCGATTTTCTTACTGTATCCTCGCGATACGCCAAGCACTGTTCTTGGTTTACCCAAAGGATCGTGATGCTTGGCAAGGGCTGCCCCCGCAGATGGCAACCAAGATTCTCGCAATTGAAAGCAACGACCTTGGCCCCTTCCGCCATCAATCATGTGACGTCATCTGCCCCTATAAAGACCGGGCTTCAGGGCAATATGCTTGTACTCGATAAAGTCGTCGAGTGCAGCGAGGCCGTTAAGCCGTCCAAGACCAGACTGTTTGAAGCCGCCTTCCTCAGTATTGTCATAGACCTTGGCCCAGTCATTGATCCATATGGTGCCAGCTTCAAGCGCCTGCGCCACCTTCAACGGACGGTCGACGTCACGCGTCCAGACGCTGGCGGCAAGACCAAACTCACTGTCATTTGCAAGCTGAATGGCCTCTGCCTCGTCATGAAAACGCTGAATAGTCAGAACAGGACCAAATGTCTCTTCCTGAAGAATCGACAGGCCATTGTCGTTAACTTCCAACAGTGCAGGCCTGAAAAAAGCACCTTTTGCAAGCGGTCCGGCGCAAACAGGCCCCCCACGTACAATAACGTTTGCTCCCTCAGAAATGGCGTTCTTGACCACCTCGTCTACCCGCAAGACATTCTCTCGATCAATCAGTGGCCCCATATCGCTTGAGGGGTCACTTGCCGGACCAACTTTCACGTCGGTTAGTTGCTGGGCAAGCGCATCGCGCACATGTTCAAAAATGCCGTCTTGAACAAGCAGACGTGAACCGGTCATACAAAATTGACCGGAAAATACTGTCAGCGCCTTCTCAATCACGGGCAGGGCCGCATCAATATCGGCATCATCGAACAGAATGACCGGCGTCTTGCCGCCAAGCTCCATACCGAACCGTTTCATCCGTTTGGCGCCGACAGCGCCAATCGCACGGCCTGTACCGGTACTGCCTGTGAAGCTGATTGCGGGAACATCCGGGCTTTCGACCAAATAGGCAGACCCTTCCGGACCGCTTTCGAAAAAGAGGTTGATGACACCGTTGGGTAGGCCTTCGGCCTCGGCCATGATTTCTGCCATCACACTAGCCGTTTGTGCGACTTGCGACGGAAGCTTGATCACAGCAGTACATCCCGCAGCAAGTGCCGGGGCCAATGAGCGAACCGTCAGAACCGCAGGAGAATTCCAAGGTGCGATAATCCCGGCAACACCCATTGGCTGCTTTAGAATGACAGACAGGCTTCCGGGTTTCGGCGTGACCGCACGGCCACTCTCCAGCAGTGCTGTTGCCGCCGAATAACGCAATTTGCTCGGAATCATATCGACTTCGAAGGCAGCTTCACTTTTCACCTTGCCGTTCTCAAGCGACAGAATCTTTACAAGGCGATCGCGGTTGCGCTCGAAGGCATC
Source organism: Thalassospira lucentensis (assembly GCF_032921865.1). Lineage (NCBI taxonomy): Bacteria > Pseudomonadati > Pseudomonadota > Alphaproteobacteria > Rhodospirillales > Thalassospiraceae > Thalassospira > Thalassospira lucentensis. The sequence continues at coordinate 690,697 of NZ_CP136684.1, forward strand.
AGCCAGCTGATTTATGACATGAGCTCGCAATTCATGATCATGCGCCCAAGGCGTCTCTTTGAAGGCCTTGGCGGCAGCTGCAACTGCAGCTTCAGCAGCTGGCTGACCATTTTCAGGATAATAGCCGATAATGTCGTAAGTAGCAGGGTCGATCGAGGGCTTTAGTTCTCCGTCAGTGGTCTGAACACCGTTGATCCAGTTGAATGCCGTTGCCTGAACTTTCATGCCAGACGTGCCTGGGGCATTGATAGCGGTCTTGTGGTGATCTTTGTTCGTCATTGCATTGATCCCTTTTAATTTTCTGATTGAGCAGATAGTTCAGCTGGCGTGGCATTGTTTTTCGAGCGCGTTGTTGCGCAGTTATGATCAGCTTTGAGGAAAGTGCGCCCCAAATGGGAAAAGGCCATCCCGACAAGGGGCTCAATGATATTTGAGACGAGGATGACGACGATCACTGTCGAGACGAGAATGCCCAGAGGAAGCGGAAGCTCCCTGATCGCATCACCAAATATCGTCAGAAAGACAAGCACGGTTGGATAGACTGCAATCCAGATACGCGTGGTTTTTTTCAGCCGCGCCAAAAGTGAGTGGTTACGCTGTGTATTCATCAAAAAAGCTCTCCAATACGGTCGGCTGTAGTAGCGCAAATCTGTTGACAATAGAGATGCCCCCTGAAGACATCCTCATCCACTTTCTCCTTGGCGCCATTAAGCGCGAGCCCTAAACTATCGAAGAAGCACGACCTTGACGGAAGATGTCTCGGCGTCCTATTATTCCGGACATTATGTCGGCAATTACTTCCTTGGAATCCTTGAGCGGCCTTGTGGCCTTTTCCGTCACGCTGGAGCATGGGAGCTTTGCCGCGGCAGGGCGGAAGCTTGGTCTCTCAGCATCCGCAGTAGGAAAAGCAGTCGACCGGCTCGAACAGCGGCTCGGTGTCAAATTGCTGACACGCACGACACGCTCACTCACCCTGACGGACGAAGGTGAGATTCTTTACCGATATGCTTCGCGGATCCTTAGCGATCTGCAAGAAGCAGAACTGGAACTACTGAGCGCACAAAACACGCCTCAGGGTCGACTTAAAATCAGTGTGCCTACGGTCATGGGAAGATGCATTATCTTGCAAGCCGTGAATGCATTTTCGGCCGAATTTCCGGATGTGACGCTTGACATTTCTCTTGATGATTTGAAGGTCGACCTGATTGAAGGCGGATACGATCTGGTCGTTCGCCTTGGAGAACTGGAGGATTCCAATCTACATGCCCGCAAGATCGGGCCTCATGCTTTCACGACCTGCGCATCACCAAGCTATGTCAAGGAATATGGCACGCCACAAACGCCCGCAGACCTCGCTGATCATCGCTGTGTCCTATACCGGTTTCCGACCACAGGCCTTACCGAGAAATGGGCATTCAAAGGCGAGTATCGCGGGACAAGAGTCAAACCATGGCTTGTTATTAATGATGGAGGCGCCCTCGGCTCTGCCGCGCTGGCCGGACTTGGCATAGTGCAGGCACCGCGCTACCTCGTTGCCGAGGATATCAAAGCGGGGCGTTTGATATCCTTACTCGATGAATTCACTGATGACCGTGGGACTGTTTCAGTCGTTTGGCCGTCATCGCGAACGAGAGTGGCCCGTGTACGCGCTTTCGTCAATTTCATCTCACAATGTCTGGCAGAGAAGATTTAGCGCAGACGCCCTGCCTTGGATCTTTCGCACTCCATCATCTTGCATAAACTTGTTCGGAATTTGGACCATCTAAAGCTGCTGGCTCTCATCACAGTATTCCGCCCATCTTCAACTTGACGAAGCGTCATTCTTTTACTTGGGCACCCATTCAAGACATATCGTCTTGAATAAAGCGACAAACACCCTTCTACAGCACCAAGGTGACTTACAATACTTCTAGGATGTCGGAGATTTATCAAAACCGTCATTCGAAGGGGTATGCTTTTAGCGATGTTCCGCGAATGGCATATCGATGCATACGCGAGGACGAAATCATGAGCGACACGCAGAAGAAAGAAGGCATTAATAGACGGGATTTCATCATTGGGGCATCCGGCGCTGGTATCGCCGCAGCCACTCTTGGAAGTGCTTTTGCACAAACGAATGACAGTTCATCTCATTTTGATGTCATCATCGTCGGAGGAGGATCGGCCGGGGCTGTACTCGCCAGCCGCCTGAGCGAAGATTCCTCAAGACGCGTGCTCCTTCTCGAAGCTGGCAAATCATATGCGCCTGACAGTTATCCCGATGTTGTTCGCCTCCAAAGTATCATTGGCGGTGATCCCGAACATGATTGGGGCTATACCTCTGAACCGGGATGGGCTGGTGCATCTTTCCCGGTGCCCCGTGGAAAGGTTCTTGGCGGATCATCCGCAGTAAACGCAGGTGTCGCGATGCGAGCGACCGCGTCTGACTTTAACCGTTGGACGAAGGCCGGACTTCCCAACTGGTCGCCCACCGATGTCCTGCCATTCTATAAAAAAAGTGAGCGCACGGTACATGGTTCAGATGAATTTCGCGGCCGCTCTGGTCCGTGGCCAATCCATCAGCTGCAGAATGATGAAGTTTCAGACATGCAGCGTGCTTTTATAACATCGGCCCAGATGGCAGGTTTCCCCAAAGTCGATGACTTTAACGGGGACAGGCCCTTGGGTGTCGGTCCATATCCAATGAACAATCGTATGGGACAGCGACTTAATACCGGCATGACATATTTGTCGAAAGCGGTTCGGGCACGCACCAACTTGACCATTAGAAGCGAAGTGCTTGTGGATCAGGTAGACATCCAGAAAGGACGTGCAGAGGCTGTTATTCTCGAAAATGGCGAGCGTATCACCGGTGACGAAATTGTGCTTTCGGCAGGTGCCTATGGCACACCGGCCATTTTGCTACGATCAGGTGTTGGTCCCGCCGAAAGTCTGCGTGCAATGGATATTCCTGTGATGGCGGATTTGCCAGTTGGGCAACGGTTGCAGGAGCATCCGTTTTTCTTCACAACATGGGCTGCAGTACCTGAGCGCCTTGGACTTCCAGTCCCCCCTGTTGGAGCTATTCTTTGGGCACAATCGTCCACTGCAGCCCCGGGAGAAGGCGATTTCCACGTAAGCGCGGTACATTATGGTGATCCGGCCTCGTCACCGACCGGCGCCATTTTCATGCTTGCACTGGCACTGACTCGTCCGAAATCTACCGGCACGGTGACATTACGAGATCGCAAGGCACGCACATCACCTCGTATCGCACTTAACATTCTTGGTGAAGCCGAAGATCGGCAAAAAATGGTCGAAGGTGTCGAGATGATCCGCCGGATCACCAGCCAAGGGCCCCTCTCTGACATTATTGTTCGGGAGCTCGCTCCAGGGGCATCGCTCACCAGCTCCGAAGATATCATCGCCGCGTTGCCAAAGGCACTTGATATCTATCATCACCCGACATCAACCGCCCCGATGGGGGGAGACAACTCTCCGCACGGGGTAACTGACTATCAGGGACGTGTAAAAGGTGTCAGAAACCTGCGGGTTGCCGATGCCTCGAGTTTCCCGGATGTCCCATCGGTTGCGACCAATCCAACCGTTATCATGCTGGCGGAACGCATCAGCACTTGGATGCGCTCGTAAAACGATACAGCCACTCCTGCGCTCCGCCAATAGGCCATCTTAATGAACTAAAGTCGCCCGCGCGCACCGCTCATGCGGAGCCCGAGCAACCGGCTCGGGCTCCGGTAGATGAAAAAACTTAACCGGCACGAAAATCATCATCATTGCAAATTGATCTGGCAACGCAATTTGCGTTCAGGGATTGGGTGGCTGTTAGAAACTCCAACAGCCACCCAATTGTTTTATGCCCACAACTCACCGGAGCTACTATCCCTCAAGTCATCACCTTTGCTTGAGATAAAAGCTTCGCCTTCGATATGATAGACTTGCGGTTCTTCCGAGAAATACTGTTCCAGGCCTGTCATAAAGGTCTGATGATCTTCACTCTCCTCAAAGCCCGGCGTGTGGTCTTCGAGCGAGCCCCATCGAACAATCAGATGAAACATTTCAGGTTTCTCGATCCCTTGCGCCAGAAGGTGACCTTGGTAACCTCGCGCGCGTACAAGCAACGGGACGACTTCGTAAAATGCTTTCCGGAACGCTTGCGCATGTTCCTTGTAAACCGGCAGCTGGGCGATCTCATAAATCATGGTTGCACCTTTAAAGTACGTTTAACAGTTAAGCGCCCAGATTCTCGGGATTGGCTGACGGGTCAACTGCGATCGCGATTTTGCCCCGGAGGCCGTTATCGGGATTTTCCAGCCGGGCATGGGCAAGCGGGATGTCGGCCAGTGAATAGACGGCACCGACATGGGGGCGGAGCTGGCCGCGTTCGATCAGGGTGCTTAGCTCGTCAAGTTTGCCACGGTTCTGGCGGGTGAACACGAAGTGGTAGCTGGCGTTTTTGCCCCAGGCTTCGATCAGGTTCTGCGGCTGTGCGATATCGACAATCGAGACGACACGGCCAAGCTGGGCCAGTGCATCGGCACTTTTGGCGAGTGTATTGCCGCCGATGGTGTCAAAGATGACATCCACCCCTTTGCCATCGGTTTCGCGCAGGATGGCATCGACATAATCCTCCTTGGTGTAGTCGATGAGGACGTCCGCGCCGAGGCTTTGGGCGAATTCGAAGTTATCTTCGCGTACGGTGGTGAAGACCTTGGCACCTATGGCTTTCGCGACCTGGATTGCCACATGGCCGACACCGCCGGCACCGCCGTGGATCAGGATGCTTTCACCGACACGAAGGCCCGCACGCACCACCAGTGCCTCCCACGCCGTGCCGCCGACCAGCGTCAGACTGGCGGCTTCGAGGTGGCTGAGCGAGGCCGGTTTTTTGCCAATAATTTTTTCCGAAGCGACATGGTATTCGGCGTAGCTTCCGTCCCCGTCAAAAATCTGCGGGGTGTACCAGACTTCATCACCGGGGACGAAGCTGGTCACGCCGGGGCCGACGCTTTCGACGACGCCCGAAACGTCATGCCCGGTAATGGCGGGCAGGGGTACATAATCGGGATAATCACCGCGCCGGACCTGATAATCCAGCGGATTGATGGAGGTGGCGTGGACACGGACAAGGACCTGTCCGGCCTGCGGGACGGGCTTGGCGACGTCCTGAAGTTCAAAGGCTTCCGGGCCGCCAAAGGATTTGAGTATCTGAGCTTTCATTGTCTGGACTTTCATTTTACTGCCTTATTTCGGCAAAAAGGGATATCGCAATTTCTCGATATATTCGGGCAAAAAAACTACAGTTCTTTTCCGATAGCCTCGGCAAGAGCGCGGATGGTTGCTTCGTTCCGCTTGTAGTAGGTCCACTGACCGATGCGTCTGACTTCCACCAGACCCACCCGTTGCAGCGTCGCAAGGTAATCGGACACCGTCGATTGCGACAGTCCGACACCTTCCTGAATACTGCTGACGCAAACTCCAACCGTATCGACGTCGCCTTCATCCTGCGGAGGAAAGTTCTTCGCAGGCTCTTTCAAGCCTTTGAGGATTTCAAGGCGGGTCCGGTTCGAGAGGGCTTTGAATATTTCGAGCATTTCCATGACGTGAAATATATCGGGATTTTCCGATATGTCAATATGCGGAATCAACCGGGCAGCTATGCGTGGCTGCGAAGCGCTGATAGGGCATCGGCTGGAATGGTCTCATAACCCCGAATTATGATAACTCTGCAATCGATGCGTTGAGCTCATTGTGCGCAGAGAGAAGAGGAGCGATCGAGCGTTTTGTATCTGCGACTTACCCGGATCGATGAACAGTGTTTCAATTCAGCCTGCAACTACCCTTCAAAGAAAGAGGTGGACGATGTCCGGGAAAGCTGAAGCGCGCATCAGCGGTGCGCTCAAATCAGAACCAGCAGACCGCGCTCGTCTGAGTACATCAGCCAAAACCGGATTTCCCGCAATCCGCGAAGTCCCGACGAACCCGGGGCTTCGGCATCCTCGCCAACGGAGCGCAGATCAACTGCCTTCCGTCTCATGACCTGCTCCGGTCACTTCCGTCCATGGCGGCATTTCCTGCAACCAACGAAGCCCGGATAAACCTCGGGCATTAGCCATCCTCGCAACAAACAGCTTTCGGCCCCATTCCGGTCACGTTTGGCAATGGCGGCCTTGCCGCAACCAGCGGAATCCCAGACAAACCCCGGGCCTTCGCCAACCTTCCCAGCAGACGGCCTTCGGCCTCACGTCGTGCTCCGGTCACTTTCGGCAATGGCAACACTTTCCCGCAACCACTGAGGTCCAGACAAACTCCGGGCGTACGGGCTCCCACCTTTCGACCGTTGACGGGCCATAGATCAATGCTGCCCCCTCCTGCCATTCCTGCCGCTCCCGGCAAATTTAATACTCCCTCTCCAACAAGACGCACCTCTCCCGTCATGACAAATGACCGGGTTAGTTCCCCAGCCCTAGTCCTCGGGCAGAATGCCGCCATAATGGCTCCGCCATCCACCGGTCAATATCCTGCGGGGCACCCCGCCGCCCTGCCCGTGTCTGTGTCCGTATCTTTGCCGCTGCATCCCGATCACCTCCTTGATCCGGTCCCAAACGCAAAAACCCGCAGAGCCTATAAGGCTTTGCGGGTTTCGGTCCGGGTGCATTTCTCCCGTTGACTTTTCTCTTATGTAACAAACAAAAGAACAAATCAAGAACTTTTACGAAAAATATGGTAGGCATTCTAGGGGAAATGTGTCCCACGACGTTAAAATCGTGGGACACAATCACCAATTAACCGTTTAATAACAACAAGTTAATCATATGGATGGTAGGCCCGGAGGGACTTGAACCCCCAACCAGACCGTTATGAGCGGTCGGCTCTAACCAATTGAGCTACGGGCCCCAAAGGGGAATAGAAAAGACCGCGCCAATTGTCTGGCGCGGTCCCGAAAACTAGCGATTTTCGGGCCAAGGTCAAGCCCGAACGTCGCAAGATTTTTTAATAATCGAGGAACGAACGCAATTTGCGCGAGCGCGACGGATGCTTGAGCTTGCGCAGCGCCTTTGCCTCGATCTGGCGGATACGTTCGCGGGTCACGGAGAACTGCTGACCAACCTCTTCGAGGGTATGGTCGGTGTTCATCCCGATCCCGAAACGCATACGCAGAACACGTTCTTCACGCGGGGTGAGCGATGCCAGAACCCGTGTCGTGGTTTCACGCAGGTTGGCCTGGATCGCAGCATCAAGCGGCTGAACGGCGTTCTTGTCTTCGATGAAATCGCCAAGATGGCTGTCTTCCTCGTCCCCGATCGGGGTTTCGAGCGAGATCGGTTCCTTGGCGATTTTCAGAACCTTACGAACCTTTTCAAGCGGCATCTGCAGCTTTTCTGCCAGCTCTTCCGGGGTCGGCTCGCGACCGATTTCATGCAACATCTGGCGCGAGGTACGGACCAGCTTGTTGATGGTTTCGATCATGTGAACCGGAATACGGATCGTACGGGCCTGATCGGCGATGGAACGCGTGATCGCCTGACGGATCCACCAGGTCGCATAGGTCGAGAATTTGTAACCACGGCGGTATTCAAACTTGTCCACCGCCTTCATCAGGCCAATATTGCCTTCCTGAATAAGATCAAGGAACTGAAGACCACGGTTGGTATATTTTTTGGCGATCGAAATCACGAGACGCAGGTTGGCCTCGATCATTTCCTTTTTTGCACGTGCCGCTTCGCGCTCGCCTTTGTTAACGACGCCGTAAACACGACGGAATTCACCGATCGGCAAGCCGACTTCGGCGGAAACACCGCCAACCTGTTCACGCAGCTGGGCGATTTCATCTGGGTAGCGTTCAATGAAAGCTTTCCAGCCCTTGCCCGGCAGTTCGCCAACGCGCTCCATCCAGTTCGGGTCGAGTTCATGGCCCTGATACTGTTTGACGAAATCGGGGCGTTTAATCTTGCAACGGTCGGCAAAACGCAGAAGCTTGCCCTCAAGGCCGAGCAAACGGTTATTCAGACCGGTCAGGTGATCAAGCAGTTCCTCGATCCGGAAGTTGTTCAGGTGAACATCTTCCATCAGGTCAACCATCTCACCTTTCAGCTTGGCATACCGCTTTTCGGTCGCAGCCGGAACGGTTTCGCCCTTGTTCATTGCAACAAGGCGCTGTTCCTGTGCCTTGTGCAGTTTTTCGTAGGTTTTCGCGATCAGCTCGAACTTCTCGAGAACCTGCTCGGTCAGTTCCTCTTCCATTTTGGAAAGTGAAACGTTGACCTGCTCGTTCTCGTCATCGTCCTCGTCGTCGCCATCACCCTCGCCTTCTTCGCCTTCGGAATCATCGTCCGACTCTTCGTCGTCCTCTTCTTCCTCGTCGCTGGCAGGCGCACCGGTCGGCTCTGGCGTTTCGGTTTCGGCTTCTTCATCTTCGTCGGCATCGGTTTCGACGGCGGCTGCCTCGAAATCATCGCCTTCGGCGTCGGCTTCTTCACCTTCTTCGGCTGCGATTTCCGCATCCGGGCCACCGCCATAGGTGGTTTCCAGATCGATCACATCGCGAAGCAGAAGGTTGCCAGCCTGAAGCTGATCATGCCAGTTGACGATCGCGCGAATGGTCAGCGGGGATTCGCAAATCCCGCCAATCATCATGTCACGGCCAGCCTCGATACGCTTGGCAATGGCGATTTCGCCCTCGCGCGACAGTAGCTCGACGCTGCCCATCTCACGCAGATACATCCGGACCGGGTCATCGGTACGGCCAACATCATCTTCGGAAATATTGCCGCTCGGATCCGAGTCTTTCTCGTCATCGTCGTCCGAGTCGTCACCATCCTCGCCATCGATAACATTGATGCCCATCTCGTTGAGATTGCTCATCACGTCTTCGATCTGCTCGGAGGAAAAATGCTCCGACGGCAAGGCAGCATTCAGTTCATCGACCGAGATGTGGCCCTTCTCCTTGCCCTTGGCAATGAGCTTCTTGATGGCCGCTTTATATGTATCGAGAAGAGGTCCGTCTGCGGTTTCAGAAGAGTTCTTTTTCTCTTCAGCGTTCGAAGTCTTAGACGACATCTATTCCCCGTTTCCCGCTGGGTACAGTTCGTACCGTTGTTGTCCCACGCACTGTTTTCATCAGCGCAAATCACAAATAGCCCGAACGCCGATCCCGCATACAAACCGCATGCATCGATCAGTCGTCGAGCTTAAACACTTTTTCCCGGCGCCGGGCCAGATCGTCGCGTCTATGCGAAAATCTTTCCCATTCTTCCTCGCTGATATCTGCTGCCAACTGTCGGACGGCGTATTTTGCCTCTTCGTCCTCCAGGGAGCTTACAGCCATGGAAAAAACCTGTTCCCAACCCGCACGAGCCCGTTCGAGCGGCGTTTCGGGCCTGGCGAAAGCGGCGTGCGCCAAAATGTCCGCACCAACCACCCGCAATACTGTCTCTGACAGCCCGTCGCGCTCCAAATGGGCCTTGATTGTTTCGGAATCAAGTCCGGGATCACCGTCAAGCAGCTTTAAGACGGCACGACGAAGATTGTCAAGGTCGGAGTCTGCACAAGTGTAGATTCCAAGCCGCTCGCCAACATCCTCATGCAGGTGGGGATGGTTTATCAACGTTACCAGCAAAATACAGTCCTGTACGACACGACGTTTTTGCATGGGTGGACGCGACATCCCCGGAACGGCTTTACCTGCCGGTTCCCAGAAATAGTCTTTTTTTCCGCCTTTGCCACCCCGGCTGAATTTTTTGTTCTGGTATCCGCCGCCTGGCGCAGGCCGTGATCCCCCGCCTTTTGCGCGATCACCCTTGAATAATTGCCAGATGCGATCGCGGAACATCGACTGATATTGCGATCTGACCGCGTCATCACCGATTGCCGAAATGCGTTTCTGAATGTCGGCCTCAAGGGCGGCACGGCGTTCGGGTGTATCGGTTGCCCGCCCGGCGACATCCATGCGCCATACCAGTTCTGCCAGCGGCACGGCGCTATCGAGTATCTTGCGGAAACTGGCAAATCCGTTTGTTCCCGCCATCAGGCTGTCGGGGTCCTCGCCCTCTGGCAGGATCGAAAACAGTAATGATTTGCCCGGACGCAGGATGGGAAGGGCACGCTCGGCGGCACGCACCGCCGCGCGCTTGCCCGCCGCATCACCGTCAAGACACAGGATCGGCTCGTTGGTCATTTTCCAAAGCTCGCCGATCTGTTCTTCGGTTACCGCTGTCCCCAACGGGGCCACTGCCCCGCGAAAACCGGCCCGATGCAGGGCGATCACATCCATGTAACCCTCGGTCACGATGATCGGTGCATCCTGCTGGCTGGCTTCACGGGCCTGCGGCAAGCCATAAAGAAGCTGGCCCTTGTGGAACAAAGGTGTATCAGGGCTATTCAGATACTTTGGCTTGGTATCGCCCATGACACGCCCGCCAAAGGCAACAACCCTGCCCCTTCGATCAAGGATCGGAAACATCACGCGACCCCGGAACCGGTCATAGGTCTGACGGCCCTGATCTTCGGGCTCGATCAGAAGCCCGGCTTCAATCATCAGCGGCTCGTCAAATTCCTCGCGCTTTAACGCTGCCTTCAGCGCACCACGATTATCGGGTGCAAAGCCCAGTCGGAATTCGGCAATCGTTTTATCGTCAAGACCGCGACGACGAAAATATTCAAGCCCTTCGCGACCTTCGGGCATATGAAGCACGCGTTCATAAAATACGCAGGCCGCTTCCATCACTTCGTAAAGTGTTTTGGCCTTTTTTTCGCGCTCCTGGGCTTCACGGGATGGTTTGGGCACATCCATGCCGACCTGATTGGCCAGTACCTCGACCGCCTCGACAAAGGTCAGGCCGCGGGTATTCATCACAAAACTGATCACGTCGCCATGCGCGCCACAGCCAAAGCAGTGATAGAAGCCCTTCTGCTCGTTGACCGTGAAAGAAGGGGATTTTTCGGAATGGAATGGACACAGGCCAGAATATTCCCGGCCGCGTTTAATCAGCTTCACCGACGTACCGACAATATCTGCCAGTCCGACGCGCGCCCGCAGATCGTCAAGAAACGACTGGGGAAAGCTCATGATTGTCCCGATCCCGTGATCATGTTGATACCAAATCCCATCCTACCCTTTTATTGATTCCATTCTGGAATCCGGGCTTAGGGACGACGAAAGCCGGACGATTTTACACGCCCGGCTTCCATAAAAAATAGCTATTCTCGAAATCAGCCGAGAAGTTTTTTCGCAACACTGCCGGCTTTGCCGAAATCCATGCAGCTGGCATATTTTTCGCGAAGCGCCGCCATCGTCCGGCCCATATCCTTAAGGCATGTCGCGCCAAGGTCGGTAACCACGCCTTTGACAGCCGCCTCGATTTCTTCATCGGACATCTGTTTGGGCAGGAACCGTTCAATCACGCCGATCTCGGCGGCTTCCTGCGCTGCAAGTTCGGGGCGATTGCCCTTGGTGTACATTTCGATGCTTTCGCGACGCTGTTTAACCATCGCCTGCAGCAGGGTCAGGATTTCCTCATCGGAAATACCATCCGTATTCCCCTCGCCGCGTGCCGCAATATCGCGTTCCTTGAGCGCTGCCAGAATGAGGCGCACGGTGGTCACGGATACGGCATCCTTTTCGAGGACGGCCTTTTTCAAAGCGTCTGTAAGCTGCGATCGCAGCATGGCTTATCTCTGATTCTGTGGAAGAAAGGAGCGAACATACCCCAAAAGCGCCATCTAGGCAAAGAAAACCTTTCCACTCAACTTATTGATTTTAAAAGAAAAATAAAAGTTTGGATGCATCCTTGACAGGGCGACACGACTCCCGTAGACATCCGCCAATTTGCCTGCCGGGATGAGGTTTTAACCCGCTTTCAGCATATTGCACCAACGTCTTTTGACGTTATGGTCGTTCATGCTGGGGATACCTTGTCATGTCCGCATGCCCGATATGCAGGGGAATTTGGCCGTTTTTCTCGGCCTGCTCGTAATTATTATATATAAAGACTCCGTGTCTCACCGTGGAAAGATCGAAAGGACATTCGCCAATGTCAGCGCCCACGCACACCCCGCCTCCTGGAGCTTCTGCCGTTCTGGTACTTGCTGATGGTTCTGTTTACTGGGGACGAGGCGTCGGCGCCCGAGGAGAGGTGGTTGGTGAAGTCTGCTTCAACACCTCGATCACGGGCTACCAGGAAATCATGACCGACCCGTCCTATGCCGGGCAGATGATCACCTTTACTTTCCCCCATATCGGCAATGTCGGCACCAATGACGAGGATATCGAAAACGAAATCCCCGTCGCCCTTGGCTGCATCCTGCGCCAGGACATTACCGAGCCGTCAAACTATCGTGCACAGGGTCATTTCAATGACTGGCTGGGAAAGCATGGCCGGATCGGCATTGCCGGTATTGATACCCGCCGCCTGACCAAACGCATTCGTAGCGAAGGCGCTCCAAACGGCGTGATCTGCCACAACCCGGATGGCAAGTTCGATATCGATGCCCTGATCGCCAAGGCCAATGAATGGCCGGGCCTGGAGGGCATGGACCTTGCCAAGGACAATAGCTGCACCGAGGGTTATGACTGGGATCAGACCCTTTGGACCCGCGAAGGCGGTTATGGCGAACTTGGCAATGCCAAACACCATGTTGTTGCCATCGATTACGGTGTGAAACGCAACATTCTGCGTAATCTTGCCGCGCTTGAATGCAAGGTATCGGTTGTTCCGGCAACGACGTCCGCCGAAGAAATCCTTGCGATGAACCCGGATGGGGTCTTCCTTTCGAACGGCCCTGGCGATCCGGCGGCGACCGGCGAATATGCGGTTCCGACCATCAAAAAACTGATCGCCAGCGGCAAACCGGTTTTCGGTATCTGCCTTGGTCATCAGATGATGGCGCTCGCCCTTGGTGCAAAAACCAAAAAGATGGATGTCGGTCATCGCGGTGCGAACCACCCGGTAAAGGACACCACAACCGGTGTCGTGGAAATCACCAGCCAGAACCACGGCTTTGTCGTCGACAAGGACAGCCTGCCCGACAATGTCGAAGCAACGCACTTCTCGCTGTTTGACGGATCCCTTGCCGGGCTTCGCCTGAAAGACAAACCGGTCTTTGCGGTTCAGTACCATCCCGAAGCATCCCCGGGGCCGCACGATAGCCATTACCTGTTCAAACGTTTCGTTGGCCTGATCGAAGACGCGAAAGCCTGATAGCGCGACGACATCAGCGACAAGCGATTAACGGACTTAATTTCGGGCGGTGCAGCAATCGCGCCCGCCACGCCAAAAGCGGAAAAAGACATGCCGAAACGTACAGATATCAAATCCATCCTTATCATCGGTGCCGGCCCGATTGTCATTGGTCAGGCCTGCGAGTTCGATTATTCCGGTGCACAGGCCTGCAAGGCCCTGAAGGAAGAAGGCTATCGCGTCATTCTGGTCAACTCGAACCCGGCGACGATCATGACCGATCCGAACCTGGCCGATGCAACCTATATCGAGCCGATCACGCCTGAAATGGTCGCCAAGATCATCGAAAAGGAACGCCCGGATGCCCTGCTGCCGACCATGGGTGGTCAGACAGCACTGAACACCGCACTGGCACTTTATGACGATGGCACGCTGGATAAATATGGCGTTGAAATGATCGGTGCGAAAAAGCACGTGATCGAAAAAGCCGAAGACCGTCAGCTTTTCCGCGAAGCGATGGACAAGATTGGTCTTGAAAGCGCGCGTTCCGCGATGGTCCGCACCTTTGAAGAAGCCGTTGTAGCCCTTGAAACAACCGGCCTTCCGGCCATCATCCGGCCAAGCTTCACCCTTGGCGGTGAAGGCGGTGGTATTGCCTATAACCGCGAAGAATTCGAACAGATCGTTCGTAATGGTCTTGCGATTTCGCCGACCCACACGGTTCTGGTCGAAGAATCCATTCTCGGCTGGAAAGAATACGAGATGGAAGTCGTCCGCGATAACGCGGATAACTGCATCATCATCTGTTCGATCGAAAACGTCGACCCGATGGGCATTCATACCGGGGATTCGATCACCGTCGCTCCGGCCCTGACCCTGACGGACAAGGAATACCAGATCATGCGCGACGCCTCCCTGGCGGTCCTGCGCGAGATCGGTGTGGATACAGGTGGCTCGAACGTGCAGTTCGCGGTTAACCCGGATGATGGCCGTCTGATCGTCATTGAAATGAACCCGCGCGTGTCGCGTTCGTCTGCGCTGGCATCCAAGGCGACCGGATTCCCGATTGCCAAAATCGCGGCCAAGCTGGCGGTTGGTTACACACTTGACGAACTTGATAACGACATTACCGGCGTCACCCCGGCTTCGTTCGAGCCGACCATCGATTATGTCGTCACCAAAATTCCGCGCTTCACCTTTGAAAAATTCCCGGGTGCGCAGGCGCTTCTGGGGACTGCGATGAAATCGGTTGGCGAAGCCATGTCGATTGGCGGTTCATTTGCCGAAAGCCTTCAGAAAGGCCTGCGGTCGATGGAAACCGGCCTGACTGGTCTGAACGAAGTCAAAATCGAAGGTGCACCGGACAAGGCCGCGATCCGTGCGAAACTGACACAGCCGATGCCGTTCCGCATTCTTTACGCGGCACAGGCATTCCGTCACGGCCTGACCCTGTCGGAAATCCAGCAAGCCACCAAGTTTGATCCGTGGTATCTGCGCCAGATCGAAATGCTGGTCGCCGAAGAAGAGCAGGTCCGCGCAAACGGTATCCCGAAAGACAAGCAGGAATTGCTGCGCCTCAAGAAACTCGGTTTCTCGGATGCGCGTCTGGCGGAACTGGCCGGTATCGAAGAAGACGCCGTGCGCGAAACCCGCCAGGCTATGAACCTTCGCCCGGTTTACAAACGTATTGATACCTGTGCGGCCGAATTCCCGTCGCGCACGTCCTACATGTATTCGCTTTACGAAGGCGACGGGTTCTTTGAACCGGAAAACGAAGCCGAAGTAACCGATCGCAGGAAAGTCATCATTCTTGGCGGTGGTCCGAACCGTATCGGTCAGGGCATCGAGTTCGACTATTGCTGTGTGCATGCGGCCTATGCGCTTCGTGAAGTCGGTATCGAGGCCATCATGGTCAACTGCAACCCGGAAACGGTTTCCACCGACTATGACACTTCGGACCGCCTTTATTTCGAACCGCTGACCGCCGAAGACGTGATCGAACTTTGCCAGCTTGAACAAAGCAAGGGCGAACTTCTTGGCGTGATCGTTCAGTATGGCGGCCAGACCCCGCTTAAACTGTCAGCCGCCCTTGAAAAAGCAGGCATTCCGATCCTCGGCACCAGCCCCGACAGCATCGACCTTGCCGAAGACCGCGACCGTTTCCAGGAACTGATCCACAAGCTGGGCCTGAAACAGCCCGCCAACGGCATTGCGCGTTCGGTTGACGAAGCTGTTAAAATCGCCGAAAGCATCGGTTATCCGATCGTAATCCGCCCAAGCTACGTGCTTGGCGGCCGTGCGATGGAAATCGTTCACACTACCGAAGACCTGCTGCGCTACATGACCGAAGCCGTTCAGGTTTCGGGCAAAAGCCCGGTTCTGATCGACAGCTTCCTTCAGGATGCAATCGAAATTGATGCCGATGCGGTTTCGGACGGCGAAAATGTCTTTGTGGCCGGCATCATGCAGCATATCGAGGAAGCCGGGATCCATTCCGGGGATAGTGCATGCTCACTGCCGCCCTATTCGCTCGGTCAGGACATGATTGATCGCCTGAAAGCACAGACCGTGCAACTGGCCAAGGCACTTGATGTTGTTGGCCTGATGAACGTGCAGTTCGCGATCAAGGGGGATGTGATCTATCTGATCGAAGTCAACCCGCGTGCCTCGCGTACTGTCCCGTTTGTTGCCAAAGCCACCGGCAACCCGATTGCAAAAATCGGCGCGCGCATCATGGCAGGCGAAAAGCTTTCGGACTTCAGGATCAACGAAGGTCCGTTCAAGCATATTGCGGTCAAGGAAGCGGTGCTTCCGTTCAACCGCTTCCCGGGTGTCGACACCCTGCTTGGCCCGGAAATGCGCTCAACCGGCGAAGTTATGGGCCTTGATACCGATTTCGGTCGCGCCTTTGCCAAAGCGCAGATGGCGGCGGGTCACGATCTGCCGCAATCTGGCAAGATCTTCATGTCAGTCAAAAACTATGACAAACCGGCTGCTGTTCAACTCGCACGCGAGGCGATCGAGCTTGGCTTTGTGATTGTTGCGACGCATGGCACTGCCGAAGCTCTTGAAAAAGAAGGGCTGGACGTTACCCCGGTCAATAAGGTACAGGAAGGACGTCCCCATATCGTGGACATGATGAAGAACGGCGATATCAACCTGGTATTCAATACCACCGAGAGCAAACAGGCCGTGGTCGACAGTTTCTCGATCCGGCGGACTGCGCTCAGCAACGATATTCCGTACTACACCACGATTGCCGGTGCCCGCGCCACCCTGCGTGCCATCGACAACCTGAAACGCGGAGCACTTGCAGTGCGGCCCGTTCAGGAATATCTTGGGGATGAATACTGAGGTTCCTTTTCGAACCCGTTCAACGAGTTTAGACCGCCCGGCGGTATCTGCCGGGCGGTCGATTTTGTAGTATCGATCGCTAATAAGAATAGGCTGTGAGCGCGATGGAAAAAGTACCTATGACCCCGCAAGGGCATCAGCGCCTCGAAGAAGAGCTGAAGCACCGCAAATCCGTCGAACGCCTTGAAATCATCAAGGCGATCTCGGAAGCGCGCGAGCATGGCGATCTCTCGGAAAACGCCGAATACCATGCTGCGCGTGAACGACAGAGCTTCTGCGAAGGTCGAATTGCCGAACTGGAAGATGTTCTTAGCCGCTCCGAAGTCATCGATGTCAAATCGCTGGCCGGATCGGTCGTCAAATTCGGTGCGACCGTGCATCTTGTTGACGAAGACACCGACGAGGAAACCACCTATCAGGTTGTCGGTCCGATCGAGGCTGATATCAATTCCGGTCGTATTTCGACCACATCTCCGATTGGTCGGGCGCTGATCGGCAAGGCTGTTGGTGAATCCGTAGAAGTCACCGTTCCCGGTGGTACAAAGAGCTACGAGATCCTTACGGTCAAGTTCGCCTGATACTCGATACACTATCTTGCGAAAGTACGGCCCGATAAATATCGGGCCGTTTTTTTTGATCCAAATACTCTGCACAAGTATCTGCCATGACATCTGATATCATCATTTCAAAGGCCCGTCCGGAAGACAGCATCCATGTAGCCGACATGTCAAATGCCCTGCATGTCGAACTTGATTACGACAATCCGCCCCACACGACCGAAAGCATCCATGAAATGATGTTCGGGCCCAAGGCACTGATCAAAAGTCTGATCGCATGGAACGGAGATCGCGCTGTCGGACAGACGATCTTTCAACCGTTCTATAACCCGGATTACTCGAAGATCGGGTTGTGGATGACCGAGCTTTACGTTGCACCCGATATGCGTTCGGAAAAGGTCGGAAACAAACTGATGAAGGCACTTGGCAAATACGCCTTGGATCACGGCTATGTTTCGATGTGGTGGTCCGTCCTGCATCGCAACGAGGCCGCCTGCCGGTTTTACGAACGGCTAGGCGCACGTAACTCCGGGGCCCTGCAGTATGAAATTGATGGGGATGAGTTAGAGAACCTTGGCCAATAAAACCACTGATCATCAAGCACGTGACAAAGAATTGAATTCATAATATTTTTTCGGCATCATTCTGAAATGATCGTTCTGGAAAGATCGAGAACATCAACAGGGTGCGACGCCCGGCCGGGGGGATAACGGGCGTCTCGAAGCGGGACCGGTTGAATTAACCGGTCCCGCTTCGATTATCGGATCAGCAATTGGTACATTCAAAAAACAAAAAACCGGCGACCAAAGGGTGCCGGTTTTCAAAGCTTGGCGTGGCAACGCACGTCAGTCTTCAGCTTCAATATCGATGGGAACGCCAGGCTGATTTTTAGCGGTACGAATCGAAAGTGCCGATTTCACATGATTGACGTTTTCCGCAACCGTCAGTTCAGTTGTCAGAAACTTCTGATATTCGTCCCAGCTGTGCGAAACGATTTTCAAAAGGAAATCCATTTCACCGGCAACCATATGACATTCGCGAACTTCCGGCCATGCCGCAGCACGACCTTCGAAGGCGCGCAGATCATGTTCTGCCTGACTTGCAAGACCGACCAGCGCAAACACGGTTACATTGTAACCCAGCGCCTGGGCATCAACGTCGGCATGATAGCCCTGAATGAAACCGGCTTCTTCAAGCGCACGGACACGACGCAGACAGGGTGGCGCAGAAATACCTGCACGGCGTGCAAGTTCCACATTGGTCATGCGGCCATCTTCCTGGAGATCGCGCAGAATTCTGCGGTCGATCTTGTCGAGTTTGACCCGTTGCATTTATCCCTCGATTCTGTGCGCTGAACTTACCCCGGACGAAACAATATTACAGGGGGCCAGTACGCTGGCAATAATATATTCGGCGGCAGAATGCAATCTGCCCTTTTGTAATGCGCACAAATGCATTGCACAATTTTGTATCAAAACGTTGCAAACCGCCATTTTCCGCCAGTCGCGATGGCGGAGTAAAATACCCGATCAGGAACTGTTCCGAAAACCTTGCAAAACATCGTGCGAGGCGGTTGCGCAATGCCATATCACCCCATATGTTCGGAACCTGTTTTTCACTGACCACAATATGCAAAGCACATGGCCCAGGAACATAACACCAAAGTCCTCATCATCGGATCCGGCCCGGCCGGTTACACAGCGGCGATTTATGCTGCACGCGCCAATCTGGAACCCATGATGGTTATGGGCCTGCAGCCGGGTGGGCAGTTGACGATCACGACAGATGTCGAAAACTATCCCGGCTTTGCCAACGTCATCCAGGGCCCGTGGCTGATGGATCAGATGAAGGCACAGGCCGAGCATGTCGGAACCAGAATGGTTCATGACCTGATCACCGAAGTCGACTTTTCCAAACGCCCCTTTGTCTGCAAAGGCGATTCGGGTGATATCTATGTCGCAGAAAGCGTGATCATTTCAACCGGTGCACAGGCCCGGTGGCTTGGCCTTCCGGGCGAAGAAAAATTCAACGGTCGTGGTGTCTCTGCATGCGCCACCTGCGACGGTTTCTTCTATCGCAACAAACCGGTCGTGGTTGTTGGTGGTGGCAATACCGCTGTTGAAGAAGCCCTTTATCTTGCCGGGATCTGCTCGAAGGTGACACTCGTGCATCGTCGCGACGAACTGCGCGCGGAAAAAATGCTGCAGGATCGCCTGCTGAAGCATGAAAAGATCGACGTCGTCTGGGACAGCGTCATTGACGATATCCTGGGTGGCGACGGCCCGATGGACGGCGTTGAAGCCGTTCGCGTGCGCAATGTCAAAACCGGCGATCTTTCCGACATCACCGCCGATGGCTTCTTTGTCGCGATCGGTCATGATCCGGCAACCGCCGTGTTCAAGGGGCAAATCGACATGGATGATGAAAATTACATCCTCGTAAAACCGGGTAGCACCACAACCAACGTTCACGGTGTCTTTGCCGCTGGTGATGTGACCGACAAGATTTACCGTCAGGCAGTTACTGCGGCGGGCATGGGCTGCATGGCGGCACTCGAAGCTGAAAAGTTCATTGCCGAGCACAACGAATAAGCACAGTCATCCTTACCGGATATGACAAAGGGGCGCCAATGGTGCCCCTTTTTTGTACCTACGGCCCGGAAATATGACTGCATTCAGAAACGGCGAACGTGCCAATTTTCGGCAATCCCCTGAGTTCATTTATGAATCCGGCGTGAACGAAATCACCACTTTCGTAATTGGTTGCTTGCAGATCGCGCCAAAGGCCTCATATTGATTTAATGATATCAGTTTGGAAGCAATTTCACATGCGGCTTAATAGTGTGGAAACCAAATGCTTCTAAGAAGAAGATAAAGAAGTATCAGGGGACTGGCGCGGCAATGGCGCGACAGTGACATTAGGAGCAGGTCTATGGACTGGGACAAGCTGCGTGTTTTTCACGCTGTTGCGGAAGCTGGAAGCTTCACACACGCGGGGGAAAATCTCAATCTGAGCCAGTCGGCGGTGAGCCGACAGATCAGCGCACTTGAAGAAAGCGTCAAGGTGCCGCTATTCCACCGCCATGCACGCGGCCTGATCCTGACCGAGCAAGGCGAACTTCTGTATCGCACGGCCCATGATGTGTTTGCCAAACTTTCCATGGCCGAAGCCCGCATTCGCGAATCCAAGGAACGCCCCAGCGGTCCGTTAAAAGTAACCACCACGGTTGCCTTCGGATCAACCTGGCTGACCCCGCGTATCAACGAATTCCTTGAACGCTATCCGGAAATTGAACTGTCGCTGGTGCTCAATGACGAGGAACTCGATCTTGCCATGCGCGAGGCCGATGTTGCTATCCGCATGCAGCCACCGCGTCAGGCTGATCTCGTTCAGCGCCAATTGATGACATTGCGCTATCATGTCTTTGCGTCGCCTGAGTATATCAAGCAGTTCGGCATTCCGAAAAAGCCCGAAGACCTCAAAGATCATCGTCTGATCATTTACGGTGCGGATGCGCGCCCACCGGTCTCGAACGTCAACTGGATGATGGCCGTCGCCCAACAGTTCAAACCGGATATGCGGCCGATCCTGAAACTGAACAATATCTATGGCATCTTCCGTGCGACCGAGTCCGGGCTTGGTATTTCGGCCCTGCCCGATTATCTGCTGCCGACTGACAGCAATCTGGTCCGCATTCTGCCGGAACTCGAAGGGCCAAGTTTCGACGCCTATTTCGTTTATCCTGAAGAACTGCGTCATTCCAAACGCATTGCCGTCTTCCGCGATTTCCTGATCGAGGAAATCAGTAAGGTCAAAGCCAAAATGAATGCCGCCGCCGCGACCGATTAACGCAAACGACAAGCGATAGAATCCGAAAGCCCCGCACCGAAATCGGCTGCGGGGCTTTTTTTGGTGTACCAGCACGCAAAAAGACAACCCCTAGTTCATACGAGAAACTGTAATAGCGGGTCTTCAACACAAAACCCTGACGCGAACTGTCACCGATAATGACCTTTTGAACCAGTTCATCAGCACGCAAAATCAGCTTCTCCAGGAAAACGCAGTCATAATAGCTTCAAATTACTGACATTTTTTCGCCATGCACTCAGCGCATGGTTGGATTGTTGTTATTCTATTTTTAAGCGTAAGATCATATGCGTATATTCACATCAGAAGTTGTTAGCGACCGCGAAAGCGAAGAGCGCTTTCATCTTTCCCTGATCTCCGCATGATCCGTCTGCCGAAACGTTATTCGGCATGGAATCTTCCCTGGATTCCACGTCTCCCAGACGTTAAAGCCTCCCTGTTGATCTTGCCGGTAGCTCCCCCTAGCTACCGGCATTTTTTTCGCATTCGCACAATTAAGTGGCAGCGAATTGATCAAAAGATTGGGAATAAGCGCATTAGAACCCATAAATATTGTAGTTATTTCAGATGTTTAATGTCTGAATCTTCGTAGCCCAAGATTTATGCAATTTACGCATGGCTGAATGAGCAATTTGACAGTGGTGTTTCCCGTCAAAAACGCTATCTTCCTCTTCGAACCGCAGCGGTGAATAACTGCATCGCGGTACAGAGTTTTCTCCCTGACCGAATTTTCGGTCTTTGTCGGGCGCCCTGCCCGGCATACCCAGGGCCCTGAGAAGGGTCCTACGTCTCCCAGACGTGAAGCCTCCCTGATAAACTTGCCGGGCACATTTGTTGCCCGGCTTTTTTTTTGCCTTGATGAAACCCCTTCCTCTAGCAGGCACAACTGTGATCGGTCCCGGCTTGGCACTCACAGATAAACCGCGCAGTATGGCATCTGCGTGCAATGACGTCTGACGATCAGGGTTGAAATCATGAAAAGCAATATTGGCCAATTCCTGTTTGGCAAACCGGCACAGGATCGTCTGCCGGACCGTGTGCGCGATGCGATTGCCCGTCAGCAGCAGGACAGCGAAAAACTGATTGGCTGGGTGCAGCTGCTGCTGGTGACGATCTTTGCGACCCTTTACACCGTGTCGCCCAAAACATTCATGAATACCGGAATTCATCCGGTGCCATGGGCTTTGGGGCTGTATTTCCTGTTTACCTTTATCCGGCTGGCGCTGTCCTATCGCGGCAGCCTGTCGAATTGGTTCCTGACGCTGTCAGTCATTGCCGATATTGGTTTGCTGATGGTCCTGATCTGGAGCTTCCATATCCAGTATATGCAACCGGCAAGCTTCTATCTCAAAGCGCCGACCATGATCTATGTGTTCATCTTCATCTCGTTGCGCACCCTGCGGTTTGATCCGCGTTATATTTTGCTGGCCGGGGCAACGGCGGCGATTGGCTGGCTGATACTGGTCTTTTATGTAATCTGGAGCGAACGGGGCGAGAGCATGGTCACACGGGATTATGTGACCTATCTGACATCCAATTCGATCCTGATCGGGGCCGAGATCGACAAGATCATTGCCATTGTTCTGGTATCAGCCGTGCTGGCGATTGCGGTTTCACGCGCACAACGATCCTTTACCCGCGCCGTCACCGATGAAATCGCGGCAAGCGAGCTGTCGCGCTTTATCTCGCCCGAGGTCGCGGCCCGCATTACCCACGCAAACCAGCAAATCAAACCCGGCGACGGCGAAGCCGCCAAAGCCACCATCATGTTCACCGATATCGAAGGGTTTTCCGGCATTTCCGAAAAGCTGAGCCCGCAGGAACTTGCCGCAATGCTCAATGAATATTTCGCAGCAACCAGCAACGTGATCAACAAACACGGCGGCGTCATCACCCAGTTTCAGGGGGATGCCATGCTGATTACCTTCAACGCCGTCAAACCTGATCCCGATCACGCGCTGAACGCCGTCCGCACTGCAATTGATATCACACGGCTCTGTGCCGACACCACGTTCTGTCATGGTGGAAAGCTTAGAACCCGATGCGGCATCAATACCGGGGATATCGTGATTGGTGCGATTGGCTCGGAAAGCCAGCTGACCTTCACCGTCCATGGCGACAACGTCAATATCGCCGCCCGACTTGAACAGCTTAACAAACAATATGGAAGCTACATCCTTGCAACCGAGGATACGGTGAAGTCCTGCCAGGAAGAGTTCGCATGGCAGGCACGCGGCGAGGTCACCGTGCGCGGGCGTGAAACGCCAACGCCGATCTTCAGCCTCTAGGCAGATGAGCTTATCGCCTTTGCCATCCCCACAAAGAAAAAGCGCGCGGCGGGCGATTTGCCCGCCCCACGCTTTTTGGGGACAGATGGTCTTGGGGAGACCGGTCAGATACGGTGCCTTGACCTTGGGGTGCAGATCACTGCGGGGGACAGTGATTTTAAAGGTCCCGGTGAGTAGCGAGGGAGGGGCGCTTCACCGGCGTTTCCGCATCTGACAATTGTGAATATGCCCTTGAATTGGGGCGTAAAAACCGGCCGGTAATGACCATTCAGGGGCAAATTGGGGCGAAATAAAGTTTGGAACTGTAACCGCGAAAAGCCGTTCCCGATTGGGGAAAAAAGAAGGGGCGGGATTTACCCGCCCCATTTTCGGGGTCTTCATGGTCTTGGGGAGACCGATCAGCCGGGGCCTGGGATTGTTCTCTCTTCGGGGGAAGATGAAAGAACGGGCCAGAAGACGTTTGAGGGGGGACAGAAGGTTCTGGCCGTTGCCTCGACTGACAATGCCTAATCTGCCTTGTGAATAGGGCAGGAAAACAGGCCGCATAGGGCCATTTGAGGGCGAATTATGGTCAAAAAGGGGCATATGAACCCACAAACCCTTGATAGCGATATTGCCAATAATGATCTATCCTGAAGATTGTCCGGCTCCGCATTGGCAGAAACACGCCAATCCGGAATGACGCATGCAATTGCATTCCCTTCCGGCACCCGTACCCTGTTGCCTTCTGTGCCAACGCAGACCGGACACCCGCACCACACAGACCCGGAAAAACCGGGCGCGCGCAACGTCCTGACCGGCTGCATCATTTGCAGAAAGCACATGGAATTGGCAAACCGCTTATTTAGGCGGGATAATACAGATCTCCATGCGCGGGCCGGCCCCATGCGTCCCATGATGCATCAAGGAGATGTCCATGCCCCCGTCCAAAGACCCAAAAGACAAAGCAGACACCACAAATCCCCTCGCTAGCCCCCGTCACGTTCCGCGATGTGCCGCGTTAATCGGCCCCTATTCCAGTGGCAAGACCAGCCTGTTTGAAAGCCTTCTTACCGCGACAGGTCGAGTACATCGCAAGGGGTCCGTTCGTGATGGCACGACAATCGGCGATGCAACAGCCGAGGCACGCGAACGGCAAATGAGCACCGAAATGACGGTTGCCCAAACCCGGTATCTTGACGAGGAATGGCATTTTATCGATTGCCCCGGCTCGGTTGATTTTGCACAGGATTCCCGTGAAGCCGCGATGATATGCGATGTTGCCATCGTGGTTGTCGAACCCGACCCGACACGCGCCATGATCGCCGCACCGATCCTGAAATTTCTGGATCGCAATCGTATTCCGCATCTGATTTTCATCAATAAAACCGATCATAGCGGCATTCGCCTGCGCGATAGCCTTGATGCGCTGCAATCAATTTCGGAGCGTCCGCTTGTGCTCCGTGAAATTCCGATCCGCGACGGCAAGGGGCCGGACGATACGATAACCGGTTTCGTCGATGTCGTTTCCGAACGGGCCTATCAATATCTGGAAGGACAACCTTCAAAACTGATCACTCTGCCCGCCAACGCCAAAGAACGCGAAGCCGAGGTCCGGGATGAATTGCTCGAGGCACTTGCCGATTTTGACGACAATCTGCTTGAACAAATCCTTGAAGATCAGACACCGGCAAGAGAAACAATCTATGACAATCTTGAACGTGATCTGGCCAAGGATTTGATCGTTCCGGTGTTCTTCGGGTCAGCTGAACATGACCACGGCATCATTCGATTGTTAAAGGCATTGCGTCACGAAGCGCCGAATGCCGATGTGTGCGCTCATCGTCTGGGCGTTGAACCGCAAGGCGAGGTTACTGCTGTCCAGATTTTCAAAACCGTTCATCTGCCCCATGCGGGGCGGTTTTGTTATGGGCGGGTCCTTTCGGGGCAGGTAAAGAACGGCGACACACTTGGTCGCGACAAGATCGCAGGCATGTGTCAGGTATTTGGCGACAAGCACGAAAAGCTCGATATCGGTACATTTGGCAGCATCGTCGGCCTGCCGCGAATTGATCATCTGCGCACCGGTTCGCTGTGCACAGCCGATGGCGAGATGGATAGTCTTTGGCCAGATCCCCTGCCCCCGCTTTATGAAACCGGACTGGAAGTTACCAAGCCCGGTGATGACGTCAAACTGACCGAAGCATTGCGCCATCTGTGCGAACAGGACAGATCTCTGTCGTTCGTTCATAGCGACGATACCGGGCAACTTGTATTGCGGGGCCATGGCGATATTCACCTTCAGGTCGCACTGGCCCAGCTTCGCACCCGCTATCACCTTGAAATCGAAACCAGACCGGTTGAAACCGCCTATCAGGAAACCGTGCGCAAGCCGGCACAGGCGCGGGGTCGCTATAAAAAGCAGACTGGCGGACATGGGCAATTTGGCGATGCCCAGATCGAACTGAAACCCCTTGGACGCGGCGAAGGTTTTTCATTCAATGAACGGATCGTCGGCGGTGCCATTCCGCGGCAATATATCCCCGCTGTCGAAAAGGGGGTGCGCGATGCCATGCGTTCCGGACCGCTTGGTTTTCCGGTGGTTGATATCGCGGTCGAACTGGTTGACGGGTCCTATCACGCGGTTGACAGTTCCGATCAGGCATTTCAGATGGCCGGTCGCATTGCCATCGCCGATGCGCTTAAGGAAGGGCAGTCGGTTCTGCTTGAACCCATCGAAAGATACGCGATTTCGATCCCGTCGGAATTCACATCCAAGGCCCAGCGGCTGGTCAGCACCCGGCGCGGCCAGATCCTTGGTTTCAGTGCCAAGGATGGCTGGCAGGGATGGGACGAAATTGATGTCCAAATGCCCGCATCCGAAACCGGCGATATGGTGATGGAGCTACGATCACTGACACAGGGAACGGGCTTTTTCACGCGGAGTTTCTCGCACATGCAGGAACTTACAGGCAAGCAGGCCGACATGGTCGTAAATGCGCGACAAAAACCACATAGAAAGTAATAGAATTGATCTATCGCTAATCATTAAACTATTGATTGGCGTAAAGTTTTCCAATCGTTGATACTCTTTGCAGACAAAGAGCTAACCTTCGGGCATGTGCCCCTTTTACCGGAGTGAAAACATGCAGATTGATATCGGAATCAATGAAACCAACCGCACTGCAATCGCCGACGGCCTTGGCCGCGTTCTGGCAGATTCTTATGCGCTGTATCTCAAAACCCATAACTTCCATTGGAACGTGACCGGGCCGATGTTCCAGACGCTGCACACCATGTTCGAAGAACAATATACCGAACTGGCCATGGCGATTGACGAAGTTGCCGAACGTATTCGTTCGCTGGGCGCGTTTGCCCCGGGCAGTTTTTCGGCTTATGCCAAACTCTCCTCGATCCCGGAAGAAACCGGTGTGCCTGCCGCCAAGGACATGATCACACAACTGGTCGAAGGCCATGAAACCGTGATCAAGACCGCGCGTTCGCTTTATCCGATCTGTGACTCGTCAGACGATGATGCCACTGCCGACCTTCTGACCGCACGCATTCAGGTCCACGAAAAAACCGCATGGATGTTGCGCTCCCTGCTGGAAAGCTAAAACGAGAACGTCGTGTTCAAAACAAAGGCCCGGAAATCCATCCGAGCCTTTTTCATATCCGGTGAAGCCAACCGAACACTATCCACGCAGCAAAGGATCAATCCGGCGCGCCGCATGCAGGACGGCAAAGTCGTGCCCGTGCGGTGCCGCAATCATCAATGCCCCCGGCGCAACGCCGTCACCAGCCGGAACCGGGATTGAAATGGCGCAGGCATCCGAAAGGTTCAGATAGGAAGTATTGCGCAACATCATCGCATTCAAACGGTCAAAGTCGGCTTCGACTTCGGCAATCTTGGGTGCCATCATTGGTAATGTCGGTGAAATCATCACATCGACATCCGCCATGGCCGAACTGAACATCGCAATCACGTCGGTTCGCTTGGCATAGGCATCAATCAGGTCTGCCGCACTTAGCGTATCGGCAAAACGCATCCGGTTCAAAACACGCGGATCGCCACAAGTTTCAAGCGCCTTGAAATCCCGCGAATAGATTTTGTGCGCCTCGGCCGCGACAAGAATTTTGTTGATCACCGCATTCTCGGCCAAAAAGCCCAGATCAATCTCGGTCAACTGATGGCCAGCGTCATTCAGCTTTTTGCAAACCGCATCAAAATCCGCCCGCACCCGGTCATCAAGGTCATTCACAAAGGCATGGGCCGGAACACCGATTTTGATCGGGGCGGGTTTGCCATCCTGTGCGGGCAAGGTTTTGCCCGCCATGACTTCAAACGCGGTAATCGCGGTTTGCAGATCACCGGCAAGCGGCCCCGCCGTGTCAAAACTTTTGGCCAACGGATGAATGCCTTCACCCGACATCCACAGACGGCTGGGCTTATAGCCATAAAGCCCGTTGATCGCCGACGGAATGCGAACCGATCCGCCGGTATCGGTGCCAAGTGCGATATCGGCCAGACCAAGTGCAACCGTCAATGCACCGCCCGATGTCGAGCCGCCCGGAATGCCTTCGGGGTCAAACACATTGCCCGGCGTACCGTAATGCGGGTTAAGCCCGACACCGGAATAGGCAAATTCGCTAAGTGCTGTACGACCAAACGGCACCGCACCGGCGGCCTTGATGCGCGCGATGACTTCGCAATCCCGCGTTGCTGCCGGACGCCCCTGCAACAATTTTGATGCGGCCGTGGTGGTAACACCGGCCTCGTCATAAAGGTCCTTTACCGAAACCAGCATACCGGCCAACGGCAGGGCCGTTGCCGATTGCGCCACGCGTTCCTCGGCCGCGTCGGCATCACGCAAAATGCGGTCGCGGTCAAACTCGGTGAAAATCCTGGCTGCCAAATCACCCAGTTGATCTACCTTATCAATCGCTGCCTTAGCCTTGTCGATGATCGCGCCCATCGGGCTGCCTCCGTCACGTTCTGATTTTTATGGAAATTTTCTGAAACCGAGCCTAGGCGATTTCAGGCAGTTCAACAATGTCATAGCTGTGTGTAATGCTCAGCCCCCGCACCGGATCATGCATTGTCATTTTAAACGAACGTGCCGGGCGCACCCCGCCCTTCGCACCAAAAGTTCCGCACAGCATCGCAGCCGCCTTACCATTGGCACCTGCCGCCTTAAGCCCCGCCCCTTCGATCAGATCGGAAAGCGGACGGATTGATGCAATCGTGCCTTCCTGATAGGGAACCCATTCATCACTGTCGCCTTCACGGATCCAGGATTTCAGTTCGATCTGTTCCAGATGATCCGCAACATCGTCAAACTTCCAGATCGCATCAGCAACCGGCTTGGCACAAATCTGCTTTGACAGTGCAACCGAATGGGCTTCAAGTTCCCGGTCGGTATGATCCGATGCCAGTCCAAGATACAAAACACCGTCCTTTGAAATCACCAGCGGCTCGACCTCGCCCGACGTGCCTTTGCCCACCACCTCGATCAGCGGTGCCTGGGTCAGCATGCCAAACGATGTGCGGTAATAAAGCGGCACGGTCGATGGTGGCTTGACCCCGATAGCGGCCAGTTCGTCAATGTGATGCTGGATCGCCTTGGCATCGCGGCCGGTCCATCCGGCAACCGTGCAATGACCGATTTCAAAGCTGACTTCATTGCCATCAAGGGTAAAATTCATCTGCATTTGCTCTATCCCAATTCTGATTTTTACGAATTTTGCGCGCATTGGGCGGTTGCGGACCGGCTTCCCGGTCCGCCCCGAAGGCACAAAAGATCAAGACATGATGCGTGTTGTCGCGCGTGTTTATCCCGACCGGATCAAAGGATGTCGGGCAGGAACAGGGCGACGGACGGCATCGCGACAAGCAGGGCGATCATGGCCAGCATCACCAGAACAAACGGGATGGTGCCCAGCATCACTTCGGACAATCGGCCCGATTTGCGTGCCCCCTGCACGACGTAAAGGTTAAGTCCGACAGGCGGTGTGATCAAAGCCATCTCGATCAGAACAATCAGAAGAATGCCAAACCATACCTTGTCAAACCCCATGCCGGTCATGATCGGCACAATGATCGGAATGGTTGCCACCATCAGCGACAGGGTTTCAATGAAGAAACCAAGCACGATGTAAAGCAGGATCACGACCATCAATGTGCCCATCGGTGACAGGTTCAAACCGGTCAAAAGGTCTTTAAGTTCCCGTCCCATGCCTGCGGCGGTCAGGGTAAAGTTCAGGAAATAGGCACCGATAATCACCAGCATGATCATCGCGGTGATCCGAACCGTGCCATACAGGCATCTTTCCATCATTTCGCGCGAAACACCGCGATTGAATGCCGCAATCAGCATCGCAATTGCCACACCGACAGCAGCCGATTCTGTCGGGGTTGCCCAACCGGCATAGATCGACCCAATCACTACAAGGAACAGAACTAAAATCGGCAAAAGATGCTTCAGGCTGCCGATGCGTTCCGACCAGGTGAATGAACGGCTTGTCCCGCCAAGGGTTGGTTTGATCTTGCACAGGATCGCCGTGACCATCATAAAGGCCACCGCCATCAGAAGCCCCGGGATCAATCCGGCAAGGAAAAGACGCGGGATCGATGTTTCGGTCAGGAAGCCATAGACGATCAGGTTGATCGATGGCGGGATCATGATGCCAAGCGTCCCGCCCGCGGCAATCGCGCCGGAAAACAGTTTGGGATCATAGCCAAGCTTTTCGGCCTGCGGCATGGCAACGGTTGCCACCGTCGCCGCCGTCGCAACAGACGACCCCGACGTTGCCGAAAACATCGTTGCGGTGCCGATATTGGCGTGGATCAACCCGCCCGGAAGCCACGAAAACCATTTATCAAGGGCTTCATAGGTGCGTTCGGCAATACCACCACGCACCAAAATTTCCCCTAGCAGCACAAAGAACGGAATGGCGATCAGGGTCGATGAATTCGACGATGACCAGACCACCTGCCCCAGTCCGCGCAAAAGCGGGAACGGCGAAAACAGCTGATCAACCCCGAACCCCAGCAGGAACAGAACAATCCCGACCGGAATGGACAGGGCCAAAAGCCCCAGAAGCGATGCGGTAACGGTAAAGATCATGCTTCCAACTCCAGTTCGGAGCGGGCACCCACCAGCGCATCGGCCTGCTCAAGGTTACGCTTGGCCAGAAGCGACAGTGTCAGGATGACCAGAACACTTGAACACACGGCAAACCATATCCAGCCGGAAAGCCAGATCGATTGCGGTATCCATAATGGTGTTTCAAGTGGAGTATTGGCGCGTGATCCGCGTTCAATCGTCTTTTGCAGAACCGGCCAGCTTTGCACGGCAATAACAATCGACGTTGCGGCAAGGGCGATGATCGCAAGAAGATCAAGCATTGCCTTGCCACGCTGGCGTAGACGCAAACGGATAAGGTCAATACGGACATGCGCCAGTTCCGTCAGGGCATAAGACATTCCCCAACTGGCGACGCCGGCCATCACATATCCCGATATTTCATCAGCACCACCAAAGGAAATACCGACTTCACGCAAAAGAATATCTGCGATGATCAGGATCACGCAGCCTGTCAGAACAAGTCCGACAAGCAGCGCGATCATGCGGTTAATGCGGCGGATGGCCGCAATCAATGAGGTAGTCACGGTTGCGGCCTCCTCCGGCTGGTTTTCTGCTTAGCTCAGAGGTACGGCAACACCGACGGTTTTGCCAACTGTATCGTTCCAGCGCGTAACCCACTCCGCACCTGCACGTTCAGCCCATTCCGGCAAGACAACGGTCGTCAGAATTTCCTTGGCCTTGGCAAGATCGGCATCAGATGCCTCAACCAACGTCATGCTCGCCGGATCACCCGCGGGGCAGGTTCCATTACCGGTAAGGCACGCAATATCGGCTTCAAGCGCACCGGCGGCTGCGGCCCAGGCCGGGGCTTCGAACTTGGAATTGACTTCGTCGGTAATCAGTTTCTGCATTTCCGGCGACAGGCTGTTCCACTTGTCAAAATTCATCGCCGTTACAACCGGATCCCAGCCGCCAAGCGGAATGGTCATCAGGTGGTCGGAAACTTCCCACCAACCCGCACTGTATCCCGAACCAGCACCGGTAACGGCACAATCAATCACACCACGTTCAAGCGCGCCCGGTACTTCGGAAAACGCAACATTGACGCCGTTGGCACCTAGTGCCTCAAGGAACTTGGTGGTCATACGCCCCGAACCACGAACCTTTTTACCTTTAAGGTCTTCAAGCGAGGTCACATCACCTTTGCAGAAAACGACCTGCGGCGGGTATGGCGCAATTGCAAGAACCTTGGAATTGAAGCGTTCCTTGAAGATATCTTCGACCATCGGGCGGGCGGCTTCAACCATCGCCTTTGCTTCTTCGGCTGTGTTGGCAACCAGCGGCACATCAAGGCCTTCAAGTTCCGGGGCATCGCCAACCGCATAATCGGCAACCGTCATGCCAACATCGAAAACGCCATCATTCAGAATACGAAAAACGTCACCTCCGCCGATACCCATCTGATCATGGGTGGTCATCTGGACATTAATGTCGCCGTTTGATGCGGCGGGCAGTTCTTCGGTCCAGAACGGTGTTTCAAACTGCTTGTTCAGCGGCAGGCTGCTCCAGCTGCCAACAACCGAAAGGTCTTCGGCAAAGGCAGGGGTTGCCATCATGCCCGCACCAAGGGCAGAAACGGCAAGTAACGATGATACTGTCTTTTTCATGAGATGGTCCTCTCTGATAGCTAGGTTTTATTTGTGATTTCAGGCGGTCTTTGTCTGCAGTGAAAATTCCGCGGCTTCTGCCAGGACATCCGTCACCAGCATCAGACCGGGTTCATGCGTGATGGCAAGGTCCGGCAAAACATTGCGGATCGCCATTTGCGGCGTAACGCCACAGGCCCAGAAAACCGGGATATCCCCTTCGTCGACGACAGGTTCGTCGCCGAAGTCCGGCTTCATGAGATCGGAAATGCCAATGCTGGCCGGATCGCCAATATGAACCGGCGCACCATGTGCCAGGCGATAACGATCGGAATAAAGGATGGCACGGATGGCATCGGATGGTTTGAAGGACCGCATCGAAACCACCAGCGGGCCATGGAAACGCCCAGCCGGGGTGGTCGCAATATTGGTCACATACATCGGAACGTTCCGGTTGGCGTCCATATGCCGCAGCGGCACACCACTGCGGGTAATCGCCGCCTCGAACGAAAATGAACAACCGAGAACAAAGGTCACCAGATCATCGCGCCAGATGGCGTTCAGATCGGAAACACTGTCAAAATCAGTCGTGCCACGAAACACACGATAGCCCGGCAGATCGGTGCGGATGTCAAGATCGGCACCAAGTTCCGGAATATACGGCGAACCCGGTTCGGACATGCCGATCAAAGGGCATGATTTCGGATTTTTGGCACAAAATTTAAGGAACTCGTCGGCATGGCTTGCCGGCAGGATCGCAAGATTGCCCTGCAGATACCCGGATGCATAGCCGGTGGTGGTGCCCCGATGTTTTCCGGAACGGATTGCGCGGCGCAAAGCCAGCGGCGATATCGTCGATGCAGATTCCGAAACGGTCGTCGGGGAACAAGATGCGCTTTTTGTCGCGTTCATTTATTCGGTCCTGTTCTCAGCCTCGCAACAAGCTTGAGAAACTCGACCGATCTTGTCAAGAAATCATTTTAGTCAATTTATGATCTAATTTAACGATCAGTTTGATCGAACAATCTGGCCGCCTCGATCACGGCCTCGCCAATTTCACGATTGCGTTCCGGGTAATAACTGATCACAAAATGAAGGTCGGTCAGCCGGGCTTCTTCCTGCACCGGGATTGCCTTAATATGTTCATCCCAAACGGAATTTGTAACCATCAAGGACGGCAGAACACCGATCCCGAAACCTCCGCCGACAAGGTGTTTTACGGTCGAAAGTGATGCCGATCCATGTAATGCCGGCGGCGAAATATCGGGCGCAGAAAAGATGCTTTCGACCTCGCGAAATGGGGGTGTTCCCTTCGGGAAGGTGACAATAGCATGCTCGGCAAGCTCCGCCAGCGACATCGGATGATCGGGCAACTCCATCGATCCGGTGCAATACCAGCCCAGTTGAACTGGCTTCAGGGCCGCGGCAACCGCCCCCTGTGGCACAGATTCCCGCAACATGATCGCAACGTCAAGCGCATCATCGGCCATGGTCATCGCCAATTGGCCGGATGTATCAACCGAAAGCTCGAATCGCACCTTGGGGTAATCGTCTTTCAGCTTGTTCAACATATCGGTCAGGATCGTATGAACGATGGTTTCGGCAACACCGATACGAACCGTGCCGCTCAATTCCCCCGGATGGGTCAATTCCTGCCAAATACGATCGCGTGCACGCGATAAACGCTGCGCTTCTTCAAGAAACCGAAGACCTGCCGCCGTCAAACGCACCTGCCGGTTGGACCGGTCAAACAACATGATGCCCAGCTTTTTCTCAAGGGCGGAAACCCGCGACGAAATCGCCGACTGGGACAGATCGTATTTCTGGGCTGCGGCCCGAAAGCCGCCTGCCTTCACGATGTCCTGTAAAATCTCGATATCCTTGAATTCAAACACGTTTTCGTTCCCCAAATAGCAACTGCATCGTCGATCCTGTCAGCCGGATCGTTTGATTTATGATCACAATACCCTGCAACCGATCATCTGGCACGATCAATCCGTTGCGATTTTTCTATCGTATGCAGAACAAATCGCACCAATGGGCGTTTCGGACACATTTCCGGCTTCACCGCCCCCTCACCGAGGCGTTACTTGCCCGAAGCACCTTTTCCTTAGACATTGGGAATACGCCAGATTGGAGGGTTAGATGCTGATACGCCGCAAGAAGGGTTGGGAAATCGCCGAACGCGATGCAACCCCGCAATCCATTTACAAGAACCGTCGCCAGTTCCTGAAAGGCATTGCCGCAGGATCCATCGGCGCGGCGGCAACCAGCCTGCCGATCGGTCGCGCCCTTGCACAAGGATCCGATCCAACCGCCGATCTTTATCCGGCGATGCGCAATCCGGCCTATGTCGTTGATCGCGCCATTACGGATAAATCCAAGGCGCTGACCTATAACAACTTCTATGAATTCGGATCGCACAAATTCATTTCCGACGCGGCCCAGGCGATGAAAATCCGCCCATGGACAGTCAAGATCGACGGCATGGTCGAAAAACCGATTGAAATCGATTTTGACGATCTGGTCCGCAAAATGCCTTTGGAAGAACGCGTCTATCGGTTCCGCTGCGTCGAAGCCTGGGCGATGACCGTGCCCTGGACCGGTTTCCCGATGAAGGCACTGGTTGATTATGCCAAACCGCTTTCAGGCGCAAAATACATCGAAATGCAAACTGCGGAACAAAAGGACACCATGCCGGGCCTGCGGCAGTTCTGGTATCCGTGGCCCTATATCGAAGGCCTGACAATTGAAGAAGCCACCAATGAACTTGCGATGATCGCAACCGGCATATACGGCGAACCGCTTCCAAAACAGAACGGCGCACCGCTGCGTCTGGTTACCCCGTGGAAATACGGCTTCAAGAACGTTAAATCGATTGTCCGCTTCACCTTCACCGACAAACGCCCGGTCAGTTTCTGGGAACAGCTTAACGACGGAGAATACGGCTTTTGGGCCAATGTGAACCCCAAAGTCCCACATCCCCGTTGGAGCCAGGCACAGGAACGCCTGCTGACCACGGGTGATGAAGTCCCGACACAGATTTACAATGGCTATGGCCAGTATGTTGCCGATCTTTACAAGGGCATGGAAGACGAAAAGCTGTTCATGTAATTGTCCTTCCCACCCACTCGGAAAAACCAACAAGGCCCGAAACCTGCGAGTGTTCCGGGCCTTGTTTTCGTTAATCAATATTACATCAAATCAGGGGCCGCTGCGCCGACGGCCTTTGTATTTCGGCTTGTTGGCCGATTTCGATCCCGGCCCGATGGTTCCAATGCTGCGCGCCATCGGCCCGGCATCGGCAAGGCCAAGTTCCTGATCTTCAAGGCGCTTGATCTCGTCACGCAGGCGGGCTGCTTCCTCGAATTCAAGGTTTCCAGCGGCTTCACGCATGCGTTTTTCAAGGTCTTCGATATGCGCACGCAGATTGTGCCCGATCAGAATATCGCCAGAAACACCGGTATCGACCGTGACGTAATCATGCTCGGCAACGCTTTCCAGAACATCGCGGATTTTGCTGCGCACCGATTCTGGCGTGATGCCATTGGCTTCGTTATAGGCAATCTGTTTTTCGCGGCGGCGGTTGGTTTCGCCAATCGCATATTCCAGACTGTCGGTCATCTTGTCGGCATAAAGCAAGACCCGGCCATCAATGTTACGCGCCGCGCGCCCTATGGTCTGCACCAGTGATGTTTTCGACCGAAGGAAACCTTCCTTGTCCGCATCCAGAATCGCAACAAGCGCACATTCCGGGATGTCCAAGCCTTCACGCAGAAGGTTGATGCCAACCAGAACATCAAACACGCCAAGTCGAAGATCGCGAATGATCTCGATGCGTTCAAGCGTATCGATATCCGAATGCAGATACCGGACCCGCACACCATGTTCATGCAGATATTCGGTCAAATCCTCGGCCATGCGCTTGGTCAGCGTCGTAACCAGAACACGCTGCCCCTTCGCCGCACATTCCTTTGCCTCGGCCAACAGGTCATCGACCTGCGTTTCAACCGGGCGAATGATGCAAACCGGGTCAATCAGGCCGGTCGGGCGGATGACCTGTTCGGCAAACACACCGCCGGTGCGTTCCATTTCCCAGTTGCCCGGCGTTGCCGAGACAAACACGCTTTGCGGGCGCATGGCTTCCCATTCCTCGAATTTCAGCGGACGGTTATCCACGCAACTCGGCAAGCGGAAGCCATGTTCGGCCAGGGTGAATTTGCGATTATAGTCGCCTCTGAACATGCCACCGATCTGCGGCACGGCAACGTGACTTTCATCAACAAACAGCAACGCATTTTCCGGCAGATATTCAAACAATGTCGGCGGCGGTTCGCCCGGATTGCGGCCCGAAAGCCAGCGGGAATAGTTTTCAATCCCCTTGCAGTGGCCCACGGTTTCCATCATTTCCAGATCGAACATCGTGCGCTGTTCGATCCGCTCGGCCGCCAGAAGCTTGCCTTCCTGCTGGAACTGCGCAAGCCGGTCTTTCAGTTCCTGTTTGATGCCGGCCATCGCCTGTACCAGTGTCGGACGTGGCGTGACATGGTGCGAATTGGCATAGACGGTGACCGCGTCCATGGTGGCAAACTTATGCCCGGTCAGCGGATCAAATTCCGCCAGTTCCTCGACCTCGTCACCAAACATTGAAACACGCCATGCGCGATCCTCGGCGTGGGCCGGAAAGATTTCCAGAACATCCCCGCGCACCCTGAATGTCCCGCGCGAGAATGCGGCGTCGTTGCGGGTATATTGCAACTCGACCAGCCGCTTCATGATCAGGTTTCGATCAACCTCATCGCCAACTGCAATCCGCTGCGTCATTTCAAGGTAAGTTTCAACCGCACCGATACCGTAGATGCAGGAGACCGAGGCCACAATGATACAGTCATTGCGTTCAAGGATCGCACGCGTCGCCGCATGGCGCATCCGGTCGATCTGCTCATTGATTGAACTGTCTTTTTCGATATAGGTGTCTGATCGTGGGATATAGGCTTCAGGCTGGTAATAGTCGTAATAGGATACGAAATACTCTACCGCGTTTTCCGGGAAGAACGCCTTCATCTCTGAATAAAGCTGTGCCGCCAGCGTCTTGTTCGGCGCAAGAACAAGGGCGGGGCGCTGCGTTTTGGCAATAATGTTGGCCATGGTAAAGGTCTTGCCCGACCCGGTCACGCCCAGCAGAACCTGATCGCGTTCTTCGCTATTGATCCCGTCCATCAGCTCGGCAATCGCCTTTGGCTGATCACCTGCGGGCTCATAATCGGTCACCAGTTTGAATTCGTGCGATCCCGCAACCGGCGGACGACGTTTCAGCAAGAATTCAGGTAAGCCATACATCGGCGCATTCATCGGACTGATCCCTTTTTGGACATGACCATAGTTATAGGCCACCGCGACAACATCGCAACCCCTGGCCCTGACAACTACTGTCAGTAGCTGTCAGGAGACGTCAGGACAAAAAACGCCGGAACAGGCATCGAACCATCGCGTTAAGACGTCATGACTTTCGGATCGGATGCCATGATGGGCCGTTTTCATCCCAAAGAACCCGCAAAAGGCGCGAAACTGCCTTGAATTGCTTTAAACACGGGCGTAGGGTCCGAACCGAAAGAAAGCGATTCTTTCTATTTCATTTCATTCCAGGGAAACAGACCAATGGCGTTTATTGCCGACCGTTTGAGCCGTATCAAACCCTCT
This sequence comes from Thalassospira lucentensis, assembly GCF_032921865.1. Lineage (NCBI taxonomy): Bacteria > Pseudomonadati > Pseudomonadota > Alphaproteobacteria > Rhodospirillales > Thalassospiraceae > Thalassospira > Thalassospira lucentensis. Next base: position 728,351 of record NZ_CP136684.1, read on the forward strand.
CCTACCATTGCTGTCACCACCAAGGCTGCCGAACTCAAGGCTGCCGGCGTTGATGTGATCGGCCTTGGCGCAGGCGAGCCGGATTTCGATACCCCCGACAACATCAAAGACGCCGCCAAAGCAGCCCTTGATGCTGGCAAGACCAAATATACTCCGGTCGCTGGTACTCCGGAACTGCGCAAGGCGATTGTCGCGAAGTTCAAACGTGAAAATGACCTGGAATACACTATCGACGAAATCACCGTCGGTTGCGGTGGCAAACAGACGCTTTTCAACGCGCTGTTCGCAACGCTGAACCCGGGTGACGAAGTCATCATTCCGGCACCGTACTGGGTGTCCTATCCGGATATGACCCTGATGGCCGAAGGCGTTCCGGTTGTTGTTGAATGCCAGGAAGAAAACGACTTCAAAATCACCGCCGCCGAACTCGAAGCAGCGATCACGCCGAAAACCAAATGGGTTGTTCTGAACTCGCCGTCAAACCCGACCGGTGCGGCCTATTCACGTGCCGAACTGCGCGCGATTGCCGATGTTCTGCTAAAACATGAAAACGTCTGGGTCATGTCGGACGACATGTACGAACATCTCGTCTATGACGGTTTCGAATTCACCACCATCGCGCAGATCGAACCGAAACTGAAATCGCGTACCCTGACCTGTAACGGTGTGTCGAAATCCTATGCCATGACCGGCTGGCGTCTTGGTTATGCTGCGGGCCCGGTTGAACTGATCAAGGCGATCAACAAGGTTCAGTCGCAGTCCAGCACGCATACCTCTTCGATCAGCCAGGCCGCATCGGTCGAAGCCCTTAACGGCCCGCAGGACTTCCTGAAAGAACGCGCCGAAGTGTTCAAGGAACGTCGCGATCTGGTCGTTAAGGCCATGAATGAATGCGAGGGTCTCTCCTGCAAAAAGCCGGAAGGCGCGTTTTACGTCTATCCGTCCTGCGCAGGCACGATTGGCAAGAAAACTCCGGACGGCAAAGTGATTGAAACCGATACCGATTTCGTGACCTACCTTCTCGAAGCCGAGGGTGTTGCCGCGGTTCAGGGTTCGGCATTCGGTCTTGCACCGTATTTCCGCATTTCCTATGCCACCTCGACCGAAGCACTGACCGAAGCATGCGCACGTATCAAACGTGCCTGTGCTGCACTGAAATAAGCCGGTTTTTCGATCACGGAAAATTCGTTGGGGCCCGGCACTTGCCGGGCCCTGTTTTTTTGTCCATTATCTAATTCAACATTTACGCACTGAATTACCGATAAATCGGACATATCATGCAAAACGAGAATTTCTACGTTACCGTGGACGGCATCAGTCTGTCCTGTCAGCGGATCATCCCAACCAATGTCAGGCCCGATGCGCCAACGATCCTGTTCCTGCACGAGGCACTCGGCACCATCCGCATGTGGCGCGATTTCCCGGCCAGACTAGCCACCGCAACCGGCCATCCCGTGATTGTCTATGAACGGCGAGGGCACGGCAAATCCGACCCGCACGGCCCGGACGACATCCCCCGCCCTGTCGATTTCCATAACACGGAAACCGATATCTATCTGCACGGACTGATCAGTGGACTTGGCCTAGATCGCCCGATCCTGTTTGGACACAGCGACGGAGCGACCATCGCGCTTAAATATGCCGCCCGCTTCCCGGATAATGTCCGCGCCGTCATCAGCGAAGCCGCACATGTTTTTGTCGAGGACGTCACGATTGCCGGGATCAACGAAGCGGCATCGATCTATGCCAAGACTGACTGGAAATCAAAACTCGAACGCCATCATTTCTTCCAGACCGATGCGGTATTCCGTGCTTGGGTCGATACATGGCGCCAACCGACCTTCCGCGACTGGCAGATGATTGACGAACTGCCCAACATCACCTGCCCGCTTCTGGTCATTCAGGGGAATGACGACCAGTTCGGTAGCGACGAGCAGGTCCATATCATCTGCGACAAAGTCAGCGGCACTGCAACCAAGATGATCCTTGCCGATTGCGGCCATATCCCGCATTTCGATCAGCCCGATCAGATCATTGATGCCAGCCAAAAGCTGCTTCGCCAGATCGAACCGGTTACGGCCTGATCAAACAAAAAAGCCCCGCCTGCATGATGCAGCGGGGCTTTTCGAATGATAGACTGAGTTTGGTGCAGCCGGCTTATTCAGCCAACGCATCCTCGGCATCCAGCACAACCGCGACCGCATGAATCACCGATGCAATGCGCACCGCATTCTGAACGGTTTCTTTTTTGATCCCGGCGGTTTTCAACACTTTCTCGTGGCTGTCGATGCACATGCCGCAGCCGTTGATCGCGGAAACCGCAAGCGAGAACAGCTCGAAATCGGCTTTATCAATGCCCGGCTTGCCGATGATGTTCATGCGCAGGCGTGCGGGCATGGTGGCATATTCGGGTTCGGACACAAGGTGCGTAAAACGATAATAGATATTGTTCATACCCATGATCGCAGCCGCACCCTTGGCTGCCTGAAACGCTTCGTCGCTCAGCTTGTTTTTGGCTTCGGCGGCAACGGCTTTCAAAAGCTTCGCGTTCCGCGATGCATAGGCGCACGCAAGCGCGGTGCCGTAAACCTGCTGATCGGTCATGCCAGGGTTGTTGGCAAGACTGCTAAGGTTCAGCTTCAGATCCTTGGCATAGTCCGGCATAACATCTTTGATTTCGGAAATGGAAGACATTGAAGCATCCCCTTTTGACTGAAGAATGAAATTCAAAACTGAAAAATGCCCGCAGCCATCGTGCACACCGCAAGTCTTGCGGGTACGTGGATTAATTTCACCGATGGACTGAAAGCGGATCCGGGCCAAAACCCGGATCCAAATCGATCTGGAAAACCTTAAAGGGTTGCTTCACCCTGGTTCCAGTTGCACGGGCAGAGCTCGTCAGTCTGCAGCGCATCAAGAATACGCAGGGCTTCCTGCGGGTTACGACCAACCGAAAGGTCGTTGACCTGAACGTGACGGATGATGTTGTCCGGATCGATGATGAAGGTCGCACGCAATGCAACGCCTTCGCCTTTCGCCAGAACACCAAGCGCGTTCGAAAGTTCTTTTTTCTCGTCAGCCAGCCAGACGAACGGGCTGTCGCCCAGGTCTTCGTGGTGGGTACGCCATGCAGCATGGACAAAATCGGTATCGGTCGAGCAACCAAGCAGAACCGCATCACGGTCTTCGAAGTCACCGTTCAGTTCGCCGTAACCAACGATTTCGGTCGGGCAAACAAAGGTGAAGTCTTTCGGCCAGAAGAACAGAATCTTCCATTTGCCTTCATAGGACTTGTCGGTAACCGGTGCGAAGCTGTCCGGACCTTTGCCCGAAACGCCGGTAAGATTGAATTCTGGAAGCGTATCGCCAACTGTAAGCATTTTGGTTACTCCTAACCTTGGTTCAAATTTATCCCAGAGACGGTCCCCGACAGACCGTACAAATTTTGTTCGCAAGTGCAATAATGCACTCCTTGCTGGCGATTTGTAGTTAAATGAACTAACTAAGACCAATAGAATTAATTTCGATGTTCGATAGGAAAAATTTATGGCTGCCCAACCCAGCATCAAGCAGCTCAAATATCTGGTCGCATTGTCGGAAACCGGCCATTTTGGCCGTGCTGCCGAGGCATGCTTTATCACGCAACCCAGCCTGTCGGCTGCCATCAGCGAGCTTGAAAACCTGCTTGGCGCCCAGTTGGTGGAACGCAACAAGCGCCAGGTCCTGATCACCCCGCTTGGCCGCGAGGTTGTTTCGCGGGCGCGAAATATCCTGCAAGAAGTTGACGAACTGACCATGATGGCGCAGTCGGCAACCGAACCGCTTTCAGGCCCGATCAATTTTGGCGTGATCCCGACAATCGGCCCCTATCTTCTGCCCGATGTCATGAACCGCCTTAAATCCGGCTTCCCGAAATTGCAGCCCTTCCTGCGCGAAGACCAGACAGCCAAGCTTGTCGAACTTCTTGCAGCCGGGAAACTCGACATTGCTCTGATCGCCCTGCCGATCGAGGAAAACTGGCTCGAAGAAATGGACCTGTTCGAAGACAGGTTCGTTTTTGCCTGCAGCCCCGACAATCCGCTGACACGCAAAAAGAAAATTGATATCGCTGATATCAAGGATGAAAAGCTTCTGCTTCTTGAAGACGGTCATTGTCTGCGTGATCAAGCACTGGAAGTCTGCCAGAAAGCCGGCTGGAGCAAATCCGCCGATTTCCAGGCGAACAGCCTGTCGACACTGGTTCAGATGGTCGTTGCCGGTATCGGTGCTACCCTCCTTCCGGAAATGTCGCTGGAGGTCGAGGCGCGCCGACCCGACTCGCTTGCCATTCTTCCGTTCCAGAACCCGGTCCCCGTTCGTCGTATCGGACTGGTCTGGCGGCGCAGTTCCGCACGTAAAAAAGAATTCCGCCAGTTGGGAACATATTTGCGCAACACGCTTGAAACCTGCGAACGATCGCATGTCGCCTGATTGCACAGTGACTCCCTGCCTTTTACGGGAAAGCCACGGGACCGGACGATAACCTATGCTGCCAATCAAGGATAACAACCCGACAACCATCACCCCATGGGTGACATATGGCCTGATTGCCGTAAATGTCGTCGTGTTCCTGTTAACCGTATCCCTTGCGCCGCAAAGCCAGTTTCAGGTCAATCTGCAATATGGTGCCATCCCGGCTATCCTGTTCGGGCATGCCCAGTTGCCCCCGCAGCTGGCGGTTTTTCCACCGGGCTTTGAGTTCCTGTCGATATTTAGCGCCATGTTCATGCATGGCGGCTGGATGCATATTGGCGGCAACATGTTGTATCTTTGGGTGTTCGGCAATAATGTCGAAGACGCCATGGGGCATTTCCGGTTTTTGGTGTTTTACCTTGTCTGCGGTATTGCTGCCGCACTTGGTCATGGCCTGCTGGATACAACATCACAAATCCCGATGATTGGCGCATCCGGCGCACTGGCTGGGGTACTCGGTGCATATTTCCTGCTGTTTCCCAAGGCGCGGGTTCTGGTCTGGTTTTTCTGGGTGTTTATCTTTTACGTCCCGGCGGTCGCCGTCCTTGGCCTCTGGATCGGGATGCAGTTTGTCAATCTGTCGAGCGGCGCCGAACAGGGCGTTGCCATTCTGGCTCATATTGCCGGTTTCTTTGCAGGTTTGGTACTGATCCCGTTTTTCAAATATCGCCATATCCCCCTTTGGCAGGGTGGCCCGAAACAGGTTCCGGTTTTTGGTGTTTACCGTCCGGGGCGCAAGGGCAATGCAACCAATACCGCCCCTCCACCCTGGGCTGCTGCCTACGAGGCTGAACGTGCGGCACGCCGCGAACGGATGAAACGCGCCGGGCGCGGGCCATGGGGTCGTGCAGGCGAAACCAATACCGACAAATCCCCATGGGGCCGGTATCAGCCGCCGAAGCCACAATCCAAACCCGGTGTTGGCGTACCGAAAGTTACGCGCTTGCATCGCGGGGATGAACCCGACAATACTTAACCAAAATCTATCATTCGAACCGGGGAACGATCATGCGCGCCGCTTTTTTTACCGAATATCAGGGTCCTGTCGAAGTTCAGAAACTTGACGACCCGACACCGGAAAATGGTGGCGTTGTGATCAAAGTTGGCGCGACGGGGTTATGCCGAAGTGACTGGCACGGCTGGATGGGACATGATTCCGATGTCAAACTTCCCCACGTTCCCGGCCATGAATTTGCAGGCACCATCGAAGCGGTTGGCAAGGATATCAAACGCTGGAAAGTTGGTGACCGGGTCACAGTCCCCTTCGTTTCGGGTTGCGGTCATTGCCCGGAATGTCACAGCGGCAATCATCAGGTCTGCGATCATCAGTTCCAGCCGGGCTTTACCCATTGGGGAAGCTTTGCCGAATATGTCGCGATTGATTATGCCCATACCAATCTGGTGCGCTTGCCCGAAGAAATGGATTTCGCCACCGCCGCCAGCCTTGGTTGTCGTTTCGCAACCAGCTTCCGCGGCGTGATCGATCAGGGCAAAGTCAGTGCCGGTCAAATTGTTGCCGTGCATGGCTGCGGCGGCGTCGGACTTTCGGCGATCATGATTGCCGCGGCGGCCGGTGCGCGTGTCATCGCGGTTGATATCGACGATACCAAGCTTGACCTTGCCCGCGAACTTGGCGCGATAGATATCCTGAACGCCAAAAACTGTGATGACATTCCGTCAGCGATCAGGGATTTGTCCGACGGCGGGGCGCACGTCTCCGTTGATGCCCTTGGCAGTGCGATCACCAGCTTCAATTCGGTGTCATCTTTACGCAAACGCGGCAAGCATATCCAGATCGGACTTATGACCGGCGATCATGCCCATGCCCGCGTTCCGATGGATCGCATTGTCGCCCACGAACTTGAAATCCTTGGTAGTCACGGCATGCAGGCATTCCGCTATGACGCAATGATCGACATGATCATGACCGGCAAACTCGCACCGCAAAAACTGATCAGGGATCGAGTCACCCTGGCCGAGGGCGCAACGGCCTTGATGAATATGGATAATTTTGTCAGCACCGGCGTGACCGTGATCGACCGCTTCTAACACCAATATTGAATATGACAGGCGCCCCGCAGTATAGCCGCACACTTTAGAATACTTACAATTTAAGACTGATCTCTTTTATTATATTATTGGTTGAATGCATTCCGGTTCGTCCTTACGCTCCTTGTGGGTATTTAAATAACTCACAAGAGAACACCGGCTTTCGCAGGGGATACAAAGTGCGAAAGAAACGGTTTCCAGCCTGCAAAGAGAGGGAACCGATGACAGATATTCAAACAATGGATTCCGGCACGCGGCGCAAAACCGAATTGCGCTGTTTTATTCTGCTGGCCGTTGTCCTGGCCCCGGTGCTGGCGGTTGCGCTGGTCGGTGGGCTTGGATTTTCAATCTGGATTTATCAGATGTTTGCCGGACCTCCTGGACCACCGATGTAACATCGGGGAACGTCGCCATGTCATCCGCACCGAAAGTTGCCAGTCGGCGTGCTTTCTTTTCCGGTCTGCGCGGCTTGAATGCAGACACGGGCGGAACGCAAACGCCAATGGTTATCCGACCTCCCTGGGCCTGGCAGTTTGATGAAAGCTGCACTGCCTGCGGGGACTGTATTCCTGCATGCCCGGAAAACATCATCGCCATCGGCAAGGGTGGCCTGCCGGAAATTGATTTTGGAAAGGGCGAATGCACTTTTTGTGATGCCTGTGCCGATGCCTGTTCCGAACCGGTCTTTGATCGTTCGGTTACTGCCCCTTGGCATCTTGACGTTTCCGTAAGCAGCAAATGCTTTGCCGAAAATGGTGTCTATTGCCGTTCTTGCGGTGATGTCTGCCCCGAAAGTGCCATCCACATCATTCCGCAATTGGGCGGTCGCGCCCGCGTATTGATCGACGACGATCTTTGTACCGGCTGTGGTGCCTGTTTTAGCGCCTGTCCGGTTGATGCCATTTCAATCAAACCCGCAACGGAGATAGCCCATGGATGACAAAGTCGGCGTGATCTCCAGCATGATCATTCAGTCTCGCCCTGAAAATATGACAGCAATCAAGGCAGCACTTTTGAAAATGTCCGACACTGAAATCAGTGCCGATGATCCGTCCGGAAAAATCGTTGTCGTGATGGAAGCCGAAAGCGACCGACAGCTCGCCGACGGCATGAAAGAGATCGGCAACATCCCCGGTGTTCTGGGGGTTAACCTGGTCTTCCATCACAATGAAAACACCCAATAACAACCAATAATCCGTCTGACCTTTGGCTCGAGGAAATTAACAATGTTCAAGGCAAAGATATCCCGTCGCGATGCCCTGAAAGCAAAAGCCGCCGCCGTTGCCGCCGCGGCTGCTGGCATCAGTTTGCCTGCTGCGGCACAAAATCTGGTGACTGATTCGGAACACACCCAACTCAAATGGTCAAAGGCCCCCTGCCGGTTCTGCGGCACGGGCTGTTCGGTCATGGTCGCGACCAAGGACAACCATGTGGTTGCCACCCATGGCGATGTCCTGTCCCCGGTTAACCGTGGTCTTAACTGCGTCAAAGGTTACTTCCTGTCAAAGATCATGTATGGCGAAGACCGCCTGACACAGCCGTTGCTACGTAAAAAGAACGGCGTCTATGACAAGAACGGCGACTTTACCCCCGTCTCATGGGACGAGGCTTTTGACGTTATGGCCGAAAAATGGAAAGCCGCACTCAAGGCAAAGGGGCCGACTTCTGTTGGCATGTTCGGGTCTGGCCAATGGACGGTCTGGGAAGGTTATGCCGCCTCCAAACTGATGAAGGCCGGTTTCCGGTCCAACAACCTTGATCCCAACGCACGTCATTGCATGGCGTCCGCCGTTGTCGGTTTCATGCGCACATTTGGCATGGACGAACCGATGGGGTGCTATGACGACATGGAAGCCGCCGATGCCTTTGTGCTTTGGGGATCAAACATGGCGGAAATGCACCCGATCCTCTGGACGCGTGTTACCGATCGCCGCCTGTCAGCCCCTCATGTCAAAGTCGCGGTCCTGTCGACCTATGAGCATCGCTGCTTTGATCTTGCCGACATCCCGATGGTATTCAAACCGCAGACCGATCTGGCGATCCTGAACTATATCGCCAATCACATTATCCAGACTGACCGGGTCAATACCAACTTTGTCAACAAACACACGGTCTTCCGCCGCGGCAACACCGATATCGGTTATGGCCTGCGCCCCGAAGATCCGCGCGAACAGTCGGCCCAAAATGCGTCGGATGCCGGTGGCTCGACCGACATGAGTTTTGACGAGTTCGCCGAGTTTGTTTCGGAATATACCCTTGATAAGGTCCATGAAATGACCGGCGTTCCCAAGGAGCGCCTCGAAGCACTGGCCGAACTTTATGCCGATCCGAAAATCAAGGTCACGTCTTTCTGGACCATGGGCTTTAACCAGCATACCCGCGGGGTTTGGGCCAACAACCTTTGCTACAACATCCATCTTCTGACCGGCAAAATCGCCGAACCGGGCAATTCACCCTTCTCGCTGACCGGGCAACCGTCTGCCTGTGGTACCGCACGCGAAGTCGGCACGTTTTCCCATCGCCTGCCTGCCGATCTGGTGGTGACCAATCCTGAACACCGCAAGCACGCCGAGGAAATCTGGAAACTGCCCGAAGGCACAATTCCCGAAAAGGTCGGCTACCATGCAGTGCTTCAGAACCGGATGCTCAAGGACGGCAAGCTCAACGCGTACTGGGTCCAGTGCAATAACAACATGCAGGCTGGCGCCAACATGAACGAGGAAGGCTGGCCCGGTTACCGCAACCCGGAAAACTTCATTGCCGTTTCCGACGTCTATCCGACCGTCACCTGCGAGGCCGCCGACCTGATCTTGCCGACTGCGATGTGGGTCGAAAAAGAAGGCTGTTATGGCAATGCCGAACGCCGCACGCATATGTGGCATCAGCTTGTCGATGCCCCGGGCGAAGCCAAATCCGATCTGTGGCAATTGATGGAATTTTCCAAACGTTTCGCCATCGAGGAAGTCTGGCCCGAGGAACTTCTGGCCAAGGCACCGGAACTGCGTGGTAAAACCATGTTTGACGTGCTGTTCCAGAACGGACAGGTCAACAAATTCCCGCTTGAGGATACCACACCGGACTATAACAACGCCGAAGCCAAGCATTTCGGTTTCTACGTTCAAAAAGGCCTATTCGAGGAATACGCGACCTTTGGCCGCGGCCATGGTCACGACCTTGCCCCGTTTGATCGATATCACGAGGTTCGAGGTCTGCGCTGGCCGGTAGTCGACGGCAAGGAAACCCTGTGGCGGTATCGTGAAGGCTACGATCCCTATGTCACACCGGGGGCCGGTGTCGAATTTTATGGCCACAAGGATGGCAAGGCACGCATCTTCGCCCTGCCTTATGAACCCGCGGCCGAGAGCCCGGATGAAGAATACCCCTATTGGCTATGTACAGGGCGTGTTCTGGAACACTGGCATTCCGGTTCCATGACTGAACGCGTGCCGGAACTGTATCGGGCCTTCCCCGATGCTCTTTGCTTCCTCCATCCCGACGACGCCGCCGAAATGGGCATGCGCCGCGGTGACGAGGTCCGGGTGATTTCAAGACGGGGTGAAATGCGTACCCGCGTTGAAACACGCGGCCGTAACAAACCGCCGCGTGGCCTGATCTTTGTGCCGTGGTTCGATGCAAGCCAGCTGATCAACAAGGTCACGCTGGATGCAACCGACCCGATGTCCAAACAGACGGATTTCAAGAAATGCGCCGTCCGTCTGGAAAAGGTGTGAGGGAGGAAACCATGAAAATAACCCCGAAATGGCTCATGGCGCTGGCGATTATTGCAATTGCTGGCGCGGCATATGCCGCCGAACCGATCACCACCCTGCGCAATACCGCCCCCGATCAGGAAAGCGCGGCCCCACGGATCAGCAACTTCGAGGATACGGACCAGAAACGTCCGCGCAATTATCCCGAACAGCCGCCAACCATCCCGCACGATATCGAAGGATATCAGATCGATAAAAACGCCAATAAATGCCTGTCATGCCATGCGCGGTCGCGCACCGGCGAAAGTGGTGCACCGATGGTTTCGATCACCCATTTCATGGATCGGGACGGTCAGTTTTTGGCCGCGGTCAGCCCGCGGCGCTATTTCTGCACGCAGTGCCATGTGTCCCAACGTCAGGTCGAGCCGCTGGTCGGCAACAGCTTTGTCGATATTGATGCATTGCTGCCCAACAACAGCACGCGGATCGCGGAATAGGGAGATTGCCAATGTTCGATCTTCTGAAACGCTACTGGAAGGTCCTGAATTCACCAAGTGTGCATTTCAGCCTCGCCTTTTTGACGCTGGGCGGCTTCGTTGCCGGTGTTATCTTCTGGGGTGGGTTCAACACCGCACTTGAAGCAACAAATACCGAAAAGTTCTGCATTTCATGTCATGAAATGCGGGACAACGTTTTTGCCGAACTTAAATCAACCATCCACTATTCCAACCGGTCCGGTGTGCGCGCCACCTGTCCGGATTGTCATGTTCCGCATGAATGGACTGACAAGATTGCCCGTAAAATGCAGGCATCCAAGGAAGTCTGGGGCAAGATTTTCGGCACCATCAGCACACGCGACAAGTTTGTTGAAAAGCGTCTTGAACTGGCCCAGCACGAATGGGCCCGGCTGAAAGCCAACAATTCGCTGGAATGCCGTAACTGCCATTCTGCTGAATCGATGGACATAACCCGCCAAAGCCCCCGTGCCGTCGAAGCGCACGAGAAATTTTTGTTCCCCGGACAAAAGACATGTATCGACTGTCACAAAGGGATCGCGCATCATCTGCCTGACATGTCGGGTGTTCCCGAGTGGCAGTAACCGATTTTACGGCGTGATCGTATCTGTGTGGCGATCACGCCGAAATCCGCGCGAAGGACGAACGATGACGTTGACGATACTTGGTGGTACCGAAATTTTGCCAAATGGCGACCGGGGATAAATCCATGCTGGCTGGTATCCCCTTTCTTCCCAAAGACGGTATCGACGATCTGCTGGACGGTGTTGCAAACCATGTCATTGCCAAGGGGCAACGCGTGGCGGGTTATGTGCAGAAACGCCGTGCTGACCGTGATTGCGGGACGCTGGTATATGTCCGCAATCTTGGCACCGGTCATGAAATGCCGATTACCAAAAACCGCGGTTCAATGGCGCGCGGCTGCAAGCTTGATGGCGATGCACTGGCAACCCTGTCAGAACAGCTTGAAGGCGATCTGGATCATGCCCCCGATATCCTGATCATCGGGCGGTTTGGACGCAGCGAAGCCGACGGGCGCGGATTGCGCGACGTGATATCAAAGGCAATGGATTTGGGAATTCCGGTACTGGTCGGTGTTCGCGATGAATATGACGCCGCCTGGCAGGACTTCCACGGTGGCTATGCCCAAACCCTGCCCTTTGACGAGGCCTCAATCATCACCTGGTGGCAGGAACAGGCACAGGAACGCGAAACCCAGAACGCCTGACGACCATAAGGTCGCATCCTAAACGCTGCATGCACCAAGGCTTGAATCGACAATAACCCGCTCGTCGATCAGCACACGCGTCGCAAAACCTTCAAACCACGCGCCAAATGCCGCGTCATATTTCGCGCGCCCGGCACGTTGCTGATCAGGGTTCTGACCATTCGGTCGTTCCGTCTTCTCCGCCGATTTCGCAAGCCAGCGTTCATGCGTTTCGTCATCGACTTCAGGATGGAACTGAATGCCCCAGATGCGGTTATCTATATGATAGGCTTGATTGGGGAAAACCGAACCGCGGGCCATTAGTTCAGCCCCGTTAGGAAGCTCGAACCCTTCACTATGCCAGTGATAAACCATCATTTCATTTGGGAAGAGGTCACGCCCGGCTTCGGTTGCCTCAACCGGGTAATAACCGATTTCGGTCATTCCGTCGGAACGGGGTGAAACTGAAGCCCCCAGATGGCGCGCCATCAATTGCGCACCAAGGCAAATGCCCAGATACATCGCATTGCTGTTCACGACATGGGGCAGCCATTCCATGATTCTGGCAACATTGGCTTCATGATCATCATTGGCACTCATCGGGCCACCAAAGACAATCGCCAGATGGTAGCCCGCCATATCGGTTGGTAATGCGTCGCCTTCACCCGGACGGCGAATATCAAACTCATACCCGTACCGCCGCAAAACGGCCCCCACCCGACCGGGCTGACCCGTGGCAGAGTTGAAAACCATCAAAACGCGCCTGACAGGACTTAATTCGTTCATACCGACCTCGTTGCTGCGACAGCGAAATGTTGGCGGTTTAGAACCGTTTTGACAAGCCCCGAGACCCTAAAAGGCAAAACAACATGACAAAAGGCCACCGCATTTCCGCGATGGCCTTCGTGGTATTTCCCAATCGTCATATAATGCCGAAAAACGGCTTAGACGTTGAATTTAAAGTGGAAGATGTCACCGTCCTTGACGATGTAGGTCTTGCCTTCCTGACGCAGCTTACCGTTATCACGCGCACCGGCTTCACCGTTAAATGCGATGAAATCGTCATAGGCGATGGTTTCGGCCTTGATGAAACCGCGTTCAAAATCCGTATGGATCACGCCAGCCGCGTTCGGGGCGGTTGCGCCAGAATGAACCGTCCATGCGCGTGCCTCTTTCGGGCCAACGGTGAAGAAGGTCAAAAGGTTCAGCAGCTTGTAGCCTTCGCGAATAACACGCGCCAGACCGGTTTCTTCAAGACCAAGGCCTTCGAGGAATTCTTTCTTGTCTTCGGCACTATCGAGAAGGGCAACTTCGGACTCAATCGCGGCTGAAATCACGACCGAACGCGCACCCTGAGAAGCGGCCATTTCGGCAACCTTGGCCGAAAGCGCATTGCCATCGGCCGCACTGTCTTCGTCGACGTTGCAGGCATAAAGGACCGGCTTGCTGGTCAGAAGCTGCAACATGCGAAACGCCTTGGCTTCGTCTTCGTTGTTGATTTCAACAACACGGGCCGGCTTGCCTTCGCGCAGAGCTTCAAGCGTACGTTCGATCAGTTCCAGCGACAGCTTGGCGTCTTTATCGCCACCCTTGGCACGTTTCTGAAGGCCGGTAACGCGCTTTTCAAGGCTGTCCATATCGGCCAGCATCAATTCGGTTTCGATGGTTTCCGCATCGCGTACGGGATCGACCGAACCTTCGACATGGGTGATGTCGCCGTCTTCGAAGCACCGCAGAACATGCACGATCGCATCGGTTTCGCGGATATTGGCCAGGAACTGGTTGCCAAGCCCCTCGCCCTTCGAAGCACCGCGCACCAGACCCGCGATATCAACGAATTCAAGCTGGGTCGGGATGATGGTCGCCGACTTGCCGATGGCTGCAATCTTGTCAAGGCGTTCATCAGGGACGCTGACCCGACCGGTGTTCGGTTCGATGGTACAGAACGGGAAGTTCGCTGCCTCGGCAGCAGCCGTCTGTGTCAGGGCGTTAAACAGGGTCGATTTACCAACGTTGGGCAGACCGACAATACCGCATTTGAATCCCATCTTTTCTGGGCTCCGTCACTTCTAATGTGTCTGAAACAGGATGGGGAAGGCCCCGATCCCGATGCTATTTTTTTTTGTTAAAGGCGCGTGCCAGTGCCTGCGCCATGGCGGTTGCGGCGTTGCTGACCGGGGTGTCGGGCTTGCCTTCGACCTCCGGCGCGTCAGACGCACCTTTATCTTCGATCTTGCCGTCGCCTTCTTTTACAGCGTCGGCCAATTGTTCACCCGCCGCAGCCGGTTTCCGCTTTTTCTCGGCCTTGGGTTTTGGCGGCGAGACAATGTGCGAAACCTTGCTCATAAAGCCGCCGTCGTCCCCCTTGACGAGACGCGGGAATTCAAGCGCGACACCATCCAGCAGCGCCATAAGCCAGCCGTTCTGTTCGGCCTTGGAAAAATCGCCCAGAACATGCCCGTGAACACGTTCCTTTTCTCCGGGATGGCCAATGCCAAGCCGCACGCGGCGATATTCCTTGCCACAATGGGCGTCGATGGATCGCAATCCGTTATGCCCGCCATGGCCGCCGCCGCGTTTGACGCGCAGCTTGCCCGGTGGAAGATCCAGCTCGTCATGCAGGACAATAACGTCTTCGATCGGAATTTTGTAAAAACGCAGGACTTCACCAACACTTTGCCCTGAAAGGTTCATGAAAGTTTCAGGCTTTAACACCAGAACTTTTTGACCGTTCACTTCACCTTCGGACAATTGCCCCTGAAATTTCTTGCGCCAGGGGCCAAAAGAATGACGGCGGACGAGTTCGTCCGCCGCCATAAAGCCGATATTGTGGCGATTGGCGGCATATCCCGAACCCGGGTTCCCCAATCCAATCACCAGTAACATCGTAGACCTCGATCTTATTCTTCGGTCGCTTCTTCGTCGTCGTCGCTTTCGGCATTTTCTTCCGATTTCAGCGCAGACGGAGCAGCAACAGTCGCAACCGTGAAGTCACGGTCGGTAATGGTGAGTTCGACACCTTTCGGCAGTTTGATCGCCGAAATGTGAATCGAGTCGCCAACTTCGACACCAGTCAGATCGAAGACGAGTTCTTCCGGAATGGCACTCGGTGCGCATTCGACTTCGACATCGTGACGAACGATGTTCAGAACGCCGCCTTTTTTCAGACCCGGGGATTTCTCTTCGTTAACGAAGCGAACCGGGACTTCAACGGTCATGGTCTGACCTTTTGCGAAACGCAGGAAGTCGACATGGATCGGCGCATCCGTCACTTTGTCGAACTGTACGTCGCGTGGCAGGACTTCGTAGGTTTCTTTGCCAATCTTGACATCAAGAATGTGCGAGAAGAAACCCTGCTTGTGCAGAAGTTTGTTGAGCGGACGCGGGTCAATCTGGAACAGAACAGGTTCCTGTTTTGCTCCGTAAATGACACCAGGGACCATACCGGCACGACGCACGGCACGGGCGGCCCCCTTTCCGGCCCGTTCACGGATTTCCGCAGTGATAACAGTGTTTGCCATCGGAAAATCTCCTTGAACTAAAAACATATTGCGACCGTGGGCTGGTGCAAATCACCGGTGAAAACCCACGAAAGCAAACGCGCTGGCCTCCAGGGGTGCCAGCGCAGCAGCGCCTTATACCCTCAATCGAAAAGAACGGAAACAGATTTTTCTTCCGAAATTCGACGAATGGCTTCGGCCATCAAAGGCGCAATCGGAAGCTGACGAATTTTCGAGCAGCCACGTACCGCTTCAGACGCCTTGATCGAGTTCGTCGTCACAACCTCGGTCATTGGCGAATTGGCGATACGTTCAACAGCCGGGCCCGACAGAACGCCATGCGAAACATAGGCCGCAACCGATGCCGCACCGCGCTCTTTAAGGGCGGTCGCCGCATTGCAAAGGGTCCCTGCCGAATCAACGATGTCGTCAACCAGAATGCAGGCAGCATCCTTGACGTCACCGATAACATGCATGACTTCCGACACACCGGCCTGCGGGCGACGTTTGTCGATGATCGCCAGTTCCGCATCCAGACGTTTTGCAACGGAACGCGCACGTGCCACACCACCGACGTCAGGGCTGACGATCACCAGTTTCTGGCCTTCGAACTTGTTGCGGATGTCGCTGGTCAGTACCGGGGACGCAAACAGGTTATCGAGCGGAATATCGAAGAAGCCCTGAATCTGACCGGCATGAAGGTCCATGGTCAGAACGCGGTCTGCACCGGCAACCGTGATCAGGTTGGCAACCAGTTTGGCCGAAATCGGGGTACGGGGACCCGATTTACGATCTTGGCGCGCATAACCGAAATACGGAAGAACGGCAGTGATACGACGGGCCGAACCACGGCGCAGTGCATCAAGAACCACCAGAAGTTCCATCAGATGGTCGTTTGCAGGGAAAGAGGTGCTCTGAATGACAAAAACGTCCTCACCGCGGACGTTTTCCTGTATTTCACACCAGATTTCCTGATCGGAGAATCGCTTGAGATCTGCACGGGTCAGCGGCAGGTTCAAGTGATCAGCAATAGCCTCAGACAGCGGGCGGTTGCTGTTACAAGCGAGGATCTTCATGGCGGGGCCTCGGTTAATGGGTGCCGGGAAAGT
Organism: Thalassospira lucentensis; assembly: GCF_032921865.1. Classification (NCBI taxonomy): domain Bacteria; kingdom Pseudomonadati; phylum Pseudomonadota; class Alphaproteobacteria; order Rhodospirillales; family Thalassospiraceae; genus Thalassospira; species Thalassospira lucentensis. The sequence goes on from NZ_CP136684.1 coordinate 744,953, forward strand.
GAATAAATCTAATGTCCTGTACGGTACAGGCCGGATGCAAACTTGCCGGTAACAGATCCCGTCACGTCTTTCCTGTCGTCCACCTGACCGTAAAATTCGGCGCTTTCGCCTTCCGGTCCAACGACATATCCACGACACTCAAAGACCAATAATTAGCAAGTCCACATATCAGTGAACCGCGGCGGTGTTATAACCAGCCGTTAACAGTCTGTAAATGGTCGCGGTACCGAATATCGACAAGGCAGTCATGCAGATTGACGCAATTCAGAACGATAAACCCGCCATCAGCGCGACGATACCGTCTTTTTATCGGATTTCAGGATCATGCCCTTTTTTCGGGCCACCTGATTAAGCGCACCTTCAAGCGCATCGACGGCCGCCTGTGCCGCAATCGATGCCACCGATCCCCAGCGTTCATCAAGCCGGCCACGCGGCACGACATTGTTTTGCGCCATCTGGCCCAATTCGGTGCCATCCGGGTCCATGATCACCCAGTCGATCTGAACCTGATCAAGCGGTGTGGTGGTTTTGCGTTCCACCGGTTTAACCGAAATGGTCGCCGACAATATGATTGATCTGTCGTCAATCGCATCGTCAACCTCGATCCCCTTGGCCCGCAACAGAGCCCCTGCCGACCTTGCCAGTGCCTCGTTACCGTCGCCCGGTGCTCCGGCAAAATCAACAAGCGCGATCTTGACCACGGGCGCCCCGGCAAGCTGGGAACGATCGCCTGAAATCAGAAACGCGATCCGCTCGGCCGGTTTGGCCACCAGTTCATCATAGGCCTTTTCTGCCGGATCAACCTTTTCCCCTTTTAGGTCACGAACCTTGTCGACAAGCTCCTTGGGCACGGCAAGGTTGGTTTCTTCGGGTCCGCTCGGAACTTGTGCAAACCAGTAGTCGGACTGCAATTCACCGGCACCGCGCGCGGTATCAATCGCCAATCCTTCCGGATTCATCAAAACCCACGTGACATCGATATAGGCAGCATCCCCTTCGGCAAGGCGGGATTCGACATTGGGCCGCAGAATGAAATCGCCGCCGATCTGGCTGTCGCTATAGGCCGGGATATCAAGATTGCGAAGCGCGCGCGCCATGGCACGCGTCAAATGAACAGATGCCCCTTCCGGCAGGTCGTCGCCAATCTCGACCCGGACCGTATTGGTATCGCGCAGCTCAAGCAGGGCCGGATCGCCCTCCCGCCCGGCCCCCTCGAACGGGCGCGGCAAATCACCGCAAGCCGCAAGCGGCACAACAAGCATCATGACAAGGGGCAAAATCCGGATTGCAGAAATCATCTATTCAAATTCACCGCGTCACATCAAAACGCAGCCAACCATGGCTGCAATGATCATAAAGAAGAACAGCATGATCAAATGGGGCATAGCATGTTTCCTCGCAATCCCGGGATCAGGAACCGGTCAGCATGATCGCTGATAACTGCCGTCCGTAATCGGGTTCGCCGCGAAGCGTCGTCCGGCGATAGCTGTAAAACAATTCTTCTTCGGCAAGGGTATCGCGTGCCACCAGTTCGACGGCTTTAATACCGGTCACCATGGTCCGGCGACGCACATATTCCGGCAGATCGAACATGAAATGACCATCGCGTACTGATGGATCAAAAAGATCCTCGTCCCCGGCTGGTCCCGACAATATCGTATCGCGGAACTTGGCATCGACTTCGTATGACGGGCGCGCAATGCACGGCCCAACCACAGCCGATATACTATCACGCGACGCGCCTAGTTTTTCCATGGCAGTGACGGTTGCCTCGGATATCCCGGCAAACGATCCGCGCCATCCCGAATGGCACGCCCCGATCACACCGGCCTTTGCATCATGAAACAAAACAGGTGTGCAGTCGGCAGTCAGGATACCCAACATCACATCAGGCCGGTCGGTTACCATCGCGTCGGCCTTGGGCGCTTCTTCGCGATCAAGCGGGCGTTTTAGCACCGCGACATCAATCCCGTGCACCTGATAAACTGTGGTTAGACGGTCGGCCTTCGTACCGAATGCCTTTGCTGCACGTGCGCGATTTTCCGCAACCCGTTCACGGCTGTCATCGGATCCGAAACCGACATTTAGTCCGCTATGGATGCCGTCACTCACCCCGCCCTTGCGAGTCAGGAAACCATGACGCAGGCCATCTTTATTCTGCAGGCTTTCGGCCTCAATCCACATCAGGCCATCAGAATTGCGTTCAATTCCACGGGTCGTCTGGCTGGACATCGAAAACTCCGTTATCCCTCGGCGCCGCTAACACAGGGCGGCGGTGCAGTTTCGCGACCATATCCGATCAGCACTTTAAAAAGTGTTCCCATCTGATCGGCATCAATCAGGCGCGCAAGGGCCGCGTCAATCGACCTCGCCTGCGCGTCATCGGCATTCTCTTTCAAAAGTTCGGCACGCTGTTCTATCCCCAGCATCCTAAGGAACGTACCCTGGGTCAGAACCGCCCCGATCCGCGCATCTGCCTCAAGCATCGCCCGTCCGATAGCAGCAAAATCGACATGCGCGGTCAGATCCGCATCACCGGGCTGTTCGAGAACCGGATGATATTTATGGTCCTTAAGCGCCTGCAAAGTGTCGCCAAACGCGCTATGCGGATGGCCGTAATCGATAAACAATGCCGCCCCGCCAGCCTCGTTCAGACGGCGCGCGACCTGATCGGCAATCGCAATCGCCGCCGGGCAGCTTTCGAAAATATCGCCGGGCTTTGCGGTTCCGCGCAGGGTCGCCGGAACCAGCGCATCGGTCACCGGCGTTGCCGCTCCGCGCACGAACCCAAGTTCGCCTGTATTTGCATCCACACCGACCAGCCGTTCGGACCAGCCATGAGATGCGCGTTCAAACTGACGAATTGGCAGGGCATCGAAAAACTCGTTGCCGATCACAATCATCGGCGCATTGCCGCCCGACGGAATATCGTCAAATGCCTCGTGCCAGGTTGCCGGAATGCCATAGGGCATGATCGCGGTTTGCTGATGGGTTCTAAGGACCGGACTAGTTTCAACAAACCGCACGGTTAACGCATCGGAAAGCCCCGGTACATTACGCACCGCGCGCAGGGCATCGGCCATCAATGTGCCACGCCCCGGTCCCAGTTCCACAAGGTTGACCTTGCGCGGGCTTCCCATCTGCTGCCACGTTACCGCCGCCCACAGCCCTATAAGTTCGCCAAACATCTGGCTGATTTCGGGTGCGGTAATGAAATCGCCCTTGCGTCCGAACGGGTCCTGTTTGCGGTAATAGCCGTGCTCGGGATGGGCCAACGCCTCGTTCATGAAATCGGCAATCGTGATCGGCCCGTCAAGCGCGATCCGCCGTTTCAAATGGTCGAGCAATGGTTTGTCGGAAGTCCCGGTCACGCCTTCTGTCCGTCTTTTGCCTGATCGTCTTTCGGAAGTTTCCGTGTTTCAATCGGTGCGGCTTTCATCGCATAGATAATGCCACCCACCCCGACAAGAACCATCGGGATCGACAACAACTGCCCCATGGTTGCCCCGAATGTCAGGAAACCAAGCTGTGCATCTGGTTGACGGAAAAACTCGACGATGATGCGCGAAATGCCATAACCGGCGACGAACGTTCCGCCAAGTATCCCCGGACGATGGCGGACATAGGCGCTACGCGACAGGGCGAACAGGACGATAAACAGGATCAGACCTTCAAGCGCTGCCTCGTAAAGCTGGCTGGGGTGGCGTGGTTCCGGCCCGCCATGCGGGAACACCATGCCAAGCGGGGAATCAGTTACACGGCCAAACAGCTCGCCATTGATGAAATTGGCGATCCGCCCGAAAAACAGCCCGATCGGGGTTGCCACCGCCGCCGCATCCAGCACCGCCAGAATGGAAATACCGCGTTTACGCGCAAACAGGATGATCGCAACGATCACGCCCATGAACCCGCCATGGAACGCCATGCCACCCTGCCACACCTTCAGGATATTGGCCGGGTTTTCAATGTAATATTCCAGATTGTAAAACAGGATATATCCCAGCCGTCCGCCAAGAATGACGCCAAGCGTCGCCCAGAAAAGCAAATCATCGATGTCGCGTTTGCTCATGATATTGGGCGTCTTGGTGCAGTAATAGACGACATAACGCCAGCCAAGCAGCAACCCGGCAATATAGGCAAGGGCATACCAGCGGATTGCAATCGGACCGATAGAGATCGCGATCGGATCAATCGCCGGAAAGGCTAGGCTTAGCATCAGGGGAAACTCCGTGACGTATGTGTGTTGATTTACCGACTGGTCGCAAACGATCAGGGCAGGAACATGGCAAGCCGTCCCCGCCCTGCATCGGCTTAACGGAACGGGTCCTCGGTCACGAGGTAATCCTGAATATATTGACGCACCCCTTCTTCAAGCGGGGTCATGTTCGCTCCGTATCCGCGCGCACGCAGCTTGGCCATATTGGCCTCGGTGAAATACTGGTATTTGTCGCGGATGCTTTCGGGGGTTGGCACGTACTGGATATCGGGTTCCTTGCCGATCGCGCTAAACACCGAAAGTGCCAGATCCTTGAAGCTACGCGCCTTGCCAGTCCCAACATTAAACAGGTCACTGACCTGCGGATTGTCGTAAAGCCACATGATGATGTCGACAACATCCCCGACCCAGACAAAATCGCGAAGCTGCCCGCCATCCTCGTAATCGGGATGGTGCGATTTGAAAAGGGTTGCGGTTTCACCCGCCGAAAGCTTGTCAAACATCTGTGACACTACCGACCGCATGCCGCCCTTGTGATATTCGTTCGGGCCATAGACGTTAAAGAATTTAAGTCCGGCCCACTGTTTCGGTCGGAAACCGTTCTGATCAAGGATGGTCCGGAACCGGCGATCGGTTGCATGTTTCGACCAGCCATAGGCATTAAGCGGTGCCAGTTTTGCCAGATCGGCCTGATCGAAACTGTCGTCAAAGCCCTGCTTGCCATCGCCATAGGTCGCCGCCGACGACGCATAGATCAAACGTGACGAATGCCGTGCGCACCATTCCCAAAGCCATGTCGTCAGCTTGTAATTGTTCTGTACGATCTTGTCCGCGTCGCGTTCGGTCGTGGCCGAAATCGCGCCCATGTGGAAAATCGCGTCAACGTCGTTATTATGCGCTTCAAGGAACGCCGGAAGATCATCCGGATGCACGATATCGCGCAGATTACGCTTGGCGATGTTTTTCCATTTGATCCCGTCGCGCAGGCGATCAACAACCACAATGTCGGTTTCGCCGCGTTCTTCAAGGGCCACCACGATATTGGACCCGATAAATCCGGCTCCTCCGGTTACGATCAGCATTGCATTCTCCTCGCGGCGCCTTGTCTTATGCAGCCTTTTGGGCAGTAGATTGTAAAAACTGACAACTTTATAGGCCCCGCCCTGATCTGGAGCAAGAAAAGCTGTTTGTTTTTCCTCTATATCCGGCGGATCGACGATCAACTTGCCTTGATAACCCTAACACCCATATTATGCGCATGTTTTGCGGATATGCCGTAACAGCTGATATTGCCCGAAAGACGGAGACAAAGATGCAGATCAATAACCGTATTCTTGACGACCTGACCCGTGTCACCAATTCCGCACTGGGCACCATGACCGGCATGAAGGGCGAGATCGATGCACTTGTCCGTCAGCAGTTTGAAAAGATTCTGGCCGGTATGGATATGGTTACACGCGAAGAATTTGACGTCGTGCACGATGTCGCGATCCGTGCTGCCGAACGTATTGACGGCCTCGAAGCCAGAATTGCCGAACTTGAACAACGTCTGGCAAAGGCCGAGAAACCGGTGGCAAAAACGGCTCCCAAACGCGCCAGCAGCAAACCGGCTGCAAAAAAAGACGCATAACCGGGAAATCATCCCCACATACAGGCAAGGAAAGCCGTTCATAACAGGGTCGCGGAAAGGTCGGCCGGGAACCGCGGATTGCCGATCACATGAAATTCATTTCTGTCCTGCGTCGCGGGGCGGTTGAAACGCGGCGGGCACCGGCATATAGTGCGCGCCCTTTCGCATATGCAGAGACTGGCAAATTTATATGAACGACCATCTGGAAGATATCGGCGACCTTGGCGACGAAAACCCGTTGCTGCTTGTCGAAGATATCGCCCGCACTAATGACTGGCACGTGGAACGTCGCAGCGACGATGAAGTCGTTGTCGAAATCCCGGCGCATTGGTGCACGTATCTGGTCTACTTCACCTGGCGCGAAGATGCCGAAGCGCTTCACATTGCCTGCTGCTATGATCTGTTCGTGCCCGAACCTCTCCGTCCGCGCATCTATGAATTGCTGGCAAAGTGCAATGAACAGCTTTGGCTCGGCCATTTCGGATTGTGGCTGGATGAAAACATGCCACTGTTCCGCCATACGCTTTTGTTCGGCGGCGATGTACCACCGATGGTCGAACAGTTCGAAGAACTGATTGATATCGCCGTTTCCGAATGCGAACGCTTTTTCCCGGCCTTCAACTTCGTTCTGGGTCAGGGTAAAACCCCGGACGAGGCATTGACCCATTCGATGCTGGAACCTGTTGGACAGGCATAGACTTGTTTATCCGCCACGAATTTCTAAAAGGGTCGGCATCGCGTCGGCCCTTTTTTTTGCTGCTGGCGTTAATTTTTTTTGCGCATCCCACCCAATGTCTGATTCGATATAAATCCCGGCAGGTGTGACGGAATAATCCCCTGAACAACACAAAATCCCGTGTCGGTTACTTCTCTTGGAAAAACACCCCGCGTCGCGATATTTGACGGCCAGATTCTGTGAATTTTGTCACTCCCCTTGCCCCTGTGACCGACTTGACCCACCTTGAGAACATCGCTACGGCATTGCATTGCGATTGCTGATCCACACATGTTCGGCAGTCAGGGATGGAAAAATCGGAGCAGATTTGATGAATACGCGTCTATTGCTGGTCGGCTGTGGCAAAATGGGCAGTGCCATGCTGGAAGGCTGGCTGGCCAAAGGGCTTAAATCGGACAATGTCTATATTGTAGAACAGGCCGAAGCCGCCGAAAAACTGTCAACCCGCTATGGCGTTCATGGCATTACCGATGTCACCGAAGTCCCTCAGGATTTCATCCCGCAGGTGATCCTGTTTGCGGTCAAGCCGCAGGTCCTGCCCGATGTGATCGACGGTTACAAACCGCTGGTTCGTGCCGAAACGGTCTTCCTGTCGGTTGCCGCTGGCAAAACCATCGACTTCTTTGCCGGTCACCTGGGCGAGACTGCGCGCATCGTTCGTGCCATGCCCAATACCCCGGCTGCCGTATCGCGTGGCATGACCGTAATGTGCCCGACCGACAATGTCAGCCAGGCACAACGCGACATGTGCGAAACGCTTCTGGCCACCGTCGGCATGGTTTCGTGGGTAAGTGATGAAAGCCTGATGGATGCGGTCACAGCCCTTTCGGGTAGTGGGCCTGCCTATATCTTCCATCTGGTCGAAGCCATGGCCCAGGCTGGTGAGGCTGCCGGTCTTCCTGCCGATCAGGCAATGATGCTGGCGCGCCAGACGGTTGTCGGTGCAGGCTTCCTTCTGGATGCCAGCGAGGAAACCGCATCCACCCTGCGCGAAAATGTCACAAGCCCTGGCGGCACCACGGCCGCCGCTCTTTCGGTACTGATGGATGCGCAGAACGGCCTGCCCGACCTGATGACCCGTGCGGTAGAAGCCGCCCGGAAACGTTCCGTCGAACTGGCGGGATAAGCATAAACAATCAAGGAGACGATCATGCCGGCAAAGAAAGACCCGCAAACCAGACTGATTGATGCAGCCATGGATTTGGCCGCAGCCGGACGCTGGCATGACGTCACCATGATCGACATCGCGCAATCGGCAGGTGTCGATATCGGGGTTGCGTTTGATCATTTCAAAAGCAAGGCCGATATCCTGCGCCAGTTCGTGCGCAGGATCGACCGGATCGTTCTTGCCGATCTTGATCCCGCCGATTTCAACGAGCCCGGTCATGATCGCCTGATCGCGGTGATGATGGCGCGGTTTGATGCGCTGGCACCCTATCGCCCGGCACTTCGCTCCATCGTCGCCAGCGGCGGTGACCTCGGCCCGACTGACACACTGCGTGCGATCAAGACCCATTTCGGCTCGATGCGCTGGATGCTTGATGCCAGCGGCTTCACCACTGGTGGTCTGCGTGGCAGCCTGCGTGTAGCCGGGATGGGAACGATTTATGCCCGGTGCTTCAAACAATGGCTCGTTGATGAAACCGCCGATTTCGGACCAACCATGGCCGCCCTTGATCGAGCATTGGCACGCGGCAGTGAATGGGACAAACGCATTGGCACCGGCATTTCCCGACTAAGCCGGGCTTGCGGAAAAATTCAGAAAAAATGTGACCGGTTTGCACAAAAATGTCGCCGTGCCGATCACGCCGAACAGACATCCCCGTCGGCTGAAAATAACAGTACAGCACCCTAACTATCTGATCTGAAACAGAGACAGCACGCCGTAACCTAAGGTTACATCATCAGATAAAACCAAAACCATGAAGTTTTTGTGCACTGCAAAATAAACCTTGACGAAACCGGTTCGATCCTTCATATTGCAGTTGAATTTGTGCGGCGCACAATAGCGCCTCATTCCACACCTGTTGCAAATTGTTGATGGAGTGCAAACCATGACCGCCGCAAAAAAGGCAACCAACCCGTTCTTCGATCTCGACTTCACCAAATACACCGCGGATTTCAAGATTCCGGGTGTCGACGTGAACGAGATGATGGCGTTTCAGCGCAAAAACGTTGAAGCCCTGACCAAAGCCAACAAGGTAGCCTTCGACGGTTTCCAGGCTGTTGCTCAGCGTCAGAGCGAAATTTTCAAAACGCTGCTGGATAAAGTTCAGACCCAGGGCAAGGATTTCGCTGCTACTCCTGCTGACAACCCGATGGCTGCTGCTGCAAAGCAGACCGAAGCTGCGAAAGCCGCTTACGAAGAAGCCCTCGCAAATGCCAAGGAACTGTCTGGTCTGGTAAGCAAGTCCCAGGAAGAAGCTCTTGCTCTTCTGCAGACCCGCTTTACCGAATCTCTCGACGAGTTCAAGTCGGCGATCGAAAAGACCGCCACTGCGAAATAATCTAGCTGATAACTTCCCGTTATCAACTTACCGGCAGAGCCTTCTGGCTCTGCCGTTTTTATTTGTGCTTTTGCCCAAACTCCTGATCTGCCCAAACGCGTCGATAAGCCCTTAACGGCAAACTGTGATCCCGCTAATCTGGCTCAAATTCATCGGAGAAAGATTTATGAGCGAGATCAGTTTTGACGACTTCCTGAAAGTGGATATCCGTGTCGGGACCGTCGTCGATGCCCAGGAATTCCCCGAAGCCCGCCGCCCGGCCTTAAAGCTCTGGGTGGATTTCGGACCGGAAATCGGTACCCGGAAGACATCGGCTCAGATCACCAAATATTACACGCCCGAAAGCTTGATCGGGCGTCAGGTTGCCGGTGTGGTCAACTTCCCCCAAAAACAGGTCGGCCCTTTCATGTCCGAATTCCTCTGCCTCGGCTTCCCCGATGGCGAGGACGACAAAGGCATTGTCCTGATCGCGCCGGAGCGCAACGTTCCCAATGGCGGGCGTCTGTTCTAGTACACCGTCCTCACAGCAAACCCGGCACAAACTGAAAGGGCGCGGCCATCATCTGGCCACGCCCTTTTTTAATTCCGATTTATGTCAAATTACTTTTCGACGAACGCTTTCTCGATCACGAAATGACCGGGTTCGTTCATGTTGCCTTCCTTGCCGCCCCACTCGATCAGCATCTGGCGGGTTTCGGCAATCATTTCCGGGTTGCCACAAAGCATGAAACGATCATTTTCAAGGGTCGGTTTTTCAAGGCCAAGGTCATCATAAAGCTTGCCCGACTTCATCAGCTCGGTGATGCGACCCTGGTTTTTAAACTCTTCGCGGGTGACTGTCGGATAATACAGAAGCTTGTTCTGGACATCTTCGCCAAAGAATTCGTTGTTGGGCAGCTCACTGTGGATGAACTCCTGATAAGCCAGTTCACGAACTTCGCGGCAGCCATGAACAAGAATGACCTTGTCATAACGCTCGTAGGTTTCGTAATCGCGAATGACGCTCATGAACGGTGCCAGACCGGTACCGGTTGACAGCAGCCAAAGGTTTTTGCCCGGCAGCAGGTTATCATGGATCAGGGTTCCGGTCGGCTTGCGCCCGACCAGAATCTTGTCGCCAACCTTGATATGTTGCAAACGCGATGTCAGCGGACCGTTCGGCACCTTGATCGAGAAGAATTCAAGTTCTTCGTCGTAATTGGCACTCACCATCGAATAGGCGCGCAAAAGCGGCTTGCCTTCGACTTCGAGTCCGATCATGGCAAACTGACCGTTGATGAACCGGAAACCCGGATCACGGGTGGTTTTGAAGGTGAAGAGAGTGTCAGTCCAGTGATGGACGTAAGTGACTGTTTCTTCGTTTAAATTGCTGGCCATAACGCTGCATCAATCCGTTTCGTCTAGAGCTTTCTACTGGACCGTGGCGGGAACGACGGACACACTTTCCCGGCACTGTATCCATGCCAAGTTGACGCGATTTAACATCAATCAAACGTATATCGCAAGAAAACATTCACTCGTTGTGTGTTTTTATGTAGAACTACAAATAACCATAAAAATTAAGTGTAGAATATTGTCTGACAATAGTGCACGATAATCGCATCAGGCATATATCGCAACCGCGAAGTCCCTCTTAGATAGGACAAGATGTGCCCTGCAGCAATGATCCATCGCAATCCGGTGATAAATGACAGAAACCGACGCTTCCGCCAACGAGGCTCTAACCGTTCAGCACGTCTCCGATGCCATCACCAATGCAATTCGTGAAGGTCGCCTCGTACCTGGTCAACGCCTGACCGAAATCGACTTCGCAAAACGCCTTGGCGTCAGTCGTCCATCCGTTCGGGAAGCTTTTCGACAACTGACCGCGGATGGACTTTTGCACAGTCAGCCCTATCGCGGGGTTAGTGTCCGTCACATGACGCGGCGCGAAGTGGACGATCTGTTTATCGTGCGCGGCGCGCTTGAAGGTCTCGCCGTGCGGCTTGCAACCCCGATCCTGCAGGGCGACACGCTGCAATTACGATCCATTCAGGCCGAACTCGACAGTGCCGAGGCCCGCAATGACCTTGCGGCCATGTCGCGCCACAACCTTGCCTTCCATATGCTGTTTGCCGATGTCACCGGAAATGCGCTTCTGTCTGAACAACTCCGCCGCATTTCCAACAGCGTCTATTGGCTGCAATTCCGCGTTCTGGTCGCGGATGACAAGGTCCTGCAAACCAATCCCCAGCATCGCGACATTGTTGATGCCGTCCTTGCCGGTGACGCCGCAAAGGCCGAAGCCACCATGATCGATCATGTCGACCACTCGCGCCAACTGGTGCAATCGCTACCCGACACCCATTTTGCCGAAAGGCCGGAAGACTAACGGCCTTCCCAGCCCCCACCGATCACTCTTCAGACGGGCGAGCGGATACAACATCGCCGTCCACGCATCCGCTTATCCGAACCGGATTAATTACCTGCTCCCGGACAGGGAATGGAAGACAAAGCACATGAGACTTGCATCGCTGAACTCTCCCCATTAAGATTGTCTGACAATTTAAACAAACAAACATCAGAGAGCACCATGACAACCCGCCCCACGCCGATCGCCGATTTTTTACCGATCCCGTTGCCGGATTATCAGGAACGCCCGATTGAAGAGATGCGCCGCGGGGCCCTGGCGTTTTATGATGACATCCGCACGCGCCACACCGTGCGAGATTTTTCGGACCGGCCAGTGCCACGTGACATCATCGAAACCTGTATTCGTGCGGCGGGTACAGCCCCCAATGGGGCCAATCATCAGCCGTGGCATTTTTCCGTCATTGGCGATCCGGCAATGAAAAAGAAAATTCGCACCGCCGCTGAGGAAGAAGAACGCGCCTTTTATGCCGGTCGTGCCGGTGAAGAATGGATCGAGGCCCTACGCCCGCTGGGCACCGATGACAGCAAACCGTTTCTCGAAATCGCCCCATGGCTGATTTGCATTTTCGGCGAACGCAAAAGTGCGTCGGCCGACGGGAAGTTTCGCAAAAACTATTACGTGCCGGAATCCGTTTCCATCGCCGCCGGCTTTCTGATCGCCGCCCTGCATCGCGCAGGGCTTGCAACATTAACGCACACACCGAACCCGATGAGCTTCCTGACCGAGATATGCCATCGCCCGGACCACAACAAACCCTATATTCTTCTGGTCACTGGATATCCGGCAGCGAATGCGACGATCCCCAAACATGCGACCGAGAAAAAGGACCTCTCGGAAATCGCGACCTTCTTCTGAGGTTTGGCAGCTTTCCAAACAAAAGCCCCGCAATATGTGCGGGGCTTTTTCATTTGGCAGAACCAGATATTTAATGCCCGATCGGCAGAACAAGACGCACGCGAAGTCCGCCGCCCGGCGCATCTTCAAGAAAGACATCGCCGCCATGACCACGCGCGGAATCGCGCGCGATTGTCATGCCAAGGCCGACACCACCGGTCGCCTGATTGCGGGATTCCTCAAGACGATAGAATGGTTTGAAGACGTCTTCGCGTTTGTCGACCGGAATGCCCGGACCATCGTCGTCAAACACGATTTCATAATCCTGCCCGCGACGTCCGGCACGCACCGACAGATTATTGGCATAACGACCAGCATTGGACATGATATTGGCGAGGCAGCGCCGCACGGATTGCGGACGCAGATCCATTTCCAGACTATCGGCAATATGCAGATCAATCTGCTGGCCATCCCGAAGGGATTCGCCAACCTGATCGGTAATCAGCTTGCCGATATCGGTCGGCACGGCCTTTTCGCCCTCTTCACCGCGTGCAAAGGCAAGATAGGCATCGACCATGCGTTCCATGTCGACAACATCCTGCTTAAGCGCGTCAACACCGGGCAGCGACCCCTGCATCGCCAGTTCCAGCTTCATGCGCGTCAGCGGCGTGCGCAAGTCATGCGACACCCCTGCCAGCAAGGCGGTCCGTTGCGATAAATGGCGTGCAATACGGTCGCGCATCGAAATGAAGGACGATGCTGCCAATCGCACCTCGGCCGCCCCTTCGGGCTTAAAGGTATCGACTTCAACCCCCCGGCCAAACTGGTCGGCAGCCTTGGCAAGACGGCGGATCGGACGAACCTGGTTGCGCATGAACATCACGGCAACGCCGTACAGGATCAGTGCCGAACCGGCGATCCACATAAAGAAGATATAAGTGGTCGAGGAATAAAGACGCTTGCGCGGTGCAACCACCGACAGGACCCCGTCCTTCAACTGCACCCGGATTTCCAGTTTGCGGTCATCGACATCAAGATCGAAGAAGAACGGACGCTGCAAACGTTCATTCAGGGCGTTGAACAATTCCTGGGAGACAAGGCCAAAGGGCGGCTGGGTGATTTGCCGTTCAAGGATTTCATCTGGTTCGAACAGGATATCAAGTTGCAAGCGCGTGCGCGCCGAATGTTGCAACCATTCGAAATGATCCGCATCCGGGTATTCGCCAAGATAATCAATAACGAAAGCAATATCACCGGCAAGGCCCCGGCTCAGCTGGCGCGCAACCGTGTCCCAATGCCGCTCAAAGAAAATCAGCACGGTGACGATCTGCAACAGCAGCATCGGCGTCATCAGGATCAACAGCGACCGCCCCAGAAGACCTGACGGCATCAGCGATTTGATCCATCCTGTTTTTCCGCTGCCCAATACCCTTATCCTTATCCGTGTTCGTCGCGCCGACGGCTCGACGCTCTGTCTTTAATCCACATACAGCACATAGCCCCGTCCGCGTACAGTCTGCAAGTATCTTGGTTGTTTTGGGTCTTCCTCAAACTTGCGACGAAGGCGCGTCACCTGCACATCAATACTGCGCGATGCCCCCGGATCAACGGCGTTGCCCCCCATCATCTCATGAAGGTCTTCGCGGGTTGTCGCTTCGCCGCGCCGACGAACAAGGGCCGCGAGAAGCGCCTGCTCCGCACTTGTCAGATAGATATGTTCCGATCCGCGCTGCAAGGTCATCCGGCTGACATCAAAGGTAAAGCCACCAAACTGCGCCGTGGTCGATGCCTCACCACGCATCTCGTCGGTGACCGATACCGGCGCTTCGGCATAACGCCGTAAAATGGCTTCGATCCGTAGCACAAGCTCACGCGGCTCAAACGGCTTGGCAAGGTAGTCATCGGCCCCCGCCTCAAGCCCGGAAATGCGGTCTTCGGTTTCCGAAAGTGCCGTCAGCAGAAGGATTGGCACCTTGGACCCTTCGTCCCGTAGACTGCGCGCAAGATCAACCCCTTTTTCACCGGGCATCAGAACATCCAGCACCAGAAGGTCAAACTGCAACCCGGCAAGGCTCGACCTTGCTTCGGCGGCATTTCGCGCCGCCGAGACGACAAAACCGTTTTCGCCAAGATAGCGGGTCAACAGATCACGCAGACGATCATCATCATCGACCACAAGAATATGCGGCTGATCCTGATTTGTCATACGCGGCTCTCCTGAAAGCTGAACATTTGAAACGCTTTATCCTATGCGAGTTAGGCAAAAAAAAGTTTCAAAATTGTATCTGTCCAAAAGACAGCGGATCAGGCCATCATCCTGATCCGCTTGATGTCGCACGACTGAAATCAAGACCCGCTTTACACTAGCTGGCCCGGCGGCGCATACCGGGCGGGCTGTCGTCGGTGAAACGGGCACGGTCCGGTTCTTCGAGCATGCCCAGCATCACCTTGCGGAACCCTTCAACCGCCTCGGCCCCGGCTTCGCGATAGGCGGCCGCGATCAGACCGCGCTGGTTTTCGGTCAGTTCACGTTCGAGCGCATCACCCTTTTCCGTCAAGGTCAAAAGCCGCTGGCGGCGATCCTGCACACCGGTTTTCTGATCAATAAATCCTTCGCGCACGAGCTGGCCCAAAACACGCGACAGGGACTGCTTGGTGATTTTTAGAATCGACAGAAGCTCGCTCACCGTAATGCCGGGGTTGCGGCTGACGAAATAAATGACCCGGTGATGGGCGCGACCGAAATTATATTGCTCAAGAATCTGATCTGCCACTGCCGTGAAATCGCGATAGGCATAGAACAGCAGTTCAATACCTTGCCTAAGCTCTTCTTCCCGCAGAAAAAGCGGGTTTACCTTGCGTGTTGAGATATCAGCCATGCTTTTCCGTTATGTCAGTTATATTGACATATTAATCGATGAATGTTACTCCGGCCAGACAATTAAGGACATAAAGTTACGTCCAAGTGCCCTTTTGAATTGGAATCTGGCAAATGATCACTCCGACCTTCGACAACCGTGATGGTTTTATCTGGTATAATGGTGAACTTAAACCCTGGCGTGAAAGCACTCTCCATGTGTTGAGCCACGCAGTCCATTATGGCAGTGCCGTCTTCGAAGGGGAACGGGCTTATAACGGTAAAGTGTTCAAACTTGCCGAACATGGTCAGCGTCTGATCAAATCGGGCGAGCTTCTTGATATGAAAGTGCCTTATAGCGCGGCCGAACTTGATGATGCGGTCATTGAAACGCTTGCGGCCAACAATATCACCGATGGCTATATCCGCCGCATTGCATGGCGCGGTAGTGAAATGATGGGTGTTTCGGCCCAGACCACGCGCATCAATGTCGCGATTGCCACTTGGGAATGGCCAAGCTATTTCAAACCGGAAGAACGTCTGAAAGGCATCCGTCTCGCACTTTCGAAATGGGCCCGCCCGGCCCCGAATACCGCGCCGACTTCGGCCAAGGCAGCCGGTCTTTACATGATCTGCACCCTGTCGAAACATGAAGCGGAACGTAACGGTTTTGCCGATGCGCTGATGCTTGATTACCGTGGCCAGATTGCCGAGGCGACCGGGGCGAACGTGTTCTTTGTCAAGGATGGCAAAATCCATACGCCGACCCCGGATTGCTTCCTGGATGGCATCACGCGCCGTACCGTGATCGGGCTTGCCAAAGCCCGCGGTTTCGAGGTGATCGAGCGCGCGATCATGCCGGAAGAAATGGCCGAATTCGAGGAATGCTTCCTGACCGGAACGGCTGCAGAGGTCACCCCGGTGGCCTCCATCGCCGATTACACCTTTACCCCGGCGCATGTTTGCAAGACGCTGATGGAAGACTATATGGCTCTGGTACGCGGTGAAAAAAACGCGGTTGCCGCTGAGTAATAAAATTCAATAATCGACCAGATTATTCACTTTTAATGAAAAATAGCCCGGCACCCGTTTGCCGGGCTATTTTTTGATTTCAGGACAAAACGCATCATGACGGCACGATTTTCACAAAAGTCTGATGATATACAAAACACCGATCATACCCTGCTCTATCAGACCCATTCCCCGTTTGCGCGCAAGGCATTGGTCTTTGCGCTCGAATGCGGATTGGGCGACCGGATTGAGGTAATCCATCAGGAAACCAGCCCGACCAATCGCAATGACCGTGTTTTTGCAGCCAACCCGCTCGGCAAGGTGCCGGTTCTGATCCTACCTGATGGCATGGCTTTGTTTGATTCGGATGTAATCTGCGAGTATCTCGACAGCCTGCATACCGGCCGGAAACTGATCCCCGCTAAGGGAGCGGAACGCTGGAAAGCCCTGCGTTTGCAAGCATTGGCGCAGGGTATGTGCGATGCCGGCGTGCTGTATCGCTGGGAAACCAATCGCCGCCCTGAAAATCTGCGTTACCCGCCGTTGGCAGAAGGGCAGAAAACCAAGCTGGTCGAAGCCTTCGATTATCTCGAAAGCGAACTTGATCCCAAAGAGCCGATCAATGGCGGTCATATTTCGCTGGCGACCGGGCTTGACTGGATCGCATTTCGCGAACTGGCCGATTTCAGAACCGGCCGCCCAAGATTGAGCCAATGGTATGAGGATTTCTGTGACCGGCCATCAATGACGCAAACCGGCTTTAGCGGCCAGACTCACGACTAGCCCGAAACCTGAAATCCGACACAGATATGCAAAGGCCGCCCGGATACCAGGCGGCCTTTGCTATTCCTCATACAATTTATTTACGGCCAGTTGGCTTCCGGCGGCAGCGACATCAGGATCGCCTCGGTATTGCCACCGGTCATCAGGCCAAAGCGCGTGCCGCGATCATGGAGCAGGTTAAATTCGACATAACGCCCGCGCTTGATCAATTGGGCGCGACGTTCGTCGTCGGTCCATGGCTTGTTGTAATGGCGTTTGACCAGTTCGGGATAGATATCGCGAAAGGCACGACCGACATCCTGCGTGAAGGCAAAATCCGCATCCCAGTCGGCATCCAGATAATCATAGAAAATGCCGCCAACCCCGCGCGGCTCGTTCCGGTGTGGCAGGAAGAAATATTCATCGCACCATTTTTTGAACCGGTCGTAATAATCATCGCCATGCGCGTCACAGGCGGCCTTTAAGGCACCGTGAAAATCGGCCGTGTCGGCATCCTTGGGGAAAACCGGGGTGAGGTCGGCCCCACCGCCAAACCATGCCTTGGTGGTCACGATATGGCGGGTATTCATGTGAACAGCCGGGACATGGGGCGAACAGGGATGGGCCACCAGTGAAATGCCTGCGGCCCAGAAATTCGGGTTTTCGGCAGCACCGGGGATTTCAGCGCGGAATTTTTCAGAAAACTCGCCATACACGGTCGAGATATTGACCCCGACCTTTTCAAACACGCGGCCCTTCATGACCGACATTTCACCGCCGCCCTGCCCTTCGCCGCGTTCCCAGCTTTTGCGTTCAAACCGCCCGGCAGGTTGATCGGCAAGTGGTCCGGTATAGCTATCTTCGAGCGCCTCGAAACTGGCACAGATTTCATCGCGCAACTGGCGGAACCAGTTTCGCGCTGTTTCCTTGTGCTCTTCGATCTTTTGGGCGATCAGATCGTTATCAGTACTGGTCATCAGGCCTTCTCCGGAAAGCTGCTGGTTTGTCGAAGGGCCTCACCCAATGTCATGGCGGTTGCCATAGCAACGTTAAGTGACCGCATTCCGGGTTTTAACGGAATAACGACGCGGGCATCGACATAATCATGCACCTGATCGGGCACACCACTGCTTTCGGAGCCCAGCATCAGAATATCATCCGGTCGATAGTCAAAATCGCAATAGGGCACCGCCCCCTTGGTCGTCAGCAATACCAGACGCCCCGGAACGGTTCCATCACTACGCGCCTGCACAAAGCCGCGCCAATCGGCATGGCGTGTATAATCCGCCGCCCCCAGATAATCCATCCCCGCACGCTTGAGTGCCGCCGAGGTCAGAAGAAAACCACAGGGCTCGATAATATCAACGGGAACGCCAAGACATGCCGCCATGCGCAGGATTGTACCGGTGTTCTGGGGAATGTCGGGTTCGAATAGACAGATTCTCATAACGCCCTATAGACTCGTAATATTTTCGACCTGAAATCCGGGCGCAAAACCTTACAAAATTACGCCGATATATCGCCATTAGACTTATTTGGAATAAGGCGAGACAAGGATATAACCACTTGGTTGTGAATACGCCAGCCTGTTAGAAAACGCTACGTTCGCTTCCATTGTGCAGCGCAAAACCAAATAGGCAAATCGAATGCGAACAATTTGCAACTCCAAGTTCCCCTTAACAAACCTCTTTTTTGTTAGTATACGAACCCGGTTTCAGGCCTGAAGGCTTTGGGGCAAAAGCATTGTTTGATTTCCGTCAATGGAAATTAAAGGTGTTTGCCCTAAGTGTGCAGTTGGGCATTCCGCATGCCTGTTTTGGGGGCAGAAAGAGGAATACATTATGTCGCAAACGGTGCAATCATCCGGGGATCATAACCCGGACGAGAACCGCAGGGATTTCCTGACCCTGGCGACCACGGCAGTCGGTGTTGTTGGCACCGGCATGGCGCTGTGGCCGTTCGTGGACAGCATGAACCCGTCCAAGGACGTTCTTGCGCTGGCCTCGGTCGAAGTTAACCTGTCAAATATTCCGGTCGGTCAGGCCATCAAGGTCATGTGGCGCGGTAAACCCGTATTCATCCGCCACCGTACCGAGCGTGAAATCAACGAGGCCGAAGAGGTCGCACTGAACGAGCTGGTCGATCCGCAGGCCGATGACGCGCGCGTCGAGAAAAAGGAATGGCTGATCGTTGTCGGTGTCTGTACCCATCTGGGCTGCATTCCGATGGGCACCGCCACAGGCGAGGCCCGCGGTGATTATGACGGCTGGTACTGTCCTTGCCACGGCTCGCACTATGATACGTCTGGCCGTATTCGCCGGGGTCCTGCGCCGAAGAACCTAGAGGTGCCGACCTACACCTTCCTCACCGACACATCCGTCCGGATCGGCTAAGGAGCTGTATGATGAGTGCACCCGTCTGGAATAACAAAGTGGTGAAATGGGTCGATGATCGTCTTCCGATCATTTCCATGCTGCACCATTCCGCATATGAATATCCGACCCCGAAGAACCTGTCCTATATGTGGAACTTTGGTTCTTTGGCCGGTTTTGTTCTGGTGACGATGATCCTCTCCGGGATTTTCCTGGTGATGAATTATACGCCGCATACGAGTATGGCGTTTGAATCAGTCGAACGCATCATGCGCGATGTGAATTATGGCTGGCTGATCCGCTATATCCACATGAACGGCGCGTCGATGTTCTTCATTGCCGTGTTTATCCATATTTTCCGCGGCCTGTATTACGGGTCTTACAAAGCTCCGCGCGAAATGCTGTGGTGGATCGGTATCCTGATCCTTCTGGCGATGATGGCAACCGCCTTCATGGGCTATGTCCTGCCGTGGGGCCAGATGTCCTTCTGGGGGGCGACGGTTATTACCAACCTGTTCTCGGCCTTCCCGATCATCGGTGATCCGCTGGTGACCTGGCTGTGGGGCGGTTTCTCGGTCGATAACCCGACGCTAAACCGGTTCTTCTCGCTGCATTATCTGATGCCATTCGTCATTCTGGGCCTTGTCGTCCTGCATGTCTGGGCATTGCATTCCGTGCGGTCGAACAACCCGACCGGGGTTGAAATCAAAACCCCGCAGGACAGCATACCGTTCCATCCGTACTATACGATCAAGGACCTGTTCGGTCTGGGCGTGTTCCTGATCTTCTTTAGTGCGTTTGTGTTCTTTGCCCCGGATTTCCTTGGCCATCCGGATAACTACATCCCGGCCAATCCGCTGGTAACCCCGCCGCATATCGTACCGGAATGGTACTTCCTGCCGTTCTACGCGATCCTGCGGTCAATCGATTTCACGATCTTTGGCATTCCGGCAAAGCTGCTGGGCGTGCTGGCAATGTTTGCGTCGATCGTGATCCTGTTCGTTATTCCGTGGCTTGACACCTCGAAGGTTCGCAGCTCGAAATTCCGTCCGGTTTACAAATGGTTCTTCTGGCTATTTGTCATCGACACTTTCGTGCTCGGCTATTGCGGTGCAAAGGCACCCGATGATTACTTCATGGGGATCGAGGGCCTTAAGGTCATCGTCATGGGCCAGCTTTCAACGCTGTACTACTTTGTGCATTTCCTTGTGGTTATGCCGCTTGTGGGCAAACTGGAACGACCCAAACCGCTTCCGGCGAGTATCAGCGAATCCGTTCTCAAGGAGGGGGCAAATGCGTAAATTTGCACTTACCGCCATGGCAGCCGCATTTGCCCTGACTGCCCTTGCCGGCACGGGCGCAAAAGCCGCCGGTGACGCGCCGGTTCCGCCGTCGCAGGACTGGAGCTGGGACGGGTTGTTTGGCACTTATGACCGTGCCCAGTTGCAGCGTGGCTTCCAGGTTTACAAAAACGTCTGCGCAGGCTGTCACAGCCTTCGCTTCATTGCGTTCCGTAACCTTCAGGGCATCGGCTTCAATGAAGACCAGATCAAGGCAATTGCAGCGGACTATGAAATAGAAGACGGCCCGAACGATGATGGTGACATGTTCACCCGTCCGGGCAAGCCGTCCGATTATTTCCCGTCGCCCTTTGCCAATGAAAAGGCTGCGGCTGCTTCAAACGGCGGGGCAATTCCGCCGGATCTGTCGCTGATGAACAAAGCCCGCGTAGCAGGCCCGGATTATGTTTTCGGTCTGCTGACCGGTTACGAGGAAGAAGCCCCCGAAGGCTTCGACCTTTCGGAAGGGAAGCATTACAACCACTACTTCCCGGGTCATCAGATTTCAATGGCACCGCCGCTTTATGACGAGGCAGTTGAATATACCGATGGCACGCCAATGACGATGGAACAGCATGCGCGTGATGTTGTTGCGTTCCTGAACTGGACAGCACAGCCGGAACTTGAAGCCCGCAAATCCATGGGCCTGAAAGTTATCCTGTTCCTGATCGTTCTGACCGCGATGCTGTATGCGGTGAAACGCAAAATCTGGCGTGATGTCGAACATTAATCGTTCGAGTATCTGCTAAGACGTTAAAAGCCGCCGGTTCCCCCGGCGGCTTTTTTGCGTAGAGACAGCAGACCTAATACGCGAAATATTCCGTGACCAGCCGGTCGATTTCGCCGCTTTGCTTCATATCAAGCAATACACGGTCAAGGTCATTGGCGAACTTATCGCGATAGGGCCATTTGCCATCGGGATCCGGGCCGAATGCGACATAACCGAATTCGCGCGCAATGATCGCGACCTCGTTGAATTTGCGCGCAATGTCCGGGTCCGTGCGCAATTCACGCAGGCCCGCCAGGATGGCCATCCGTTCATTGACATAACAATCCACCCGCCCGGCCATCAGAAAGCGCAGATTGCTTTCGGTGGTGTTGCCTTCTTCAAGTTCGATATCGCCCTTCTCGACCATATCGAAAAAGGGGGTTCCGGCCATACGATAGCCGGCATTATTGGCAAATCTGGCACCTTTGAAATCGCGCGGGAAATGGTCGAGCCGATGGCTTCGGACATAGTCGTCATTGCAGATCGCAACCACCGTTTCCTGAAGGATCGGCACGGAATAACGTTCAATCCAGTCCCGGCTTTCACGATAATAGGGCGGGAAATATCCGAATATCTGCCCGGATTGCAACAAATCCATGCCCCGTTTGAACGGCATGGCGGCAAAGCTTACATGATAGTCGGGCAGTTTGCGGAATGCCTCGCGCAGGATGCGGACATAAATTCCGGCGGGCTGAACGCCATCTTCGAGATAGGCATAGGGGATATTGTTTTCCTCGCCAAACAGTTCGATCCGTATCGGTTCCTTCGCCGATGCAGTACCGCACAATAACAGCGATATCAGCGCAGCCCGAAGCCACGTTGCCCTTTTGCCAATCCCGTTATGCATTTTTTCTTGTTTTCCCAGCAAACGCCAAGACTGTTATTTCGCGATTGCAGCAACAAAGGTCAATCCCCGGAAGCGGCGCAATCTGATTTCCCGGCTGGATCATCGGCGCGTTTTTCGCATGTCAGCAGCTTGCCCTGATGGCTTTGATTGCCATCGGCCGGGCGCAGGGGTGGCACGGAAACCGGGATATGCACAAGGCGGCGCTTGCGCGCCGGAGTACCGGTGCTGGCGTAAAGCTGTTTGCCGGCTTCGACAATCGAGACACCTGCAAATGCCTTGAACAGACGCGATCCGACATTTTCAAATACCTGCGACCAGCGCAGCAGAAACCGTCGCTGGGTCGGGGGCAGGAACAATGCACGGCTGTGCTGCACGGGCAGAAACATATTTTCGCGCATCAGGTTTTGAAGCTGCGACACGCTATAGGGATGGCCAAAGCCAAAGGGTGTATTTTCAGACCAGGACCAAAGCGAGCTTCGGTTCGGTGTTACCACCACGATCCGGCCATTGGGGGTTAAAATCCGCCAGCATTCGCGCATTAGACGGCGCATGGAATCGGAATGTTCAACCAGATGCACCAGCAGGATGCGGTCGACCGAGCTGTCAGGCAGCGGCAACATGGTTTCTTCGGTCAGGGCGACATGGTTGGGATCATCGGCCGGCCAGTGCACGCACCCCTGCTGGGCAGGCATAAAAGCCAGTACGCGTTCCGCCTCGCCCATGAAGGGGCGCAGATAGGGCGTAGCATAACCAAAACCAAGCACGCGCATGCCGCGCACATCCGACCACATGACGCGCAAACGGCGCCGGATCAGACGGCGGGCAGCCTGCCCGAGGCTTCCGGCATAAAAGCGGTGAAGATCAACAACATCCTGACGCATGAAAATAGCCTAGCATCGAGTGATACGGGCGGGAACTTATTTACGTACCCGTAGCCTCATAGAAGCGTAAAAACTTTGCATGATGCGTGATTGTTTTAAGAAGCCGCAACCTGTTAGGCTAGCCGCAAACAGCATTCACAGATGTGAGGTCGGCCATGTCCGCAGGCGACGTTTTTGTCATTCCGTGTCTTTCCGATAACTACACCTATCTGGTGCGCTGCCATGAAACCGGCACAACGGCGATTGTCGATCCCGGCGAAGCAGGCCCGGTGATCAGCGCGCTTGAAGATCGCGGCTGGTCGCTTGATATCGTGATCAATACCCACCATCACAATGATCATATCGGCGGCAATGGCGAGCTGATCACCAAATACGATGCAAAGCTTGTTGGCCCCAGGGCAGAAACGGCACGCATTCCTGGCATGGATCAGAAAGTTGCCGAGGGTGATACGGTTATGATCGGTAAGCTTTCCGGGCAGGTGTTTGACGTGCCAGGCCATACCAGCGGCCATATCGCATTTTATTTCCCGGCGGTATCGGCCCTGTTTTCGGGCGACAGTTTATTTGCGCTGGGCTGCGGACGGTTGTTTGAAGGAACGCCTGATCAGATGTGGCAATCGCTGCAAAAGTTTCGCGATTTACCGGGCGAGACGCTGGTCTATTGCGGGCATGAATATACCCAGTCCAATGCCCGGTTTGCCGCAACGATTGAAACTGGCAATGTCGCGCTTAAGGCGCGCTGTGCCGAGATTGACGATCTGCGCGCACGCGGTATCCCGACCATTCCATCACGTCTCGACAAGGAACTGGCGACCAACCCGTTCCTGCGCGCCGATCATGCATCGGTCGCCAGCGACCTTGGTATGGAAGGGGCAACTGCCGCCGAGATTTTTGCCGAAATCCGGGGGCGGAAGGATCGGTTCTGATGATCTGGTCCTGATCAGGCCATCTGTTTGAACAGGACGTTCTGATCAAGCAAATATCGCGAAAACAATGGCAGGCTGGCCGCACCGATGGCGCGGGCGGCACTGCCGACCACACCCTGTTCGATATGCGGGGTGGCGATGCCCTGCAGGTCGAGTTTCAGCGTTGCCTTGCGCGTGGCATCGACAATTTTGGCGCAGACATCGGCTGGGAAGCCGCCATCGACAATCACGGCTTCGAAATCGATTACCGAGCAGACCGAGGTAATGGCAATCGCAAGGCCGCGCGCGGTGTGATCAATCCAGAGATCAAGGGTTGCGCCAAGCTGATGCCAGTAATCGGGATCTTTCCACAAACGGGCGGGATCGCGGCCTTCGCGGGTCAGCATTTCTTCGAGCACGAAGATGGATGCCTGATCGATCAACTGGCTGGGATGGCCGGAACGCGAGGGCACAGGCATCGAGCCAAAAGCTCCGGCATTGCCGGTTTTACCAGCATAAAGCGCCTGATTAAGCACCACACCACCGCCGATGAACGAACCGATAAAGAAATAGGCAAAGTCGGAATAATTCGGCCCCGCCCCAAAGACCAGTTCCGCCCCGCAGGCCGCCGTTGCATCGTTCTGCTGAAAGACCGGAAACGGTACGATTTCGCCAATGGTATCGATCAGATCGACTTCGCGCCAGGCGCTCATATCTTCGGGTGGTGCGCCGACTTCTTCGACCCAGTTCCATAATTCAAACGGCGCGGCAATGCCGATCCCGGCGATGCGTTGGCGCTGGGCGGGGGATAACCCGCCGGACAATTGTTCGACCGAGGCGCGGACGAATTTGCGGATGCCATCGGGGGTCGGGTATTTATAGGCTTCGTTCAGGCTGGCCCGCACCGTGCCGACAAAATCCATTAGGATCAGTTCGGCACTGCGTCGTCCGATTTTAAGGCCGAAGGAAAAAACACCATCCGGGTTAAGCGCCATCGGGATCGATGGTTTGCCAACCTTGCCGCGCACCGGATCGCCACGTTTAAGCAGGCCATCCTTTTCAAGGGCGCGCATGATCACGGAGACGGTTTGGGCGGACAGGCCGGAAAGACGGGCAATATCGGCCTTGGACAATCCGATATTGCGGCGGACCAGCGACAGCACCAGCCGTTCATTATAGGCGCGCACGCGCAACTGGTTCGCACCCCCGCCCGGATGAAGCGGACGCGCTCCCTGCCCCTCATCCCCGGTGATATCCGGGTTGGTATTCAGTGAAGCTGTCATTGGTATCCGTTGTCCTCCCACTCGGGTCCTTTATTGCCCGATTGCTAATAAGAGTGACAGGATTAATTAATAAATCAATCGGATTTATTAATTGACAGCTTCACGCATTTGGTGTGTCGTAGGCAACAGACAGGCGCAAAAGACGTGCGTAACGATACGTTCCACCTGTCGCAAAATGAACAAATCCGGCCAAAATGGCCGAACATCAGGTTATTCCTGGGAGGAAACAGATGAAGAAGACTCTTGTTGGCGCCACCCTTGGGGCGCTTGCGCTTGGCCTTGCCGTTGCACCCAACGGGGCCAAAGCCGATGAAATCGGTGCCTGCCTTATCACCAAAACCGACATCAACCCGTTCTTCGTGAAAATGAAAGAAGGCGCACAGGCGGCATCTGTTGCCAATGGTGTCAACCTTTCGACTTTTGCCGGTAAAATCGATGGTGACCATGAAACCCAGGTGCAGGCGATTAAATCCTGCATTGCATCGGGTGCAAAGGGCATCCTTCTGACCGCATCGGACACCAAGGCGATTGTGCCGGTTGTCAAAAAGGCGCGCGATGCAGGGTTGCTGGTAATTGCCCTTGATACACCGCTTGAACCGATTGACTCGGCCGATGCCACCTTTGCCACCGATAACTTCAAGGCCGGTGAGCTGATTGGTCAGTGGGCCGCGGCCAAACTTGGCGATGAGGCCTCGGATGCGAAAATCGCGTTTCTTGACCTGACGCCAAGTGCACCATCGGTTGATGTGCTGCGCGATCAGGGCTTCATGAAAGGTTTTGGCATCGACATCAAGGATCCGAACAAAATCGGTGATGAAGATGATCCCCGTATTGTCGGCCATGACATCACCAACGGTAACGAGGAAGGCGGCCGCAAGGCGATGGAAAACCTGTTGCAGCAGGATTCCGAAATCAATGTCGTCTATACCATCAACGAACCGGCCGCTGCCGGTGCCTATGAGGCGCTGAAATCGTTTGGCATGGAAGAAGGCGTTCTGATCGTGTCGGTCGATGGTGGTTGCCCGGGCGTTTTGAACGTCAAGGATGGCGTGATTGGCGCGACATCGCAGCAATATCCGCTTGATATGGCCTATAAGGGGATCGAGGCGATCAAGTCCTGGGCCGAAAGCGGTGAAAAACCGGCCAATTCCGAAGGTCTTAACTTCTATGATACCGGGGTTAACCTTGTGACCGGCGATCCGGCAGAAGGCGTTCCGTCGATTGATATCGAGGAAGGCATGAAACGCTGCTGGGGCTAGGCCCCTTAGCGTGACGATCTGATATTCGAGGAGGGCGGTCATAAACGCCGCCCTCTTGTCCCACAAAAAGGTTACACTTGGTCAGCCCCTACCCGATGCAAACCGTTCATCAGAACCGGCGGGGGCATGTGATGAGCCGTTGCGCATGCCTTTTCGCAACCGATATTCACGACCAGGCCGGGAGGAAGCGATGAGCGAAACTGCTCGCACATCTCGTACAAAACAGGAATACGAACAGACGCTTGACGCCAGCGACAAGGCGGTTGCGCAGTTCGAACATAAAAGCCGGAACTTTCTGGATGCCACGCAGCATTTCCTGCATGGCAATCCGACGATGGTGCCGGTCATTGTCCTTGTCATTTCGATTATCATTTTTGGGGCGCTGGCGGGATCGAAGTTCTTTTCGCCGTTCAACCTGTCGCTGATCGTGCAGCAGGTTTCGATCATCGGCATTCTGGCCGCCGCTCAAAGCCTTGTGATCCTGACTGCCGGGATTGATCTTTCGGTCGGTGCGATCATGGTGCTGATGTCGGTCATTATGGGGCAGCTCGCGATTACGCTTGGCGTTCCGGCACCGCTTGCGATCCTGATCGGGTTTGTCGGCGGGATTCTGGCCGGGATGTTGAACGGGTTTCTGGTCACCCGGATCAAATTGCCACCCTTTATCGTGACGCTGGGCACGTGGAATATTTTCTTTGCGCTGAACCTTTGGCTTTCGGGCGCGCAATCGATCCGCAGCCAGACCTTGGATGAAATCGCACCGCTTTTGAAATTCTTTGGCGAAAGCATCGCGATTGGCGGGGCACGGATCACCTATGGCTCGGTCCTGATGCTGGTGATTTTTGCAGTCCTTTGGTACATCCTGAACCATACAAGCTGGGGCCGGCATGTTTATGCGATTGGCGATGACAAGGAAGCCGCCGAACTTTCGGGCATTCGCACCAACCGCACGCTTATCATGGTTTATGGTCTGGCCGGGCTAGTATGTGGCATTGGTGCCTGGGCATCGATCGGGCGCGTTGGCTCGGTATCGCCGCAAAGTTTTCAGGAAGCAAACCTGCAGTCGATTACCGCAGTTGTGATTGGCGGCATTTCGCTGTTTGGCGGACGCGGGTCAATCATCGGCCCGTTGATCGGGGCGTTGATCGTTGGCGTGTTCAATTCGGGGCTTCGGCTTGTCGGGGTTGATGTTCTTTGGCAGGTGTTTGCGATTGGCTGGCTGACGATTATTGCCGTTGCCATCGACCAGTGGATCAGAAAGGTATCGTCATGAGCACGGATAAAAAGCCGGTCTTGAGCGCACGCGGTATCGTTAAACGCTATGGTCGTGTCACCGCACTGGATCAGGCGGATTTTGACCTTTATCCCGGTGAAGTCCTTGCGGTGATCGGCGATAACGGTGCGGGAAAATCATCCCTGATCAAGGCGCTTTCGGGCGCGATCACGGTTGATGAAGGCACCATCGAGCTTGATGGCAAACCGGTGCGTTTTTCATCACCGATGGAAGCCCGCGAAGCCGGGATCGAGACGGTTTATCAGAACCTTGCGCTTTCCCCTGCCCTTTCGATTGCGGACAATATGTTCATGGGCCGCGAGCTTCGCAAACCGGGTTTCATGGGCAAGTATTTCGGCGCACTGGACCATAAGGGCATGCAGCGGATTGCGCGTGAAAAGCTTTCCGAGCTTGGCCTGATGACCATCCAGAACATCAATCAGGCGGTCGAAACGCTTTCGGGTGGGCAGCGCCAGGGGGTTGCAGTTGCCCGTGCGGCGGCCTTTGGATCGCGCGTCGTGATCATGGATGAACCGACCGCGGCATTGGGCGTCAAGGAAAGCCGCCGGGTGCTGGAACTTATTGCCGATGTCAAATCGCGCGGCATGCCGATTGTGCTGATTTCTCACAATATGCCGCATGTGTTCGAGGTGGCGGATCGCATCCATGTTCATCGTTTGGGTAAACGTCTGTGTACAATCAATCCAGATGATTACAGCATGTCGGACGCGGTTGCCTTCATGACCGGCGCCAAGGAACCACCCGAAATATCGGCGGCGGCATGACGGGATGACACCGAATATCGAGACCCTGACCGCGATGATCAGGGACAAACGGATTGGCGATCGTCGCCTCCTTGTCGCGATCGCCGGGGCACCAGCCTCGGGCAAGTCAACCTTGTCCGAACGGCTTCATCACCATCTGGGGGGTGATGAGGCCGGGGCTGTTGTCGTGCCGATGGATGGATATCATTTCGATGATGCCATCCTTTCCGCACGCGGCCTCCTTCCGCGTAAGGGATCGCCGGAAACCTTCGATACCGGCGGCTTCAAGCGCACCCTTGATGCCATTCGCGACGACATTGACGATGTTTATGTGCCGGTGTTTGACCGCAATCTGGAACTGTCACGCGGATCGGCGCGATGCGTTTCACGCGGCCATCGGATCGTGATTGTCGAAGGCAATTATCTGTTGCTCAACCAGTCGCCATGGAACCAGTTGGCAGGCCTGTTCGACCTGACCCTGTTCATCGACATACCGCTTCCGATTCTGGAAAAGCGTCTTGTGCAACGGTGGCTTGATCATGGCCATGACGAACCAGCAGCACGGCAAAAAGCATCGGATAATGACATCCCCAACGCACATACCGTTCAGAAAGGCAGCATTCTGGCCGATATCACGATTACCGCGGTGTAATCATCGTTCCATCAACAGGAATTACCGTTCTTTTCGCAACACCAGCGTATAGCACATCGGGATCTGGGCTTTCCTGTCTTCATAGATATCAAATTCAGTTTCCCGATTTGAATGCGGATACTCTTTAAGACATTCCAGCTTTAATCCGGCCGCGACAGCCGCAGACACGATTTCGCCCATCGTGTAGGAAAACCACCATGAAACCGGCCCCTGCCCGCCATCAGATCCGTCATAGGTGATGGTATCTTCGTTCGCGTGTGGTCCACGGTCAAAATAAGACTGGGAGGGTGAAAACGGATCAGCAGCAGACGGATCAAACATTTCAAGAAACGGGTGAATTTCATAGATAACGAGCATCCCATCCCGGGCCAGCAGCCCTGAGACAGCATCGAAGAAACGTTTCAGGTCCGGCATCCAGTTCAGAACGCCGATGGTAATCAAACCAAGGTCAAAATCGCCCGGTATGTCTTCCGGCAATTCGTAGATGTCCGCACAGAGGAAATCACATTTCCGTCCCGACAGATGCGCCAGCTTCCGGGCTTGCGCGAGAAATGCATCGGATTGATCAATCCCAAGCACAGTTTTTGCGCCCATGGCCGACAAGGACAACACTTCGCGACCGTTATTGCAGCACACCTGCACGACGCGTTTTCCCGCGACACCGACATCCGCCAGCGTTTCCCACAAGGTTTCGTCGAATGTCGAAAAATCGGCTTTCGCAACCTCGGCCAAAAGTCTTTGCCAGGTTTCACCGACTTCATGCAACGGTGCGGAGACATCCCATGCAGCACGGTTGGCCGATGTGTATTTTTTGTGCTCGTCCATGGCCTGCCCCTGCTCGCCGCATAAGTTGTAGTATTTCAACAATCACAACCAATACATCGCACTGTCAAACAAACAGTGCAGGATCACACGGATTTAATTGCCGCACTGCCAGTCAGCACATCAGACACCCATTCGGCGACAACCCGCACACGCGGCACATGGCGCATGTCCTGATGGATCAGGAGCCAGATTTCGCGTCCCTCCGGCTCGATATCGGGTTTGCGCGTAAGCCCCGGGACGCGATCCCCCAGGCATCGTGGCAGCAGGGCAAAGGCATTGGCCGAACACGCCATCGTCGCCATGATGGACCCGCTATTGGAACGGCTGATGGTTTGGCGGTTAGGGAAATGGCGGTTGAGCCATATCTGTTCGGGCTTGTCGGCAAACGCGTCGTCAAGATCGACCCACGGTGCATCGGTCGGGTCATTGATCCCATCGGGACCATAAATACCGTATTCCATCACACCGATTTTCCGGATGTGAAATGCCCCGGTTTGAGGCCGGGCAAGGCGTAGCGCAATATCGGTTTCGCGTTGCGGCAGACTTAGATTGCGGTTGCCGCCAATCAGTTCGACGCAAAGGGATGGATGGTTTGATGTCAGTTCCCCCAGACGCGGGGCGATACAGTTTTCAAAAATCACATCCACCCCGGCAACACGAACAACACCCGATATTTCCGGACGGGCTACCTTTTCCGACAAAGTGCCATTTGCTTCGAGCAAGGTACTGACTTCGGCCTCCATCGCCCTTGCGGTTTTCAGAAGGCTTTGTGCGCGCAATGTCGGGCGCATCAGGCCATCCCGACGCAGCAGAACGGGAAAGCCGGTGGC
This sequence comes from Thalassospira lucentensis, assembly GCF_032921865.1. Lineage (NCBI taxonomy): Bacteria > Pseudomonadati > Pseudomonadota > Alphaproteobacteria > Rhodospirillales > Thalassospiraceae > Thalassospira > Thalassospira lucentensis. Next base: position 775,919 of record NZ_CP136684.1, read on the forward strand.
TTCTTCAAGGCGGGCAATACGGCGCGCAATCGTCGTCTGGTTGACGCCAAGTTCACGCGCGGCCGCACTCATGGTATTTGCGCGGCAAACGACGGCGAATGTCCGCAAGGCTTCCCAATCCATGGATCATCATCCGGTTATGATTTCTGCATATACGCAGATCATATCTGCAAACTGACGGATTTAAACTGCAAACATGCAGATGCATGATCAGGCCATCCAAATGACTTTGAAAGGACAGCCACCATGAGTGCACAATCCATCTTTGAAATTCTTGGCGTTGAACTGCCGACCGGATCGGTTCGTGATGCGGCATTGATCGTGATTGATGCCCAGGAAGAATATCGCAGCGGGCGGTTGAAGCTATCAGAGCTTGAACCGGCACTGGACAATATTGCCCGCCTGGTCGCCCATTGGCGTGCGCAGAACGGCACCCTGATCCATATCCAGCATCACGGACAGGGATTGTTTGATCCCGAAGGTCCGTATGCCGCGATCATGAACGAAGTTGCCCCTCATGAGGGCGAGCCGGTTCTGACAAAGAATGTGCCCAATGCCTTTGGCGGTACCAATCTGCGCGACCTGATTGATCAGGCCGGTTTGAAACATGTGGTGCTGGCCGGTTTCATGACACATGTCTGCGTGTCGACCACCGCACGTTCCGCCAACGAACAGGGATTACAGGTTACCATCGCCGGGGATGCGGTCACCACACGCGACCTGCCTGCAACAGCGAATCACGCCACCATCCCGGCCGCGGAATTGCACCGTGCCGAACTGACCATTCTGGCCGATGCATTTGCCAAGATTGTAACGACCGACGACGTTCTGAAAGCGTGATCATAAATGCAAAACACCCCGCAGCAATCTGCGGGGTGTTTTGATGAGTTTGAACGCAAGCAGTGCGATCAGAACATATGCTGTCCGCCATTCAGCGACAGACAGGAACCGGTGATGAAGCCGGAATTCGGACCACAAAGGAACAGGACGGCCTGTGCGATTTCCTCGGCCTCGCCCAGACGGCCGACCGGGATTTTGGCGATGATGCTTTCAAGGACCTTTTCGGGAACCGCGGCAACCATGTCGGTATTGATGTAACCCGGCGCGATGGTATTGACCGTAATACCTTTCCGCGCGACTTCCTGTGCCAATGCCTTGGTAAAGCCGTGCACCCCGGCCTTGGCCGCGGAATAGTTGGTCTGGCCAAGCTGACCGGCCTGACCATTGATCGATGAGATATTGACCACCCGGCCAAAGCCGCGTTCACGCATGCCATCCAGAACCGGCTTGGTCATATAGAACAGCGAACTCAGGTTGGTTTCGATCACTGCCTGCCAATGATCGACGGACATCTTGTGCATGAAGCCATCACGGGTGATACCGGCATTATTGATCAGGAAATCGACAGGGCCGACTTCGGATTCGACTTGCCGGATGCCATCGGCACAGGCATCCGCGTCCGCGACACTCCATTTAAAGGTCGCAATGCCGGTTTCGTCGGTGAAGGCGCGTGCGGCTTCGTCATTGCCGGCATAGTTTGCCGCAACCGTATAGCCCGCTTCCTTAAGCGCCAGGCTGATTGCCCTGCCAATTCCGCGTGTACCACCGGTTACCAGTGCTGTTTTTGTCATGGTCGCCTCCCTAAACTTCAGTCATCGAATTCATGTATCGGTATCCCGTAGTTTGCCCTTCTACGACATGCGAAACTTTAGTCCATAAAAAGAACTATAAACGTAACTTTATTTCTTCTCCATCATCCATGTCACGTGAAATGCGTGAACTTTGGTCGAATTTCATCTGCGTCCTCGGGTAAACAAACAGGGCAGCCCCCAAAGGAGGCCGCCCTGCACGTTTCATCCAATCAGATGGTTCGAAGCGATCAGCGTTCGACGCACAGTGCGACCCCCATGCCGCCGCCAATGCACAATGTCGCAAGGCCTTTTTTGGCATCGCGTTTCTGCATTTCGTAAAGCAGGGTGGTAAAGACACGTGCGCCTGATGCGCCGATCGGATGGCCAAGGGCGATCGCCCCGCCATTGACATTGACCTTATCGGTATCCCAGCCCATGTCGCGGTTGACCGCAATTGCCTGTGCGGCAAAGGCTTCGTTGGCTTCGATCAGGTCAAGATCACCAACCGACCAGCCAGCCTTTTCAAGAGCCTTGCGCGATGCCGGGATCGGGCCGGAACCCATGACGGCAGGATCAACACCGGCAGTCGCCCAGCTTTTGATCGTCGCAAGCGGCGTCAGGCCGCGTTTGGCGGCTTCATCGGCCGACATGACAATCAGGGCGGCGGCCCCATCATTGATGCCCGATGCGTTACCCGCGGTTACCGTGCCTTCCTTGTCAAACGCCGGGCGGAGCTTTGCCATGCCTTCGATAGAAGCACCGTGGCGCGGATATTCATCGGCATCGAAGATCACATCGCCCTTGCGTGAGGAAAGGGTGACGGGGGCGATTTCATCATTGAAGCGACCGGATTTCTGGGCGGCTTCGGCCTTGTTCTGGGACGCGGTCGCGAAGGCATCCTGATCTTCGCGGGTGATCTGCCATTTATTGGCGATGTTTTCCGCGGTATTGCCCATGTGATAGCCGTTGAAAGCACACCACAGGCCATCCTTGATCATGCTGTCGATGAATTTGACATCGCCCATCTTGTGACCGGCGCGCAGATTGGCGACATGCGGTGACATGGACATGTTTTCCTGACCACCAGCGACAACGATTTTGGCGTCACCCGCCATGATCTGCTGGGCGGCAAGGGCAACGGTGCGAAGGCCCGAACCACAAACCTGGTTGATGACAAAGGCGGTTGCGCTATCGGGGATACCCGCCGCGATGGCCGCCTGGCGTGCCGGGTTCTGTCCGGCCCCACCGGTCAGGACCTGACCGAAAATGACTTCGTTTACGGCATCCGCCTCGACACCGGAACGTTCCAGAGCCGCCTTGATGGCAACAGCGCCAAGCTCGTGTGCTGGGGTATTGGCCAGCGAACCGCTAAAAGCGCCGATCGGTGTGCGTGCTGCACCCACAATTACGACGTCTGTCATGAAACCCTCCGATTATATCTTGAATACGTTTTTCCCCGGACCCTGACGATCCTGCTGATCGGACCTGCAATCCGCCTACGATCTTATCGCGACGCAACAAAAAGCCAAGCATTGATACGCACCACTTTCGGACAGTTTTGTTTCCGGGTGTATGGGCCGGGCAAATCGGCGCAGATCCGTTATCCTCATAGTTTGCCTGAAACGGCTATAACGCAACCCCGACTTCATCCTTTAATATCTCGGTCGCGATATAGGTGCGGTACCAGACGATGTTGTCGTCCGCGTCAAACAGGGTTTCGCAAAGGGCGGTATATTCCGCCATGTCGCGCATATGCAGGACCAGAACACCGGTGACCTCGCCGGTGACAAGGTAACATTGCCGAACGGCTTCAAGGGTGCGGACTTTTTTGATAAAGTCCTGCCGGTAGCGGTTGCCATGGCGATGAAATTCCAGATTGATCACCGCGGTCAGTGGCCGCCCGACCAGTGCCGGGTCAATCACGACGACAGTTTTGCGAATAACGCCAGATTCGCGCAGTTTGGCAACACGGCGCAAACAGGCCGAGGGCGACAGGCCAACATGATCGGCAAGGGTTGCATTCGCGATATCCGCATTTTCCTGCAATATTCGAAGGATTTTGGTATCGATACGGTCAAGGTCGGCCAATATCTGCAACTCCGAAGCGCCAAGTGAAAAAATACGCCGTATTATTGCACAAAAGCACGTAATTTCGCCGCGTAATAATATGGTGGTTATGCGAGGATGCGCATCGTTAAACGAATGCCCCAAATATGACCCGCGTACCACCCAAGAAGCCCGGAACCTCGCGCCCCATGCATCGCTATTTCCTGAATTTGCTAAACCGCAGCCAGCGTTTGTTCATCACCCTGATCAAGGTCATGTTGCCGGTGATGATCATTGTGCGCATCGCCGATGAATTCGGCGCGGTTGCCTTTACATCCGATCTGTTATCCCCTGTCATGAGCCTGATCGGGTTGCCGCCCGAGGCAGGCCTGATCTGGGCGACCTGCGCACTGGTCAGTATATATGGCGCGGTCGGGGCGTTTATCGGGTTATCCGCCCATCTTGATATGACAGCGGCGCAGCTCAGTGCGCTTTGCGCCATGATGCTGTTTGCCCATGGGCTTCCGGTCGAGCAGGCAATTGTCAAAAGGGCCGGGGCCAGCTTTGTCGCGACGACTGCACTTCGGCTTGGCACGGCGGTGTTTTACGCCGCACTGGTCACATGGATCAGCGACACCACCGGATGGCTCTCCGAACCGGTTGATTTTTCATGGATGGCCGGCGGTGAAACGGTTATAGCCGCCACTGGCCTTGAAGGCTGGATCGACTGGACCATCCAGACAGTCAAATCACTTGTTGTCAGCTTTGCAGTAATTGTCGGATTGCTTGTGCTACTTGATATTCTTGAAAAAACCGGCATTACCGACCGCATTACACGCGGCATGATGCCGATCCTGCGGGTGTCGGGCCTGTCACGCGATGTGGCACCGGTCACGACCATTGGGGTGTTGCTGGGCCTGACCTATGGCGGGGCGCTGATCATTGACGAGGCCCGCAAAAAGAACTTCCCGCCGCGCACCCTTTTTCTGTCGCTAAGCTGGCTGTCGCTGTCGCATTCGCTGATAGAGGATACGGCGATCATGCTGGCCCTTGGTGCAGATATCTGGGTTGTTCTGGTCGGGCGGGTGATCCTGACATTGCTGATCATTGCCGCCCTTGCACGTCTGACGCTGCGCTGGCAGCGTGAACCGGAACAACTGGCGACGGATTCTGCCAGTTCCTGAAGAAACCCGGGTTTGATATCACTGACTTACTCAGTAAGCCGCGAATATCTGAAATGTCACAGTGACAGGGCTTGCCCGCGACTATGGCGCGTGTAGAGTGAGCAGAATTAAAATTTCTGTCAGGATCAAAACGGGGTCAAGGTCGGGTTTAATGTGTCAGGACATGTATATCCGTGCCATTTTACCTGTGACGAATGGCCAGAAGACCGGAATCATCCAGATGGCGGTCCCCGGATACGATGTTGATGAAAGCGGTAATCTGGCGATGGACTTTGGCCGTTGTCAGGCAGCCCTGGCAGAGCTGAAACGGCTTCATGTGCGTCATTATGTGTGTCTGACGACGCTGTCCGAGATCGGGCCGGAGGAAACCGGCGATATTCGCAATCTGGTCACGCGGCAGGGCATCACAAGCCATCACCTTCCGATAGAAGATTATGCAAAGCCGGACGGGAATTTTTTGAGCGCATGGCGAAAAGTGTCGCCACAATTGCAGGCATGCCTTGATGCCGGGGACGGGGTTGCGTTGCAATGCCTTGCGGGCTATGGCCGAAGCGGCACCGTTGCCGCCCTTTTGCTGATAGAGCGGGGAATGGCGCCAGACATTGCGATAGAGACCGTAAAGAGGATAAGCGGTGAATCGATAGAAAGCAGCGTACAGTTGGACTTTCTGCTATCCCGGTCTGCCCTGTAAAAATTGACCGTTCAGCTTTCCGCCGCGTCAAGCAACGCACAGTAGCTTAACAAGGTTTCTGCGCGCAGGCGGAAATATGTCTGAAAGTCGCCCTTCTCGATCGGACCGATCAGTTTTTCAAATTCGGTCCGGATCAGGTTGGTCGCAAGATCAGGGAAGCGTGCCGACTGATGCACAAGCCCCGGAACGGTGCGATAAAACAGCATATCATCGGTACGTTTCAGAACATCATCCGCAATCAGCCCTGCTGTCAGAAGATGGACATCTCGGAGCACGCTCCAGAATTTTTCACGCTCTGCATCCGCCGAAAGACGCGATACCCGATAATAAAGCGGGGCAATCGACGCCTCGATATCCTGGGGCGTTGCGGTGATGCCAAGATCATCAATGATGCGATAGATGCCCGAACGGATCTGCAGCCCCTGGCGTTGGGTTTCCAATGGCTGATCCTGCACCGTGGTACCGACACCGACCTTGACCACCGCGAGTTTTTCGTAAGCAAGCCGCTGTAGCACCTGGCGGATCGGCGTGCGGCTGACCTCGAACTCCTTGCCAAGTTCCCCCTCATACAGCACAGCGCCGCTTTCATAGACACCCAGACAAATGCGTTCACGGATGGCTTCGTAAATAATATCGACGCTGGATTTCTGTGTGGCTGTCATGCGCTCTGTTCTTTTGTTCGGACCAGAGTCGCATTGAGAAAACGTCAAATTCGCAACCGATCATGGCCTATTCAATGAAGAATGGTGTACATGTATGCACCCATAATAGCAATGGCAAGATTTCATATTTCGGCCTGAAATCCGCTGATAACTGCGACTCAACAGATATCACTCGCGCCTACCCACCATTATTTATTCCTTTGTCATATAAATATCATTTACTGTATAGCTGTATACAAGCATACTAGCTGCAATGCACAAGACACTCAAATCAGGGAATGGGTGATACGCATGCGTCTTCCAAGGTCACAGTTCTTCTGGCAATTGCTTGTTGTCGGTATCCTCGTCTGGCTGGGATATGTACTGGCCAGTAATATCGAAGCGAACCTGGCGAAATCGAACATCGTTCTGTCGTTCGACTTCCTGTCGGGGCAGGCCGGTTTCGATATCAGCGAGAGCCTTTTGCCGGTTTCATCGACCAGCAGCTATGGCAGCGTAATCCTAGCTGGCGTTCTCAATACATTGACCCTTGCATTCTGCTGCATAATCGGCGCGACCGTGATCGGCGTGCTGATGGGGATTTTACGAACAAGCGGCCATTATCTGGGAGAACGGGTTGCCGGATTTTACATCGAGATCACGCGCAACCTGCCCAAACTTCTGATCCTCCTTGCGCTTTATCTGGCGATGGTGACCGCACTTCCGGTGGTCCGCGAAAGCTGGTCATTTTTCGGTCTTGTCCAGATTTCGAACCGGGCGGTTTATTTCCCGGTCATTGAACAGGGCATCGGGCTTTATTGGGTGATCGCCATGCTGGTGATCTGGCCGGCCGCCCTTTTGATACTTGGCCGCGTTGCCCACCGGATACAGGAACGCACCGGCATCCGGTATCCGGTTGTCTGGCCGGTTTCGATTTTCATTCTGGCGATGATCGCAGTACCTGCGACGACGGGCCTGATTGAATATCCCCTGTCGTGGCCGGTTCTCAGGGGGTTCGATTTCGCCGGGGGCGGACGGATTTCGGTCCAGTTCCTTGTGCTGGTGCTGGCACTTTCGATCTATCACGGCGGGCAGGTCGCGGAACTTGTACGTGGTGCCATTCAGTCGGTTCCGATCGGGCAATTCGAAGCAGCACGCGCATCCGGGCTGAGCTTTGCACAGATGACGCGACTGGTCATTCTGCCGCAGGCCGTCCGGGCGGCCGTGCCATCGATGGGCAACCAGTATCTGAACATCACCAAGAACACCTCGATCGCGCTCGCGGTTGGTTATTCCGATCTGGTGTCGGTGATGACGACATCGATCAACCAGACATTCCGTCCAATCGAACTGATGACAGTGTCCATGGGTGTTTACCTTGGCATCTGCCTGATCGTTTCGTGGCTGGTCAATATCTATAACGCGCGAGTCCAGATGGTGAGGGCCTGATCATGGAACAAACTCTCCGGACCGGAAATGTCACGGCCCCCACCATCAGCCCTGTCACCATATGGCGCAAAAGACTGTTTGGAACCGTGCGCGACAGCGTACTGACTCTGATCCTGATGGCGGTGATTATCGCCTTTGTCCGGGTCGCGGTTGACTGGCTGTTTCTTGATGCGGTTACCCCGTGGCGGGATCGGGCCGCCTGTGCGGCAGCCACCGGGGCGTGCTGGCCATTTCTTGTCGAAAAGCACCGGCTTATCTTGTTTGGCACCTATCCATGGGAACACCAATGGCGCCCGCTGGTTGCCAGCTTGCTGCTGATTGCAGGGGTTGTCGTTTCGATGGTGCCGCGCTGGCAGGACAAGCGTCTGGCATGGCTTTGGATCTGCCTTGCCGTCGGGTTTACCGTTTTGATGCGTGGTGGCGTGCCAGGCCTTGAATATGTTCAGCCAGAACGCTGGAACGGCCTGCCGGTATTGTTGATGCTGGCGATTTTCGGACTGGTCTTTGCCTTCCCGCTTGGCATTGCATTGGCACTTGCGAGACATCAGGACCAATTGCCGGCCATTCGCGCAATTGCCGTTCTGTGGATCGAACTGGTCCGCGGCGTTCCGATGATCATGGTGCTGTTTCTCGGGCTGTTTGTTCTGCCACTTATGATGCCCGACGACATCACGCTCAATCCGCTGATCACGACCATGATCGCATTGGTGATTTTCCATTCCGCCTATTTTGCCGAGTCCGTCCGCGGTGGTTTGCAGACCGTGCCATGCGGGCAGTATGAAGCCGCCGACAGTCAGGGTTTGACCTGGCTGCAAAAGACCCGACTGATCATTCTTCCGCAGGCTCTCAAGATAGCGATGCCCGGAATTCTGAACACGGTCCTTGGCGCTTACAAGGACACGTCGCTCGTCGTCATCATCGGCATTCACGACATCATGGCCACAGCGAAAATGTCATTCAGCGACCCTGTCTGGCAGCGCTACGGGCTGGAAGCGTATTTGTTTGTAGGAGCCTGGTTCCTGGCAACCTGCTGGTGCCTTTCTTCCTATAGCAGATGGTTGGAGAGAAGAACTTCGTAACGGCATTTTAACAGGGAGCCAAATGATGAAAGTACGTTTTGCCTTGCCTGCTGCGTTTGCAGTACTCGCCAGTCTAACCACTCAGGTTCAGGCCGGCCCCGTCATGGATCAGATCAAGGCGGATGACAGCCTTGTCTGTCTGGTCAATACCAACTCGCCGGGCTTTTCAGTTCCGGACAGCCAGGGTGTTTATCAGGGTTTCAATACCGATTTCTGTCGCATGGCGGCGGCCGCGATTTTGGGCGATGCCAAGAAAGCCGATATTCGTGGCATCGGTTTTTCCGACAGCATGAAAACGATCGTCGCCGAAGGTGCCCACATGGCATCGCGTAGTATTACGCGCACCGGCACCCGCGATGCCAACCCGGGCATGCGGTTTGTGGCAACGACCTTCTATGACGGCCAGGGCTTTATGGTGCCCAAAAAGCTGGGCGTTACCAGCGCATCCGAGCTGAGCGGTGCGACGGTCTGTGCCGAGGAAGGCTCCACCACACTTCTGAACATTGCCGACTGGTTTGGCGATCGCAATATCGAATACCGCGTTGAAAACATCGCCGATAAAACGGCACGCCTGCAGGCATTCTTCTCGGGAAAATGCGATGTTCTGGCCAGTGATCGCACGGCATTGAGCTCGGACCGGTTGCTTGCAGAAAATCCCGATGATTTCGCCATCCTGCCCGACGTGATTTCCAATGAACCACTGACCATTCTGACACGCCCCGACGCGACACTTGAAACCGCTGTTTACTGGGCTTTTCAGGTCATGCTGAATGCCGAGGAAATGGACATCACGTCTGAGAATGTGGATGCGATCATGGCGGACCTTGCAAACCAGCCCCAGGGGGTTGTTCGCCTTCTTGCTGCGGATTCCGCAGTCGGCGAGATGGCCCAGCAGATCGGTCTTCCGGCTGACTGGAGCTATCAGGTGATCAAACAGGTTGGCAATTACGGCGAAGTATATGAACGCCACCTTGGCACCAAAACCACCTTTGGCATGGAACGGGCCGGAACGGTGAATGCGCTTAGCCGGGATGGTGGTCTGCTTTACCCCGATCCAATCCGCTAGATACCCCGGGGCGGGGCCGACCAATGAAGACAGCCTGCACGCACCTGTGGTCTGTTAGCAAGTCGGCCCCATTCTGCAGAAACTCGAAACCGCCCCGGAATACCGGGTGGCGGGGCGACATCCGCCCCGAAGAACAGGGATGGAAACCGTGAGCTTAGCAACAACAAGCCCGAACCCGCACCGTACCAGCATGATCCACATCCGGAACATGAACAAATGGTTCGGGGATTTTCAGGTACTTAAAGATATTTCACTCGACATTGCCGAAGGCGAACGACTGGTGATTTGCGGACCGTCAGGGTCGGGAAAATCAACCCTGATCCGCTGCATGAACGGGCTGGAGAGACATCATGCCGGCAAGATCGAAATTGCCGGAAACCCGATTTCGACCGATGGCAAGTCGCTTGCAAAAATTCGCAAATCGACGGGCATGGTTTTCCAGCAATTCAATCTGTATCCGCACCTGACCATTCTGGAAAACTGCGTTCTGGCACCGATGTGGGTGCATAAAACGACCCGTAAGCAGGCCGAAGAAACAGCCTTTCGCTATCTTGAACGGGTCAATATCACGGCCCAGGCACACAAATACCCCCATCAGCTTTCGGGCGGGCAACAACAGCGCGCGGCAATTGCACGCACTTTATGCATCAGCCCGAAAATCATGCTGTTTGACGAACCGACATCCGCCCTTGATCCGGAAATGATCAAGGAAGTCCTTGATGTCATGGTCGACCTTGCGCGCGAAAATATTACGATGATTTGCGTCACCCATGAAATGGGTTTCGCACGCCGGGTCGCCGACCGGATGGTGTTCATGGACCAGGGCGAGATTGTTGAAACCGCCACACCCGATGCGTTCTTTGATGCGCCACAGTCCGAACGCAGCAAGGCCTTTCTGGCCAAGGTATTCAGTCACTAGAAAGTCTCTTTATATGAAGACAATCTTATTCGTCTGCACCGGTAACACATGCCGGTCCCCGATGGCGGCCGCCATTACACGCCAGTATGCCCTGCAGCATAAATTGCCAATTACCCTTCGTTCTGCCGGCCTTCACGCCCGTGAAGGCGATACCATCACCCCTGAAGCAGAATTTGCGTTGCGCCAGATCGGCATCACCGAAAATCACACGAGCCGGGGTCTTTCACGCGAAATCCTTGAAAGCAGCCATGTGATTTTTGTCATGGAAGCCTGGCAGGCAGAAGCAATAGAAGCCAGCATGGAAAGCTATGCATTTCCATGCCCGCCCCCGGTTCGAATGCTTGATCATGGGGCAGATATTGTTGATCCGCTGGGCCGCGGGCAGGCCGTATATGACGAACTGGTTTGTCGTTTCCGTGAACTGATCCCTGCCCGGCTATCCGAACTTGAAATCAGCGCCACTGCCGAAAGCCGCCGCCGCAACCCCTAGCATCACCTCAAAAGAGATTGCACTCAGTCTTCCCGAGCAAGCCAATCAAGCATCGGCACCCAGGTTGATTTTTCCGCGCGCGATCCTACCATCATGCCGATATGACCGGCCGATGGGTGCAATTCGGTTCGCATATCTTCCGGCAGGGCCGCGAAAAGAGCCTGCGCGCTTTCGGGCGGGACGATCCGGTCATTTTCCGGGATGACGGCAAGTGTCGGGCAGCTGATATCTGTCGGGTTGATATCAATGCCGTCGATCTGCCATTCGCCCTTGGCCGGTTTGTTTTCCACATACCAGCCGATCAGACAGTCAATCGCCACCCGGCGGGTCAGTGGCACACCGTCATTCAGCCAGTCTTCAAGGGCGACAAAATCATCGGCCTTGGCCGAACTGGCCGGGATGGATGCAAAGCGGCGAAATTTTTCACCAATCATGAACGGGTCAAGGCTTGCAAACAGGCTTTGCAGCACATCGACCGGCAGGCTGTCATGGATCGACAGCATATGGGGCAAGGACGGCGCGAAGGCCGCGGCAATGCGCCCCTGTGTCGGACCGGCCGCCATGAAATCCCAAGGGGTCGCCAACAGCACCAGACGCGATACCTGCGCGGGATCCAGCAGGGTCGCGGCCAGCGCCAGCACGCCCCCCATGCAATAGCCGATCATCGGCACCGGCCCGCCATTCATATCGGCGATATCCTGAAGGGCGGTGACCAGACGACCGGCGATGTAATCATCAAGGCCGTAATTGACTTCTTCTTCGCCGGGATAGCCCCAATCGACCAGAAGCGGCCGGTATCCGGCCTTGGCCAGAAAGCGGGCGAAGCTGCGTTTTTTGTTCAGATCAAGGATATAGCCGCGGTTCACCAGCGACGGCACCAGCACGACAATGCCAAGCGGGCTTTTGGGCTTGGCATCTTCGACCGCACCGTAATCAAGAATGCGGGTTGCACCATCTTCCCAGATCACCGGCGCATCATCGGCACCGCGTTTATAGCCATGTTTCTGGTAGGCGCGCACACCGTCATGAAAGGCCGACTGGCTGGCAAAGGCGACACGATCAAGTGCCTGCGCGATATCGTCAGGATGATGGTTTTCCATCTCGCTCAGGAGTTTCTTCGCCTGCTCCTGCAGTTCCGGCCTCCAGGGCAGAAATTGTTTCCTGAAGATCGGCAATGCGGCGCGCGAGCTGAGCCAGCTCGTCATCTCGACCGCCAGATGCATCGCCAGCGGCCTTGGCCCCGCGCGACGATTGCTTGCCCTTTTCGGCGGGTTTGTCTGCTGTCGGTTTTGCGCGCTCATTTTTTCCCTGCCCCGTTTTCTTGCTTTGGCCTGTCTTGTCTATCCTGCCTGCGGCGGCCTTGGCCGTATCGGCATCTTTGGTGGCTGCGTCCGGATGGGACGTTTCATCGGCGCTGGTTGCGCCCGTCATTCCGGCCATCGTCGCCATATTTGGCGGGAAAGGCCCACCGGGTGGAAAACCGGGTATTGCCATTTTTGACATCTGATTGAACATGGCCGCCATCGGATTGACCGCCGGGTCCATCGGCGTGCCCTTCATCATTTCCGGGATCGCTTCGGGCATCAAACCCGCTGTCATACTCGGAAAACCGCCCGGAACAGCGCCGGGAAAAGCCCCGGGTTTCTGGCCGGTTGCCAGTTGCCCGATCAGCTTGCCCCATGCCTCGAATCCTTCGCCGATCCGCGATGTATCAGCCCCGAGCGATGCATAAAGCCGCCCGATGGCGCTCGCCGCGTCGGCACCATCGGCCGTTGCGGCAACCTGTTCGCGCCAAAGGTCCATGAACTGCTGGGCCAGATGATCAAGATGATCGTCAAGTTCATCCTCAAGGTTGTCATTGGGCAGATCGTCGGGATCCTGATCCTTTTTCGCCCCTGTGTCGGACAATGTTGCTTCCCCCGGTTCTGATACGGATCACGCAGATGACATGCGCCTTGTGACTGGCAAATACTATAGGGGGTTCGGGCCTGCACGAAAACCAAATCCATTGCTGCGTGGCAGCAACCGGGACCAGAGGTTGTTTTTCGCAGCGCACATCGCGTTGAACACTGGACACATTGGAATTTACACGGCACTCTTATGCACGCTTGAGCAGGCGCAAAATTCAAAATGCTGCGCAACATTCAAATTTGTGCAAACGCAAACAAGGTATTTCATACCGCACTGCCCAAGCCAAACGTCCGGGAAACAGGGAAGCAGGGAATAACGTCATGACCACGAAAAAATCAGATGATCAGGATCGCGTCGTTATCAAGAAATACGCGAACCGCCGCCTCTACAACACTGCGACCAGTTCGTATGTGACGCTTGACCACCTGTCGCAGATGGTCAAGGACAATACCGATTTCGTCGTTTATGACGCCAAGACCGGCGAGGATATCACCCGTCCGGTCCTGACACAGATTATTGTCGAGGAAGAAAACAAGGGGCAGAACCTGCTGCCGATCAGCTTCCTGCGCCAATTGATCGGGTTCTATGGCGACAGCCTTCAGGGTCTGGTACCGAGCTATCTGGAACAGGCGATGCGTTCGTTTGCGCATAATCAGGAACAGATGCGCGAATATATGCAGGGCACGATGCAGGGCATTTTCCCGTTCGGCCAGTTCGAGGAAATGAACAAGCAGAACATGGCGCTGTTTGAGCAAACCATGAAGATGTTTTCCCCCTTCCTTCAGGAAGAGGCCGACAAGGCCAACGGGAAAGCCGATGCAGCCCAGACCGGCAAACCGGCAAAAAATGACGCATCCCTTGATGACCTGAAAAGCCAGCTTGAAGCGATGCAGGCGCAGCTTAACAGTCTGGTCAACAACAAAGCCAGCAAGTAAACGGCCCCAAACCCGTTCATTTCAAAGCATCACGCAGAAAGCTCCGGATTTTCCGGAGCTTTTTTGTTTTTGCCTGCGTGTGTCGCGGCATCATTCCTGCATAAACTTTTCATTAACGTTTTTCACCGCCCGGCACCTGTCGCAAGGCGGCAATTTTTGCCGGGTTTACGCCCCCTTGAATGGAGTCCCTTGCATAAGACCAGTTAAATACCCCGGTTAAACGCACAAAACCGCAAAATGACATGACAGCGATCACACCGATCCCCTTGCACCCGGCCCGCAGGCCCGACGCTGCAAGTAGTGGAACAGACGGCCCTGCCGGGATCGGGATGGATATCACTGCACTGGTTTCGCCTGTACGGGAAATCGCGCAGAACGGTGGCGCATGGCTTGAACCCCATGATCCTGGGGGCAGTGCAGCATTTTGGGCGCAGCTTTTGGGCCAGCTCCTACCTCAGGAAAACCTTTTGCAACCTGCGGTCATTCAGGAATTGCATGCCAGCTATGCACGTCATTTCACACCTTACGGCTCAGAAAGCCATGTCTTTTTTTCGCCTAACGCACTAGACAACGACAGGCGAATTGACCTATATAGCTAGCTTCTGGCGGATCGCTGAGACTCCTATCTGACCAAAGTTCAGATATTTCTTGCAAGCAGAAGGCCTTCAAACCGGGTCAACCTGATTGTGATTAATAGGCGAAATTAACAAGCCTGACAGCGTCCCGAGTGGGAATAAATAACTGGCGGTTGATAACGGAAAAATATGCAATGACTGAGATTGTATCAAACGAAGAACCGAAACGCGCTAATCGCGCAACAGATACGGACCGTTATGTCGGTCAGCGTATTCGCGAACGTCGCATCATGCTGGGTCTGTCCCAGCAGCAGATGGCCGACCTGATCGGTGTTACCTACCAGCAGGCTCACAAATACGAGCGCGGCATCAACCGCATTTCTGCCGGTCGTCTTTACGAAATCTCCCAGGTCCTGGGCGTTCCTGTCAGCTACTTCTATGAAGGTCTCGACGGCAACCAGGAAACCGAACTTAATGCGCGTCAGCGCATGTGCCTTGAACTGGCGCGCAACTTTGCGAGCATCAAGCACGAAAAACATCAGGAAGCGCTGAGCCAGATGGCACGCGCACTGGCCGATCAGGCTGCCTAAGCCTGATCACTGCGATCTTCAGCATTGCTGCAAAAATCAGGCTGCCTTCCATGGCAGCCTTTTTTTGTGGCTGATCACAGGCACGATTTTTGTGATAGCGTCACGGCAAGACCAAGACAGGGGTAAACCGCATGACAGGCGATATCACGCAATCCGGCCTGATCGATCTGATCGACGAGCAACGCAGCAAACTTGGCTATCTGTCGATATCGGCCCTGATGGCGCTGACAAAGGCCGGCAATGTCATCCTTGATCCGTTTTCAACCCTGATAAGCATCCATGCCGATATCGGGCGCGACAATATTTTCCATCCTGCCGTCCGGCTTGATGCCACCTCCCCCGCAACGCTTGAAATTGGCAGCCGAAATACGTTTTACGGCGACACGATGATTGATGCCCAGACAGGGCCGATCACGATCGGCAATGACAATCTGTTTGGCGAAGGTTGCGTTCATGTCGCCACCAGCCAGCCCGGTGCGGCGATCACTATCGGATCAGACGGTCGTTATCGCGGGTCAATCCAGATTTCAGGCTTATCCGTTCTGGGTGATGGCAGCCAGATCCTTGGCAATATTATTGTCCGCGATGTGCAGCTTGGCGCAGGCGGATCATTTCGCCACCCGAATGCCGATGAACGTGGTGCGGTTTTAAAGGGGGTTGGACAGGGAAGCGGGATTATCCTTCAGACCGGTCAGGTAATTGCCGGAAACGGCACCCTCGCCCCGGAAAACGTCCGGATGCAGTCCTTCTATCACCCAGACGCAAAATAGGGGCAGCCGATGGCTACCCCTTTGTCGCAAATCCTGTAACCGAACTCTATTGATCGGCAATCACCAGATCGTCGGAATGAATAACCGCGTTGCCACGGCTATATCCCAAGGCGGTTTCGATTTCCTGCGAGGAATGGCCCTTGATCAACCGGGTTTCCTCGGCCGAATAGGATGTAATGCCACGCGCGATTTCAGTGCCCTCGGCATCAAGTATGCGCACCGCATCCCCATGCTTGAAGCTGCCATCAACACCGGCAATCCCCGCCGCCAGCAGGTTTTTGCCTGCCCGCAATGCCTTTGCCGCACCGCCATCAACAATGATGGCCCCGCGTGCCGAAAGCGACGTTGCGATCCAGTGGCGACGTGCCGCAAGCGGGCTTTCACTTGGCAGAAACAGGGTATGCGGCCCGCCTTCGAGCTGCGCCTTTAGCGGATGATAGATGGTGCCGCGCGCGATCATCATGCGGCATCCGGCCTTCATCGCGATTTCGGCGGCCTGCAATTTGGTCACCATGCCGCCGGAGCTATACATCGTCGGGGCGGCACCGGCCATGTCCATGATTTCGGGTGTCAGTTCACGCACCGTCGGGATCAGGGTCGCATCCGGGTTCTTGCGCGGATCGGCGGTATACAGCCCATCGATATCGGACAGCAATACCAGCGTATCGGCCGAAATCATGTGTGCGACCTTGGCGCCAAGGCGATCATTATCGCCAAAGCGGATTTCTTCGGTGGCAACCGTATCGTTTTCATTGATTAGCGGCACCGCCCCACGTGCCAACAGGGCATTTAACGTCCCGCGCGCATTCAGGTAACGGCGGCGGCTTTCCATATCCTCAAGCGTCACAAGAACCTGCGCCATGATCAGGCCGTTACGACCCAATGCTTCCTGCCAGACCTGCGACAGGCTGATCTGGCCGGTGGCGGCAGCGGCCTGTTTATCGGCAAGGCTGATGGTGCGGTGATCAAGCCCCAGCAAACGCCGCCCCATGGCGATCGCGCCACTTGAAACCACGATGACCTCGACCCCGCGTTCGCGCAGAAGTGCGACATCATCGGCAAGCGCCTCGAGCCAGGCACGGCGAAGCTTGCCGGTATTTTCATCGACCAGAAGGGCTGAACCGACCTTGATGATCAGGCGTTTTGCGTCCGCAAGGCTCACGGTTGGAAGCCCTCATCTTCGCGGCCCTCCATCGCACGGTGCTCGCGCTCTTCGACAATGTGGCGGCGCAGTTCGCGATGAACTTCCTTGACCCCCTGCTGGGTGGCGCCAGACACGATAAAGACTTTCTTGCCGATCCCTTTTTCAAGGATTTCACGCTGTTCCTCGACCATTTCCGGCAGAAGCTGATCGGCCTTGGAAAGGGCGACGATTTCGGGCTTGTCTATGAGGACGTCGGCATAGCTTTCAAGTTCTTCGCGCACCGTGCGATAGGTCGCGACCGGGTCCTCGTCCGCGCAATCGATCAGATGCAGCAGAACTTCGCAGCGTTCGATATGGCCCAGGAACCGGGTCCCGATGCCCTTGCCCTCGGATGCGCCTTCGATCAGGCCCGGAATATCGGCCAGAACGAATTCATGATCATCGATTTCAACCACGCCCAACTGCGGATGCAAGGTGGTGAAGGGATAATCGGCGATTTTCGGACGCGCGCTGGATGACGCGGCAAGGAAGGTGGATTTGCCCGCATTGGGCAGACCGACCAGACCGGCATCGGCAATCAGCTTCAGACGCAGCCAGACCGACATTTCCTCGTTCGGCCAGCCTTCTTCAGCACGGCGCGGTGCCTGGTTGGTGGAGGATTTGAAATGGGTGTTGCCCCGGCCGCCATCGCCGCCCCGGCACAGCACAAAGGTCTGACCCGGCTCAAGCATATCGACAATCAGGGTTTCGCGGTCTTCTTCAAGGATCTGGGTTCCGACCGGGACCTTGATCGTGATCGAGTTGCCCGAACGGCCGGTGCGGTTGCGCCCCATGCCGTGCATGCCGATTTCGGCCTTGAAATGCTGCTGATAACGGAAATCGATCAGGGTGTTGAGGTTTTCAACCGCCTCGACGATCACGTCACCGCCGCGCCCGCCATCGCCACCATCCGGGCCCCCATATTCGATGAATTTTTCGCGCCGGAAGCTGACCGCACCGGCACCGCCGCGGCCACTGCGTACGTGGATTTTTGCTTCGTCGAGAAACTTCATAACCGGTCCTTTGGGCGATGCCCGTCAATCATTCCGCCCGGCCGGATTGCGATTTCGAAACAGATCGCCTCGCATCGACGGCACGGGAAATTTTCATATAACACATAAAACAAGGGAGGAATGATTGCTCATTCCTCCCTCGAAATCTTTGCTACGGATGAGCGCAGCCGACGGGAGGCTTACGCCTCGGCCGGAACGACACATACATAGGTACGCCCCTTGAAGCCCGACTTGAACTGGACGTTGCCGCCAGCCGTCGCAAACAGGGTGTGGTCTTTGGCCAGGCCAACATTGTCGCCGGCATGGAACTTGGTGCCACGCTGACGAACGAGAATGTTACCTGCAACAACCGTCTGGCCGCCGAATTTCTTGACGCCGAGGCGCCGACCTTCGGAGTCGCGACCGTTACGGGAGCTACCACCAGCTTTCTTATGAGCCATGAAACTCTCCTAAAACTGCATCCCGGCCGATTAGGCCGTGATGTCCGTGATGCGCAGAACAGTCAGGTTCTGGCGATGACCATTTTTGCGACGGTAGTTGTGCCGGCGCTTTTTCTTGAAAACGATCACCTTGTCGCCCTTGGTCTGTTCGAGAACTTCTGCATTCACAAAAGCCCCTTTGACCAACGGAGCACCAACCTTCGGCGCACCGTCGCCAGCAACCATGAGAACTTCTTCAAGTTTCACGGTGTCACCGGCCTGGGCAGCGATCTTTTCGACTTTGATAACGTCGTTGGCAGCAACTTTATACTGTTTGCCGCCAGTTTTGATGATTGCATACATCGATATAGTTCCTGAAAAATCATTCTGGAAACGCACACGCGCGCTTCGGTGTCGCTGCTAACTGAAACCGAACCGCTGCGAGAGACGGGTGAAATACCTTTTTCGCCCGCCAGAGTCAACCGCAAACCGCACCGTTTCCGGGCTTTGGCCATGGCAGGGACGCATGGCAGACCTTTGGCGCAGACCGGATCGGCAACAAGGCGCATCCCAAATTGACAAAGCCAGATCGCGTCCCTCGCAAACCAGGGCCGCCAACAGAACCGGGAACATTGATAAAAGAGTTCGGGGAAAATACGTTTTCCCTCTTGCATTCTGGCTTAAGGATCGTTAAACAGCGCCTCGAACGCCAGACCACACATGCGGAGAGGTGCCGGAGTGGTCGAACGGGGCGGTCTCGAAAACCGTTGTACTAGCAATAGTACCGTGGGTTCGAATCCCACCCTCTCCGCCATTTTCTTAACGCGCAGAAGATTTATAGCAGGCAGAACAACTGAGATTCAAATCTCCTTACGATCGCCCTTTTCAAATCGTATGGCCGCAAGATAATCGCTAACAGAGCTCGGCGAATAGTCGCACTTGGAATACGCAGCACAATATCAAGCCCGAAAACGAAGCCCGGGAGATGTGGCTTAACTGCGTCAATGACAACTCCGACATCCATCGGTTGAGGCTGCATTACTTGGCGCTCAATAAAGCTGTATATCCAACGTTTGGTAAAACGTCTAATGTAGCCTTTCTGAAGAACACCATCTTCAAGATCATTTAAGCGAGTAATTGCTTGCCCCAACACACGGTTGGAGATTTCCACATCTTTGAACGTAATTGCAGAGATGGAAGTGCTGACAAAACGTCGCCACACGGCCAAGGGCTCGCCAATAAAGCAACTTCCATACTTCAGAGAAACAAGCATCGACAGAAACCTATCGGTAAGCCCATAGAGCTCTGCGTCATATCCACCACACTCAACTGCTGCTTTTCGACGAAAGATCGTTGTAGTCCCCCAAAACCAGCTGTCATCCCGGTATAGCGAGCGAGCCGCAGCTTCTGGAGATACATATCCTGTATGATCCATTTCAGGCGTAGGAGACGGAGCAAAAACAGGATCCATCTCACCTTCATCCAGCATATAACAAAGCGACGTACATAATCCGGCTTTAGGATGTTGTTCTAGCTTAGCCAATGTCCGCTCAAAAAGGTCCGGCATAACGAAATCATCGGCCGCGGCGAAATAAACGTAATCTTCTGTTCGCTCGTACAACCATTCTTGCGCGTTTGCGATGTAACCGCGATTTTGGGTATTCAACACAGGCACGATATGCGGATACGTATCCGCGTAATCCTGTATTATCTCTCGACTGTTATCCCATGACGCATCATCAACCACATAGATAACGTCGGCCTGTCGTGTTTGAGAAAGCAATGCGTCAAGAGCAGCAGACAAGTATTTCGCATGATTGAAGTTTGCGAGGAAAACCGCAAGCGTCGGAGCTTTGGTCAA
Organism: Thalassospira lucentensis; assembly: GCF_032921865.1. Classification (NCBI taxonomy): domain Bacteria; kingdom Pseudomonadati; phylum Pseudomonadota; class Alphaproteobacteria; order Rhodospirillales; family Thalassospiraceae; genus Thalassospira; species Thalassospira lucentensis. The sequence goes on from NZ_CP136684.1 coordinate 796,372, forward strand.
AGGGGTATTCTCTTTGGACATCGTCAGCAGTCTTTTGTCATTTCTCATAATGACCGAAGGCACATCGGTCATTATGGGATATCACTGTGTATTTACAAAGAATGCGATTTCTTCAAACCGGCTTCAAGAGAGGTATAGGTGAAATCGGGGAATGCTTTGTAAGTATTCGCCGGATCAAACGGCCTGTAACCGTTATGAGGCATTGGCCCAACACGTTCAGAACCCACTACCTCACTGCTGGAATCAAACAAACGAACAGCAATTTCCGCGCATTCACGAAATGACGTAACTGTACCCGTAGCGGCGTTCAAAATACCTGTACTTCTATGCATAATCATACGCGCTGCAAGTTCGGCAACATCTTCGACAAATACGTGATCCCGGCGTTCCTCGCCTTCCCCAAAAAGAACAATCTTTTCTCGTGCCTGCGCCTGACGGCAAAAGCGATTGGGGCCATAGCCATTATGAGGATCGGCCGCACCGAAAATAAGTGTTGGGCGCAGTATGGCCAACGGCCCGCTGTAAGAATGTTTCAAGCCTGTTTCACGTGCCAAATGCATAACACCATGAAGAGTACTTGGTTCAGCTGAACTCGCCTCTGAGAGAGGCTTCATGCTATCTGCATAAACAGCATCAGAACTTACATACAGAATATGCTTTGGCGAGACTGCCTCAACGGCTTTTGCTACGGCATCAAGCATTTTGATGTTTGCCCCAAGCATCTCAACATTCTTGACTGGGGCTTTCGCGGAAATAAATACTAACGTATCGTTCTCCGTCACAATTTCAGAAAGCAATGCACCGGCATCCTGACTCTCCAAGTCAATGACTTGGCGCAGTACGCGCAACACATCAACTCCCCGCCCCTCTAGTTTAGCTGTCAAAGCAGAGCCGACAAAACCTCCCGCGCCAAGAACCACGACCCTTGATGGCTTAATCTCTTTTCCAGAAAAATGCTTTAACATGGCTTTCCTATTTCTCAACACTGTTTTTTTCTAGGTAGTCAAGGGCTCTTGAATAGTATTCCGCTAACGTTCCGTATTGCGCAACATATGTCGAACTACTAAAGCGCTCCTCGAAATAGCGCACCCTTTCCCAACCCTGCCCAACGGCTGAATACACGGATACAAACATCAGAACTCCTGATAAACAGCAATATATGAATTGGCGGTCTGCACCCAGTTTCACGACCAACCACGACACCGCAAAATGCGCTACGAATACCACCAAGGTCACTTCCGCCAATAGTAACATCCTAGTAGTGAGCTGAATAAATAAAGAAAACTCCCCCCAAATCATATCACCACGGAATAATATATATACCACAAAACATAATATAGCTGAAGATATACATATTGCTGAAAAAATCATCGCGTCCACAGTATACTCTCTAGATTTAAAAATAAATCTATTAGAAACAACCAACACTGCCATCAACCCAATCAGTACTATCGTGTAAGTAATATGCCAAAACGCACCACTCAGACAAATAATCATAGCCAAACGATTATTCCCCTTCCAGCGAACCGACAATGCCACCATAAACAACAATAAAACGGTAGACTTCGGCTGCGTACTTAATGGAGAAAATGCCGGACCAGGATCTAAAAGGAGAACGCCCAAGTTGAGAAAATCCCTAACATCGCCATAATAAAGCAAGTGGTCGGTTGCCATGGGCCCTGGCATTAAAGACGTCAACGCGAAATAAGCGGATGCAACCATAAGCACCTCACTTACACCAGCTTTAATTGCGTAAATTGCGGCTACAATCACTCCAAGCACAGCCGGAATACCCAAACCAAGACCTAGAGCTAATGGACGGTTACCCTCAGCAATCAACACCCCGACCCAACCACTGACTATGTGCATGGGATAATTAAAACGCATAGCTTCGCGACGTAACAATTCCAAAGCTTCATAGCTTCCCGACTGCCACTGATCCAGACCTAATAATTTAACTCTATCTGGAGCAAAAAACTGATATGATATAAAATGCAGCCAAAGACTATCTGTTTTCGGCTCTATTTCAACAAACAAAAAGAACATTACGGTTGAAATAGATAAGATTATAAATATTGAATTATAAATTGGATCTTTCAATAAATATCTTTTTCCCATTATTCACTATCACCCTCTTTTTGGACTGACAACCCATCAGAAAGCAAGGGGCGCATCTCTTCGATATATGGCCGTAGAGATACAGAAATACCATGTAACGCGTTTAATATCTCTGATTTTGCTTCAGGTGTAATGTTTTGAAGCGCTTGATCTAATGAAATTACAACGCGGCGAGCATGAGAAAAAACGCTGTTACCGTTTGGACCACCGCTCACCGTGGTAGTAACGACTTCTCTCATCAGATCAAAAGATGATAGTGCAATTAAAAAACAAAGTAACATTGGAATGAGAAAAAACAGCTTAGACCCAATGTTTAACTTCGGAAGTTTGTTAGGTTCTCCGCTAATCTGTTTCCCATTCTCTTTCTTGGAGCTATCGAAAATGGAAATCTCTTCGGTAACTCGAGCAATAACTTCATCTAATTTTTTCCCCACGTGCACAATACCTGAATAATCGTCAGCCACCCTGTACATCCCATTTTCAAGGATTGTAACCTTCAACTCAGCGAGTTCGAAATCTTTACCTCTCATTTACTCACACCTACACCGCTACTTTACATTGTCACATATTTGAAAAAGAACTGGCGATCAAAATCAAGCATCTGCCTAGAATGCTATGCTATTAAAACCAGCCCGCCTCACGCGTACTTTGTCCACATCAAGACCGCCCGATTTCTCAGAAGGTTATGTGGCTTTTTTAAATTTAGTCAAATCAATGACGTTCAATCTGCTGCTTTATCCAGCCCAATGATAGCCCAGTTTGCCCCATTGGTTTTTGCGTCGATCGCTATTATGCGATGATCAGGCCAACCCCCATCTTTCGGCTCCATAGCCAATTGCGTGATTACTTCTCGCGCGCACCCAACGGCCAAATAGTCACTATGTTTTTGTTGCACCGCGCGCTTCATACGCAACGAAAGGCTTTCATATGTTTGGCACACATACAAATCCGGGCTCAAATACTCCTTATTCTCGGTACGATCAGCAAACCATAGGTATGTATCATCGATTTTGTATTGCTTGCTCATCCCATCACCTAGAATACGCGCCCGTCCGAACTGCCCATCCATGAAAGCCCATCCCCCCGTCATCACGTGATAGGGCGTTGCATAGTTGTTCGAAACAACTGTTGCGCCCGGCATTTGCGCTAATGTGCTGTATAAACCCACCACGCCGTTCGCAGGAACTAGCTTGACTAGCGTTAATTGAGCATATACCCACACACCGCCGACTAGGATTACAAGCCCTGCCCCTAAAAAGCGACATGCTTGAACCTGAAAGTTCCAAGCCAACGAAGCAAAGCCTCTGACTGGCAGCGCGGCACATACTTTACCCAACCACACCAGACCGGTAGAGCTCGTCAAGGCTATAAAAATTACAAGGAATGAACAGTTTCGCACCAAATACCCAGAGTATAGGTATCCTGGCAAAAGAAAAACGACCATGAGGATGCCGGTGAATGCGCACATCAAAAGTATTGCCACATTCCTTATCTCTGCTTTCAGACACCTGATCTCCTTCAAATGAGGGAAATCAAGCATTATGAAGACCGAAGCCAACACCGCTGAAACACAAATAATTGCCCGATACAAATATTGGTACACATAGATACCACCAAATGCATCCGACCAGAATGCATCAGCACTCACCTCAATACTAGAATTTGAAAATGCCAAAAGGACAATCATCCCCAAGACAAGAAGATACCCCTTTCCTATCCTTTCGTGAATGATACCGTGCACATATTTGGCTATCTTAAATTCTACGAACCAAAATACACTTATTGATAGAATTGAAGTGATTGATAACAGTTTCAATATTTGTAATAAACTAAAATCAATTTTCAATAAGTCCTTATCTATAAATAAGACCCCAAAAAACAGGAACCACAAAAATAACCCATTTCCGCTCTGGTTTATTTCACGATTTTTTATCGGCAAACATAGAGTCACGGCAAAGCCAATAGTTAAGATGACTATGCCATAACCACTTGGGGACAAGATTAACGGCAAAGTGGCCAACGCCAAAAGAGCTGAACGCACGTAAATTTTTTGAAGAAAATCACCAGCAATAGGGCTAGCCCATAATATGGCGGAAAAAGCAATCGCCATCAAAGCAATACCTAATCCAGGGGAATACGTGAAGGTTCCCCAACGACCAAAGATATCAAAGACGAAGCTCGCAGAGCGAAAGGCCCCACTATCGACCGCATTTTGGAAAAAGACTATGTGATTTGCATCCATAAACTGCTTCACAAGTTCCACAGAAATTCGGTCTTCAACTGCCTCATTTCGGGTAGCATAAGTCAGGCTCAAATCTTTTAAGAAGCCATCCCAACCCAAATACAAAATCAGCTGAAAAACGACTGTTAGGGCACCAGCTAGGCTCCCAACAAACTGCGTACAGATTATCTTAACTGCAACGCGTAACTCCGATCGAAACAGCCATATGGACCACATCCCAATAGTGACGGCAGTGAAAATTGCAAACGTGAGTTCGTAGTAAAAAAGAAAGTACCACAGGCCGAAGAAGGCAAAGAAAATATTCTTATTCCTACTCGACATATATGAAGACACTGACCACAAACATGCAGCAATAAAAAATGTATGCCACACGCGATATGTCACCACTTGCCACTGCAAAAATAGAATATAGTCAGTTAAGAGCATAGAAATAGATACAAATGCTATGCTCTTATTCAAATGCCTTTTAAATACAATATAAATCAGTGCGATTGAAGGAACGCCGACAAGAAGAGTCGTCACAAGTATTTGCATCTCCGGTGTTGTTATTCCCACCAGATAGATTAATGCTGCAAAAATTCGTGGAAAATTTCCTTGATGGGTATGAACAAAAGAGTGAGCAGCGACACTGTCATTCGCCGTTTCATCAGCAAGACCTTTTGCAAAAGACCAATCGTAATTCAACAGGTTTTTTGCGTGCAAAATTGACGAAAATGTTTCGTTCCCATCCAAAACATATGGAATGCCGTCTGCATATATATACAGCGCCAAGTAAACACTTGCAGATAGGAGTAAAACAGCATATACGTCAATATTGCGCAAAATTTTCAATATAAATATACCTTTTATATTTTCAAACAGGACACGCAGTCAAAAATCATCTTCTAAAATACACGTTCAATTCTTTAAGTAGGTTGAAAAATGTAGCACCTACACTCCATATACTTTTAATTTTTAAAGCAGAAGATTTGTTGGTATTCTCTGCTCCCAAGATCGGCACTTGCACATAACTATTGCCAGTTCGAATTAGCTTAATAAGTATCTCCCCTTGAAAACCAAAGCCGTCACTGGATATCTCAATCTCTCGAAGCCGTTTCAGGCGATGGATGGGCAATCCATTGTAATACTTAATATCCAAACGGAATATTAAATTGAGAATCCCGGTATAAGTCCTTGAAATAAAATAACGAAACGGAGTTTTGATCCGCTTAAGGTTTGTCATATAGGGAACGATTATGTCGGCATTACCGAGCTGCGAAAATAGTTTGGGTAAACTCTCCGCTGGCAGGCCACCATCACCACACAGCAACATGTAATAATCAAACTTCGCTAGTTTAATTCCCTTTTTATAGGCTGCTCCGATATTCTCATTTTTGACATTATGGATCACCCGAACCTCTGGGAATTCGGAGGCAACCTCATCCATAATTTCACCTGTTCGGTCAGCACTACCATCATTAACAGCAATCACTTCAAATTCACGCAGGTACTCACGGCACGTACCTACGATATCTTCCAATACGGGTCGGATAACTTTTTCTTCATTTAGAGCCGGAATAACGAATGAAACCGTTAAATCACTTTTCTGCTGCAAAATTCCCTCGCCTTAAATCAAACTTAGAAAGATAAATACATCCAAAGCTCAAGGTTACTGAAGACACTTACGAACAGGCCTGCGATGTAACGCTGAGCTCACACATACTAGTATGGCTTTTCATAAAAATGCGAAAACATAGGTCATATTTAGCCCCAAGCCTGCATTTATCTCAGATCCACAATTACGTAGCCGATACCGACATCATCTCTCTCCACGGTCGGGTAAGAACTCCGCTCTATATCGGTCAAACTAAGTTGCGGAGCGGCTTCACTTGGTAACGGGAAGCCATAAATACAGCTATTGCCGGAAGGTGTGACATCGACGGTGACGAACTGAGAAGTCATCCAGTCACGCCACGTACAACGTGGTACTCTTGCATCAAAATCTACTAACCGCTCAATAGGTTGATATATCAAAAAATCATAGCCTTTTAATTGCTCGGGATCTGAGAGGATATTGCTCACACTATCGGGGTTTATGTAGTCAACGCTAAATCCATCTGTCATCGGCAACTCTCGAGATATCGTGACGTTATAGCTAGCAGCTAAAAATCTTTCGCTCGGATGCTGCTGAACGAAATTAGTCCAGCCGAAATTATTGTATTGCCCATTCGCCGTTGTATGCAGGTGATTCATCACACTGTCCAACAAGATAAAACTCGCACCAGCTAATATTCCCGCCCGCCACCGAGCCGAAGATATCTTTTTAAGGCTAATGAGAAGCTCAGAAAGTATCAGTCCCTTCGCAAATACGACAAAGAATGCGAACAAGGGAAATTCGTGCTTAAAATAAACATGAAGAGAGAATGGAGAAAAAACAAAAACTCCTATAGATACTCCTACAATCCCCGGAACAAAAAACAACTTTGCTACGTGCGACATACGTGTCTGATTAAATTTCGGAATAACCGCACATACCAAAACAGACATCACTAGCATTATCGAGACCCATCCCCACCTCGGAATGGTAACTTCCGTGAGCATATGAGAGAATGTATACAAGATCTGAGACAAACTATTTGTTGCACTTGCCGGAGCACGCAGCACCCCTTGATCCAAATACCATTGATCCACTTCTGAAAGTGGCGGAAGGTCAATTATTGTACTTGCGTACGGAATTTTGATTGCAAGAGAATAAAGAAAATCTTGGACCCAGAAATCAAGCCCCAGCACCGACGCAACGTGCAGTTGCCTTAGAAGAAATGGTATTGAAAATGCCACAGCAACGACGAGAATACGTGTAACGACCTCTCGTGCGTTCATGGTCAACTTAAAGATCAAGCTTGCAGATAAGAACCCGCAAATAACCCAAAAATCATACCCGCACCCGAAAGCAATGAGTGCCCCCAGCACCAGACCGAGGACATTTGCGCTAAACCTACGTTGATTTAACTCACCGGAGAGGTTTAGGCTGAAATAGGCAACAATAAAGAATGCTGGCAAATGCCATGCACGAAGAGCATTCATTGAAAATGCTCCCAAGCCCCAATAAGTCGTGCAAAACAGAATTAGAGTAATAAAACCCGATAAATGAGAATCCGTAACCTTAAGCGCTGTTAAGTAAGCAAAATAAAGACCAATTGCATATGCTATCAGGGGAAGAAATATGTAATATTCCATTCCTTCCAACCCCATCGCCCTTAGACCAACAAAGCTTAGACTTCCTATATTAACACTATGTGTATATATTAAGGGCTGCTCTTCTGTTCCAAGAACCTCGAGCAATCCGAACCTTGGGCCAAACTGAACGAACTGATCAATAGCCTTGATAGAAAGTAATGTTTCTCCACATTCCATATCGCACACTATGAAATCATGTGTTTTTGCATAATTCCAAGTAATGACTGTAGTGACAGCTACAATCAGGAATGCGGCCAAAGACCAAAATTTCGAAGACTTATAAGCACCCATACCCCACCTTACATGATGAGTATTTATAATAAAAATTATTAAATTACTAATTCATGATTGGAAGATCTAAGTATTTTTCCTCTGAGACAGCTATAAGGTTCCGAAGTCCACTCACGTACTGTACACTGTCTTCATCTGAGAAATCAGAAAAACAATCATTTTTCACCGAGTAAGACAAGATTCGATAGCCGTAGTCTTTTAACAATCGAGTTGCCTCATCAATAGTGCTGTGACATGCTTCAAAAATAATTGATGGAGAATATTTTTTTAACGTATTCTCTCCTCCTCTAAATATACGATGCTCAAGGCCTTCCGCATCTATCTTTATTACTTCAGGATATATATTTAATTCGTCTAATTTACGTATTCGACACTGCGTCGGAATAATATTGATCTTGTCTCTAATCTTTGGCTTATATGTCAAATTTACAGCTGATCTCACATTTTCTTCATCGAATGACGAAAATGTGTGAAGTGCTATTTTTCCATACCATGGCGTATACAAGGTGAACTCGCCGTCTTCATCACCAAGACCTATCAAATGGTATTCAAAGTTTTCAATTCTGCTTTCGACTTGCCTGAGATTTTCCGCCAAAGATAGATTGGGCTCAAAAGAAATTATCTTATGGTCAGGACACATTTTTCTGAATGACAATGCAGATATGCCCTGATTAGCACCAATATCGAGAATAGCTCCTTCAGACGTTTGAACAAGGTGTTTCAAAGCATGGTAGGTAGGATCATGAGGCAGCAACAAATCTGTTTTATGCATAAGTCTCCATGCTGCACTCCACAACCATGGGGACTGCTCTACGTACGACTTAACTGAAGAAAGATATGAAAGAATATGCACCATTTGATACCTTCAAAACCAAATATTATAGAGCAAAAGAAATACGAAGATATAGAATTAAAACTTAACACTAACTATTTAGAGAAATGCTACGTTCATTCAATTCGTCGATAAAAATTCATTTTGACTGGTAGATTTCCGAGGGCTATTCCAAACATTCAGAAATAGAAATATGGCTTGGAACTCTGTATTGGGTTCCAAGCCATATCTATTAATATGGCCCTTTGAAGTTATCCTCGACATCAATCAAGCCCAAATCGCTTTTGGCAACACCGAGTGTTGCCAACGCGGCCTTCGCAATGGTTGATGCTTTTGGATAAAACGCTTGCTCTAGTTCGAACGAGACAGGCGCCGGACAGTTAGCTAAGGCAATTCTTTTTACTGGAGCCTTAAGCGATTTAAAGCCCTTTTCGGCCACAAGCGCAGCGATTTCAGATGAAACGCCACAGAGTTCCCAGCTGGTATCAGCAACAATCAAATGTCCCGTCTTTGCCACTGACTTCAAGATCGTTTCTTCATCAAGCGGACGTATTGACCTTAAATCAACAACCTCAACTGAAACGCCCTGACGCTCGAGTTCTTCCGACGCACGCATTGCTTCCAATGTCATCAGCGAAGTACCCACCACTGTGATGTCCGTTCCTTCTCTTACAACTCTTGCTTTACCAATAGGAGCCGGCACGAAATCTTCTGATACCTCGCCTTCGGTACCGTACAAGGTGCGATGTTCGAGAATAATTACTGGCCCATCATGTTGTAATGCCGCAATTGTTAGAGCTTTTGCGTCTTCGGGCAGCGTTGGCATAAGAACAGTCAGGCCAGGGAAATGCGCCAAAACAGACTGAAGACTCTGAGAGTGAGTGGCCCCCTGCCCCCATCCTTTGCCGATAACCGCCCTGGAGACAAATGGCACAGTTCCCGCGTTTCCGTTGAACATGTACTTCCATTTTGCTGCCATATTGATCAGTTGATCAAACGCCAGAAACATGAAGTCATTTCTTGGGTGAGCCAACACAGGCCGCTTGCCCATTGCGGCCGCACCGATGGCAATCCCCGTCAGAGCGTTCTCCATTGCTGGCGACTCAAAAACCCGCGCCCGACCGAACCGCTTGTATGCCTCAGTAGTCGTACCAAAAATTCCTGACGGATAGTCAACGGCGATCCCCGTGACGAAAATGCTGGGATCTCGTTCCATTGATTGCACAAGCCCCTCTGAAAGAGCTTCAGCATATGTAATTTTACGCATATCGATGTCCGTCAGATGTGTTCAAAAAGAGTAGAAACGGCAGGCCAAGGAGCTATTGCAGCACGTGCAATATCATCCTTGATATTTGCATCTGTCGTTGCCTGCCACATTTCAAGCTGTTCTTGCGTAGCTATTCCTTTTGCGAGAAGCTTGGCTGCACTCCGCTTAACCGGGCACTTATCCATCCAAAATTCGACTTCATGCTGAGTACGATAAGTCCGGTTAAGTTCGTGATCGAACATTGGCCCAACGTGTTCACGCCAGCGATAAGTCATACATTCCAGAAAGACTGGACCATTCCCAGCGCGCAGATACTCGACAATAGAAGTTGTAGCGGCATGGACCTCTGCAACATCATTTCCATCAATACAGAAGGACGGGATCTTGAAGGCTGCTGCGCGTTCGCACAGTTCAGTTCCTTGCGGTTGACGCACCCATAACGGACTTTCCGTTGCATATAAATTATTCTCACAAACGAACAGAATTGGCAGCCCTTTGAGCGATGCGAAGTTGAAGACTTCATAGATAGCCCCTTCGTCCATAGCACCTTCACCAAAGAACGTAACAGATACGTTGCGCAACCCGTCCATCTGGAACGAGAGAGCGGCCCCTGCGGCGACTGCGGGCGTTTCACCGAGAATCGCACTGGTGGCAACGATGCCCTTTTCTCGATCTGTCAGGTGTACGGAACCGCCTCGACCTCCTGAACAACCGTCAGCACGACCATAAAGCTCCGCGGCTAACTCATACACTTTACCGCCTTTAGCAAGGTAATGGTTGTGGCAACGATGATGACTAAAAATCACGTCATCGTCGTTGAGCGCGGCACATACACCTACTGCTACAGCTTCCTGACCGGTACCAAAGTGGGTAGGGGTTCTCATTTGCTGTTCGCGATATCGTGAAGCCAAGTTTTCTTCCGCATGACGCACCTTCAGCAGTAACTTATGAAGTTCTATCAGGTGTCCATCATCGATCTCGCTGGAGTCAAATTCGATTTTCACTTTGAGTTCTTCCCTTCTAAATTTATTAATTTTTGGCAACGAATGAAATTTCCTCGTTCGCCTATCGGGCTACAATCAACCCTGCGCTTAAAGTTGGTAGCCAGCACTCTTGCATGATCGATTACCCCGCACTAACTTCCTGTATGTCCTCACCAAATCATCTAGATATATGATGAGGTCAACTTGCCCCGTGACTGTTTTTGACAGGGACTAACCAGCAACAGAAGTCACATCCTTCTTCTTTCCAGAATTCAAATCGCTTTTCGAAAACAGCAACAAACTTCCGGGCAACGACACGAGAAGCAACGTCATACCATACGCTACAGAGACCAATATAGTCTGACTAACAGGAACTCCGACTACAGTGAACGCAGCAGCCATAGCACTTTCACGAACCCCCCAGCCAGCAATTGATATTGGCATCATCGACAAGAAAAAGACAGAGGGCGTGAGTACCAGTATCTCCCAATAGGAAATCCCAATACCAATCGCCTGGCTAAACGTATAAATTACTGTCACGTTCATAAGGACGATCACAGAGGAAAGAAAAAGAACCTGAACACTCAATCTCTTATTATTCAGTAGATAAAACACATTGTCTGACATCTTTCCCACCGCACGGATCAATCTGTATTTACTTGCAACAACGGCAGGAATTCTTCTGAAGAACGCCAGACAAACAAGGCCGACGATTCCTGCCAAGCATAAGAGTAGGAGAACCACTTTTTTGGAAATGTCCTCTACCCAAAATAACATGACAGGAAGAGATAGAATCATGAAAGTCAGCTGCACCACCATCCCTGAGATTCTGTCCATCAACACAACCTCTGCAGCTACTTTGAAAGGTAACTGTCTCCTAGTGAACTGCCAAATGCGCATACTATCGCCGCCAACAAACGAAATCATTGTTTGCGCGTAGAAAAATCCGACCCATGTAATACGAAAGACGGTCAACCATCTCTTCGCATAATCAAAGAAGACAAGTATCCGACTACAACGCAATGCATTTACGGAGACTTGACCGAAAAGCACGGCAAACGCTGCCACCACTGACCAAAGTGGAAACTCTGCAACGCCCTTAACGATCTCTTCGAAGTCGAAATAGGTCGCGAGGTAAACTACTAACCCCACCGACAAGCTTAACTTCACCCCCAAAACAAGGTAATGCATACCTCTTTTAGGCGATTGTTCTACCTCATCAATGATTTCATGTTGCATAACAATCTCTTCAGCCGTGTCGCTTCAGCTTTTTTTACCGCAAGATAGGGCAAACAAATAATGTGCCATCTTGTGATATCCCGTATGTACGACCTCGTCGTTCATCGAGAACATGAACACATTGTGAAAGTATTTTTCCATCAGCGCCTTGAAGTCCGGAAGAGTCTTACAATTTACATGGCCTTCTTTACTTAAAGGAGATGCGTAGTCTTGAGATTCTAAGGACGGCATACCCAGCACACAAACACCATGCTCGTCGAGAGGCGCAATCATGTTCGAGATAAATTGATCTTCTGTCTCTGGCATAATATGTTCAAGTACGTCCAGTGCATAAACGCCATCGAACTTGCCTGGCATCGGCCCACTTAGCATGTCATGCAGAACACAATCGAACTGCCACTTTCCAACGCTACGTTTTTTTGCGTCCTCAATGAAGATTGGATCAAAATCAGTTGCTGTGAGCTTTTCTGTCTCTTGCAAAACAATACGTGTCGCAAATGCATCTGCACATCCGACTTCAAGAACATGCTTACGTCCAGCCAGCATTTTCGCTGCAAATTTGTACCTTGATAACGTAAAAGTCAGGCGCTTTGGATCATCATACCATGCCTGGCTACTCATAAGACCAAAGGTTTCAAGTCCTCGCTCTTCATAGTAATCAAGACACAGACCGTATTGGGACTCTTTTGTGGTTTCGCTTGACATTGTTGTATCTTCTTCACGCTATTGGGTAATTTTGACTTTTCTCAGACTGTTGTACCGAACTGTAATATTGTCCAGAAGTAATCTCCTTTAAAATTGGCTTCCGAAAAGAGTTTTTCCCATTCTTCAGGACGACAATACGTTTTAGCTGTCAACATCCACGCCTCAAAAAGTGCAAGTTCTTCATCATTACGGTAAGCATCAACCTGAACAAATGCGGCTTCCGGTCGTTTTACAACGCGATTTATCTCCCTGATCGCACGAACACATTCTTCCCGATCAAGATTATGTAGCGTATTGATTGCGAAAACTGCGTCAAATGAATTGTCAGGGAAAGGTAATTTTAAAGCGTTACCTATATGCAATCTGCCTATGACGTCTGGGTGACAGTTTTTAACGGCATACTCTGAGACATCAACACCATAGGCATCGACTTGGGTCTTTCCATAGACTAAATCGTTAACAAAAAAACCCTTGGCGCAACCGATATCCAGAACACGGTCGCCAATCTTCAGATCGTACCGGGAAATGGCCTTGTCAGCAATTTTTGTCCAGCGACCATCATAATAGTAACCACCGTACCCTTGTTCACGAGGTCCGTCGAAATATGCCTCGCCAAATTTCATGGCTTCAACCCGATTTTCTTCCTTGTTGATTAATCGGGACGAAACATCACGGGTTATTTCGCCGACTGATTCCAGCAAGTTAAATACAGGCATTCAGATCGGTTCCTGTTCAAGAATTAGGTTCAAAGCATCAGGAAGCTGCATAAATGTAAAACCCGGGAATGCCTTGTTCGTTGCCGTCGTGTCAAAGCTCCGGTGTGTAATCTGAGTTGTCCTTTCTGAGGTTTTGACCGTTACTGGTTTCCTTGCACGTTCTGAAACCAGATTTGCAACCTCATGGAAACTATATGACTTGCCGGTAACCGCATTTAGCAATCCAGAACTGCGGCGCTGTATAATTTCGATTACCAACGCGGCAACATCTTCGCTATAGATATGATCGCGGGTTTCCTCGCCTTTGCCGCCAAGCTGAATGAAACCTTGCTCCTTTGCCTGACGTCGAAAACGATTGGGACCGTATGAATTATGTGTATCCCCCACACCGGCGACCATAGTTGAACGTAAAATAGCAAGTGGGGCCGCACCTACCTGCTTGAACATCAGTTCGCGGGTTCTATGCATCAGACCGTACAAGTCATCTGGTGCAGCTGGCGTTTGTTCGGAAATTCGCGTCGTGGCCATCGAATATACAGCATCAGAGCTCATGTAAATCACATGCGCAACAGGTTGACGCCGCAAAGCCTCACAGACACTTTCCGCGATCACCAAGTTTGCCTGAAAAGTAGCGATGTCCCGACCACGGTCCGGCGTCAGAGCAGCAAGCATTATTACGCAATCTTGCTCATCAAAGATGTCCGCCAACCTTTTTGCAGCCCCAGCAGCCGTCAAATCGACATCCGACGAAGTTAGCGCCAAGGTTTCAATCTCTTGCCCCACTAATTGACGATGCAACACCTGCCCTATAAAACCTTTGGCGCCGATCAGAACAACCCGTTTTGGTTTTTGTTTCAAAGAGAATTCGTGGGTTAGCATCCCATATCCTTACTAAAGATCGTTTACGCCCAAAGTGAAGTAGCGAGCCCCTGCTACTCGACATGCTCCCCCCCCCAAGACCCTGTAAGGATCTATGATCATCTTTGTGCGCATGCTTTTGAGTAAGTCGCTCGGCTTGAGATTTCGGTAAATGGGCCAAGGAGTCATGATGATCAAGACATCTGCTCCATCGCAGGTTTCAACAGGCTCTTCCACTTGCCGCAGATCAAGGTTTGGCAACACGTTTGCAGAAACCACTGGATCATGTACTGCCACCTCAAAGTCTTTCAGATACTTCAACAGCGCCAATGACGGCGAATTTTTCGTGGAATGGGTATTTTCTTTGTAGGAAAGACCGAGGACTGCAAATTTCGGATTTTCTAGGAATGAAAAGACTTCCTGATGCAGCAGACGTAGAACCCAATCTTTCCGATATCGACTGTTCGCAATCCATGCTTTTACGATACCGGAGTCTGTCCCAAATTTATCTGAGAACTCGCAAACAGTCGTCAAATCACGCTCAAGGTTCCCCCCGGAGATTCCTAATCCTGGAGACAGATAGGAGTATTGCCCAATCCTTCGATCAAGTTTCAGAGCAGGCACAATTTCTGACCAATCAGCGCCAATATTCTCACAAAGTTCAGCGAGTGTGTTTGCAACACTCACACTTGCAACCAAGCAGCAATTAATTGAAATTTTTGCTAGTTCAGCACTCTCGTACCTCATTGGCAGTAGAGGACATTCATGTGCTGAAAGAAACGCTTCGTAGGAAGCCTCTAAAGGCTTTGATGGATCAGCACAACCGATAATATAACGCTCTGGATACAGTGCCCGTTCAATCGCTCTACCGAAAATAAGTGTTTCGACTTGATAATAGTACGAGCGCCCCTCACGCAAATTTAAGCCACGCGAGAACCCTGGTGGTACCTGGCTAAGAACAACCAGAACGGAGCTAATCGGGAGAGCATCGTCGACCGCCTGCAGTAACTCATTTACAACAGTTAAGTCGCTCTGGCCCATGTCATCCGTGGGAATATCCGGAGCAACATACACTACGTCACAGTTGGCTAGTTCCTCAATATTTGAGGTAAAACGGATACGGTCCTTGTGCTTTACCATTAACTCCTTAAGGTCTGGTTCTTCGACAGGCGGGTGACCACTCAAAAGTTCTTCAATGGTATTTTTGTCGAGATCGAAACACACCATTTCAAAACCGCGCTCTGCACCAGCTACCGCAGAGTTCAGGCCAAGGTGCGTCATTCCTGCGAACCCAATGGTTGGCAAAGGCATTAGCCGAACTCCTTCAAAGACTGATCGGTCATTTCGCGCAGGATACTATCTATCCATATATCGTTATCGATATTGCCGGCACCCGTTAAGCAAAGCTGCTTGAAATGTTCATATTCAAGTTTCCAGGTCGGGTCCGGCTGGACGAGTGTAGTTGTATTCTCATCCGGTCTTCCGCTGGGAATTTTACGATCACGGATCGTAAATGTGCTAGGTCCCCACTTACAG
This sequence comes from Thalassospira lucentensis, assembly GCF_032921865.1. Lineage (NCBI taxonomy): Bacteria > Pseudomonadati > Pseudomonadota > Alphaproteobacteria > Rhodospirillales > Thalassospiraceae > Thalassospira > Thalassospira lucentensis. The sequence continues at coordinate 812,375 of NZ_CP136684.1, forward strand.
AGAGACTCGATGTGAGCACTACCTTTTTCCGCGAACACATCGGCAGTGAAATGATTGCGCCAACTCAGCAAAGTCATCTCTAGCTCGACACGTATCTCGCCATTTGATCCGAAACAAAAATGATCAAAGGTCCGGTTCTCAAAACAATGAGCACTAATGACTTTGAAGGGTGTTTTTGGTTGCCCGATCCAAAACAGAATTGTGTCTAGCAAGTGAGAGCCGAGATCAGGAAGAACTCCCGCACCCTGATCTCTCCATGCAGACTCTCTTACGAGGCGAGCTGTCCCATTTCCATAGAACATTCTAACGCTATAGATGTTACCGAGAATGCCGCTTTCTATCGCGTCTTTCATCCGCACAAAATGCGGTTCAAACCGATGATTATAAGCTGTGTAGCATGTGACCTTATGCTTAGCCGCAAGCTCACCTAACGACTTCAATGAAGCTGTGTCGTCATTTAGCAATGGCTTTTCGACTAAGACATGCTTTCCATTGGACAGCAAGTGCTCGAGGACAGTCCCCTTTGCCTCGTCCGGAGTGCACACAAGAGCAGCATCAAATGACGACAAAGGAACTTCCATTACCGACTTGAAGTCTGCTTCCGCGTGAAACGGATCTACGACTGCGACGACATCGGAGTCCGCAACAGCACGGCGTTTATGGCCTTGGATACCCAAGCCAACAACAATAACTCTCACCGAGTTTCTCCTTAGTCCTCTTTGATGTAATGAGCTTGGCGTTCGATTTTAGCCAATCGTCTCAAAACCAAATCCGGGGTAATTTCGTGATTTGCATCAAACTCACACTCAATACCTGCCGCGATATTGCCGAGGACAGATGCAATCGCCTCATTTCCTTCACTGGCAACCATAGCCAACGACGCATAAGCCAGCAAAGCATCGCCTGAACCTACAGCATCCACAACATGTTCAGCAAAGCTATCAACGTTGATCAAAGTTCGGGGATCGCCCTCGGGACGAGTGCAATAAGTAAGAATGCCGCGCGGACCAAGCTTCAGAATGAGAGTTTTACACTTTGCTCTCTTAAACAGTTCCGTTGCGAGTGGGCGCACAACAGAATCTTGATCTCCTAGCGCGAACCTAGCTTCACGTTCATTAGGTGTAATCAGATCAAATTCCTGGAATTCTGTGATGTTCCCCCAGCGACTTGCGACCTGACTGTCGGCAACTTTGAATATACCTTCAGGAATCGCTGCAATAAGATCAGGAATAGTGTGCTTGTTGAATATTCCGTGACGAAAATCGCTGAATACCACGATGTCAGCTTCTATATTGGCAATAGCTTCACAAAGCTGCCCGACAATCTTGTCGCCAATTGATCGGTTGTCGAGCGTATCAACCTTAAGAAGGCGATAATCGTTTGCAACAATTGCGTTTTTGTTCGTTGTCGGACGAGTAGGGTCAATGATTGGTTTACAATTGACGCCTGCTTTCTTGAGGTCTTCGAGAACAAAGGAAGAATAGCTATCTTCACCCAATACCGTCGAAAACGTTACGTCTGCACCGGCAGCGCGTAGGTGTTTTGCTACAACGCCGGCACCACCTACGTAGTCCACTTTCTCCTCGAAACGTACGCTCATAGTTGGTGTTTTCGTCATCCCACCGATCATCGAGCACTTTGTATAGCTGTCGACAATTGTATCACCAACAACATGAACTCTAAGACCTTTAGTCTTCTCCAAAACATCTCGGAAGCTTTGGAAAGTTAAACCTTCGTTCCGCATCATGAGCAGGAGTTTTTCTGTCGAGATATCTGGTGGAATATTTTCAATGATATAGGACGACGAATAAACAATATCACCAGGAGTGAAAATGATCTCACCCCCGAAGGACTCGAGAGTGTTTATTTCTTCTTGGGTTTTAGGTGGAATCTTGCCATCTACATACTCGTAACCCTTAGCGAAGTAGTCAGGTTTAATTCTTTTAAGGGTTTCGATCGGTGTCGAGTTTGGATCAATGATCACGTAATCGACCATTTCGAAAGCCGCGAGATTGATCGCACGTAGATCCTGAGGAACGTACGGACGCATATCCGCCTTGGTTACAAATTCGTCGCACGTCAGGCTTGTGACCAAGATGTCTGCCTTGCTTTTAGCATAAAGCAGATGACGAACGTGTCCCGGATGTACGACATCAAAAGTGCCGTGACACATGATCACTTTTTTATCGCGAGGACGATCACCAATAATCTCGGCGAGTTCATCTACAGTTTTGATTTTTGCCGATACAAAGCCGCGGCTAGCTTCATCAATAGGAGACATATTCTTGCTCAGTCCTGCATATATTGGAACCAGGTCTTGGTCGCTGTTTCGATCGAAGAAACATCCCACAGCGGAGCGTCACGCCAATAATCAATATTGTCGACGATGCGCTTCACACCTTCTTCAAACGACACCCTTGGCTTCCAACCCAAATCATGATTAATCTTCGTAGTATCAGCCCATGTACAATCGGGCTCCCCCGGCCTCTTTGGAATGTGAACGACTTCGCCACCTAGCAGCTCAACCAACCGATTAACAGACTGGGGCTTACTGGCACCGAGGTTGTATATTTCCCCACTTACCTGAACGTCAGATGCCGCAAAAAATGCCTCCGCAACGTCAGTAACATAAAGGAAGTCCCTAGTTTGTGTGCCATCGCCAACCACGGTGAACGGTTTTCCTGCCAGTTTTTGTTTCAAGAAAACACCAAAAACAGCGCCATATGCACCGGAAGTTCGCGAACGCGTCCCGTAAGCATTAAATATCCTTACCGAGTTTACGGGAAGGTCATACACTTTCCCCCAATGCAAAGCAGCCTGCTCTCCCTGATACTTTGAAAGAGCGTAGGGATATTTCGTATCAATTACATGATCTTCTTTTGTTGGAGTTTGCGCCAAGCCATAGCAAGACGAAGATGCAGCATAAACCAGCTTCTCAACACTTCCGGCGGCCCGAGCACATTCCAGTACATTTACTGTGCCTTGAACGTTAACCGACATATATTCAGAGGGGTGCTCAATTGACGGCACAATATCGCCAATACCAGCAAAGTGGAAAACTCTTTTAGCATCTGCAAAAATAGAGTTTCCAACTTTGAGATCCCTAATGTCGAGCTCGTGGAGCTCGACATTAGGATTGCCAGAATGATGATCAAGGTTTGCAGCCCGGCCTCCGACAAGGTTATCGACCACCCTAACGGCGTAGCCACGATCAACCAACAGGTCGACCATGTGACTGCCGATAAATCCCGCACCACCAGTAACAACTGCAACCGGTTTCATCACTTTGCCCCAATCTTCTTCATCGTACGAACGTTGTAGTAGTTATCATCTTCAAAACTATTCGGAAGCTTTTCAGCCTTGAAGGCCTTCACCAAATCACGTACCGCATCTTCGATAGTATGCTTTGGCGCGAAGCCCAGAACTCGCTTAATTTTGTCCGAATTGATGTGATAAGAGCGAATATCATCAGTTGGCTCTGTGTCGATTGAGATATCGCCAATCTCAGGTAACTCTGCTTCGACAACCGATTTAACTACTTTTGCAATATCCATAATGCTCAGATTCTGGAAACCACAGTTAAAGGTTTCATCTGCGACTTTCTCGTCCGGAGCTTCAAGCAACGTCTTGACCAGATCAGCATAGTCCTGAACATGCAGATTTGGGCGAAGCTGGGAACCACCGAAAACACGAATTTTATGGTTGGTAATTGCGTGGTTAGTCAGAATATTCACCGACAGATCCAAACGCTGGCGCGGGCTGTAACCGCAGACAGTTGCGGGACGGAAAATGACGCCAACAAAGTTTTCGTCGGTATGCTTCTTCAGCAGTGGCTCACACATACCCTTGTACTTGTTATAAAGGGTCAGCGGAACCAACGGATGATCTTCAGTTACATCGGGGCTATCTGAAACCCCGTATACAGAACTCGAAGAAGCGTACACGAAACGCTTTACCCCTGCAGTTTTAGCCGCAACGACCATCGGCTCGAAAGCATCCAAGTTCACCGTTGTGGAAAGGCCTTCGTCAAGTTCAAAACTTGCATCATTGGAGATACATGCCAAGTTAACGACAGCATCGATCCCCTGCATCGCTTCCGAGAGTTTAGCTGTGTCGCGAATGTCGCCTTTGACGATGGTGAGATTGGGATTATCGACCGGCAACTGATCGTAACCATAATACATGATGTCAAAAACTGTGACTTTATACCCCATATCGAGCAACTGGGGAGTAAGTACGCTACCACAATAGCCTGCGCCACCGGTGATGAGAATATTTTCGAACTTAGGCAATTTCTTTATCCTTCAAATCCAACGTGGAACAGCTAATTAGCAGTCGATTTTGAAACCAGCAGCACATGCATCATCGTAAAACATCTGAACTGTTTCAGCTGAGAAGTCATCCAAGTCCTTCCCAACAGTACCCAGCTTTTTGAGTACATCGTTTGTCACAGTAATAATACCGCAACCTGTCTCATCAGCTTGGAAGATGTTTAGCAATTCGCGAGGGCTAGCCCACAGCAAATCAGCTTTCGGCTGAAGATCCTTCAAGATCTCGTTCGCTTCATTCATCAACGGAACAGGATCTCTACCAGTGTCGGCAATGCGCCCTGCAAATACAGAAATGATTGACGCCGTATTTGGGTCAATGGCTTCCGCAATTGCCTTAACCTGCTCGTTCGTCATAATCGCTGTAACATTCAACACGACGCCTTCTGCAGAAAGTCGCTCCAAGAGAGGTCCAGCGAACTCCCGTTTTGTATTCATAACCGGAATTTTTACATTCACGTTTTTGCCCCAAGATGCAATTTTCAGAGCTTGAGCTCCCATTTCGTCAAATTCATCGGCGAAAACTTCGAACGAAACTGGTTCTTCGGTGATTTGATCCAGAACATCGCGTGCGAATGCTTCATAATCCGAAATCCCCGCCTTGCACATCAATGTTGGATTGGTCGTGAACCCTTTAATCAGCGGGTTTTTCTTCATCTCCAACATACCGTTGATATCAGCACCATCGGCAAAAATTTTGACCTTAAGGTTATCCAGAACCGCATTCGACATTTGGAATTCTCCGGGAAGCATTTGTAATTAGGAAAGATCGACATGAGACGATAGTATTCGAGCAGCTGCATCAGCCAAATCTCTAACTGTCTCAAAAGGAGGTACCGGCTTCTGCTCTGCATAGCCGTAATCAATGAAGTAACATTTGCGGCAACCAGCGTTATTGCCGGCCTCAACATCTCTCCATCTATCACCAACCATGTAGCTTTTCGCCAGATCTATATTAAGTGATTTAGCCGCATTTTTAAGCATTCCCGCATTGGGTTTTCTGCAGTTACAGCCCATGTCACTGGAATGATAACAGACTTGTATATCGTCTATTGGCAAATGCTGCTTTATGAAGGAATGCATTTCTTCGACGACACCTTGCAGTTGTTTTCCGGTAGCCACATCCGGCTGATTCGTAACAACTACAACTAGCAAACCGCTTACACTGAGCTCCCGGATAGCGTCTTCCACACCCGGTAAAAACTCAAACTCGTCGAAGCTCTGCGGTGGGTAGGACTTGCCATCCAGTATGGTCGCGCGATTTATCACACCATCTCGATCCAAAAAAACGGCACTACGCATATTCAAGCCCTCCCCCCCCCGAGAATCCTACCACTTCGTGGCTTTGATCTGCAGCTTCGGATGAGAAACCATCCCGTGCCAAATTACGGCTTGGAACGCTTCGGCATGAGGAGTTACTCGGTCCGGATGCACAACAGGCACGACAATTACGTTGTCACCAACTTCCGCCGTATATCCCCCGTCACGACTGACAATACCGAAAATTTTGAGGCCATGTTCTTTCGCCCACTGCAGCCCTTTAACAATGTTCATGCTCACTTGCCGTTCCGCATTTCCACCTCCGACGGAGAACACCAGCACTGCATCTTTCTCATTTGCCTTACTAATTTCCATCCACGCTGAGAAAACCGTCTCCCAACCTTCATCATTGGTGCGCGCAGTCAACTCCGAAACATTGTCTGTGGGAGCATATGTCTCGATACCACAAAGCTTTCGAAAGTCGTTAACCGCATGAGAACAGTTCGCGGCGCTGCCCCCAACCCCAAGCACGAACAGTCTCCCGCCCCTTTCTCTTAAGGCAAGAAGATCATCTGCAAGCCTTTCCATTGCCTCAGGGTTGACCAGCCCACAAATCTTTGCAGCTTCTTCCATGTATGTTGCAGAAAACGACATCATAAATCCCCATAGTCACATAAAATTGATAAACTAGCTGGTAAACCAACCTATTGGAAGCACATGCACCCCATTAAAAGGCAAGAGGTTCTTCTTTAGATTTTCAAGAAGAAAAATAATCGAAGCCCCCTTCATGAAACGCATCCTTGGCATTCAAACAAACATATTAGGCGCTATTTTTCCGCTCAATGAATAGGGAGTTTATTCCCGTTTTCCAAACGGAAAACACCCAAATCAACTAAAAAGTTCATTCTGCAAAAAAGCAAACTGGAGACCAAAAACTAAAAAGACGTTTATTTTCAGGATTAACCCTCTCAGAAACTCGCACGAATAAGCGCTTGTCGCATGTAACCAGTTTTTTTTTCAAACTCGCTCGCCCAAAGTCAAAAACGCTTCAATTCAGTATATTATTCTTCCCCATCCTCCAACCTCCTCCAAAGGATAGGCTTAAACCTACAAGCTCCTCTCGAAACCTCGCCAATAACCGAGTAACATTGGAAAAAACAGCCACCGCAAGGCATCTTACCCCTCCCCTGACAAACAATAGCTAAAACAGAGTTTCAGATGCAACACTCCTCTAAAGGCTCGTTCGACAATTTCCTGCACAGCAAAACCGAGCTTCGGCCCGGGAATGCAGTAGGACTAATCATCCAATCGGACGATGGAAAATACCTACTGCAACATAGAGATGACAAAGCTGAGATTTTCTTCCCAAACCATTGGTGCATGTTTGGTGGCGGCATTGATCACAAAGAAAGCCCTACAGATGCAGCCATAAGGGAAACCCAAGAAGAGCTAGGCATCATTATTTCTCCGGACCGACTTTCGTACATCACTACACTCTGGTTTGACTTTTCATTTGAGAATGCTCGCGAACCATACAGCCGTATCTTTCTTGCCATGGCGATTTCCAATGACGAAATTCAACAACTCAAGCTTGGGGAAGGTCAAGGGATGAGCTTTCTGACTATCGAAGAAGCACTCACTCGTGTACAAATCGCGCCTTACGATGCAATGGCTCTTTGGATGTACCACGCAAAGAACCGCTTAACTGCGTGAGACAGAAAACTTGAATTACAGGCCTTGGCATACACAACAAAGCCGTAATGCTCCCCCCTGAAACAAAACGACATATTCACCCAAAAGCAATGTTTGGTAAAAGCAAACAATCCCGATGAAAATTCCTAATCGACCTACCATTCGGCTGAAACGAGCATTAAATATTGTACGCCACGCAAATGGCTCGGGACAATTGCAACAAACAGCGATTGCGCTTGGGTGTTCGATATTCGCAACTGTTGCCGGATTTCTTGTGCAGTGGTTAAGTGCGCGCGTTTTATCTCCGACGGATTTTGGAATTTACAGTATTGGCCTATCTCTCATTGGGATTGGGACGATTTTTGCGCTGTGTGGAGCAGACACTTCGATGCTTCAGTTCTCCTCAAGGTACAGAGCAGATCAAGCCAGCACAGCCAGCAATACCCTATTTCTTACGTTGCTTAAATGGTGCACGGGAACATCAATTGTCACCATCATAGTTGTATACATTACCGGCACCACATCAATGCAAATGGCGTCTGGCATTACGTTACTTGTTGGCGCCTGTATTGGCACCATCACTATGACACTCCTGCTCCAGTGCCGACTGCGTGGCATCGGAGCTATGACATACAGCCTTTTGCCGGAAAGCGTCGTGCGCCCCGGACTTTCCCTTGCCACACTTACATTGACATACACTATTGGAACATCTCTCGGAGCCAGCGACCTATTTCTTATAATTCTGATTTCAAGCTCAGTCGCGCTGATGTTATCGGCCTATTGGACCACACAGCACAACAAAACCACTCAATCATCCAAACAGAAAATAGAAACAGACCTGAAAATCGAAAAAAAATCTTGGATTAGAAACAACATTACATTTCTAAGCATATCAATTGGAAACGCACTCAACACACAAGTCGGTGTATTGATTTTTGGATGGATGAGTTTGACCGTTGAAGCTGGAATATTTGGAATTATAGTAAGACTTTCCACGCTAACGGTCTTTGTTACAGCAGTAATCAATACTGTATACTCCCCCAAGTTTGTTGAGTTACACACAAAGCAAGAATTCAAATTGCTCAAGGCTGCTACACTTGAGGCAATCACCCTCTCCTCCCTCTACGCAGTTCCAGTTTTTATTCTGCTTATTGGCTTTCCTGAACTCGTTCTTAGCTTTTTTGGCGCACATTTTTCAGCTGGAGCCGGAACACTTCAACTTGCAGCAACTGGATATCTTATCCAAGCACTTTCCAGCCCGTTATTCACATGCCTCGTGCTAACCGGCTCCCAAAAAATCATGGCAAAGTTTCAATATGCTTCGATATTGATAAATATCGTAGCAACAGTATTACTTGCACCGCTTTTCGGGATGGAGAGTGCGGCGATTGGAACAATACTCAGTCAAATATTAATTGCCTGCGTTGTCACATTCCTAGCAGCGCATCGAATCAGGAATAAGGGCGCCTTACCAGAGCAGCCTCAAAAACCGCCAGCGTCTCCTCACTGACATGGTGCTCGATCCCTTCGGCATCAAATTCCGCTATAGCGGGATCGACGCCCAGTGCGATCAGAAAATTATAAACGATCTCGTGGCGTTTGCGACATTTCTCGGCGAGTTCTTTACCCCGATCGGTGAGGAAAATCGAGCGGTATGGGCGTGATGTGACAAAGCCGTCACGTTCTAGGCGCTTGATCGTATTATTGACCGTCGCCGCTGTTACGCCAAATCGTTCAGCAAGGGCGACGGATCTTGCCTCACCTTCTTCCTCAATCAGGTCGGCGATCATTTCGACGTAATCTTCAGTCACTTCGCGTGCATGGGCATCGCGCAATTGCGCGAAAACTTCGGCCTTGTTGTGTCGCGGATGACGCGCATTTGGATCGCCCATTCACAGCTCCTTTGAAATCCCCAAGGTCTTCATATCAAGACAGCACGCAAAAATCAATTTAGCCTTGACTAACTTTAAAAGTCCGCACATAAATAGGGGATATTAACAGACTGATTTTAACTTGCATCACAGGATCCCCCACATGTCGCTTCGCCGCATCACCCGGAATTTCGGTTTTGCCCTTGCTGCCATCTGTAGCTTTGTTGCCGCCTCAGTGACAGATGCGTCGGCCAAACCGATTGATGTTGTCGCCACAACTTCGATGATCGCGGATGCAGCTCGCCAGGTTGCAGGCGACCGCGCCAAGGTCACAGCCCTGATGGGTCCCGGGGTTGATCCACATTCCTATCGCCAGACACGCAGCGACATTGCCGCCATGGCACGCGCCGATCTGGTTTTGTGGCATGGCCTTTATCTTGAAGCACAGCTTGAGGAATTCTTCCTTGATCTGGAAAAGCGCCGCAATGTCGTTGCCGTCGGTGAAGCGATTGATAAATCGAAACTTCTGAGTCACGCCGAATATAAAGGTCGTTATGACCCGCATGTCTGGATGGATCCGAAATTGTGGGAGACCGTGGTTCTGGCCGTACGTGACGCGCTGATCAAGACTGATCCGGAGGGCGAGGCCACCTATCGCGCCAATGCCGACAAGCATATTGCCGATATCGAAAAGCTGATTACCTACATGCAATCGGTCACAAAAACCGTGCCGGAAAAAAGCCGCGTGCTTTTGACCGCGCATGACGCCTTCAACTATTTCGGCCGCGGTTATGATTTTGAGGTTATGGGCATTCAGGGCATTTCAACGGAATCCGAAGCCGGTCTGCGCCGGGTCGAGGAACTGGTCGACACCATTGTTGATCGCAAGATTGCCGCGGTCTTTGTTGAAAGTTCCGTGCCGGAGCGTAATGTACGTGCCCTGATAGAGGGTGCTGCCGCGCGCGGCCAGAAAGTTGAAATCGGCGGCACCCTGTTTTCCGATGCCATGGGAGAACCGGGAACCTATGAAGGCACCTATATCGGCATGATCGACCATAATGCGACCCTGATTACCCGTGCGCTTGGCGGCGATGCCCCGGCCACCGGAATGCAGGGCAAACTGGCCGCTGGCTCCTGAGCCGCGCCACCGAAGGAACTGTCATGAGCAACGCAGAACTGATTGCAGAAGCCGGAAAGATCGTTGATGTCGCCGCCAAGGACGCACCACTGACGGTGCGTGGTCTTACGGTATCCTATGGCAACAAACCGGCGGTTTTTTCCGTCGATGCCTCTATCCCGGCGGGTTCCATGACTGCGATTATCGGGCCGAACGGGGCGGGTAAGTCGACCTTTCTCAAAGGGACGCTTGGCGTTATCCCCCGACTGTCTGGCGAAATCCGTATTTTCGGCAAACCATTTCACGAGGCACGCGACCGGGTGGCCTATGTCCCCCAACGCGCCAGTGTGGACTGGGACTTTCCCGCCCGCGTCATCGATGTTGTCCTGATGGGGCTTTATGGCTCGGTCGGGCTGTTTCGGTTCTGGCGCGCACGCCACCGCGAACAGGCCATGGAATGTCTTGATCGCGTCGGCATGGCCGATTTCGCCACCCGGCAGATCGGGCAGCTTTCCGGCGGTCAGCAGCAACGCGTCTTCCTTGCGCGCGCACTGGCACAGAATGCCGAATTTTACCTGCTGGACGAACCCTTTGCCGGGGTCGATGCCGCAACCGAACGCGCCATTGTTGCCGTGCTGAAGGATCTGAAATCCGAAGGCCGAACCGTTGTTTGCGTGCATCACGACCTTTCGACCGTTGCCGAGTATTTTGACCGCGTGCTTCTGATCAATGTGCGCCGTATCGCCGAAGGCCCGGTCGACACCACCTTTACCGCCGCCAATTTGCAGGAAACCTATGGCGGGCGACTGGCGACCACGCATATCGATGAATTGCGTCTTGCCTGATCACATGCCCGTCCCGGCAAAGCCATCGGAACCCTTAAGATGAGTTTTCTTGATTACTTCATAAGCGCCCTGTTCCTGCAGGCCGGATATAACAGCGCCCTTGTCGCGATTGGGGCCGGGTTGCTTGGCCTTGCCGGGGGTGGCGCCGGTGCGTTCATTTTCCTGCGCAAACGCGCCCTTGTTTCCGATGCGATCAGTCACGCCACCCTGCCTGGTGTCGGCATTGCGTTCATGTTGATGGTGGCCCTTGGCGGAGATGGGCGCTGGTTGCCCGGCCTGATCATCGGATCGGCAATTTCATCAGGCATCGGGCTTTTGATGGTCGAATGGATCACGCGCCAGACCCGCCTGACCGAGGATGCCGCAATCGGGGCGGTTCTGTCGGTGTTTTTCGGGCTTGGCATTGTTCTTCTGACGATTATTCAAACCATGTCGTCGGGACGTCAGGCCGGGCTTGAAAACTTCCTGCTGGGATCGACAGCCGGCATGCTGATCAGCGAGGCGACCACAATCGCCATCGCCGGAGCCCTTGCCACCGCCTTTGTTTTCATGCTGCGCCGTCCGATGACTCTGGTGGCGTTTGATCCGGAATATGCTGCAACAACCGGCATCAATGTCCGTCACATTGATCTGGCCATGATGGGGCTGGCGCTGATTGTCACCGTGATCGGGCTCAAGATTGTCGGTCTGATCCTGATTGTTGCCCTGCTGATCATTCCGCCAGTCACGGCACGGTTCTGGACCAATCAGGTCGGACCGATGATCGGCATCGCAGCCGCCATTGGCGGGCTTTCGGGTTATGTCGGTGCGGTGCTGTCGGCGGCTGTGACATCCCTTCCGACCGGCCCGATCATTGTTCTGGTGGCGTTCGGGTTCTTTGTCATCTCTGCCCTGTTTTCACCGCTTCGTGGCGGTCTGGCATCGGCGCTGCGTCATTGGCGGTTCCAGCGACGCGTGCACCGTCGACAGGGGCTTCTGGCACTGGCACGGCGCGAACCGATCTATGACGGATTTACCCTTCGTATCCTTCGTCATTCGGGCATGATCCGGCGTGACGGTGTGGCAACATTGCGCGGTAAAACCGCATCGCAAAAAGCCGCCCGGGACGAAGCGCGCTGGGCGATGGCGCGGCGCATCCTGCCCGATGATTCCGCCATCGAACGTTATGACGGACTGACCCCGATCGAAGACATGATGACACAGGATCAGATCGATGAAATCGACCGCGTGATTGCCGAACAGACCGGAGCCCCCGCATGATCGACAGTCTGATTACCGCCCTAGGTGCTGAATTCGTGCAGCTCAGCCTGACGCCGATTGTGATCGGTATTCTGGGCGCGGTTGCCTGTGCCCTGCCCGGAAACTTCCTGTTGCTGCGTCGTCAGGCCCTGATCGGGGATGCGATCAGTCACGTGGTTTTGCCCGGGATTGTTGCGGCCTTTCTGGTCACCGGCACCATCACGGCGGTCCCGATGATGATCGGGGCCGGTTGTGCGGCAATCGTTGCCGTCATTCTGATTGAGATCGTCAAACGGTTGGGCCGGGTCGAACCGGGCGCGGCCATGGGGCTGGTTTTCACCACCCTGTTTGCCGCCGGTGTCCTGTTTCTGGAAATGACAGACACCAGTTCGGTGCATATCGATGTGCAGCACGCGCTTTTGGGGAATCTTGAAAGCCTGATCTGGTTTGATGCCGAAGGCTGGCAATCGTTGCTTGACCCGCTGGCACTGGCAACCCTGCCACCGCAATTGCCACGTCTGGCGGTCGTTCTTGTGGGGATCGTGCTGTTCATCACGCTGTTCTGGAAAGAACTGAAAATATCGACCTTTGATGCCGCCTTTGCCGAGGCGATCGGCATTCGCACCCGTGTTCTTGGATTTGCACTTGTCGTGGTAACGGCGATTGCCGCGGTTGCGGCCTTTGACGCGGTCGGGTCGATCATTGTGATTGCGATGTTTGTCTGCCCGCCTGCCGCCGCCCGCCTGATGACCAATCAGCTTGGCCGGCAGATCGGCTGGAGCGTCACCTTTGCCGTGATCTCGGCAATTCTGGGTTATGTCTTTGCCGGATATGGCCCCGGCTGGTTCGGGTCGCCCTATGCGGTCAGTGCGGCTGGCATGATCGCCACGATTTCCGGCATTATCCTGTTGCTGGCCTGCCTGTTCGGGCCACAGCGCAAACGTACCGGCCAGCGCGCCGAAGCGTAAAGGAGGTCTGCCTACCAATGACAAAACTGACCGGATCAACACTTGATCTTAAACGGGCATCGCGCCGGTTGGCCAAAATCCGCCGCGCGATAGCTGCGGCCCGCAAACTGGGATAGGGCGCGAGACCGGATCAGTTTGACCTCGCCCCCGGTCTGCCAAAACTGCATACTATGGGTATGGTGAAACTCGCATCCTGTCGCTATCTGCCACTCCTGATCATTTACTGCCTGCTATCGGGCATGGCGGGCGGCGGGGTTTTACCTGCAAAAGCGCAGGATGCAAGAACGCTTGCCGATATTGAACGCGATCTTAACCGTTATGAAAAGGTCGCCCTGCACAGTTTTGCTAACCGCGACGCCTTTCTGTCGATCATTGATCAGACCCTTGGCCTTGATAACATCAAGGGTGCCGATTTGCTGTTTGCCAAACTTCCACGGTCACCCTTTACCGTATCGGGACGCCGCGGCAACAATCAGGCAGTACCCTGCCAGATTTTCATTCCAGCCAAGATCGCACCGGGTAGCGGTACTGAAATATTCGCTGAACTGATGCGCGGCTGGTTTGGCGATCAGCTTCACTACGCCAGCAGCGCTAATCTGACCTATGACTGGCTGATGCGCCACGAAGTGCGCCATTGCGATCCATCACATTTTGGCGATGGCGGCGACAAGGAACGGGATAACGAAATAGAAGCCGATCTTTTCGCGCTGAACGTCATCACCGATCCGGTTATTCGTCAGAAGCTGGCGCAGGATGCGCTGGCATTTCGCGTGATCACCGCCACCCTGTTTGCCAGCAGCAGCCATATGACCGGCCTGTCACTGAAACGCGCATTGCATGACACACAATCTGGAAACGATCCGACGGCTGCCAACGAAATCGCGGCCTTTCTTGCGGCACGTCAACAAGTGTTCGATCACGCCAAAGCCATCGCAACCGGTGCCCGTCCGACCAATCAGGATATCATCCGCGCCGTAATTGAACTGGCCAACAAGCCACAAAGCAATTCGCTGGTTGCCGAAATTCTGGTCGATCTTGATCAGGCCATCGCCCATTTCGCACCCGAACTGCACGACCGGAACAAATCAGTCCAATAGCACATGAACTAAGATCAGGCCGTCTTGCGCCAGAAGGTCATGGCGAGACACTGATCACGGTCAAGGCCGGCTTCCTTGCGCCACATCTGATGGATGGATTTATAGCTCGCCTGCTCCACCCCGGCCCAGCAATAGACACGGGTTGCATCCTTGGGAACTTCGATGCGGCTGACCGCATCGCGGATAGGGCTGGCATCAGATGTTGGATGCAGATCCCGGCACACCCATTCAATCGCGATCCGGCTTTTGGTTGCCAGGTCAATGATATCGGCCGAGGTTTCCACCTCGATCACCGCATGACCGCTGGCATGTTCAGGCAGTTCTTCAAGATAACGGCCAATCGCCGGAAGGGCTGTTTCGTCCCCGGCAAACAGGAACCAGTCGGCATCGGGCAATTCCCCGCCCAGCGGCCCGGTCATGCCGATCCGGTCACCCGGTTGCGCATTGAGCGCAAAGGCCGAACCGGGCCCATTATCGCCATGCATGACAAAGTCGACTTCGATCCATCCTGCCGTGGCATCGATCCGGCGGATGGTATAAACCCGCGGCGCTACAGCATTTTCGCCTTCGGGCCAGATCACCATGCCATTGGGAGCCAAGGTCGGCCATTGCGGTTCGACCACACCACGCGGCGGGATCAAAAGGCGCATGTGAATGCCATCGCCGTCGTAAAATTCCAGATCATCGCCCGCAAGCCGCAACCGGCGCATATGCGATGACAGGTCCGTCACCCCGATGACGCGAAGTTCTCGGAAGT
This sequence comes from Thalassospira lucentensis, assembly GCF_032921865.1. Taxonomy (NCBI): domain Bacteria; kingdom Pseudomonadati; phylum Pseudomonadota; class Alphaproteobacteria; order Rhodospirillales; family Thalassospiraceae; genus Thalassospira; species Thalassospira lucentensis. Next base: position 827,549 of record NZ_CP136684.1, read on the forward strand.
TCGGCAGCTTGCCATTGCTTTCCCCCGCCCCCTTCCAGCGACAGTCAAGATCGGCTTCAGGCACGATGCTTTGCAGGATGGCGATAAGTGCTGCCTTCATCTGAGCAACACCGGCCTCGCTTTTTGATCCGACTTCGATATCAAGGTGCTTTTCACCGGGCCGCAAAATCAGATGCCCGACCGACAGGGAAATCTTCGCTCCGTTGTCATCATTCGTCACATCGCAGTCGTGTTCGGCATAATAAGCCGCAACCGCATTTGCGGCATCAACACTGCCGGACAGCACGACACGGGTTTTGGCAATCAGGGGGCTATCGGATTTTACAGACATAAGGTGGCTTTCGGTGGCGATGACGGGCGGCATGAAGTCGCGTTCCATTGATAATAAAACTGATAGGCATTCTCAATAAAATTATTGTCATTACAATCGCGGGCTCATGTTACATCATGGCCCAAACCGCACCGGTCAGATGATGCGTCAACGCATGAATGGCTGGAAGTCCATGATCCACAAAGACGAAATAGCACGCCATGACCGATAAAATCCGCCGCCTGAAATCCTTTGAATTTGCCACTGCCGTTGACTGGGCCGCACAGGAAGGCTGGAATCCGGGATTCTCGGATGCGGATGCGTTTTTCAATACCGATCCGCTGGGATTCTGGGGCGCGTTTGACAAGCAGGGACTGGCAGCAGTGATTTCAGCCGTGCATTACAATTCGGATTACGGATTTGTCGGCTTTTACATCTGCCGCCCGGATCGCCGCGGCGAAGGTCTTGGTTTACGTCTTTGGGAAACCGTGCTGAGCGAGACGGTTGCCAAGACAATCGGTCTTGATGGCGTTGTCGATCAGCAGGAAAACTATCGCAAATCCGGCTTTGAGTTGGCCCATCGCAATTTGCGTTTTGGTGGTGTGGTAAGCGCATCAACCCCGCAAGCCGATGATCTTTTTGAACTTCTGATCAATGATATCGCGATCATTGACGCGTTCGAACAGACCTGTAACCTGTTCCCCGAAAGCCGGATAGAGTTTCTGCGCGGCTGGATTTCGGGGGAAAAACATACCGCATTGGCCCTTCGCGGGCCGATGGGTTTACGCGGCTATGGCGTGATCCGGCCGTGCCGTACCGGGCATAAGGTCGGGCCGCTTTTTGCCGACAATATCGACGATGCCCGCAGCCTGTTCCATGCCCTGCTTGCCACCCGCAAGGATCAGGACCAGCCGGTCTATCTTGATATTCCCGATGGTAATGAGGCTGCACGTGTACTCGTTGAAGAACACGGCATGCAGGCCGAATTTGAAACCGCGCGCATGTATCGCGGCAAAGCCCCCGAACTGAACCTTGGAATGACGTTTGGCATTACATCGTTTGAATTAGGCTGACTATCCTTGCCGGTGGGTTGAGCCCCCGACAAAAGTCGACTAACAAACGTATAGTATGCACTAGCCATTCACGCTAAGCATATATGCGGATTGGGAGGAGCACAGGCATGGACTGTTCGCAGCAGCGAACGAATTATGCCGGATTTTGTCCATTTGCTATGGAAAATCGGTCTGCAGCCTCCCAATTTGATGGAATGAAACAGAAAAGATAGTCGCCAACACCATGACACGTATCAGGGGTACCGCGTTCTGATGTTTGCTACCACAAATCAGCTACTTGCCAACCAGCAAGAGAAATCACCTCTTGTAAGCCAGAACCGGCTTTTGCCGCACAAACTCATAACGCCGGAAAACAAATAAGCATCATGGATATTGCAACACTTATCGGGATCGTCGCCGGTATGGGCGTTATCTTTGGCGCCATCCTTATGGGTGGCAGCCTGGATGCCTTTGTCGATCTACCATCGATCATGGTTGTTTTTGGTGGCACGGCGGCGGCAACGCTGATCAAGTTTCCGATGCGCGATGTGATCAAGTCGTTGAAGATCGGGATCAGGATCGCCTTCAAAAACCCCAAGGAAGATCCGCTGTCGATCTACGAGAAGGCAATCGAACTTTCCACTTTGGTTCGCAAGAACGGCTTGCTTGGTCTTGAGAATGTCGAGATTGAAAACGACATCATGGCGCGCGGCATTCGCATGTGCGTGGATGGTCACAGCGGCGAAGTCATTCGAAGCTCGATATCGAGCGAGGTCGAAAAATCGATCCAGAATGACGAACTTGGTGAACTGATGTTCCGTGGCATTGGTGATACGGCCCCGGCATTTGGCATGATCGGAACCCTGGTCGGTCTGGTACAGATGCTGGCCAACCTTTCGGACCCCGATGCCATCGGCCCGGCGATGGCGATTGCGATGCTGACGACATTCTATGGTGCGGTTCTGGCCAACCTGATTGCGCTTCCGGTGGCTGACAAGCTGGCCCTTAAAGTCGAACAGCTTAAAAGCACCAAGCAACTGATTATTGAATCGGTGGTGCAGATACAGTCCAGCCAGAGCCCGATGGTCATGAAGGAAATTCTTGGGCCTTATTTGCCAGGTGGCATTCCCAAGGATGCCGAAGGCGAAGGTGGAGAATAACCCGTTTTCTCCCCCCTTAACGCAACGAAGATACCCGAAGGCAACAGGCACAAGAAATGGCAAAGAAACCGGCAGCAGGAGCACCCGCATGGATGGCGACATTCGCCGATCTCATGTCATTGCTGCTTGTGCTTTTCGTGCTGTTGCTGACCTTTGCCGAAATGGATGTCATCAAATACAAACAGATTGCCGGATCGGTTAAAGCCGCCTTTGGTTTTTCCAAACAGGATGAACTGGCCGGTGTTGTCGAACTGGATGGCTCGATCCTTGGCAAGGCATTGAAACAACCAACCCCTGATACCCCACGCGTTGTTTCCAACATCCCCCCGGTCGAAACGCCCGAGGTCGAGATAAAGGAAGGCGACAGCAAGGCTGAAAAAGCCGAGGCACTCGAAGAAACGCTTGAAACCGTGCTTGATAAAATGGGTATGGCCGACGAAATCGGGGTCGAGCGGAAAGATGGTGACGTTATCGTCCGCTTCCCCAATGAAATCGCCTTTCCATCCGGCTCTTCGGGGATGACCCCGGAATTTGCAGCAATTCTGAACCGTCTGGTGCCCGTCATCAATCAGACCGAAGGCCAGGTTATAGTTTCCGGCCACACCGATAATATTCCGGTATCATCAAATTCGCCCTATATCTCGAACTGGGATTTATCGGCGGCGCGTGCGACATCGGTTTTGCATTACATGATTGATCAAAACGGCACCGATCCGATCCGAATGGTCGTTCAGGGACGCGGCGACAGCCGCCCGATTGCCGATAACAGTACGGCCGAAGGTCGCGCACAAAACCGGCGTGTTGAAATCACCATTGAGATGATCGACGATACAGGGGACAATGGTAGCCCAGCTAAATTCTCCCCGACCGGAAAGACACCGTCCGGCGGAGAAACCCCGGGAACAGCAAGCGAAAGCACCGCCCCGGATATTCCGCCGGTGGAACGACGTCGAAGCTTTTCCATACCGGGCAATCAGTAAAAGTCAAATGCGCCCAAGCCACAAAACCCGATAAAAGCAGGCAAGCTTGATGTCATGACATCGCGGTCACAAAAAAAACTGTCCGTCCTGTATGCCGATTACAGTGACCGGAACATCAAGGCAGTGCAAACAGCGCTCGAACCACTTGATCTGGCAGCCTTTCATACCAGCGACAATCGCGAATCCATCGTCGAACTTGCACAAATCCATCGCCCTGACCTGATCCTGATCGGTCTTTATCTTGATGGCATTCGCGGCATTTCAACCATCCGCACATTGCGTCAAAGCGCGTCTGAGGCCGATCCGTTCTGCAATCAGGTTCCGGTTTTACTGGGCGCCCCCAAACTGGATCGTCGCGCCATGCACGATGCGGTCAGTGCCGGGATCGAAGGTGTGTTTCGCCAGCCCGTCGATGATGATCGTCTGCGCAAAATCGTTCAGACTGTCATCAGGAAACCGCGCCGTTTTGTATTTGAAGGCAATTATTTCGGCCCGGCCCGCGAAGGCGACAATTTGGCCGAGCCATCCCGCAAAACCCGTCCATCTGCTTCGGTGACGATTAAACCGGCACCCCAATCAAAAATATCAACGCGTGTAGCTGCGTCGGTAACAGGCAAACCAGCATCGAGGTTTTCTTCGCCAAAAACGGATAATCCGGCCCAAAACAGCGCCCGCCCCGCAACCGGTGCAATCGGCATCGAAACAGCCGAGATCGCATCGGAAAAATCGGCGCGCGACTATAACCTTGATGCTGCCAGTTCCGTGCGCGAGGTCCTTGGTGCGGTTCCCATCCCTGACGAAACGGCACTACCAGTAGCGGACACTGTTCCGATTGATACCGCCATCGACGAGGAACTGGTTGAGATCGACCTGATGACGGCCCTTCAGGGCCATCGTCTCTGGGTTGATACCGGTGGCAAGGAAGGCGCGATGATGTCAATCGAACATGCCGATCTGCGTGATGCCGATCTGGAAGGCATTGATCTGACCCGGTGTGCCTTGCCGCATGTGTCATTTCGCAATGCCAATTGTCAAAAGGCGGTGCTCCGTCGTTGCGATATGACGGCAGGCGATTTCATCGGCTGCAATCTGGATCAGGCGGTCTTGGCTGCAAGCCGCCTTGCCGGGGCGCGTTTCACCGATGCCATATTGCGCAACACGGTGTTCCTCGGCTCAGATCTGTCAGGCGCATCATTTCGCGGCATGACATTGCACAATTGCGATCTGAGCGGCGCCAATCTTGCCAAAACCGATTTCCGCGATGCGGATTTATCCTCGGCCAAGGGATTGTTTGCCGAACAGATCCAACGCGCGCGGGTCAATGCCAATACCCGCCTGCCCCGCAATATGACGCTTAAGGAATAATGCTACCCTAGCGTCGGCCAAACATCTTTTCGATGTCATGCAGCTTAAGTTCGACATAGGTCGGGCGACCATGGTTGCACTGTCCGGAATGTGGGGTGGCTTCCATCTGCCGCAACAGCGCGTTCATTTCATCGGCGTTCAATTTGCGACCTGACCGCACCGATCCGTGACACGCCATGGTCGCGCAGACATACATCAACCGGTCTTTAAGCGCCATGCCCTGTCCCAGTTCGGCAATCTCGTCGGCAAGATCACGCACCAGCCCGGCCACATCAACCTTGCCCAGCATGGCCGGCACTTCACGCACCACCAGCGCGCCGGGACCAAACGGTTCGACCACCAGCCCCAATTCGGCAAATTCTTCGGCCCGGTCGGCAACGCGTTCGGCGGATGCCTCGTCCAGTTCAATGACCTCCGGCAATAGCAACCCCTGCCGTTTGACGCCATTTTCCGCCAGATCAGCTTTCATACGTTCATAGACAATGCGTTCATGGGCGGCATGCTGATCAACAATCACCAACCCGTCGCGGGTCTGGGCGATGATATAATTGGCATGCACCTGCCCGCGCGCTGCACCCAGCGGATGATCAACAAATTTCGATGCGTCGGTGTCATCAATCCGTGCCGACGGGGCCGCACCGGCATACCCGCCACCATATCCGCCAGCCAGCGCACTGGCCGCAGCCGCGGCAAATCCGCCATTGTCACCGCCGGTCTCACCACCAGCAAAATCGCGCCCGCGGTCAAACAACCCGCCATAGGACGAAGACGGTGCCTGGGCGGCATAGTCACGCTGCACTGCGGCCAGCCCCGGATGACTGGGCTGATAGGACCCGAAATTATATCCGCCGGAGGCCGGACGTGACCCGCCATAGGGTAAAGAGGGCCCGTCGCCCTCGCGCCTTGCGGCACCAAGCGCCATATCGGCCACCGTGGTCGATGCCCGGTGCCCTGCCCCCGCCAGTGCATGCTTTAACGCACCAACGATCAAACCACGCACCATGCCCGGATCACGAAACCGGACTTCGGTCTTGCCCGGATGGACGTTGACGTCAACATCGCGCGGCGAAAGTTCAAAAAACAGCGCCAATAGCGGATGCCGGTCCCGCGCCAGAAAATCCTGATAGGCCCCGCGCACGGCCCCCTGCAACAGCCGATCCTTGACCGGGCGACCATTAACGAACAGGAACTGCATCTGCGCATTGCCGCGGTTCAGGGTTGGCACCCCGGCATATCCGGTCAGGCGGATGCCTTCGCGTTCGGCTTCGATCTGAAGGGCGTTATCCTGAAATTCACGGCCCATCACCGCACCCAGCCGTTTCAGGCGCGCGTCGAACAAATCGCCTTCGCAGGCCGGGTAATTCAAAATCTGCTTGTTGCCATCCCCCGAGAGGGTAAAGCCGACATCGGGCCGGGCCATGGCCAGCCGATCCATGATTTCACGGGCATACATCTGCTCGGTTCGCGCGGCTTTAAGAAACTTCAGGCGCGCCGGGGTGGCATAGAAAAGATCGCGTACCTCGACCCGTGTGCCGAAGGGATGGGCGGCTGGTTCCGGAGCACTTTTCGCCCCGCCTTCGACCGTTAATGTCCAGGCATTTTCTGCCCCGCGTGTCCGGCTGGTCAGGCGCATCCGCGATACCGATCCGATGGACGGCAAGGCCTCGCCGCGAAACCCCATAAAACCGATATTGAACAGATCATCATCGGGCAGTTTCGATGTCGCATGGCGTTCAACCGCAAGGCCGAGCTCATCGGGCGTCATGCCCTTGCCATCGTCGGTGACAGATAACAGGGTCCGCCCGCCATCGCGCAAGGTCACGTCAACACGGGTTGCCCCGGCATCCAGCGCATTTTCCACCAGTTCCTTCAACGCCGCAGCCGGACGTTCAACCACCTCACCGGCGGCAATCTGGTTGATCAGGTTCTGGGGCAGGACGCGCAGGGTCATAAAGGAGATGCTCTTAATTGGGGAGTACATTTTAACCAACCTAGCAAAGCAAGATAACGTGCAGAAACTTATTTTTTGCACGAAAACAAAAATCACAAATGCTAATGTTATGTTGGTGATTTTCAATCTATAGGAAAAAAATGACTGAAAACCAGTTCATCTCTCCTGAAAACAAAGAGAAAGTCGAAAAAGTTTTAGGAGAACCCTTCATTGAAGACTTTTCTGAGAATACGTTTCGTATTCGCAGAAATTTAATAGCAATATCATCCATAGTTTTATTTTACAAATTGGGAGATTTAACTGTTTCAAAAGAAAGTTCATTTTTAGGTGTAAAACTAGACGGACTGACAAACGAAAAGATTGATATAATATTTATATGTTTAACTTCATACCTACTAATTCACTTTATAATATCAACATTTTCGCATTTTGGGGAATGGAGAGTTCGATTAAGTGGAATGAAGGTAACATATTTAACCTCTGCCATGTTCAGCGGAGAACATGAGGACAGTCCAGCAAACCCAAGGCAATCAACATTATTTGGCTATCTACTTCAAAAAAGAGATAAACTCGAATCAATTCAAACCTCAGTCGATAACTTTCAAAAACAATTAGAAGTGTGGGATAAATCTTTCTCGGATAAAAAGGACGTTGACAATAGCCTTAAAGACATAGTTCGCCGTCTAGAACAAATCGAAAGTTCCCTAAGTTTTTTAGATCGCATTTGGGTCTCTTTAAAGAGATTTGACAGATGGTTTTGTTGTTTTCAGTATTGGCAATTAGCCCGATGGATTTTAGTAGAATGGGCGGTACCAATCATTCTCGGACTTTGGGCAATTTATCTGGCGATTTGTTATTAGAAAATTTTCTGAGGGTAGGAATAATCCCACCCTCAGAGATATCAGAAAGATAGCTCACCTTCCGGCTGCCCCACCACCGTCACGGTGACATTGGCCGGATCAAGCAGTTCCCCAGCAACCCTATTGACGTCATCAAGGGTGACGGCTTCGACAAGGCTGTTGCGTTTATCAAGGAAGTCCATGCCCAGATCCTGCATCTGCATCCCAACCAGCATGCCCGACAGATTGCCAAGGCTGGTAAAGCGCAGCGGGAAGGCCCCGGTCAGATAGGACTTGGCGTTATCGAGTTCTTCCTGCGACACGCCCTTATCCTTCATTTTCTGCCATTCATCGCCAATGATCGACAGGCTCTGACCAATGGCGTCGTTGCGCGTCGCAACCCCGCCTGCCATCAGCTCTGCCTTGTCCATATCGGCCAGATAGCTGTAAACGCCGTAAGCAAGGCCGCGCTTTTCACGAACTTCCTCGGTCAGGCGCGATGAAAAACCGCCGCCGCCAAGGATATAGTTCATGATATAAGCCGCATAGAAATCCGGGTCCTTGCGTGCGATGCCCTTCTGCCCCCAGACCGCCTGGCTTTGCGGGATATCCTGTTGGATCACTTCAATCCCGCCAAATTTCGGCGTGACTTCGGGAATAGCCGGAAGGTCGCTTTTTTCCGGCAGACCACCAAAAGCTTCGTCAAGCAGCGGGCCGAGTTCCTCGGCCGTTATGTCGCCCGCAACCCCGATCACCAGATTGTCGCGCGCCATCGCATGACGGACAAATTCACGGAAATCATTGGCATTCAGGCTGCTGACCGATGCAATCGTACCCGATACCGGATTGGCATAGGGATGATCGCCAAATATCGATTTGAAAAATGCCTTTCCGGCAATATCACCCGGATCGGTTTCCGCCCGGCGCAGGCCGGACATCACCTGTGCCCGGATGCGTTCAACCGCCTCGTCATCAAAGCGCGGCTCGGTCAGGGCCAGTCGCAAAAGGTCAATCGCCGTATCGCGTTCACGCGTCAACGTCACCATCGATCCGGAAAAGTCATCGCGACCGGCATCAAAGGAAATGCTGATCGACCGATCTTCCATTTCAGTACGAAAGGCCTGGCTGTCCATTTCGCCAGCCCCTTCGTCGATCAGGCCCGACACCATATTGGCAAGCCCGCCCTTGCCCGCCGGGTCGGTTGCGGAACCGGCCCCCTTGAAGGCGAAATCAACCGTCAGAAGTGGGTTCAGATGATCTTCGATCAGCCATGCGGTAATGCCACCATCCGATGTGACTTCCTGCACCTCGACCGCACTTGCCTGACTTGTGAAGGCTGTCATCAGCAGGGTGGCCGATGCCAGCCCCAGCAGTGTTTTGCGCATTTTCAGTACCGGAGTGTTTTTTGCGATATAGCTCATGATCAATGCACCTCCTGCTCGCCGATGACCGGGGCGGTCGGCATTCCGCTGACCGGGCCGCCTTCGGGCGGTTGCAACCAGCCGGTAACGGAACGTTTGTCGTCAAACACGGATTTCGCAGCCGCATTGACCTGCTCGATCGTCACGGCATTGATCCGGTCCGGCCAGCTTTCCACCTGATCGACGGTCAAACCAACCGCCAGTGCCTCGCCCAGGGTGCGGGCAGCAGCCGACAGGGAATCACGGGCAAACACTGCACTATCTAGAAGCTTCTGCTTGGCACGCGCCAGTTCTTCCTCGGTCACGCCATTTTCGACAACCTTGGCAATTTCGGCATCAACCGCCTTTTCAAGATCGGCCAGTTCGACACCATCGCGTGGCACGGCATAAAGCCCGAAGCTTGCCAGATCGACCGCAACCGGATCGTAGAACGTTCCGGCACTGGTCGCAATCGACTGATCGACCACAAGCGATCTGAAGAACCGGCTGGTCGTGCCAGATCCAAGGATTTCGCTTAACACTTCAAGCGGGGCGGCCTGATCGGCATTTTCGCTGTTATAGGATGGTGCCAGATAATAACGCGACATGGATGCCTGCCCGACACGCGGATCGGTCAGCGTTACCTTGCGCGGGGCATGCTGGGTCGGTTCCTTGACCCGATGGCGGGTCGCAACATCACCTGCTGGGATGGCACCGTAATATTTTTCGGCCAGTGGTTTAAGCTGATCCATTGTGATGTCGCCGGCGACAACCAGAATGGCGTTATTGGGTGCATACCATTTGTGATAAAACGCCAGCGCGTCGTCGGTGCCGAGCGTTTCCATTTCATTGAGCCAGCCAATGATCGAACGGCCATAGGGATGCGCCATGTAAAGGGCAGCACGCATCTGTTCGCCAAGCAAAGCACCGGGATTATTATCAATCCGTGATCTGCGCTCTTCGATGATCACGTCGCGCTCAGGCAGCACCACATCATCGGTAAGCTGCAAATTCTGCATCCGGTCGGCTTCCATTTTCATGACCATTTCAAGCCGGTCGCGGGCAATATTTTGAAAATAGCCGGTGTAATCCCAACTGGTGAACGCATTATCATTGCCGCCATTGCGGGCAACGATCTTGGAAAAGTCACCCGGGGCAATGTCCTTGGTGCCCTTGAACATCAGATGTTCAAGGAAATGGGCGATCCCCGATACGCCCTCGGTCTCGTCGGCGGAACCGACCTTATACCAGACCATATGGGTCACGACCGGAGCACGGTGATTTTCCACCAGCACGACCTGCATACCGTTATCAAGGGTCATGGTTTGCGGACTGAAAACCGCCGCCCCGGCAAGATGGGGGCTTAAGATCATCAGAATTGCGGCAAGCAGGCCAATCGGCCCGCGCGCAAACAACGAAATCGGGGATCGGGTCGGAAATGTCATTATGTCATCCCAATGCTATAAGCAGGATCGCCAGAAACAGGCAGGGTGCCTGATCTATACGGCAACGGACAAGTTTTTGATTAAGAACTGAATATGACAGAACAAGGGCGCGGAAAGACCGCGCCCTGCCATAATTCGAATTTTGTTCTATTTCCGGAAAATTTCACCGGAATGTGACCGTCACGCTCTAGAAAATATCTTCGAGCCAGCCTTTCTGACGGCGTTCGATGACCGGTGTTTCACCTTCGGAAACCGACTCACCCAATGCCTGCTGATCGCGGATGCGTTTGGCTTCGGCTTCGGCGTCGACCTGGGTTCCGAATTCCGGCTTGTCCTGCCAGAAGATCAGCTTGTCGACGACGCTGTCGCTTTCTTCGATAAAGATCGAGGTTTCGCGATCAACCGTGGTGCGGATTGCCGGATCGGCATATTGCGCGCCCGACTGTGACAGCAGGGCAATCTGCCCCTGGCTGCGATTGCCATCGGTGATATCGCGCTTGACCGCATCGGGATCCTCACCAGTCAGGATACGACGCGCCTGATCGGTGGTCGTACCGGTCTGAGGGCGTGGTGCGCCCGGTTCGGGAACACGCAGTGTGAAATCAGGCGGCAGGCTCAGCGGAGCACGGGAAACAACCTGAAACTCGTCCGGGGCCGTTTTGTTCAGACCGAACGTTTCACGCGTTGATTCACAACCGGACACGGCAAGTGCCAACCCGCCCAGCAGCGCAACTTTGAAAATCGATGTCGATAGTTTCCGGGCCATTGATGCCTCTTTACCACTCAGTCTCCGGCATCGAAATGCCGGATCAAAAATTACCTGGATGATTTTTTACCGCCAAACAGGGAATCGATCAACAGCAGGACTGCACCAATCGTAATTGCGCTGTCCGCGATATTGAAAACCGGCCAATGATAACCTGCAACATGCATGTCGATAAAGTCGGTTACCGCCCCGTGACGCAACCGGTCAACAAGGTTGCCGACCGCCCCGCCAATCACCAGTGCCAGCGCAATACCCAGCAACCGGTCGCGCGTCCGCCACATCCAGATCAGGAAACCAATGGTGATTGCTGCCGTCGCCGCAATCATGACCCATGGGGCCTGCCCTTGAAACAGGCCGAACGAAACGCCACTGTTCCATGCCAGCAGGAAATTCATGAACGGCGTGACTTCGATCACGCGATGCGGGTTTGATAATCCGTCAATCGCAAGCTGCTTGGTCCACTGGTCGACGACGAAGACCACCGCAATAACAACCAGTCCAAAGACAAAGGCACGATGTTTCATCAACACTCTTTCTGTCTTGCCTGAACAAGGTCTTCCGGATGGAAAGACCCGGACCGGAAAAGGGCCGCCTTATTCGGCGGCCTCAATCCCCATTTCATCTACGGCATCGGCACAGCGCAGGCACACGGTTTTGTGCACCGGATGGCTGCCGACTTCGGGCAATGTCTGCCAGCAACGTTCGCATTTTTCGCCCTCGGCCAATGCCGGAACCACACCAACGCCTGCAACTTCCTCGAGGGTATAGGCCCCTTCGGGCGCATCGCCGGTGATCAGTTCGACATCAGATGTGATGGCGATTTCGGCAAGATTAAGGCCATTAAGCGCTTCGACATATTCCGCTGTCGCATAGACCTTCGGTGCGGCATCAAGGCTGGCGCCAATGCGTTTTTCCGCACGTTCAAGTTCCAGTGCCCCGGTCACGACACGGCGCAGTTTGCGGATTTTTTCCCACTTGGCAGCCAGTGCCTCGTTCTTCCAGCCATCCGAAACCGTGTTGAAGGTTTCGGAATGGACCGAACTGTCGGCACCATAACGGGCGCGCCATGCCTCGTCCGCGGTAAAGCACAGAACCGGTGCCAGCCAGCGCACCAGACAGTCAAACACGCGGTCCATAACCGTACGTGCCGCACGGCGTTTGGCACTGCTTGGCGCGTCGCAATAAAGCGCGTCCTTGCGGATATCAAGATAGAAGGCCGACATATCAAGCGCGCAGAAGTTATGCAGCTCAATAAACATCGTATGGAAATCATAATCTGCCGTGGTTTTACGCACCAGATCGTCAAGCTTGCTCAGACGATGCAGGACCCAGCGTTCCAGTTCCGGCAATTCGCTGTCCGCAACCTTTTCCGCCTCGGTAAAGCCATCAAGGTTGCCCAGCAGGAAACGCAGCGTGTTGCGCAGGCGGCGATAGATGTCCGAATGACGTTCGATGATCTCGTGGCTGATGCGCAGGTCATCGTGATAGTCGGAACTGACCACCCAAAGACGCAGGATATCTGCACCCAGTTTGTTGATGACCTCCTGCGGTGCAATGATGTTGCCAAGCGACTTGGACATCTTGCGGCCTTCGCCGTCCAGAACGAAACCGTGTGTCAGGACCGCGTCATACGGCGCACGGCCGCGCGTTCCGCACGATTCCAGCAAAGAGCTATGGAACCAGCCGCGATGCTGATCCGACCCTTCAAGATAAAGGTCGGCCGGCCATTTAAGGTCCTGGCGTTCTTCAAGCACGAAGGCATGGGTCGAACCGGAATCAAACCAGACGTCAAGAACATCGGTGACCTGTTCGAAATCCTTGGCATCATATTTGTCGCCCAGGAAATATTGCGCATCGCGCGTGAACCACGCATCGGCACCTTCAGCACAGAATGCTTCGTACACACGGTCAAGTACCCCCTGATCACGCAGCGGTTCACGGGTGTTTTTATTGATGAACACCGTAATCGGCACACCCCACGCACGCTGGCGCGAAACGCACCAGTCCGGGCGGTTGGCAATCATCGAATGCAAACGGTTGCGACCGGCTTCCGGCACGAAGCGGGTTTCATCAATCGCCTTAAGTGCCTTTTCACGCAGGTCATTATCCTTCATGGAAATGAACCATTGCGGTGTGGTGCGATAGATGATCGGAGCCTTGGACCGCCACGAGCATGGATAGGAGTGCTTCAGACGCCCGCGCGACAGCAATGCGCCAACTTCGATCAGTTTGGCGATGACCGCCTCATTGGCATCGGCTTCCTTGCCGTTTTCATCATAGATGCGTTTGCCAGCAAACAGCGGCACGGTCGGGTAATAAGCCCCGTCGCCATCAACCATTTCCGGCACTTCAAGACCGTATTTCAGACCGGTCTGGTAATCGTCCGGGCCGTGTGTCGGCGCGGTATGGACAAAGCCGGTACCGGTATCGGTCGTGACATAATCAGCCGCCAGAAGCGGCACATCAAATTCATAACCCTCACCGCGGAACGGATGGGCGGCAACGGTGCCTTCAAGGTCGGAACCCTTGAAATTGCCGACAACCTTATGTCCGGTGATGCGGCCGTTTTTGCAAACGTCTTCGACCAGATCGGCACAGATCGCCATTTTCTCACCGACCTTGGCCCAGGCTTCCTCGGCGGTTTCGGTCACTTCGATCACGACATAGTCGATCTCGGCCCCATACGAAATCGCACGGTTGCCCGGGATCGTCCATGGGGTCGTGGTCCAGATCAGGATCGTCGCATCGGAAAGGGCTTCAACCTTGGATGAAACAACCGGGAACCGGACATGGATCGTTTTGCTGGTATGGTCGTGATATTCGACCTCGGCCTCGGCCAGCGCGGTCTTTTCAACCACCGACCACATGACCGGCTTAGAGCCCATATAGAGCGAGCCGTTCATCAGGAATTTGCCAAGTTCACGGGCAATCGATGCCTCGGCCTTGTAATCCATGGTGACATAGGGATTGTCCCAGTCGCCCATCACGCCAAGACGTTTGAATTCCTCGCGCTGGATATCAAGCCATTTCTGGGCGAAATCACGGCATTCCTTGCGGAATTCGGCGATGGGAACATCATCCTTGTTCTTGCCCTTGGCACGGTACTGTTCTTCGATCTTCCATTCGATCGGAAGGCCGTGGCAATCCCAGCCCGGAACATAAACCGCGTTCTTGCCCAGCATCTGCTGCGAACGGGTGATCACGTCTTTCAGGATTTTGTTGAGTGCATGACCAATATGCAGGTGGCCGTTGGCATAGGGCGGGCCATCATGCAGGACAAACATTTCACGATCCGCCGAAATACCGCGAATTTTGCCATAGAGGTCCTCTTTCGCCCACTGTTCCAGCAGGGTCGGCTCCATCTTTGGCAAACCCGCCCGCATCGGAAAATCGGTCTTGGGCAGGATAACGGTCTTTTTGTATTCGACACTCATCGTGACGGTCCTGTCGTCTTTAAACAAATTACAAGGGCGAACCCCCGGTGATACTGGCTGCCCCCGTAAAGGCGCGCGGATCATAACGGGTTCGACAACAATTTCAAATCTTGCCGAGAATCTCTTTGGCGGCAATCACATCCGCAGCGATCTGGGCTTTCAGTGCGTCAAGCCCGTCGAACTTCTGTTCGCCCCGGATAAAGCCGTGCAAACGCACGCGAACGCGACGGCCATAGATGTCCTGATCGAAATCGAACAGGTGGGCTTCAAGCCCGGCATCCACATCCCCGCCAAAGCTGGGGCGCACACCAATATTTGCGACTCCGTCGATCCAGCGTTCGACGGTTTCATCATTTTCGTCCGATATCAGGCCAAGCTCGACGGCATAAACACCGAATTTCGGACGCAGATGATTGCCAAGTGCGACATTGGCGGTCGGAAAACCAATCGTGCGGCCGCGCTGATCGCCCTTGATCACCACACCGGCAACTTCCCACGGGCGCCCCAGCAAATGGGTCGCATCCTGCGGGCGGCCTTCACGCAATGCCTGCCGGATCGCGGTCGAGGAATAGATGATCCCGTTATCATGCGTAACCGCCTCGATCGCCGTCACCCCGAAACCGGATTTTTCGCCGATTTCACGCAGCAGATCGACATTTCCCGCCCGGCCCTTGCCAAAGCAGAAGTCCCAACCGACAACGACATGGCGCACACCAAGTCCATTCACCAGAATGCGTTCGATAAACTCTTCGGCGCTCATCGCGGCAAAATCGCGATTAAACTCGGCTTCGAAAAACAGATCGATATCCAGATCGGACGCCGCCGTAATCCGGTCATCGGCCGATGTCAGACGGAATTCGGGTTCGCCTGCGCGGAACAGCATCCGGGGATGAGGTTCGAACGTCAGAATGCCCAGCGGTGCATTCAGATCGCGAGCGATCTTGCGCGCATGATCAAGCAACGTCTGATGGCCCAGATGAAGGCCGTCAAAATTGCCAATCGCGACAACCGCGCCACGCGCGTCATTACCCAGATTGTCAAAAGATCGAAAAACGCGCATCCGCGCCGGTCTCTCTTTTTTGCTCGTCATCATGCCGGCAGATCGCATATCCGCACAGTCCAGCGGGCAGCTATAAAGCGCGCAAGCCCGAAGCGTAAAGACTTTTCCGACAAAAAGCGTCTGGCTGCTGCTATGCGCCCGGATCATTGTGGTCGCAGATTTTTAAAAAATCGCGCTGTTTTACCCCTTGACCTCAACTTTACTTCAGGATGCAGGATCATTGTCACGCCCCCCCCCGACAAAGGGGTTTCAACCAATACCGGTAAGCGATCAGAACCTTTTGCACCACCACACGGAACCCCGGCCTGCCTCGCGCCAATCAAACCGATCGGAGACTGCCCTGTGACTGACCAGCCCCTAACACGCCAGCAAGATATGCCAACCGAAACACCAAGCCTTTCGATCCGGATCACCATGCTGCTTCTGGCGTCGCTGACGATCATGTCGGGCGCGCTGATCGCGACATCGCTTCCGGGGATCGAAGCCCGCTTTGCCAATCATGAAAATGTCGTGATGCTCAGCCGCCTTGTCCTGACACTGCCCGGCCTGTTCGTTTCCATCGGTGCGCCCTTTGCCGGGGCGATTGCGGATCGGATCGGGCGCAAACCGCTGCTTCTGGTGTCGCTTCTGCTCTATGGAACCGCCGGTGCATCGGGCCTGTTTGCCGACAGCCTGTCTGGCCTTCTGATCGGTCGGGCGTTGCTTGGTCTTGCGGTTGCGGGAACCATGACCACCGCCACCGCCCTTGTCGGCGACTATTTCAGCGGTGATATGCGCGACCGCTTCATGGGATATCAGGTTGCCTTCACCGGGCTTGGCGGGCTGGTTTTTATTGCCGGCGGCGGTGTTTTGACCGAACTGCACTGGCGCAGCCCCTTTGCGGTCTATGCCATTGCCTTCCTGCTGATCCCGGCGGTTCTGAAAGTATTGTATGAACCCGAACCGGTCCGGCACGAACCTGGACACGTTCCCGCAGATGATGTCACCCGGCGCGATATCCTGCTGGTCGCATTATTCTGCCTGATAGCCGCCCTTAACAGCACGGCCTTCTACCTGATCCCGACCCAGATGCCATTCTATATCGAAAAACTCGGCATTGCGCCCGCCAGCGGCACCGGTCTTGCCATGGGCCTATTGCCACTGGCATCGGCCATCGCATCACTTAATTACGGACGTCTGCGGCGTCACTTCACTATCCCGGCCCTGTTTGCCATTGGTTTTGGCATTATGGCAGTGGGCATGAACCTGATCGCCCTGACCCAGGATTATTTCGGCATTGCCGGTTCCATCGGATTGACCGGGTTGGGATTGGGCATGGTGATTTCGAACATGATGGCCGGTGCCATGGCGGTCGCCCCACCATCCATCCGTGGTCGCGTTGCCGGGGTGCTGACTGCCAGCATCTTTATCGGCCAGTTTCTATCCCCGCTGATCAGTCAGCCATGGGTAGATGCGTTCGGATACCGCGCGATCTATCACGATATGGGCATGCTTGTCGGATGTTTCGCCGTGGTCGGACTGCTGACCGCCATCAGACGCCGGATCAGCGTCACCGCCTCGGGCAAAGCTGCACCCCGCCCCCGTGCCTATGGGGTTTCCTGATCCGGATGCTGGCGCGATGTCCGTCGCGCCAGCTTTTCTTTGCGGGTGTCTTCCTGTTGTCAGGCTGCGGCGCGCGATGGCACCATCACCATCGCCTCGCCCGCGATCACGCATTTATCGCCAACATAACAGTTGGTTTCCAGAACCACCCGACGCTTGGGCGCGATGATCTCGCGCACCGTAACCTTTGCGGTCACAGTATCGCCAATACGGACCGGTGCCTTGAACTGCAAATTCTGCGATAGGTAAATCGTGCCCGGCCCCGGAAGACGCGTACCCAGCACGGTTGAAATGAAACCGGCTGACAACATGCCATGCGCAATGCGGCCTTCAAACATCGTGGTTTCGGCAAATTCCTGATTAAGATGAACCGGGTTGGTATCGCCGGACAATCCGGCAAACATCACGATATCGGTTTCCGTCACGGTTTTGGCGTAACTTCCGACCATGCCGATCTCGATATCCTCAAGATACAGCCCTTCCAGTCCGTTCATCTCTCTCATTTCCTGACTTTCCTTGCCTGTTTCTGATCGCTGCGTCTGACTTCTGATTTATTTTTGCGCCGCAGCATTCGCAATATTATTTCGCGTTTTCTTTTTTCGGCAATGGGTAATTGGTTGAACAGGGTAATTTCACAGGCTTGCCATATCCGGCGGAACTGCCCAAATGGGGACTTCCGTCCTGCACCGTCACGGTGCAAACTGCCCCTCAGAACAACAAATTGCGGAAAACGTCCATGAATGCGACCACTGCCGACATCTATGAAATCGCCATGGGCCGATGGAGCCGCCGCCTATCGCGCAACTTCCTTGATTTTGTTGCGGCACCCTCCTGCGGTTCGCTGATTGATGTCGGCTGCGGTACCGGCAGCCTCACACTCGCCGCCGCCACGCGGTACCCAAAGGCACGCATTGTCGGGGTCGATCTGATCCCGGATTACCTGTCCGAAGCGTTGCTTAGCGCCGCCCCCAATGTCAGCTTTGAAACCGGGGATGCCAGCAACCTGCCGTTTGGCGATGACAGTTTCGACACCGCCTTTTCGCAATTGCTGTTAAACGATCTGGAAGGTCCGGCGGGTGCTGTTTCGGAAATGGTTCGCGTCACCAAACCGGGCGGGCGGATTGCAGCAAGTGTCTGGGATCGTGCCGGGGGATTATCCTTTATCCGCCTGTTTCTCGATGCCGCGGCCGTGATCGCCTATCCATCAGGCGATGAATTGCGCAGCAGGATTTTCGACATCCCCTATCAAAGCGAAGACGCCCTGTTTGATCTTTGGTCCGATGCCGGTTTGCGTGATGTCGATACCGCAACCCTGTCGATACGCATGGATTTTCTGGATTTCGAGGATTACTGGCAGTCGCTTCTGGGTGCGCACAGCCTGATCCGTGATTTCTTTACCGGCCTTGATCCCGAATTGGCCCTGCAGCTGCGCACCGCTACCGAACGGTCCTATCTGGGGGGCAAGGATGATGGTCGCCGTTCGCTGGTGGCATCCGCTATGGTTGTGCGCGGTATCGTCGGGGAATAGGCGACGATTACATCAAGACCGGCGAAACGGCATCCATAATACCGACCAAAGGCTTTGACTGCGTTTGTCGCGAAATTCCTTAAGTCCGATCTGCATGTCATGATCATTGGTCTTGGTATGGTCGACATAACTGACAAACAGCCGGTCCCAAACCGACAGGATATTTCCGTAATTGCTGTTGGTTTCGCGCATCAGGCTGGAATGATGCACCCGATGCATATCGGGCGTTACAATCAATCGGCGCAATAACCGGTCAAACCCGCCGGGCAAATGAACATTGCCGTGATTAAACAGCGCAAATCCGCTTAGCATGCTTTCATAAATCACCACCGCCCACGGATCAGCCCCCAGCAGGATCACAAAAGCCGATTTATAAATCGCTGATGCGACAATTTCGAACGGATGAAACCGCACCGCGGTCGAGACATCAAATTCGATATCGCAATGATGCACCCTGTGGAACCGCCAGAAAACCGGCACGATATGCGTCAGGCGGTGCTGCCAGTAAACCGCACAATCAAGTGCGACGATTGCAATCAGGCCACTCAGCCACCCGGGTAGGCTCATCAATTCCTCGGCCTGATTGATCACGCCCCAGCCCTGCAGTCCGGCCAGAATGGCCGCGGCAATCATCGCGGCCCCGATGGTGAAACGGGTTAATGCAGCCCCCATCAACAGCAAACCAAAATTGGTCAGCCACCGCCCTGGGTTGCGCAACCCACCCGCCGGACGATAAGGCATGAACGCCTCCCACATTGCCATCACGACAAGGATGGCGGCAAAGATACCCAACCTTAAAAGCCCGGCCTGTTGGTCCATCATGTTCCTGCCAAATACCAGGGTGGTGACGACGATTGTGTCTTTATGGTCATAGTCGATGATATTGAAACAATACAGTACCTTGCCCATCGCAAGTCCATCACCATTATGTTAGATGAAGGATGTGTGACGAAGCAGTCCTGTCAAAAGCGGTTTCAAAACCGACGGTACAGGGCACCGGCAGGAGGATTTGATGGGGCAGGCGACAGGATGTATTGCGGCAGGTTTGTTCGGGGTCCTGATCCTCGTGCCGTTCGCGACCATCGCCCGCGCGGATGGCCCGCCATTTGATCTGCCGGTCGATTGCCCCTATGGCCAGTGTGATGTGGTCCATTATGTCGACCATGATCCCGGCCCCGAAATTCGTGATTTTGCCTGTGGCACCACCACCTATGAAGGCCATCGCGGCACAGATTTTTCCATCCCTGACGAAGCTACCATGATTGGCGGCGTTGCCGTCAACGCGGTTGCCGCCGGCACTGTGATTGCCACCCGTGACGGGGTCGAGGATATCGACGCCGGCCGACTGGTCGGGGATTCGCTTAAGGGGATTGAATGCGGTAACGGCATTCTGATCAACCATGAAGACGGCTGGCAAAGCCAGTATTGCCATCTGCGCCGCGGATCACTGGCGGTAAAAAAGGGCGATACGGTCGAACGCGGCCAGACAATCGGGCTGATCGGCATGTCCGGACAGGCCACCTTCCCGCATCTGCATTTCAACCTGCGCAAGGATAACCAGCTTATTGATCCGTTCAGCGGCACGCCAATGGGTGCTGTCGCCCCGCAGGATTGCAATGCCAATAACGCCGTTCTCTGGACCGAGGCCGCGCAGGAACAGATGTCCTATCGCGCCATAACGCTTTACGCGTCGGGATTTTCGTCAGCCAAACCCAATGCAACCGATATCAAGCGCGGCTATGGCAAAAGCAGCGAACTGCCCGCCTCAAGCCCTGGCCTGTTTTTCTGGGCCTATCTGATCGGGGCGGCCAATGGCGATGTCATCCGCCTGCGTATGGATGGCCCGAACGGCATCGGCGGCCATCGTGATTTCACCATAAACGTCGAAAATGATAACGGCCCGCGCGCCAAGTGGTTTTACGTCAATATCAACCGCCCCGGTGATCGCTGGCCCGCAGGAGCCTATCGCGGTGAGGTAACCTTCACCCGGCCTGGGCAACCGGCTCGGGAAATCGGCATTACCGACCTCACCATTCGCTAGGCGGAACGTTTAATTCATTTGTCTTCAAGTCTGGTTGCGCGTGCGCTTCGTACCTATGTTTCATGGTAGCATTTTAAAAAACGCATGCTCGACAGGTTCATGATCGTGATAACCAGAATTACATTAGATAATCTCCTTGTAAGCTGATATCTAACGATCATCCCCAAGACAGATTTCCGAACGGCGAGTGGATGTATAGAGTTCTCGATTGCCTGACCACACAGCATGACCCGTGGCTGGTTCTGATTGCCGTCCTGCTGTGCCTTGGCGGGGTGCATACGGCATTCAACCTTTATAGCCGCGCATGCGTCGGACGCCTTCAGCAAAAACTGAGCTGGCTGTTCCTGACCGGTGTGGTGACCGGTTGTGCAATCTGGGCAACCCATTTCGTTGCAATGCTGGCCTACGACCCGGTTTTGCCGGTTGGCTATAATCCCGGTCTGACCATCCTGTCGCTTTTGATTGCGATTGTTGCAACCTTCATCGGCTTTACCATTCCCGGGGTTGCGAAACAAAACCTTGTTCCGGCACGTCTGGTCGGTGGTCTTGTCGTTGGACTCGGTATCTCGGCAATGCATTTCACCGGGATGGCTGCAATGCGGGTTCCAGGTGTCATAAGCTGGCATATGGATATTGTCTTCGCCGCCATTCTGATGGGGGCTGCATTTGGTATGGTCACGCTGCTGATCGCGGGAAAAGCCCAGACGAGGCGTGAAAAGACCTATGGCAAAATCGGGCTGACCGTCGCCATTGTCACCATGCATTTCAGCGCCATGGGCGCATTGATCATCACCCCGGATCCAACCATCCCCGTCCCGGCACAGATCATTTCGCAAAGCAGTCTGGCGCTTGCCGTTGCCATAGTTGCCACCCTTGTCATCGGGATCGGCTTTGTCATGGCGATGATTGACCGGCAATTGCGCGAAAATGCCTCGGCGCGAATGCGCATCTTTGGCGATTCAGCGATCGAGGCGCTGGTGATGACCCAGAATGGTATTATCGTCGATGCCAATCACAGCTTCCTGAAGATGATCAAGGGCGAAACAGCAACAATATCGGGGGTCGATTTTATCGAAACGTGGCTGCCTGATGCCTCTCCTGCGTTTCGCGATGGGGCCGAACATTACACCGAAACCAGTCTGGCGCTCAGTCCCGGCCATACGATACCGGTTGAAGTGATCCGCCGCGATCTGCCTGCCGACGAATTTTCCGAAGATGCGGTGATTTACGCCCTTCGCGATTTGCGCGAACGTTACGAGGCGGAACGTCATATCCGGTATCTCGCGGAACATGACGCCCTGACCAAGCTTCTGAACCGGGCCACTTTCCATGATCGTCTTGCGCTGGCACTGGAACAGTCGCGTGTCACCGGAAATCCGGTTTCGGTTCTGTGTATCGATCTTGATCATTTCAAGGAACTGAACGACACCTATGGCCATATCGCAGGTGATCACGCGCTTCGCGAAGTCGGCGAACGGATCGGCAAACTGATCGAGGATAACGTGATTTTTGCCCGTGTCGGCGGGGATGAATTCGTTGCACTGATCGTGCATGACAATCCCGACCCGGGCAGCATGATCGCGACCGCACAGAACAAGGCACAGGCGCTTCTTGATTGTCTGAGCGTTCCCGTATTTATCAATCCCGGCAATTCGGCCCGGATCGCAGCAAGTGTCGGCATCGCGCATTTCCCTGATGATGGCGATGATATCGAAAGCATCATGTTCCACGCCGATCTGGCGATGTACCGGGTCAAGCAGGGCGGCGGCAATCATCTGGTTTTCTTCTCGCCGGAAATGGATGATGAATACCGATACAAACGTCAGCTTTCCGGTGCCCTTCGCCATGCAATGGATGAAAACGCACTCGAACTGCATTATCAGCCGCAATGCAATGCCCACAGCAGCAAGATCATAGGTTTCGAGGCATTACTGCGCTGGCATCACCCCGAACTCGGTCAGGTACCGCCATCGCGCTTCATCCCGATTGCCGAGGAAACCGGCCTGATCAATCCGCTGGGTGAATGGGTTATGCGCAAGGCCTGCGAAGAGGCCGTAACCTGGACCAACCCGCTTGGTATCGCGGTCAATCTGTCCGCAGTTCAGTTGCAGAACCTTGATCTGGCTCAGACAGTCGCCGGTATCCTTGACGAAACCGGACTGGCTCCGGAACGGCTTGAGCTGGAAATCACCGAAACCGCCCTGATCCACAATGCGTCCAGATCACGCAAAATTCTGACCGAAATCAAGGCTCTTGGCGTTCGGATCGCGATGGATGATTTCGGGACCGGCTATTCGTCACTCGCAACCCTGCAGAACTTCCCGGTCGACCGTATCAAGATCGATCAGTCATTCATCGCAAGACTGATGGCAAGCGAACAAGCGGTGGCGATTGTCCGTGCCGTGATCAATCTGGGCCGCGACCTTAAACTCGAAGTCATCGCCGAAGGGGTTGAAACCGAGGATCAGGTCGCCTTCCTGACGGCCAATGATTGCGATGCGGTTCAGGGATACAAGTTCGGTCATCCCCGTCCGATTGCCGACTATCAAACCACCGTCAGCGGGACCGCCGTCGCGGCGCAGCATCGCAGCATCGCGGGAATCGGCAGTAACTGAGCCGGTCCGGCTTCCCGATTCTGACGTTTTTATGCAGCGCACCATCAACCTTTGGTTATTTGTGACCAAATTCGATACAGAAAAGCTGGCCTTTTCCATCAGGTTGAAAGTTTTTTGACGATTTTCAAAGGACAGCACTTGTATCGGGACCATATGCCTGCATATATTTCAACAGTGCGCCATACGGTGCATTTAAAGATACCTGTCATAAGACGGAGTAAAAATGATGAATAAGCGCAAAGCCGTTGCTATCGCCGTTGCCCGTGAACAGCAGATTGCCCGTTCGATGGAAATCCTGTTTGCTGGCACCATTCTGGCTCTGATTGCATCGCTTCTGATCCTCTGATCTTTTTTGTAACGCGCTTCGTCATTTAATCGGCCGTTAGCCATCCGGGATAACGGCCCCGAACGTTCAAGAACATTTTCATGAACAACCGCCGCCTTTTCATCGTTGCCATTACGCGAATTACCAGCCCGGTGGTCTGAGGACCCCGGGACGTGTCTTTTCGCCTTTTGGATACAATGAAAATGTGTGTGCATTGTCATGACCGATCATGCCTTTCTCGCGCCGCTTGAAAGCGCGCAGCCGACCAAATCCGTTTATTGTTTCGCCGTTCACGCCGCCGCAGAACCCGATGTGATGCCGCGTGTTCTTGAACTGTTCTCCAAACGCAATCTTGTCCCCGCAAGCTGGCATTCCACCGTCGCCGACGGCCATGCCGGTTTCAGCGAATTGCAGATCGATATCCAGATACAGCAACTTGAAACCAAGGTTGCCGAACATATCGCCCGGTGCCTGCGTCAGATCGTGCATGTGAATACGGTCCTGACCTCGGAAAAGGGATATTCCAACTCGGCACTTGGCGCTTAGGTCTTGGACGCTTAGTCTGTTCGGGTCGCGGCGCTGCAATATGATCGTGTTGCAGCGCGCCCCAACCGACGGAGCCCGCCTTGACCTATCTTGACCATATCAAAGCCTGCAACAACGCCAATCCGGCACGCTATGTGCCGTTCCGCATCAACGGAATGTCGATGGGGGCGCTACGTCCGGACTTCGCCACAGCCCTTGTATCGCTGGGGTCCGACTTTGTGCGCGACGACAATGGTGAATTCTGTTTCGCGCCGCATATCGTCAATCTTGATGACCGCAACCGCGTGCTCGATACCGCGACCAGAGCACTGCGCGACAAGGGTGTGATCCGTCGCCTCCATGGTGAACGGTTCGATATCCGCCCGACACTGGGCCATGATCCCCTATGCCAGCTTGATCGATCCGCCATGCCCTATTTCGGGTTCCGGTCCTGGGGCGTGCATATGAACGGTTATGTGCGCAAGGGTAACGACATCCATATGTGGGTCGCCCATCGCGCCAAGGACAAACCGACCTATCCCGGCATGCTCGATAACATGGTCGCCGGCGGACAGCCCGCCGGTCTTGGCTTTCAGGAAAACATGATCAAGGAATGCACCGAAGAAGCCGCCATTCCCGAAACCCTTTCCCGGAATCTGAAGCCGGTCGGCACCATTTCCTATCTGTATGAAACCAACGAAGGGCTAAAACCCGATGTGATGGTCAATTACGATCTGGAACTGCCCGCCGATTTCGTCCCGCAATGTGCCGATGGCGAGGTCGAACGTTTCGAACTGCTTCCGCTGGCCGAAGTCGCCGAAATCGTACGCAAAAGTTTCGATTTCAAATTCAACTGTGCGCTGGTGATCATCGATTTCCTGATCCGACACGGCTTTTTGACCGCCGATAACGAACCGGAATATTGCCAGCTCACGACCGGTCTTCATCGCAATATTTTCAGATAGGGATTTGTCGATTTGTTCCGCGCGGAAACGCCTGACTTATTGTTTGGTCGGCGGACCGCCCATAAGTGCGCCGACCGCCATCAGGGTCAGCTTGGCACGCAGTTCCGGGTCAAGCTTGTCCAGGTCTTCCTGCTTGGTGCGCATCGCGCTGAGCGCCTCGGAAATCAGCTTGGCGCGCTGATCATCGGCTGCGCTCGGCATCCGGCTTTTCTTTTTGCCGATCTTGGCATCGGCTTCTTCCAGTGCCTTCAGGATCGCTGTCTGCGGATCACTTGATGATTCTGTCAGGGTCTCGGCCAGGGCCTGGGCCCGGGCCTCGTCAAAGGACATGCCGCTTTCCTGATAGGCCATCGCCCGGTCTTCGATCCGGCGTGCCTGTTTGGCCTGGGCAGCGGTGCGGGCGGCCATATCGGGATCATTCAATTGCAGGGACTGCGCATCGCTATAGGCCTTCAGGGCCTCCCGTCCGCGTTTTCCAACGAAAACGCGCAGCAGCGTCTCCTTTAGCATTCCCATTCATCATTCCCGCTATGGTTTGATTGCCTTTACCGCAAGACAACCATTATGCCCCCAAAGGGTTTCAAAATCATTGCTTCAAATCCGCCGGAACGCGCCAGAACCACGATACCGGTCCGTTATATATGTTGCGCAACCCGGTCTTCTTCAATCTCAAGGATGTACCCGACCAGCGCTTCGCAATCCTCTGTGCCCAGATGTTCAAGATCGAAGACAAAATCAACATTGTCGCGCGCCGGATCGTCGGTTTTTCCGACGATGCCGAATTTGATATATTCCGCATCAAGCGCGGCCAAGGACGATATCACATCGGCAACCCCCACCCGGTCTTCGGCTGTCAGTGACAAGCGGATCAGAACCAGAATATCGGCATCGCAATCAACAGCCTGACGGGCAATCGATTGTGCATCGGAATTTTTCGGTGCGATATCAACGTCAAACCCGCCATCGGCAAACAGGGTTGCGACATGCTTGTGATGGGATTCTTCCACCGAAGATGCCGTCGCCAAAAGCAATCTGGGATGTCGGCCTTCCATTTCGGCAAAACGGGCAAGATTGGTCGCAAGTTCAGGAGACGTCATAACACCTCGCAGAAATAATCTGTCCGGGGCGGACAATTGGCAGCCCAGTATCCCAATGATATTCTGGAACTTCAAGCATTGCCGCGAGTTTTTCTGCATCGCTTCGCGCAAGCGCGATATGCCCGACACCGCTGCTCAGCCGCCCATTGTGGCTAAGGGATCAACTCCGATCACATGGGGATGAGCCCACAGGATGACGATATAAAGTCCGATCCCCAACACGATATCGCGCCAGCCAAACGCCCCCTTGGCAATTCCCGTCAGGTCAAACCGCCGAGTCCCGTCAAGGATTGCCTTATATTCCGCATCATCCATATGTCGGACGCGGATTTTTTCCATCCGCCAGAACCCCGCAATAGCAAAAACCGTCGCCCCGCCAAAGAACATGAACGCCACCAAATCGCCATTGGGCAGGATATGACCAAGCCCCCACAACATCATGCCCAAAAGCAACGGATGGCGCGTAAACCGGTTGATCCCGGGATGTGCCGGATCAAAGCCCTTTTTTCGTCCGATCGACAGCGGACAGGGTTGAATAATTGCCGTTGCCCACAAAATACAGGCGGGCAGCATCAGTGTTATTGTCACGTGATTTTGCCAGATTTCGTAGGGCCAGAGCGCAATGAAGTCTGCATTCTGCACTTCATAAATCACCCATCCCAATAGGAACAGCGACGTGATCGAGAACGTTACGATATAGGCCCTATGACCGATCCTTGCCGTGATCCCGCCACGCAAAAGACCGGGCACGATATGCCCCGCCATAAAGACCACAACCGAAACGAAAAACCATGTCAAATGACGATCTCCCCTTTACATTGACGCGCTGTCATGCAAATTGCGCATCTTTCCGCGTGCGCAAAGCCGGTCGGCAAACTGGCCCGAAATGGCTAAGACCCTTGCGCCGCGTGATATTAGCGGATACGTCTGTATCCCTGTTTGACTTCGGACAATAAGCACCTGCCTATGGATTTTCCACCGGGCAGACAAAGAAACACGGAATATACTCGAAATGAGCTGGACGCCGGAAAAGATTGAATTGCTGACCTCGCTCTGGAATCAGGGCTGGACCACAGCACGCATCGGTGAAGAACTGGGTGTTGGCAAAAACGCCGTCGTCGGCAAGGCTCACCGCCTTGGCCTGCCCAAGCGCCCCTCCCCGATCCAGCGTCGCGCCGAAGAAAGCGAGCCGAAAAAGGCCCCCGCACCCAAGGTACAAAGCAAAGGCATCAGTATCTTTGATCTGGGTGTCGGCATGTGCCGTTGGCCGTTTGGCGACCCGGGCGATGAAGATTTCCATTTCTGCGGCAAAAAAATTGTGCCCGGCAAACCCTATTGTGACGAGCATTGCGCTGCTGCTTATCTGAACGGGAAAAACCCGCGCGAAGATGGCCCGCGGAACGTTCCGGGCCGCCCGAATGCACCGCATATGTCGCACGGCGCCAAAAAATAACGGTTTCCGCCGGTCAATCAGACCAGCCGGTAAACGCCGAATGAAAAAGCCGCCCTCTTTCGACGGGCGGCTTTTTCTTTTGCGATTAGGCGATCCTATTTCGACTGAAGGACATATTGGGCAAAGCCCGCCTCATCCTCGCCGACAAAGCTGATATTGTCGGGCGCATTCAGGGCCGACGATGCCTTGGGGCTCGTCACGAACGTTACCTTGGATGCCTCACCGATTGGTGCCAGGCTCCAGTTGCCATCGGCCTTCGGATCGATTTCCTTTTCCTCAAGGATGTAATTCGCCAGAACCGTTCGGTTTTCATCCGGGGCTTCGATAATGATGGTCGATCCGTCCAGTCCCGGGAAATTACCGCCGCCGCTTGCGCGGTAATTGTTGGTCGCCACAACAAAATCCTGATCATCGGCAACAGGCTTGCCATCATAGGTCAGGTTGATAATGCGGTGCGCATCCTTGTTCACCACTTCGCCCGATGCGTTATAGCGCGCGGGCTGTGTCACATCGATCTGGTAATTGACCCCGTCGATGACATCAAAGTTATAGGTCGGGAATGTCTCGTTGATCAGCGGCTGTTCTTCAGTGCTGTTCGGATCGATCTGATTGAACTGCACGGCCGACATTTCAAGCCATTCACGCACCTGCGCACCATCAAGCAACACCGCGCGCAACGTATTGGGATAGATATAAAGATCAGCAACGTTTTTAAGCGCGATCTTGCCTTGGGGGATATCGGTGAAATATTCCGGGCCGCCACGGCCGCCGGCCTTGAAGGGTGCACCCGCCGACAGGATCGGCATGCCGTCATATTCGGATCCCTTCAGGATGCGTTCCAGATACCATTTCTGCGCATTGGTCACGATCTGGATCGACGGATCATCCGCCACCAGCGCAAAGAAGCTGTTGATCGGCGTTGCTGTCGTACCGACACCTTCGCGCATATAGGCAATTGTCGCCTCATGCTCTTCTTTCACCGCCTCGATCACTTCCGGATCGGCATCGACCAGCGGCGTGATATCGCGCCCTTCGCGGTGATAGATCGGACGTGCTTCCGAAAGGCTGTCTGTCACCTTCCATTCACCGGCATCATTGACCGAAAGCGTCAGATCAATAACGCCAAGATGGCTACCCCAAAAGCCCGGCATGACGGCAGCCACACCATTGATCGTCCCCTTGGCAAGGTCAACACCATCAATATCGGCATAGGTATCGGACGGGAAAACCGTATGGGCATGGCCAAACAGGATGGCATCAATGCCGTCAACCTCACTCAGGTAAAAGGTCGCGTTTTCCTCCATGCCTTCGCGCGCCAGAGTCGACAGACCGGAATGCGGCACCGCAATCACGATATCCGCACCCTTTTCGCGCATTTCGGGCACGTATTTTCTGGCCATGTCGACGATGTCTTTGGTCACGACATGCCCTTCGAGATTGGCCTTGTCCCACTGCATGATCTGCGGCGGGACGAACCCGATTACGCCGACCTTTGCCTTGTGCTTTTTGCCGTCGCTATCGGTAAATTCACGATCAAGGATCACATAAGGCTGGAAATACGGTTTGTCATTTTCCGCATCAGCGTCACCGTCATCGGCAAAGACATTGGCACTGACATAGGGGAACTTGGCGCCTGAAAGACTTTTGCCAAGAAAATCGAGACCATAGTTGAATTCGTGATTGCCGATATTGGCCGCGTCATAACCCAGCAGGTTCATCGCCTTGTAAACCGGGTGGACCTCGCCCTCTTTCAGGCCGTGGCGCTTGGCCATGTAATCGCCAAGCGGGTTGCCCTGGATCAGGTCGCCATTATCAATCAGAACGACATTTTCCGCTTCGCCCCGGGCATTTTTCAACAGGGTCGCGACCTTCGCCAGACCAACCGTGTCAGACTCGCCGTCGCGATAATAATCATAATTGACCAGATGCGTATGGATATCGGTGGTTTCCAGAATGCGCAGCGATACCGTGCTGTCGGCCAATGCCGTACCACTGGCAAGCGCCACGGTCAGGGATAAAACAGATCCCGCAAGGACACGACCGACAAAGGTGCGACTGATCGGACGAAAATGTGACATGTGACTGGTTCCTGTTGAAGCGATGCTCATGCTCGAATTTATTATTGTTCGTTTGGTCAGGTTTTGAAGATTTTGCGAAAATACCAAGGCAAACACAAACAAAAACACCCGCACAGGATGGCGGGCGTTTTCAGGATTGAAATTCTGCGCCAGGACGGAACCGCTTTCTACTCCGCCGGCCGCAACATCGGCTGGTGGGATTTGTACCCCATCACCACCTCGTTCCCCGGTTCCGGATCGTGGGGCACATTCAGCGCCAGGATCAGCGAAACCGCCGCCATCGCCGCCCCTGACAGGAACACCGCCGATGGCGATATCAGCCACAACATCCCGAACGCCACCGGGATAAACACCGCGGCAATATGGTTGATCGTAAAACTTACACCGGCCGTCGATGAAATATCGGCCGGATCGGCGATCTTCTGGAAATAGGTTTTGATCGCAATCGCCATCGCAAAGAACAGATGATCGATGACATAAAGCGCCCCGGCCAGCTTGTCGTTTTCGACAAAGGCATAAGACACAAAAACAATGAACAGACCGATATATTCAAATGTCAGCGCCTTGCGTTCACCCCATTTGCCAATCAGTTTCCCGATCTTGGGTGCCAGAACCATATTGATCGCATGGTTTAACAGGAACAGAAGCGTGATGGTTGCGGCGTCATAACCAAACTTCTCGACCATCAGGAACCCGGCAAACACCGTGAAAATCTGGCGGCGCGCCCCACTCATGAAGGTCAGCGCGTAATAAAGCCAGTAACGTTTGCGCAGGATCAGCTTCTTGGTCTGCGGGTGGGCATCGGCAAATTTCGGAAACGCCATCCATGCAAATACAGCGGCGATAACCGTCAAGGCCCCGCCAAACAGATACACATACCGGTATTCAACATTCAGCAATTCCAGCATCGCCCAGACAATGCCAAACATCACCAGCGATGCGACCGATTTCGCCGAAAGCTGCCGGCCCATCACCATCGCGGTGCGTTCCTTTTTCACCCATTGCAACGACAATGCCTGCTGCATGGTTTCAAAATAATGGAACCCGATCGACATCAGAACCGTGGTGCAATAAAGCCCGACGACAGTGGGGAAATAGCCCGAAATCGCCACCCCGATGCCCAGCACCAGAAGCGAGATCAGCGCAAAGGTCTGCTCGCGCAGGATGATCAGCACAAAAATCGCGGTAAAGGCCATAAAGCCCGGAATTTCACGCAACGACTGCAAAATTCCGATCTCGCGGCCGGTAAAATCCGCCATCTCGACCGAAAAGTTGTTCAAAAGCGCCATCCAGGTCGAAAATGACAGCGGCATCGCCGCCGCCATGAAAATCAGCAGCACCTCCGGGTTGCGCCATCCCTTGTGCGCAACAGCCGCACCCGACAGATCGGGATTGCCCGGCACCTCGATGGGGGCGGCGTGGGTGCTTGTTTCCGGTGGTAAATCCTTGGACATGATGTCTCCCCGCACGGAACCGGTGGCAATCGGGGCACGTGCTTTTATCTGTTTGATTGGAATGTCTTCAAACTAGCGTTGCGGCATACGTCTGTCTTGCGATAATCTGCCATCATATATTGCAAACAGGACATTCTCATGGATGGATCACGGGATATCTCGAAATATCCGCAACATTCCCGTCCCCGGCCCGATCATTTGCCGCGCCCGGTTTATGTCCGCATGAGCGACCTTCCCGCCGGTTACAGTATCGGCGCGCACAGTCACGACTGGCATCAGCTGATTTTTGCCATCGAAGGTACCATGACCGTCACCACCGCGGCTGGCATCTGGGTCGTCCCGCCCCAACGTGCGGTCTGGGTGCCGCCCGGTGTTGAACATGCTGTCGCCCATGCCACCTTCACCCGTGCGCGCCATATCTATATCGATAAGAATGCACCGGTTGAATTGCCTGATCGCTGCACCGTACTGGAAGTAAGCCCGCTTCTGCGCGAACTGATCCGGGCCGCGACCGAAATCCCGATTGAATATGACGAAGCCGGTTCGGATGGTCGGCTGATCCACGTGCTGCTTGATCAGCTAAAACCACCCAGAAACGATAACCTGCATCTACCCGCCCCCAAGGACCTGCGTCTGGCGCGCATTTGCGAACAGTTGCAGGCCAATCCGTCCGATAACCGGACTCTTGATGAATGGTCACGTGATTGCGGTGCGTCGTCACGCACCTTGGCCCGGCTGTTTCAACGCGAAACCGGCATGCCGTTTCGCGACTGGCGGCAAAAGCTGCGCCTGCTTTACGCGCTTGAAAAACTGGCCCATCATCGACCGGTTACCGAGGTTGCCCTTGATCTCGGCTATGAAAACACCTCGGCCTTTATCGCAATGTTTCGCAAGGCAACCGGCAAAACACCGGGCGGATATTACCGGTAACAAATAAACAGAACAGCAGGAGGAAACCCATGAGCGAGAAATCATATACCGGCGGCTGCCAGTGCGGTGCCGTGCGCTATGCGGTCGACAAACTCGATCTTGACCACACCATCACCTGCAATTGTTCACGCTGCCAGAAACTTGGATCGGTCCTGGCCTTCACGCCGCGCGATAATTTCGTGCTGAAATCAGGCGAAAGCAATCTGACCGAATATCTGTTCAATGCCAGAAAGATCAGTCACCAGTTTTGCAAAACCTGCGGCATCCAAAGCTTCGCTTATGGCGAAATGCCCGACGGTGCCAAAATGGCCGCGATCAATGTCAATTGCCTTGACGATGTCGACCCGCGCAGCCTGACCCCGCATCAAGTCGATGGCAAAGATCACTAATAGCCCACTCACAATCCTCATTCCCGCGAAGGCGGAAATCCAGGTGGCAGCGCAGGAACACATGACAAGTTGATTTATCGACTGTTCGCGATCCCAACACCGACCACTGAGTTTCGCTCCACCCTGATATGAAAAAAACTCAGTATTTCACACGGCTTATTCGGGTTACTGCTTGATTGGCGGGACATCCTTCCCGCGGAATGCAGGATGATCCCGAAAATGGGCAGTGTATGGTCCGGGATCGGCTTGCGGCTTGCCGCCACCGGTCTGTTTGCAGTGATGAGTTTGTTTGTGCGTCTGGCCTCGTTCGAGGCACCGGTCGGGCAAATCATGTTCTGGCGAAGCTCCGTCGCCCTGATCCCTATTGTCCTGTATCTGATGTGGCGCCGCCAGTTTCCGCGTGGCCTTCGCACCGCCCGCCCGTTCGGTCATCTTAAACGCAGCACATTCGGCCTTGTGTCGATGTTCTTTTCGTTTCTGTCGCTGGCCTATCTGCCGCTCGCCCTCGCCACCGCACTTGGCTTCCTTGCCCCACTTCTGGTGTTGCCGGTCGCGATGATCATGTTGCGCGAAAAGCCCGGCATGGCGGTCTTCACCGCGACCTTTGCCGGATTTGGTGGCGTGTTTCTGATGCTGTGGCCGACATTCTCGACACCGGGCATTGATACAGGTGTGCTGATCGGCATTGGGGCCGGTCTTGCCATGGCAGTCACCACCGCCTTTGCCAAGGTCCAGATCAAGGCCTTGACCAGTACCGAATCATCAGGCACGATTGCATTTTATTTTGCCGTGATCTGCTCGCTTGGCGGGTTGCTGACCCTGCCGTTTGGCTGGGCCGATCCATCGCCTGAAATCCTGATGTGGCTGATCGGGGCCGGACTTACCGGCGGTCTTGCCCATATTTTCATGACCGAGGCACTGGCACGTGCGCCCGCATCCACATTGGCAGCATTCGAATATACAGCAATGATCTGGGCCCTGCTGCTTGATGTCACGGTGTTTGGCCTGCTGCCCGAACCGGTTTCCCTGTTTGGTGCCTTCCTGATCGTGCTGGCAGCCGCCATCGTGATGTTTGGTGATCGGCTCGGTGTGCCGGTCCCCAAACCCGATATCGCCGCGGCACAGGCCAAGCAGGCGGAATAACGCGGACAATCCGGAAAATGACCGGTCGACTCATCGGATGCCGGGATCAGTCCCGGCGTTCGCGCAACTTCGTCATCGCATGCAGTGCAAGATTGGTCGGTGTTGCAATGCCAAGCTCCGTCCCCTTGCGCACGATATAACCGTTCAGGAAGTCGATCTCGCTGGTTTTGCCGCGCGCCAGATCCTGTGCGGTGGATGAATATTGCCCCGGCATGGTTTCGGCGATCTTTTCAATCGCACCCCAGACGTCACCGGGCACC
The DNA here is from genome assembly GCF_032921865.1 of Thalassospira lucentensis. Classification (NCBI taxonomy): domain Bacteria; kingdom Pseudomonadati; phylum Pseudomonadota; class Alphaproteobacteria; order Rhodospirillales; family Thalassospiraceae; genus Thalassospira; species Thalassospira lucentensis. Next base: position 861,716 of record NZ_CP136684.1, read on the forward strand.
GTCACCCCGCATCCCTTGGCCACCGCAAGGCATTCATCAACCGCATTGCGCATGACATCCCAAATGCCTTCGCCCTGCACCAGCGCGCCGTAGGGCATCTGCGATATTGCCGATAACGCGTTATAGGCACAGTTCAAAATCATCTTGGCCCAAAGTGCACCTTCGGCATTGTCCGAAATCTCGACCGGGATATGTGCCGGGCGCAGGGCCTCGGCGACTTTTTCACTTTGCGCAGACGTGCCGATCACCAGTTCGCCGCGCCCATGATGTTTGACATGCCCCGGACCTTCCATGCTGGTCGCGACATAGACCACCGTCGGGATCACCGGCATGCCGATCACGGCAGATAACCGTTCGGCATTATCAACCCCGTTCTGAAGACTCATCACGATGGTATCAGGGGTCAGAAACGGCTTGATCTGCGTCCCGGCATCGCTGGTATCAGTCGATTTGACACAGAACAGAACCAGACCTGCACCGGCAATCGCGCTGGCGTCCGAACTGGCGCTCATTTCAATATACTGCTGTGTTCCACCAAATTCCAAAAGCAGTCCGTCGCGATTGACGGCATCAACATGGGCAGGCCGCCCGATCAGGGTTACATCATGCCCGGCACGCGCCAACATCGCCCCGTAATAACAGCCAACAGCCCCCGCCCCCATCACCGCGATTTTCATGTCCGATATCCTGCCTTGAATGAATGTTGCTGCCGATACCTTTTCATACCGGCGGGCATTCTGCCAAGCAGGAAGGTGGCATCAGATAATCCCGGCTTCGCGCAATTTGGCAATCTGCATATCGCTAAGGTCCGCGACCTTGCGCAGGATTTCATCGCTATGCTGGCCCAGCATCGGCGGGGCGGTTTCACCGGCAATCGGTGTTTTGGAAAATTTGATCGGATTGGCAACCGTCGGCACCTTGCCCGCCGTTGGATGATCAAGGTACCGCACCGTATCGCGATGTTTGACCTGCGGGTTATCAAACACCCGATCCAGCGTATTGATCGGGCCACACGGCACATTGGCCGTTTCCAGAATGGCAATCCAGTCGTCGGTGGTTTTCATCACCATCGCCTGACGGATTTGCGGCACCAGCGTTTCGCGGTTTGCCACCCGTGACCGGTTGGTGGCATATCGTGCGTCATCGGGCAAATGCTCGATCCCGGCAACGTGGCAAAAGCTTCTGAACTGGCTGTCATTGCCGACCGCAAGGATGATGTAACCATCCGCTGTCGGGAACGCTTCATAGGGCACGATATTGGGATGCGCATTGCCAAGCCGCCCCGGAGCCTTCCCGGTTGTCAGGAAATTCATCGCCTGATTGGCAAGGATCGCGGTCTGCACATCCAGCAATGCCAGATCGACATGCTGTCCCTCGCCCGTCGCATCGCGGTGGTGCAGGGCTGCCAGAATACCAATCGTCGCATAAAGCCCGGTAAAGATATCGGCAACCGCCACCCCGACCTTCATCGGCTGCCCACCCGGGTCCTGATCCGGGGCACCGGTGATGCTCATAAGCCCGCCCATCGCCTGGATCATGAAATCATAACCCGGCCGGTCCTTGTACGGGCCATCCTGCCCGAAGCCGGTGATCGAACAATAAACGATCTTGGGATTGATTTCCGATAACGATGCATAATCCAGCCGGTATTTGGCAAGGCCACCGACCTTGAAATTCTCAATCACCACGTCGCATTCAACGGCAAGTTTATGCAGGATTTCCTGCCCCTCGGGCTTGGTCATATCAATCGTCAGCGACTTTTTGCCGCGATTGGCCGACAGGTAATAGGCCGCCTCGCTGGTATCGTTACCTGTAACGTCCTTGGCGTAGGGCGGGCCCCAGCCGCGCGTGTCGTCGCCCGCACCCGGACGTTCGATCTTGATCACCTCGGCACCCATATCGGCCAATGTCTGACTGGCCCAAGGCCCCGCCAAGACACGCGAAAGATCAAGCACACGAAGTCCAGAAAGCGCGCTGGTCATCATTCCATCCCAGGATCGTCATCAAAAAGGAAAAAGGGCGACACCAAAGATTGGTGCCGCCCGTCATCGAAGTCCTTAGCCCTCGGCGCTAAACGCCTGAATGCCGGTCTGGGCACGGCCAAGGATCAGGGCATGCACATCATGCGTGCCTTCATAGGTATTGACCGCCTCAAGGTTCATCGCATGACGGATGACATGGAATTCATCGGCAATGCCGTTGCCGCCATGCATGTCACGGGCAACACGGGCAATATCAAGCGCCTTGCCGCAGTTGTTGCGTTTCATCAGCGAAATCGCCTCGGGTGCAGCGGTTCCGGCATCGAGCATCCGGCCAAGCTGAAGCGCGCCCTGCAGACCAAGGGCGATTTCGGTCTGCATGTTCGCCAGTTTCAACTGGATCAGCTGATTGGCGGCCAACGGACGGCCGAACTGTTTGCGATCAAGGGTATATTGACGTGCTGCATGCCAGCAGAATTCAGCAGCCCCCATCGCCCCCCATGAAATGCCGTAACGTGCCTTGTTCAGGCAACCGAACGGCCCGCCAAGGCCCTTGGCATTTGGCAGCATGTTTTCCGCCGGGACAAAGACGTTATCCATAACGATCTCGCCGGTGATCGACGCACGCAGCGAAAACTTGCCTTCGATCTTTGGCGCGCTCAGACCCTTCATGCCCTTTTCAAGGATGAAACCGCGAATGACACCTTCGTCATCCTTGCCCCAGACGACAAACACATCGGCGATCGGGCTGTTGGTGATCCACATTTTCGATCCCGACAGGGTGAAACCACCATCGGCCTTGCGGGCGCGGGTTTTCATGCCGCCCGGATCGGACCCGTGGTCCGGCTCGGTCAGGCCAAAACAGCCGACCCATTCACCGGTCGCCAGTTTCGGCAGGTATTTCTTGCGCTGTTCTTCACTGCCATAGGCATAGATCGGATGCATCACAAGCGAGCTTTGCACCGACATCGCCGAACGATAGCCGCTATCAACACGTTCGACTTCGCGCGCGACAAGGCCATAGGCGACATGGTTGACACCCGGTCCGCCGTATTCTTCTGGGATGGTCGGGCCAAGCAGGCCAAGTTCGCCCATCTCGGTCATGATTTCGCGGTGGAAAATCTCGTGCCGGTTGGCTTCGAGAACACGGGTCTGCAGGTTTTCCTGACAATAGGCGCGCGCCGCGTCACGGATCATGCGTTCTTCTTCGCTCAGCTGATCTTCAATCAGCAGCGGGTCTTCCCAGTGAAAAGGTGCGCGGCTTGCCATCGTCCTGATCCCTTATGAAATTTTTGAAACCAAAGCAGGGATGACACCATAGAAGGGCGAGACGGCATCATCCCTGAAAGCTTATCGCTTCTGGGCTAAAGCTAGGGATTGGCAGGCAAGCTTGCAAATGATAAATCGGATATAGTTTATGCGTAAAACTCATGAACTAGCGATAACAAGCCCAGATAAAGTGCAAATATCCTCATATTTCGAGCAATTAGATCATGAGCCGCCGCATCCCGAGCCTGAAAGCGCTGAGTTGTTTTGAGCAGACCGCCCGCTTTGGCAGCGCATCACGCGCGGCCGAGGAACTTTACCTGACACAAAGCGCGGTCAGCCGACAGATACAGGGGCTTGAAGACTGGCTGGGCTGCAAGCTGTTTGCCCGCCAGAAACAACGCCTCGTCCTGACATCAGAGGGCGAAAGCTATCTGCAGGCGATCCGCCCCGCACTGGATCAGCTTGAAACCGCGACCCTGACCTTCCTGTCGGGCGGAGCCGAGGGCGGGGTTCTGACCATTGCCGCCCCACCGACTTTCGGGTCACGCTGCCTGATCCCGCTGCTGCCCGATTTTCGCAGCACCCATCCCGACATTGTCATCAACTTCATTTCGCGGATCGGCATCCCCGATTTTGACCGTGAACAGATCGACATTGCGGTTCTGTTTGGCGATGGAAACTGGCCGGGGCTGGATGCGCATTTGCTGCATGGCGAGGAAATGGTGCCGATCTGTAGCCCGAAGCTGATTGAGAATCTGGATTATTCACCAAAACCAAATAATCTTCGTGATTATTCACTTTTACACATAGCCACCCGCCCGCGTGGATGGAGCGACTGGCTGACCGCAAGTGGCCTTACCGATATTGATGGGGAAAACGGTCCGAAGTTCGAACATTTCACGATGGCGATGCAGGCTGCCATTGCCGGCCTTGGCGTGGCCTTGCTGCCGACATTCGCCATTGAGGACGAACTGGCCAATGGACGGATTGTCGCACCGTTTGGTCCGCCGCGCGCAAGCCCGTTTCATTATTACGCCACCACCCCGACCGGCCGTGCTCGCAACCCGAAAATCCGGGCTTTCATGACCTGGCTTGATCAGCGCAAAAATCAGGAAGCATAAAAGAAGAAAAAGAGCGACTAGCTTGCCTTTTTGCCCTGAAGCGCGCGCAGCGCGTTCATACCGCGACGGCGCAGCAGATCGGCTTCTTCGGGGCCGTCGATGATTTCAAGAAGACGGACAATCGCCATCAGGTTGCGCTGCGCATTATCAAGTTCGTCAGCATCAAGCCGTCCCATGCCATCCACGCCGGCACGGCCAATCTGGTTCAGCTTTTTCTTGAGCTCGACCACCGCCTTGGTTGCCGAACTTTGGGCCGCCAGAACGTGGGAAATGCGCGCCGTTTCAGCAATCGCCTCGGCCGATTGTTCAGCGGCAAGAACCTTTTCCTCGTCAAAGGGCTGGGCGAAAATCGGGCGCACACCCTGACGGCCGGAACCCGGCCCCTGCTTGGTTTCAAGCAGCGGCAGGGCATCGATGATGCGATCCGGACTGGCGCCAAACATGGTATTGGCCATCGCCTTGGATACGCGACGACGCGTTTCCAGCAATTTCTCGCCCCAGCGGCCATCCTTGCGGATATTAAACTCGCGCGTGATCCGGGTGAATTCGGACGCATACCAGCGGGCAAGCGACAGGATGTGATGCTCGCCCTTGCCAGTGCCGATACCCTGTTCGATCTCGGTCACGGTTTCGGCCAGAAGATCAATGATCAGATCGCCGGTGGTCGCCAGATTGGTGCTGGAAATTGTTCTGTCGTCGGCCTTGCTCGATAGCACGCGGATCAGTTTGAAAAGCTCACTCGGACGCAGCAGACGCGCCAGAACCGCCAAAAGATAAACCGGTTCGTATCCCGGTTTTTCCTGCGAGATCTCAATAAACCGGTCGCGCAGCCAACTGATATCGGCCGTGCCCAGACTTCTGATCGGGGCCGATGGGAAACGTTTGCGCATCTGGGTGATTTCTTCGGCAACGTTCAGGATTTTGCCGATTTCCTCAAACGCACGAAGATGACTGCGCGAACCAAGCCGCGTTGCCAATGCACGTTCGGTTTTCACCCCATTAAGCGAATTCTCTATTTCCTGCGCAATACAGACCGACGCCAGTTTCCACATCCGGCGTTCAGCCTGTTCGAGCATATCCTGATCGCGCTTGGCAGCCGCCTTTTCGATATCGGCAATCGCCTTGGTCATTTCAGGACCACCGGACGTTTCGACCACCTTCCAGATCGGCATCAGTGATGAACGGCTGATGCGAATGCTTTTTTCCGCAGGTGGTGCCGACGTTAGCAAATCCTCAAACGGATCGCAGAACTGGCGCATCGGAGTTGGATATCGTTCCGGTTTTAACGATGCCAGACGCGGACGCAGAATTTGCAAAATCTGTTCATGGGGCAGCGGTAGCTTGGGGTCGGCACGGTCACTTTCGATCGCACGTGTAAAACGCGCGATTTCCGAACTGTTTAACGATTCAAACAGATCGCCAAGCTGGGAAACACCCATATTTGCGGCATTTTCAACCTTCACGCCGACTGCCTCCGGAACCGCTCCAGCCGGTCAACCATATCGGCGTCAATTTCACCACTGCCCAGTTTGCGCAACTCGGACGCCCAAAGCATCTGGTTAACACGTACATCGACCCAGAATTCATATTCAAGTTTCTCAAGCTCTTCGATTGGCAGGACCGGTGCGAAACTTGCGATTTCCTCGACAATCTCGCGCTGGCGTGCCCTGTCATGCCCGGGGCGTGACCGCCACAAATCAATCAGTTCCTGCCATCCGTCAAGTACCCACCACAACCGGCCTATATCCTTTTGCAGATCGTCCCTGGCTTTGGACCAGTCTTTGAGAACCTTGCCAAGTTCATTATTCCACAAATCGATTTTGCGCAGCACCCGCACCGCATGATCGTTGGTTGCGCTGGCGGCATTGATCACACGGGTCGCCATGAAACGGAAATCTGACTGTTCGGAAATCGACCATTCCTCAACATCACCGGCAAGTTTCTGCAAACCCAGCGCAAGAAGGCGAAGCGGCCCTTCACAACCTTCGATCCCAAGGCCGACCGGCGCGCTCAGGACGCTCCACTCGCCAAGGGTATCAATGATCGAATCGTTTTCCAGACCGGCTGACGCCGCAAAGCGGTTCAATGCCTTGCGTGCGCGTATCTGGCCTTCCATCGTCAGAAGGTCTTCGCGTTTCATGTCCTGAACGTCATTACCGCCAAGCTGGCGCAATGCCTGATACAGCAGGGTCAGTTGCCCGAGTTCGCGCGCGGCTTTTTCTTCCTTGTTGCCGGTAATCCCGGCACGCGCCAGCGCAACACCGCCAACACCGGTTACCGCCACCGCACGCGCATGTTCGCGCACAACTTCCGGGGTGAATTTTTCAAGCGTGATCAGGCGGTCAAACAGCATCCGGTCATGAACCGACAGGTCAAAAACCTCGCGCAGGGTTTCAAGCGGCATTTCATAGGTACCAAGCCCGCCCGAAAGCCCCGGCAGACTGACAAGCGTGCGACCGCTTTGGCCAATCAGCACACGGGCATAACGCAGGCTTTTGGTCGTGAAAGGTGTCCGCACACCACGGGTAACGAATGACGCGGGCAAACAGGACAGTGCATCCGGCTGACCTGCACGACCAGAAGACGACATGCTTGCGTTATTATTTGCTAATTGCTGTTTGGTCATTCTCGGCTTTGATCAACCCATCCCGACAAATTCTATTCGTTGGCCATCTGCGCTGTCAGGTTTACGCCACGAGTGCCGCTGCCAAGCTTATACTATCGCGCAAGCCAGTCCATGACAAAGGAACCGGCATTTTGCAGATAAGCAGATTACCGGGACATGCTGATGAAACCCTTAACGTTCCGGATAGGTCAAACAAATCCGAAGATCAATGCCGAATGGTCACAAAAGTGCAGAAAGCCGCCTTGAAACAAGCACGTGCAACCATGAGCATGGCATCACAGTGTTTCTTTCGCCTTTTCCCACGTGTTGACATAGGCCTTCCATTCCGCGCCGTCCGGAATGCTTTCGTCAATATTAACCATTTCCGCACAATCAATCATCACCGCCACCTCGTCGGTTTCGACCGGCACCCTGATCATGGTTTTCTGATACGAACATGGATGCGGTCCATGCGGGAAGCCGCTGGGATGGAAGGTTGCCATGCCCGGCTTGATATTGCCCCGGCTGTAGAATTCACCCCGGTGATAGAAGATGAATTCATCGAAATCCTCGTTCGAGTGATAGAACGGCACGCGAAGCGTCCCTGATTCACCTTCGCCAATTTTCGGCACAAAGGTACTGATGGCAAACCGGTTGGCGACAAAGGTACTGTGTGCCGCGGGCGGCACCGGCTGGCCCGGTTGGCGGTCCTGTCGCAAATCGCGCCAGTTCAGCCGCACGACACTAAGATCCCCCTGCCAGCCCACCGCATCCAGCGGGTTATAGGGATAGGTCAGTGTCGAAATCGCATTGCGACGCTTGATGTGAATTTCCCAATAGGCCTCGTCCTGCTGGGCGCGGAATTTATCGTCAATTCGTGGCACTTCAAAACGGGTCGGATTGATCGATGGATGACCGGCTGACTGGGTTTCGTTTGGCAGGCCAAAGGCATCATTGGTTGCCTCGACAAACAGGAATTCCGATGGTTCGGATGCCTCGAACCGCCAGGCCGTACCGCGCGGCAGCAGGATGTAATCCCCATCACGATAGGGCATATGACCGTAATCGCAATAAAGTGCACCGTTGCCGTTATGCACAAAGGCCAGCGTATCACCATCGGCGTTACGCGCCAGCGCATGCATTTTACCATCCAGCCGCCAGTAACGGACTTCCATCACCGCATTATGCAGAATGCGGCGCGCCTGCAACGGGCAATCCGGCCCGGCGGCCAACTTGTTCAGATCGAACGCCCGCGGTCGAAGCGGCCCTTCGAACGAGGCCCAGCCTGCCGGTGGGTGTTTATGATAAATGTGGGCAGATGGCCCAAGGAACCCGTTGCGTCCTATTTCGCGTTCATGAACGGTAACGGATGGGGAATTTGTTGAACCTGCGGCATTCTTGGACGCTGCAACGCAATTGCCTTCGCTGTTCGGAAGACGAATCCAGTTCTTCACCTGACACCTCCCGGCCGGATCGGCCATATGAAAGGGCTTGTCGGATTTGCCCGTTATATAAGGATATGTGCAGGCCCGGAGATTATTTCAAGGCGTGCAGGAAATTGCAAAAATACAACTTTTCGCTGCACCGGCAACAAGGAAGCCGTCAGGACGAAAATCGGCCGAAATCGACAATGGACGCCCGCGTGACCAAGGCACTAAACTTCCCGCTCCCTGATTGACTGGAGAAACCTATGGATAAAATCACCGGTGGCTGCCTATGCGGCAAAGTCCGGCTTGTGGCAACGGGAAAGCCGTACCGGGTTGGCCTGTGTCATTGCCTTGATTGCCGGAAACATCACGGCACGCTTTTTCACGCATCGGCGGTTTATCCCGAGGATGCGGTAACAATCGAAGGTGACGTCCGCGATTATCAGGGGCGCTATTTCTGCCCGACCTGCGGATCATCGGTTTTCGGGCATAGCGGGGATGAAATCGAAGTCAATCTGGGCGCGCTGGACGCACCCGATCAGTTAAAGCCCACCTACGAACTTTGGACGATCCGACGCGAAGGCTGGCTGCCGGAATTTCCGCTTGCGAAACGCTATGAACGGGATCGGGAAGGTACGGGTCGTTCTGAAGAGTAAGGCAAAAGGGGATGGTGCGCCCGACAGGATTCGAACCTGTGGCCCCCAGATTAGGAATCTGGTGCTCTATCCTGCTGAGCTACGGGCGCACTTTATCGGCAAGAGGCATTCAATTAGCAGCTTCGATAGCTGCGATCAATCCGGCAGCGAACCAAATTTGCCCTTCATTGACCAGAAACGCAAAAAGCCCCGTCATCTGCGGGGCTTGGTGCATCGTTCCAAACGCGCAGATCAGTTAAAGATCGCGTCGATCGGAATCGCATAGGTCAGAGACAGAATTTCCGTACCCGGGTTTTCGTCGCCGATGCTGGCATTCGAAATGTGGGCAATGCCGAGGCTCAGACGTTCGCGGCTGTCAAAGCGGAAGCCAAGCTCAAGGCCCGAACGGAATTCGATCCAGTGACCAAGGTCTTCGCCGTCACCCTGGTGATAGGCACCGACCGAGGTATAGATGCTTGAAACGAAGTGATCGCCCCAAAGCACATCCATCGCAATACCGCCATAACCGTGTGCCGCCTTGTCGCTGGTGACCATCAGGCCAGCAATCGGGCGGGCAACGCCAAACATCGCATGCTGGAAACGGTAATCAAGACGGAATTCAGCCGCCTCGTCATCCTGCGTGATATCAACCATCCCGGTCGAAAATTCCAACAGGCCACTGTCATTGTTATTTCCAAGAAACTGCTGCGCATGTGCAGCCCCTGCAAAGCCCGCCACCAATAGCAGGGCCAGGATTTTCCCCAAAACCAACCGCATCAACTTAGTCCCCTCTAAGATCATGTCGAGCGTATACTACCCAACCGTATGATATAGACAACAAAACAATGAACCGGCTGTTCTAGTTTTTATCAAATCCGGTGCCATTAAAGGAGTTCGTGGCGCGCACAAGTTCACGCACGATCCCCGGCTCACTTGCCGCGTGACCGGCATCCTCAACGATATTCATTTCAGCATCCGGCCATGTCGCGAGCAAATCAAACGCGGAAACCGGCGGGCAGACGATGTCATAGCGGCCCTGAATGATCCGGGCGGGCAAATGACGAATGCGATCCATATTCTGAAGTAACTGGTCGGGCGTGAAGAAACCCTTATTGACGAAGTAATGATGCTCCAGCCGCGCCAGCGCGAGTGCGATCCCGTCGCTTTCGAAATCCTCGACCAGACTGTCATCGGGAAGCAATGTGCAGCAGGTGGCCTCATAGCCCGACCATGCACGCGCCGCGGCAATGGCAGCAGCTTCGCCTTCCTTACCGGCAAAGACATCACCAAATCGCTTCAGCAGGGCAGGACTTCCGGGATTGCGATCAAACCCCACAGCCGCAAGGAATTTCTTCTCGGCCTCGGCAAAGATTTTGCCCATGCCATCCATGAACCAGTCGATTTCCTGATCCCGGCACAGGAATATCCCGCGCAGGACAAAGCCCAAGGCACGTTCCGGATGGGCCTGCCCGTAAGCCAGCGACAGCGTCGATCCCCACGAACCACCAAAGACCAGCCATTTATCAATACCGCGATCCTCACGAAGCGCTTCGATATCGCCGATCAGATGGTCGGTCGTATTGTTTTCAAGACTGCCGAACGGACGGGATTTACCGGCACCGCGCTGATCATGCAGGATCACCCGGTATTTTTCGGGATCAAAGAAGCGCCTCGACTTGGGCGAGATCCCACCCCCGGGGCCACCATGCAGGAACACCACCGGAATGCCGTCGGGGTTGCCAAGTTCTTCCCAATAGATTTCGTGCCCGTCGGGCCGTTCCAGCCAGCCGGAATAAGCGGGTTCAATCTCGGGATAAAGCATTGGGGAGCCTCTTGGAATCTATCGTCCCATTCTTCTACACGTCTAAAGTGTTATTGGACAAGTCCAAAGCCGTTCACGGCTGACCGACAGACTGTTCCACACACAGGGACGCCGGATTGGCAAGCTCAAGATAGGGGCCACCGCGGTCTTCGATCAGGCCGCGGACACGGATTTTCTGGCCGACCCAGTCTTCCATATACTGCCCGGTGGCGGCGATCGCGTCACGACGGTCGCGGTCGATCATCACGGTGAAATCGTCGCGCCAGTTGGCACCGAAATTAAGATAACTGCGCCATTCCCGGTCTTCGATACGTTCAAGAATCCCGTCAATCACCGCAAACCGCCCGATGGCCTGCGCGGCATCGGGCAGATCACCCGCCAGCCCCGATGAACCGGCATAATGGTAAGCCGGGTTTTGGCTGGTCGCCCAAAGTCCGGCCTGCTGCGTCATGGCGGATTGTTCGGCTTTGATCAGGGTATCAATCGGGCGGCCGCCTTCGGGCAGAAGGATCACAACCCCCTGTTCCAGAAGCTTTTCCTGCCACAACCCGCCTGCGCCATCCTGCATGTCGGCAACGTGACGCCCGGCAAAATCCGGATTCTGGTCATATGCGACGAGGCCGGTGATGGTATTGGCTGTGCCCTTCATCGCCACAAGCGCGGCATTTTCAAATTCCGGCACAAAGGCGATATCGGCCAGACGCCATAGGATATCGGCCTGCGCGGATGTTATCAGGGCATCAACAGCATCAAAACTTGCCATTCGGACCGGCATGACGGGAAGATCACCGCCACGCGCGCCAGCCCCATCAGCATTGGCCACATCAATTTTGGCAGAACCAAAGTCAGGGCCACATATCCATTCCTGTGCATGCGCGAGGGTGGACGTGACTGCACTCAGGGATGCCGCAAACAGGCACCCTGCAACCCGAACAGCAAAGTTCGCCGCAAAATTTCCCGATTTTTGCGAATAGGTTTGATTGCTGCAAGATATTGATTGGCAAGCCAACACGCGCTACCACATCGTAAGGGATAAAATGGCGTTTCCGGCAAAGGATACGCATCGCGGGCATAAGAGGAAAGACTTCAATGAGCTGGCTTTTTCATCGCAAGACAAGACGATTGGCAACCGCCATTGGCGCACTTGGCCTGATTGCCGCCCTTGCGGGTTGCTCGACCAATCGTGCAACAGGCGAAGACAGCTTTACCGCCTTTATGTCCCCCGAGCAGGAAAAACAGGTCGGGGCCGAGGAACATCCGAAGATCGTCCGCGAGTTTGGCGGCGATTATGATGAAAAAGACCTGCAAAGCTATGTCACGGAAATCGGCAACAAGCTGGTGGCAGTATCCGAGGCACCGGATGAAAAATTCACCTTTACCGTGCTTGATTCACAGGTGATCAACGCCTTTGCACTGCCTGGCGGCTATGTCTATATCACCCGTGGTCTGGCGGGACTTGCCTCGAACGAGGCGGAGCTTGCCGGGGTTCTGGCCCATGAAATCGGCCATGTGGTCGCCCGTCATTCCGCCCAGCGTTACAGCCGCGGTGTCCTGACGCAAATCCTTGCCGGGGGACTGTCGGCTGCCCTTGGCAGTGGCGCGGGCGATATCGTCGGTGCCGGGGCGAATGCCTATCTGAAGTCGTTTTCGCGCGAACATGAATTTGAGGCCGACATGCTGGGCGTGCGTTACATCACGCGCGCCGGATATGACCCGGAAGGCATGGCATCGTTCCTGAAAAAACTGCGTGCCCATTCGCGCCTGCAGGCGAAACTGGCCGGACGGTCACCCGACGAAATCGATCAGTTTGATTTCATGGCCACCCACCCGCGGACCCTTGACCGGATCGAGCAGGCCCACAAAGCCGCCAACGTGACCCCGGTCGCCAATCCCGAAGTCGGCAGCGTGCGTTATATGCGGGCGATTGACGGTATTATTTATGGTGATGGCCCGGATAACGGTTATGTGCGGGGCACTGCCTTTATCCATGTGCCGCTTGATTTCCGCTTTGACGTGCCCGACGGATTTTCAATGATCAACCAGCCCGATGCCGTCATCGCACAGGATGACGGCGGGGCGCAGATCGTGTTTGAAGGGGCGCCAAAGGCCAAGGGTGTCGGACTTGATCAATATCTGGCACGTGGTTTTTCCAGCAAGATCGCGATCACCAATATCGAGAATATCGATATCAACGGTCAGGAAGCCGCCACCGGCTATGCCGACGTCAATCTGAATTCCGGCGGGAAGGCACGCCTGCGTGTGGTCGTGATCCGGCACGGCGAAAACGCCTATCAGTTCCTGTTCATCACACCTCTTAATAAGGTCGATGATTATAACGTGGCGTTACGCCGCACGACATACAGCTTCCGGCCGCTCACCCGCGAGGAACAGCAGAAATACCATCCGCTGCGGATCAAGGTGCGCGCGGTGAACCCGGAATATGACCTGTCGACCTTTGTCGGTCAGATGGCAGTATCACGCGAACCATCCGAAACCTTTGCCGTGCTGAACGGGCTTGAACCCGGCCAGCCACCGGCAACCAATTCGATGGTCAAAGTTGTGATTGATTAAACAAAAAGGGCAGCAAATCCGGTTTGCTGCCCTTTTTATCTGACATTTTTCAAATCAGCTTTCGATGCGATCAATGATCGTGCCATCACGGCCAATCGCAACGGCGATCAACTGACCACCCCGCCCGGCCCCGCCATCAATCGACAGGGTGAATTCGCGTTCCTGCAGGCCGACATTGCCCGGTGCCGATCCGCGCACGATCCGGCGGCAATCGTAATAACGGTCCGTGATGCTTTCAAACATCGACCCGCCCCACCAGAAGGTATCCGTCTGCCCGGTCAGCGGACGCGATCCATCCAGCCCCGCATGAACAAAGATCAGCGATCCATCCGTGGCATAGGCTGCGTGTTTAAGATCAGACAAAAGTGAACTGTGCCCGGGCTTTCTGCGGAAGGCTTCGCCGAACTGGCCGGTCCATTGCGAAATGGCGTGTGCACCCTGCCGCATCAGGGCCTGCGTATGCGACGGATCAAAGCCATAGGCCCGAAGTGTTCCAGCAATGCCGCGCGACAGCATCCAGTCAAATACCTCGCCCGGGTTGGGGGCGAAATGAATCTGCTGCAATTTACTGAGCATTTCTTCGCTCGCACCGCGCAGAAAGGCGATATCGGCGATATCAACACCATCTTTGGCAAGGAAATAGCGGCGGAACAGCAGCACTTCATTGATGGCGCCCGATACGGCCTCGGCCGTGCCATCGCCCCAGTAATTGCCAAGATAGATCAGACGATCACCTGCCGTGATTTTGCCCCGAAGCTTGCCATGAATGGCCTGCAGCGCGGCAAGATCGCCATTGATCGCACCAACGGTCCAAATTTTGTCCGCCGGTTTTATCGGTGCCAGAACTGCGCTCATCGCCATAACGTGCCCAAAATAAACAAAACCGGCCCAAGATTACCTTGTAGGCCGGTTTTTAAAAAGAGGTCTCTGTATAAGAAAGCTGTACAGACGTATCAGGCAGCTTTCTGCAACAGTTTTTCGAGCTTGCCCGATGCCTTGTCCTTGTCGATCTTTTCGATCGCGGCCAGTTCATCAACGAGGCGTTCAAACGCTGCTTCGTAAATCTGGCGTTCAGAGAACGACTGTTCAGGCTGGGTGGCGGTACGATGCAGGTCACGAACCACTTCGGCGATCGAAACCGGATCGCCGGAATTGATCTTTGCCTCGTATTCCTGCGCACGGCGCGACCACATGGTGCGTTTGACGCGTGCACGGCCCTTAAGGGTGATAAGCGCCGAGTCCATCTGTTTCTTCGAGGACAGCTTGCGCAGTCCGGAGTTGCCCACCTTATTGACCGGGACGCGCAAGGTCATGCGGCTCGATTCAAAAGTGATGATGTAAAGGCGCAATTCCTGACCCGCGATTTCCTGGGTTTCCAGGCCATCAACACGGCCAACACCGTGTGCGGGGTAAACAACGTAATCGCCAACAGCAAAGGGCAACTTATCCGACATCAAGCTTCCTTCCGGCCCAAACAGGCCTGGTCATTCAACTGTAACACTATAGACCCAGCGACGCGAAGAGCTTCACACGACCATGCTTTTGGCGAAGTCGCGGTTTTTGACAGGATATAATAACGGAGATCCGACTGCGCGGAGCGAGCCTGCCGAGCCCTTGAACGCGAGTTGCCCACAATAACACAAAGAGCCGGCCTATCACAGATTTTTTCCGTGCGACCGGCTCAATGCAGCCATGCGCCAATAAAATTAGGGCACAAAAACAGTTGTTTTACAGGCGCTTAACGCGTGCGATCAATCACCGGCTCCCGGCGCTTCGCTAAGCAATTCAGTCTTGCCCGACTTGCCATTCCATTCGTCGGCATCGGCCGGTGCATCACCCTTGCGCGTAATATTCGGCCAGACTTCCGCGAATTTGCGGTTGATTTCGAGCCAGTTATCCAGATTCGGCTCGGTATCGGGAATAATGGCCTCGGCCGGACATTCAGGTTCACAGACACCGCAATCAATGCATTCGTCCGGGTGAATAACCAGGAAGTTTTCACCTTCATAGAAGCAATCGACGGGGCAAACCTCGACGCAGTCCTGATACTTACACTTGATGCAGTTTTCTGTCACCACATAGGTCATGGTGTAACTCCGTTCAGGTTGCGAGGCCGTGATGCGGCTGCGCCCGCGCTCGGCCTTGTTCTCTCTCGGGGATTGGGTTATCACGCACGACGCTTGTGTGCAACTCCAATAAAATCCCATTTTTTTTAGTAGTATTGCTCTTTCGACGCATTGCGATATCGCAGATTTTTAACGCGCATCGGACAGGCAAAATCGGCTTTGGGCGGAAAATACAGATTTCGTCGCCTTTTTCCAGTATTAGAAGCCGTGCAACAATTGCTTTTGACGCATTAAGCACATAGTCTTGACTGTGCAAATGGTCATAGAGCCATGCAGGGGTGTGGATTGGCGGAGGGTAGCCTGAAAACGCAACGGCTCAGATGGCGTGATCGCTTGTCTGTCAAACAGGCACGTGCAGCCGTCATAATCACCCTTTTGATTGGTCTGTTTTTCAGTTTTGCCCAAATTGCCTGGGACCTGCATGAAGAACGCAACCTGATCGACAGGACCGTTAATCAGGTTTTGTCGACTTTGCGCGAATCCGCGACACAGGCGGCCTATGGCCTTGATGAAACGCTTGCCGCGCGCGTTGTATCAGGCCTGTTTGAGTACGAACCGGTTTACAGCGCAACCCTTCGCGACAATTTCGGCAATGTGCTGGCGCAACAGTCACGCCCGCAATCGTCATCGGGCCGCTCAGCCCTGACCGAAATGATGTTTGGTAACAACCAGCAATATGATGTTCCCCTTGAAATCGGCGAGAGTCGCGATCTTGTCGGGCATCTTGTGGTGCGGATCGATACCGACCTCATTGCTGACGGTTTTATCAATCGTGCAACCCGTATCCTGACATCTGGCATTTTGCGCAACTTCCTGCTCGGCCTTGCGCTGGTTGCATTCTTCTATCTGACCCTGACCAAACCGCTTTTGCGCATATCCCAGGCCGTCATCGGCATCGACCGCGACAATCCCGATGCCACCGGCATCACGGTTGCCCGCCACCATGAACGCGATGAACTGGGTCTGTTGTCGCACTCGGTCCGATCACTGGTTGACGGTATTGCGACCTCGCTTGGCAAATTGCGCCAGACCGAACAGCAGATGCGCGATAACGAATCCCGTCTTCGCGCCATCGTCCAGAACGTTGCCGACGGCATCCTGACGATCACACCGGGCGGCACCATTGTTGAAATCAACAACGCATCCTTCCCTTTGCTGGGGCTTTCCGAAGACGAAACACCAAAAGGCCGGTCCTTTCTTGAATTCGTCGCCCCGCGTGCGATCCCGCATTTCGAAGAATGCCTGACCGAACTTGCCGGTTTCCAGACGCGCGACCATGTGGCCGAACAACGCCTGACATTGCCACTGGTGCGTCAGGACAAGACCGAAATTGAAGTCAGCGCGGCCTTCCGCCCAATCCCCGAGGCGGAAACACCGCTGATCACGGCTGTTCTGCACGATATTACAGCGCGCAAGCGCTACGAGGAACAACTGGTCTATATGGCCAACCACGATGCGCTGACGAACCTGCCCAATCGCAGCATGCTCGAATACAGTCTGAAAACGGCACTGGAAGGTCGCAAGCGCGATGCACAGGGACCGCGCGACCGGGCCACTGCCATCCTGTTTATTGATCTGGACCGATTCAAGCTGATCAATGACAGCCTTGGTCACAATGTCGGAGACTTGCTGCTTAAAGCCGTTGCCGACCGGCTGCGCCGGGTTGTCAGCCGACAGGAGGTCGTTGGCCGCCTGGGCGGGGACGAATTTCTGATCATCATTCCGCGCCTGCGCGAAACACAGGACGCCGCAACACTTTCGCAGGCGGTTCTTGATGCCCTGTCCCCGGCCTTTGATATTCAGGGGCGGCAATTGTTCATTACGCCGTCCATCGGGATCGCCCTTTGCCCTGCCGACGGGGATGATTTCCCGACCCTGATGCGCAATGCCGATACAGCAATGTATAGCGCAAAGGCCCGTGGTGGCGGGACCTATCACTTCTTTACCAAGACGATGAATGAAAGCGCGGTTGCCCGTCTGGCAATCGAGAACGATCTGCGCGAAGCCCTGGCACAGGGTCAGTTCGAACTTTACTACCAGCCTAAAATAGATCTGGCTTCCGGCGGTCTTGCCGGACTGGAAGCCCTGATACGCTGGAACCAGCCGGGGCGCGGATTTATTTCCCCGATGCAATTCATCCCGGTTGCCGAAGAAACCGGCCTGATCGGCAAGATCGGGGAATGGGTGCTGCGCCGGGTCTGTGACCAAATCCGCGAATGGGATCTGCTCGGCCTGCCGCCTGTCAGCATTGCGGTTAACCTGTCGCCCCGCCAGTTGATCGAAGGCAGGATTACCGAAACGATATCGCGCATCCTTGACGAAACCGCGACACCGGCATCACGTATTGTCCTTGAAATCACCGAAACGGTGATGATGCATGAAATCAAACGATCCGCATCAATCCTTGATGAATTGCGTAAACTTGGCCTGCAGATCGCCATTGACGATTTCGGTACCGGATATTCCTCGCTGGCCTATCTGAAACGGCTGCCGATCAATTCGATCAAGATCGACCGGTCGTTTGTCCGCGATGTGACGACCGATCCCGACGATGCCGCGATCACAAATACGATTATCATCATGGGTCATAATCTGGGCCTGAAAGTCGTGGCAGAAGGTGTCGAAACCCAGGAACAGCTTGATTTCCTGCGTCAACATGGCTGCGACGAAATCCAGGGCTTCCTGATTTCCGAACCGCGACCGGCAAATATCATCGCCAAACAGATCGAACAGCTTTCGCGCAAGGTTGCGCCTACTCTATAATCGGACCTATCCTTGCGGGTGGCGCTGATACCACAAAAACACAAACCGAAGATCCGAGAAAAACATGTCCCAGAAGCGATCCGTCCTGCTTGTCGATGACAGCAAATTTGCCCGACTGCTGGTTAAGGCCTTTATCACCAGCAACTTTGCCGACTGGCGGGTGGATGAAGCCGAAGAAGCCGAAAAAGCGCAGGCAATGGCCGCCGAGCACGCCTATGATTACCTTGTGATCGACTTCAACATGCCGGGCATGAACGGGCTGGAATTGGGCGAAAAGCTTCGCGCGGCTTATCCCGATGCTGCAATTGCGCTTCTGACCGCCAATATACAGAAGGAAATCCAGAACAAGGCGGCGGGACTGGGCATGGATTTCATTGCCAAACCGCCGACCGAAGAAAAGATTTGCGATTATCTGAAAGGCAAGGAAGCCGGGCGATGATCGATCTGAGCGAGCTTGAACATGACACGATCAGTGAACTGATCAATATCGGGGTCGGTCGCGCCGCCGCGTCACTTTCGGAAATGGTCGATCAGCCGGTCGAACTGACGGTCCCGACGATTACCTTTGTCGAACGGTTTTCCGATTCAAACCTGACATCATCGCCCGAAGAAGTGGTTTCCGCCGTCAGCCAGACATTCGATGGCCCGTTCAAGGGCGAGGCGATGCTGGTTTTCCCCGAAAAACGCAGCCTTGAACTGGTGCGACGGTTGCTTAAGGTTGATGTGCCTCTCGATACCCTGACCGATCTGGAACAGGAAGCCCTGATGGAGGTCGGCAACATCATCCTGAATGCCTGTCTTGGCAGTATTGCCAACGTTCTGGGCGAGCCGATCAATTGTTCGATGCCGACCTTCCGCAAACGCGAAACCAAGGCGCTTTTGAATGATGAGGCCGCGTATGATACCACCTCGGGCAAGATGCCGGTTCTGATGATCCTGCATGTGCAATTCATGCTGCGCCAGAATGACATTGATGGTTATGTGCTGTTTGTCATGGATCTTGACTCGATCCAGACCCTGAAGGAACTCGTGCGGCGTTTCCTTGAAAACTCGCTCGGTTAACGGGCAGCAGCGCGATGACAAAACCCACCTCCCCGATTGTCGATATCAAGGATGCCGCAGAAGCCGCCGACCTTTACGGCAATCTGCTTGATACAGCCGATGTCGGCCTTGTGGTGATCGGGGCAGACCGGGCCATCTGCCACTGGAACCAGTGGATGCAAAGCCGGTCGGGGATTTTGCACGAACAGGCAATCGGTAAACGGTTAAGCGCCCTGTTCCCCGAAACCCGCTTGGGGCGTCTGTGCCAGGCCATACAGGATTGCCTGGAATTCGGCATGCCTGCTGTGATTTCGCCGTCCCTTAATCAGGGGGCCCTGCCGCTTCGTCCGCTGCCGCAATTTGCCGCGACATTTGAACGCATGGAACAATCCATCCGTGTTCATCCAATCACGACATCGCGCGGGGACAAGCTGTGTTCACTGACTGTACGTGACGTCACACTTGCCGTGCAGCGCGACCGGCTTTTACGACAGCAGGCTGCCGAATTGGCCGAACTGGTGACCCAGACCCGACGCAGTGAAGACCGTACACGTGCGATTTTGCAAAACACCATCGATGCCATTCTGGTCGCATCCGATGACGGCAATATCGAACCGCTTAATGCCCGTGCTCAGGAACTCTGCGGTCCCGAAGGCGACCCGGAACTGAGCAACATCATCCGGTTTTTGCTCCCTGACAGCAAACATACCCCACCGCAACGCCCGACTGCGGACCGTCTGTTGACCGATCTTGGCACAGGCGTGATCGAGGTTCTGGCCTGCACCAAAAACGGCCGCAACGTACCGCTTGAAGTCGCAATCAGCCACTTTTCGGCTGACGGGCGTTATCATTACATCATCACCCTGCGAGACATTTCCCAGCGCAAACGCCATGAAATGGAAATCCAGCGCACCATGGCGGAACTGGAACGATCCAACAGCGAGCTTGAACAGTTCGCCTATGCCGCGTCCCACGATTTGCAGGAACCGCTTCGCATGGTGTCGAGCTATACGCAGTTGATCGCACGGCGATACAAGGACAAGCTTGACGAAACCGCCGATGAATTCATTCATTATGCGGTCGATGGCACCCAGCGCATGCAGCGCATGATCGATGATCTTCTCACCCTGTCGCGGGTCGGGCGGCATGGCAAACCGTTCCATGCAGTGCCACTTGACAGCCTGTTTGACGCGATTGCCGCCAATTTCCGGCGGGCGGGACTGGGTCCGGCGGGCAACATTGTTCGCGATGGCTTTCTACCAACCGTGACCGGTGATGCCAGCCAGCTTTTGCTGCTGTTCCAGAACCTTGTTTCGAACGGCCTTAAATACAGTGACCCCGACAAGGGCGAAGTCCGGATTTATGCCGGGGAAACCGATGAAAGCTGGAAGGTTTTTGTTGCCGATAACGGTATCGGCATCGAACCGCAATATCACGCGACAATCTTTGAAATCTTCAAACGTCTGCACGGTTACGGGGAATACGCCGGGACCGGCATCGGGCTTGCGATCTGCAAAAAAATCGCTGACCGGCATGGCGGGACGATCACGGTTGAAAGCGAACCGGGAAAAGGCAGCACGTTCTGCGTTGAATTGCCAAAAGAATTGCCGATTGTGATCGCACAAGAAAGCATGTAGTTTTCGTTTACGTAAGCGTAAACCTGAACGGGATGTCATGAACGACAGCTATTCCATCACCGACCTTGCCCGCGAGTTCGACGTCACGACGCGTACCATCCGCTTTTACGAGGACCAGGAACTGATCGCGCCCGCGCGTCAGGGGCAGACCCGCATCTATAGCCAGCGTGACCGCGTGCGCCTGCGTCTGATCATGCGCGGCAAACGGCTTGGCTTTTCGCTTAAGGAAATTCGCGATCTGCTGGACCTGTATGATACGGACCGCAGCGAAATCATGCAGCTGACCATCCTTGTCGATAAGATCAATGAGCGCCGCGATACCCTGCGCAAACAGCGTCAGGATATCGACGCGACACTTGATGAACTCGATAAGCTCGAAGAAACCTGTCAGGAAGAACTGACCCGTAAATCGGGCTAAGCGGTAATACCTCAACACCCGACAGTATCAGACGCCTGTGCCCGGCTCCCCGCCCTGTGTTACCGGGATGGATGCGGGAATGCGCGACGGGCGTGACAGGATGAAACAGCTGACTGGAATTGCGACCAGCAACTGGATCATCACGATCCAGCGGTTTTCAACAAAGATCAGGGATGCGGCAATCACCACGACAAAGGCCGACATCGCCATGATCTTGGCCCGGCGATTGATCACGCCATGTTCGGTCCAGTGACGGATGGACGGGCCAAAATGTGGATGGTTGTAAATCCACGCATGCAGGCGCGGCGATCCTTTGCTAAACAGCCAGGCCGCCAGCAGCATGAAGGGCGTCGTCGGCAGAATTGGCAGAAACGCGCCCACAATGCCAAGTCCAACTGAAAGCCAGCCCAACGCCAGATAAAGATACGATGCCTGCACGTCTTATTTCCTGTTTACAGCCCTGCCCGCCCCTGACAGGGTAAGTGCCTTCAATGTAGGTGGAATGCGATCGATTTTCAATCGACAGCACCCACCGGTTTCCGGGCATCCGCCGTGCAAATTCGCCGCACAACTTATCGCCCCTATTACTTAGACGATCCGCCATGCTCGAAATCTCAAATGATCTTTATCTTGATGAACGCCACCTGCAATTTCAGTTCGTGCGTGCATCCGGTCCGGGCGGCCAGAACGTCAATAAAGTATCGACCGCGGTTCAAATGCGCGTGCGCATCGATGATCTGACGGAATTGCCGCAACGCGTGCGTGATCGCCTGCGCGAACTGGCAGGCAGCAAGCTGACCAATGACGGGGAAATCATCTTTGACGCGCAGCGTTTCCGCACACAGGAACGCAACAAGCAGGACGCGATAGAACGGCTTCTGGCGCTGCTGCGCAAAGCCGCCGAACGCAAAAAGTTCCGCGTCAAAACCCGCCCGTCCCTATCGGCGAAACGCAAACGGGTCGACACGAAGAAGAAACGCGGCGATGTCAAAAAGATGCGCCAGCGACCGATGGATTAGACGACAAAGCCCGATCACGAAACCGGGCATTTATGCAGCCAGTCATCCATCAGAGCCGCCATTTCCGAATTTTCCACGCCCGTCTGTGACAGCGACTGCCATGTCGCAAATTGCACCGCGTGCCGCGCAACAGCCTTGCACATTTTGCCCTTGCGTCGGGCATCGGGAAGGCTTGCCAGCACATCAACACACAGCATGTCGAGATAGGCATCAAAGCCCGTCATGTGTTCGTGAAGCGCCGCAACGCTCTCCTGATCCCGATAGCAATGATCCCACATATAGGCCGTTTCACCATAATAGTGATAAAGCATGCTAAGGATCGCAAGGCCCCAGTCACCCTCTGGCACCGACTCGCGCCATGATGTGGGATCGGGCGGCGGGCTAAGGCTCAGCCAATGTAACAAGCACGCATCAAGCAGTTCATTTTCTTCGGAAAAATGCCGATAGACCGTCAGGCGCTGCACACCGGCGCGGTCGGCAATGGCGCTGATGGTTGTGCGTGCAGGGCCGACTTCACCATGCAAACTCATCGCGGCCTCGACAATCTTCAGGCGCGTTTCATCTTCTTTTTCTGCGCGTAACGTCTTGTTGTATTTTCGCTTTTCCATTTAATTAAACATCACTGTTCTCTTAAATTTAACCCAAGGGAACTGCATTCTTCGTTTTAAATGAACGCATTTGATCATTCATTTTTGATGGTTCCCCCGAAGGGCCACAAGATACACATGACGCAGCCCAACCCTGAATTTAACCATCATCACCAGCTTTGCCGAAATGAGCAAGATGAACCTTCGGGACATCCCGGTTCGTATTGCGAATTTGCAGTCCGGATTTGCAAGCAGCCAACCGGGTTTCTATAACTGTCAGGGAATGACACAGGATTGGCCGACATGATCATCGATTGGGACGAAATCGCCAGACCGGCCCTGCCCGCCAATTGCGGATGGCGCGGCACCTATCGCGTGCGATATTCGGAAATTGGGGATAACGGCCTTGCGATGCTGTCGGCTCTTGCCGATTACATGCAGGATGCGGCTGGCTGGGGCGCCCGTATCCTGAAACTGGCCTATGACGATACGGTGGATCAGGGCATAGCATGGGTGCTGGCACGCATGGTCATTCATGTGCGGCGCTATCCCGGCAATGGCGAGGATATCATTGTCGAAACATGGCCATCCGGCGTTGCAAGACGTGTTGCCACCCGCGATTTCCGTCTGATCGATGGCAAGGGTGATGTGATTGCAGTCGCGCAAAGCTTCTGGGTGATGTTTGACCTGATTGAACGGCGCGCGGCAAGCTGGCCCGACTGGATCGAGGAAAGGCTGCCAGACCCGCCCGGCCCCAAGCTGATCGCACCGCCGTTTCGACCGCCCTTTACCAGCGACCCGTTACCCGAAATCGACAGCATAAAGGCCCGGCCATCCGACCTTGACCTGTATGGGCATGTCAACAATGTCCGCCTGATGCAGTGGGTCCTCGGCGCAACCGGTGCGGATGCAAAACCGGACTTCCATCCCGAAAGCATCGATATCCAGTTCCGCACCGAATGCCGGGTACAGGAACGGGTCACGGTGCGCCAGAAGGACGGATTTGCCGCGATTACACGTGACAGTGATGGCACCGACCTTGTCCGGGCAAGCGTGACGCAGGCCTCATAGGGCCTTCAGGCCGGATTTCCATACCATTGCAGCGCATGACGAACCGCCCGAAATCTCATGCCGTTTCGGCACGGTTCGTCTGTCCTTGTTTGAAATTACCGCCCCATAATGACCTTCGGTTCAAGATGACTTTCCAACCCATGAACCCCATATTGACGACCGATCCCTGATTGCTTGAAACCGCCAAACGGTGCCTGTGGTTCGTGCTGGAAGCCATTTATGCAGACGCGCCCGGCATCAATGCGTTCTGCGACACGTCCCGCCCGCGCGGGATCGGACGACATCACATAGGCCGCAAGACCATAATCCGTATCATTGGCAATCGTTATCGCCTGCTCTTCATCTTCATAGGGGATCAGACAAAGAACCGGGCCAAAAATTTCGTCACGCGCAATCGTCATGGCATTATCGACATTGCCAAACAGGGTCGGTCTAACGAAATAACCGCCAAGCCCTTCGGGGTGTCCTGGCCCGCCCGCCAAAAGGTCCGCACCTTCTTCGATGCCTTTGATAATATAGCCCTGTACGCGTTCATATTGTTTGCGACTGACCATCGGGCCAATACGTGATGCCGGATCGGTGGGCTCGGCGACCACAATGTCATTCATCGCAGCAATCAGTTTTTGCGCAAGTTCATCATGCTTTTCACGCGTAACCAGCACCCTGGTACCGGCAATACAGGCCTGACCACTATTCAAGAAGCCCGCAGTAAGAACAAGCGGAACCGCAGCATCAAGGTCGGCATCGTCAAGGATGATCGTTGGGGACTTGCCCCCAAGCTCAAGTGTTACCCGTTTCATGGTATCGGCACTGGCACGAAGGATATCTTTCCCCACCGCCGTTGAACCGGTGAAGGATATTTTTGCCACATCCGGGTTCCGGGCGATCTCCGCCCCAACTTCAATCCCGGTACCGGTCACAACATTAAGAACCCCTTTGGGCAGGCCTGCCACGTGCAGGCTTTCGCAAAGGATCTGGGTTTGCAATGCGCTCATTTCACTGGGTTTGATAACGGTGCAGCAACCCGCCGCGATCGCGGTCGCAAGCCTGCTGGTGATAAAACCGACATTGCTGTTCCAGGGGATGATAACCCCCACAACCCCTATCGGGGTCATCACAACGTCGCTTGCCCGAATTTTCTGCGTGAAATCGTAACTTCCCAGTGCCTCAGCCATATCCAGAAAGTTCTGTGCTGCCATTTTCGTCCATTGCGGCATCATGGAAACCGGGCCGCCATACTCCTCGACCACGGCAGCCGTAATATCATCGGCACGCGCGACAACCGCGTCATAAAGGCGCCACAGCAATGCCAGACGGGTTTCTTTCGTACTTTGCGAAAAGGCCGGAAAAGCTGCTTTTGCAGCCGCAATCGCTTTCTGGGCATCGTCACGATTGGCAAGGCGCACCTGCCCGTTCACCATCCCCGTGGCAGGATTATAAAGATCAAAAAGCGCCGAACCCCTCGGCGTGACGAATTCGCCATTGATATAAATTTTATCGATCTGATGCATACCGTTTTCTCCTGTGCAGGGTCGTTGGAGAAAATCTAGGCAGTCACGATAATCCTGTTAATATAGATTAACCTGTATGTTAAATTTCGAAAATCGGGACAATGCATAAATCCGGCCTGACCGAACTGGAAGCCATCATCGCGGTTGCCCGCCGCGGCAGCTTTCGAGCAGCGGCACATGAACTTGGCATGTCCCCCACTGCCTTATCCAATGCGGTTGCTGCTCTTGAAAAACGGCTTGATGTCCGGTTGTTCAATCGCACGACACGCAGCGTTTCGCTGACAGAAGCCGGGGACCGGTTCATTGCCCGTATTGCGCCTGCAGTTTCAGAAATCGATCAGGCCGTCGAAAACATCAACGCGCATCGCAACACACCGGTTGGCCGACTTCGGATAAACAGTTTCGCATTGGCCGCGCGTGTTGTCCTGAAACCGATTATTCTGGAATATATGCGCCGCTATCCGGACATGAAGGTCGACATTGTCACCGAAGGGCGATTTGTCGATATTGTCGCCGAAGGTTTTGACGGGGGATTTCGCCTTACCGAAGAAGTTCCGCGCGACATGATTGCCGTCCCTGCCGGGCCGGAGATGAGTTTTGCCGTTGTCGGCGCACCGTCCTATTTCGCCGCACGCGAACGGCCCCAAACCCCCGACGACCTGCTTAACCATGAATGCATACGATCCCGCCTTGGTAGCGGGGCGATCTATCACTGGGATTTCCGGTATAAGGATAAGATCCGCAGCATCGATGTCCCCGGGCAGCTTTGTCTGGATGAAGGGGAACTGCTTTTGCAGGCAGCAAGAGCCGGAGCAGGACTTGCCAATCTTCCGCTGTGGCTGGTTGAGGATGACATCCGAACCGGTCGCCTGATCCGCGTTCTGGAAGAATGGTCGATCAGTTATTCAAGGCTGGCATTCTATTATCCAAGTCGCAAAAACATATCAGCCGGTTTGCGTGCCTTCGTCAGCCTGCTACGCGAGATCGAAGCAAAATCACGACACGGTAAACCCTGATCCATCATCCGCTGGCAAATCCACAAGCAATTCGGCAATCGGCCTGAAACTGCGGCGGTGATGCAGGGTCGGGCCAACAATGCCAAGCCCGTCCATATGCTTTTTCACCCCATAACCGGCATTGCCATCCCAGCCGAAATGCGGATAGCGCACGGCAAGCCGGGTCATGGCGCGGTCGCGCACGACCTTGGCAACGATGGATGCCGCCGCGATGGATAATGACCTGCCATCACCCTTGATGATCGTTTCGACCGCACAGGGCAACCCCGGGTCACGATTGCCGTCCACCAGCGCCTGATCGGGGCATTGCGGCAGGCGCGCCACCGCACGGCGCATGGCGACATATGTGGCCTGCAGGATATTGATCCGGTCGATCTCGCGGACAGATGCCGCACCGATGCCGACCTCGGCACAGCCCATGATCACCTCAAACAGAAAGTCGCGTTTCTTGACCGAAAGCTTTTTGGAATCGTTAAGTTCCCCCAGAAGGACTTCCGGCAACCGTTCATCGCGCGGCAGGATAACGGCCGCCGCAACCACCGGCCCGGCCAACGGCCCACGACCGACCTCGTCGATCCCGGCGATCCGCCCGCAATACTGATCTTCGATGCTGAAATCCGGCATGTGAAACGCGTTCCTCCTGCCCTTGTCATAACAAGATCAGAGGCAGATCGGCAATGTCATCTATGAGGACGTTTTGCAAAATCATCTGCTGTGATCGCATATTGCACGATATCGTTGTCGTCCTTGTGAGGACACATGCCGATCTTTCGCGCCACCGCAAGTGATCCGATATTCCGGGCATCGATACAGGCAATGAAACCGGGCAGTTTCATGTTTTCAAACCCATGCGCCAACAGGGCATTGGCGGCTTCGGATGCGTATCCCCTGCCCCAGAAAGCCGGTTTCAACCGCCAGCCGATTTCGATCTCGGGCCCAACCGCATCCTCGGGGATCAGCAGCACCCAGCCAATGAAACGATCCGGTTCCGTTTTTAAAAACAGCGACCAGTATCCAAGTCCCGGCCCGTAATCCATGGTGATGCGATCATGGATAAAGGCACGATGTTCGGTTTCGTCGGCCCACGGTCCCTGAACAAAGTCGGTCACACCGGGTTCACGATCCATCGCAAAGCAGTCTTCAAGATCATCCAGTGTTCGCGGACGCAGCCAAAGCCGTTCGGTTTCAAGGATCATGCGGTTTTCCTGTTAACAGCATACCAAAACGGCACCGCATGAACGGTGCCGTTTGCAAATCTCCACCCGTGTTCACTTCTGATCGGGTTTGTATTCCTCGCTGGGGTCATAGCCATCCGGGCCGACCGGATCAAAGGTTGCCCAGCCTTCGTCCTGACCGCTTTTCGGAAGATCCGCGTGCGGATCGACATGACGCAGCAAATAGGCCTTGGCGATCAGGTTCGCGGTGATCGGTGCCGTCAGGAACAGGAACAGCGTGATCAGCAATTCATGAATGGTGAAATGCCCGCGTTCGATCCAGAAGAACAGCATCGATGCGATCAGGATTCCGCCAACGCCAACCGTGGTTGCCTTGGTCGGCGCATGAAGCCGCGGCAGCAATTCGCGCAGTTTGAGCATCCCGAACGACCCGATCAGCAGGAACAATCCGCCAATCACGATCAGAACGGAAATGACGAGTTCGGCAATAAACGGCATCGTCTCTCTCCCTATTCGATGATGTCGCCACGCAAGACGAACTTGCAATAGGCAACGGTGGAGACAAAGCCGAACATGGCAAACAGAAGCGCCCCTTCGAAATACATCGAGGTTGCGCGGCTGATCCCGTACAGCACCAGAAGGGCGATGGCGTTGATCGCCATGGTATCGACGGCCAGAACACGGTCCGCGATGGTCGGTCCCTTGGCCAAACGCCACAAATTCATCAACAGGGCGACCGCCACACAGATAAAGCCGAAATTCAGCGCATATTCGATCATTCGAAAATCTCCTTCAGACGGCCTTCATAGCGGGTCTTGATATCATCAACCACGCCCTGCGGGTCCGGCGCATGCAGGCAATGCACCAGAAGGCTTTTGGCATCGGCACTCAGATCAATGGTCACGGTGCCCGGCGTCATGGTGATCGTCCCCGCAAGGGTCGTGATCGCCTCCGGCGAGGTCAGATCAAGCGGAACGACAACGCATTTCGTTTCAAGGCTTTCGGCCTTGCGAAACAGGATCAATCCGGCAACGACAACATTCGCCACCAGAATATCCCACAACACGATCAGGCCGTATTCGCAGATCGCATAGGCATTGCCGACCTTTGGCGCGGCCGGCCAGAAACTTGACGTGATCAACGGCACCACAATCGCCAGGATCGCACCAAAGACCACGGCACCGGCCGATATTTCATTGACCAGCAACACCCAGACAACCAGCAGGGCCAGCGACAGAAGCGGGTGGGGAAGACAACGTTTCAACATCATCACTATCCTTTCATCACCGCTTACTGGCCAGGCTGTGTGGCGGGTATTTCACCCAGCACAGCCCGGATGTAATCCGTGGTGTCAAACAACTGCGCTGCCGTGCCCTGCAGGTAATCCATGATCGGTGCTGCAAACACCGTCAGGGCAACAAGTGCACACAGCATTCCGCAGGCGGCAACGATCGGAAGAACCGGCCAATTTGCCCCCTCGACCTCGATCACACCTTCAGCCGAGGCACTTTTCCAGAACAGGACACTGCCTGCACGGCCAAAACCGACAATGCACATCAGCGACGTCACAAGAATGACTGACCAGATCCAGACAGACAGGTCGCTGTCACGTGCCGCATCAAGGATCATCAGCTTGCCGATAAAACCGCTAAGCGGCGGCATCCCGGCCATGGCGATGGCCGCAACAAAGAACAGAACCGCCAGAAGCCCCGATTGATGGAAAACCGGTGCCGTTTCAAGTTTGTCGCCATAGATGGCCCCCCGGCGTGACGCCACCAGATCACCGATCAGGAACAGGGCCGCCCCGGCAAAGGTCGAATGCAGCAGGTAATAAAGACCGGCCGAAATGCTTTCGGGCGTAAACAGCGCGATGGAAATCAAAAGCGTTCCCATCGATCCAATCACGGAAAACGCAATCAGGCCATTAAGCCGCTTGGCCGCCAGCACCCCGATCATGCCAATCGCCAGTGTGACAATCGCCGCAGGCAGGATATAGGGCTGTGCGAGCCATGCCATATCACCGGCATTTTCGCCAAAGCCCAGCGAGTAAACGCGCAGGATCGAATAGGCACCGACCTTGGTCATGATCGCAAACAGGGCAGCCACCGGTGCCGGTGCATTGGCATAAGTCCCCGGCAGCCAGAAATGAACCGGCACCAAAGCCGCCTTCACACAAAACACCAGAAGCAGGATCAGCGCCCCGGCACGCAGCAACGCGGCATCACCGGCGGCCACCTGCGGCACCTGGATGGCCAGATCGGCCATGTTCAGCGTTCCGGTCACGGCATAGATCATGCCGACCCCGACCAGAAACAGGGTCGAACCCGTCAGGTTGATGACGATATACTGCATGCCCGCCTTAAGGCGTTCCGCCCCGGCACCATGCAGCATCAACCCATAGGATGCGATCAGCAGCACCTCGAAGAAAACGAACAGGTTGAACACGTCACCGGTCAGAAACGCACCATTGACCCCCATCAACTGGAACTGGAACAGGGCGTGGAAATGCTGGCCACGCTTGTCCCATTCGCTTGATGCAAACAGGATGACACCAAGACCGAGGATCGAGGTCAGAAAGATCATCATCGCCGACAGGCGATCCAGTACGATCACGATCCCGAACGGTGCCGGCCAGTCGCCAAGTGCGTACATTTCCGGGTTGTTGTTATTGGCAAAAATCACCAGCGACAGAGTGACCGCCACAAGGGCAACGGTCGAGGTGATCGAGAATATGCGCTGCAGAACAATGTCATGCCGAACCGCCAGAACAATCAGGGCGGCCATCACGGCAGGCAGCACAATGGGAACGACAATCCAGTGACCCATCAGTTTTTGTCTCCTGCTTCGGAAGGCTCGCCAACCGGGCGACCGTCAACATGGTCATTACCGATTTCAAGATAGGCGCGGATTGACAGCACAACGATAAGTGCGGTCATCCCGAACGAAATCACGATCGCTGTCAGGACAAGTGCCTGGGGCAGCGGATCGGTGT